>JBBQFI010000002.1:0-466011 GCA_038321775.1 Chthoniobacterales bacterium | reverse complement strand
GGAATTGATGGACTCCGCGAACGACTCGACGAGTATCGGGAACTCGGGGCGCGCTTCACCAAATGGCGGGCGGTGATTACGATTGGAGAACACATTCCGACTCGGACCTGCCTCGAAGCGAACGCCGGATCGCTGGCAATGCAGCTTCGCCGTTCAGGGCAAGTATTCCTCACAAATGGAAACAATCGGCGCTTAACTTTGAGACACGCGATTTATTGTCGCCAATACTAACGCTATTCCCTCGGGTAATCACTGGCCGGCTTCTCCAGGCGTTCAACACCGAGCGTCCAAGATGGCGGATCGCTTGCCGGAAATGTCCCCATCAGGTTCTGATCAATCTCAGCTTCACTGATCCCATTGGCATCCGGTCGAGCTGCGCCTTCCTCGGGCCGTGCTTTGTCTTTCGGCATATAATGAAATGCTATCGTTTCGATTGAATAAGAGTCATAGGCAATGCCCGATTCCACACGAGAATCACTACTAATCCAAGTGTGTCCGCGGCTTTTGCTTTCCCTGGTGATTTCAACTGTTGGTGCATGACAGTGCCGACATGATTTTCGCTGCTTTCAAGCGCCGGCGTCGCCAGAGCCTGCGTGCCCGATCATTTCCTGCAACATGGAAATCTATTATCGCGCGCAACGTCCCGATCTTTCGGCGACTTCCAGTCACGGATCAGGCGGAGCTTCTCGGGCACATTCAAGTGTTCCTTGATGAGAAACATTTCGAAGGCTGCGGCGGCCTTGAACTTACCGACGAAATCCGACTCACGATCGCCGCGCAGGCTTGTCTTCTCCTCTTGCATCGTGAAACAGATTACTATCCAGAGTTGGTGACGATCCTCGTTTACCCATCAGTCTATATCGCCGACGAGGAACGCTATCTCGGTAATAATATTTGGGAACGGGGCGAGGACAGCCGGCTTGGTCACACTGGCCGGAGAATGGGATCGCTCGTCCTCGCATGGGACGAAGCGAAACGAGGTGCGGCCGATCCGGCCGATGGGATGAACCTGGTCCTGCATGAGTTCGCGCATCAACTCGACTTCGAAGATTCTGAAACGGACGGCGCGCCAGCACTCGCCACTCGCACAGAATACCTGTCTTGGGCGAGAGTCATGAGTCGTGAGTTCGAAGCCTTGCGTGCTGCAGATCAGGCGGGAACGCCAACTGTTCTCGACACCTATGGCGCGACCAATCCCGCGGAATTCTTCGCGGTCGCGACAGAGGCATTTTTCGAGCGTCCCGCCGCGCTTCGTGCGAAGCAGCCGGAGTTATACCGGGAGCTGGCGCGCTTTTATCGTCAGGACCCCGCAACCTACTTTGTTGAGGCGGCGACGTCGCCTTAGCGCTCTGCCGTTGTGAATGCGGAGGTGCAACCCCTCAAGGCGCGGACGCTCGTGATTCTGAACCGTGGAGCTGGTCGTCACGGAGAGGAGACCGAAGCTCAAATCGCCGAATTGTTTCAGTCGCAGAGCATCTCTACACGATTACTTGTTGCCCGGAACGGTGGTGAGATCGCTTCGTTAGCAAAGGAGGCTGTGCGGAGCGACGCCGAAATAATCGTCGCAGCGGGCGGCGACGGAACAATCGATGCGATTGCGGCGGCGTTGACTGGAACCGGCAAGATTCTCGGCGTGCTTCCTCTCGGGACATTCAATTTGTTCGCCAAGCGACTTAACATTCCGCTCGAACTTGGAGCGGCGGTTCAAACTGTGGTGAACGGGCGGACAGCGGAGATTAATGTCGGCGAAGTAAACGGCCGCACTTTTCTGAGCAGATCCAGCGTGGGCCTTTATCCGCTCGCCCTACGACACCGCGAGAAAATGTTTCGCCGTTTCGGACGAAGCCGGCTCATCGCGCTTATCAGCGGGGCAACTGCGCTCATGCGCTGGGGCAACATTATGACGATCTACCTAACGACTAATGGCGGAGAGCAAGTATTTCGCAGCCGATTCGTCTTTGTCTGCAACAATCCGGAAGAACTCGATTACTTCCATCTTCGCGGCCGTGAGTGTATCGACGCGCACAACCTCGCAATCTATTTGCCCAAGCCGCTGAGCCCGACCGGCATTTTGCGTTTCGGCTTCAGGATGCTTCGCAGAAAGGCGGAAGAAACACACGATTTCGAAATGGTTTGTGCGCGCGAAGCACGCCTGGAAATCGAGCCCCCATTTGTTCCGGTATCGCTCGATGGCGAAGTGGAAATGATGTCGGCGCCGTTACAGTACCGGCTTTGCGTCGGCGCCTTGCGCGTGCGCGTTCCGAACCCTTTGGTGTGAACCGGAAGGAACATCGACCGCTCCCGTCCGGAGCAGAATCCCCCGCCGGGCGTTACACCATTGCGTCCACTGTGTATGCTCAAGCGCAATGGAAACTCGCGAGTCGCGACGACCAGATCGTGGCGCAAAAAGTCGTGCAAATTTCCCGCCGCTATAGGTTAAGCGTTATCGCACGGATCAGACACTTGACGGCAAATACGGATTGCCGCCTTTAAATGTTGACTCGGGGTCCTTAGCCCGTGGCAAGTGTAAGTCTGGCGCTTCTGACCGGGCTTAGCCGGGTAGAGAAACGGAAAATTCTGGCTGTTCAACGTTGATTGGGCGCTTGAGAGCAGCACAAGGAAACACCACGTTTTGCTCCAAGAGTTGCGTTTTATTGAGCTCGTTTTAGTTCCCGATCCATCGCGGTTGTAACAGCCTCCTCTTACTTGACCGCAAGCCCTTCACGTGCTATCGTTACTTTAAGCATCAAGAGTAGCTAAGCTTGAAAAAGAGCTTGGCCGGCAACCGGAGCAAGAAGAGCGCTTACGGTGCCTTGGGGAAAGGAATTTCCTCGATGTGCGTGAGGGGGGTAGATAGACCCTTTCGCGAACAGTAAGCCTCTTTATTGATTGGGAAGGTTGGAAAGCCGACTCGCTGATGCGGGCCGGCTTTTTATTTTGCCCAGTCACTCTCTTAGGTGCCCATGACAACGTAATAATGACCAGGGCGAACGAATTAACCAGCACGCGGGATTTTTTTCATGTCGCCTTCACGTTTTCGTCCAAAACTCGTTGTGCATCATACGCGCCGCGTCCCTCAACCCATTTTACCAGTCGACTACAGTTACTTCCTGGAAATGAACTTGCCTCTCGAATTGGTGGGAGCGCCACTAAAAGAACAAATGACCCTAGTTAAGGAGCTCTTAAAAACCAGAGCGCGCTACCAGTTTGAAGGGCCCTTTGGAAGAGTCATCGGCTTTGAGCTGCGCTCTAGCCCCAACGTGACTGTCTATTTCAACGCTCAGGGAGAATTTGCAGAATAAGAGAAGTCCTTAACTAACACTTCGATCTAAATAAAACCTATGGCTAAAAAACGAGAGACCTATCTGAAGAAACAATATATTATCGGACGAGGCGATGAAAGTTTCTATTCCTTTGTTCCGGAGGTTAAAGGGGAGTTGGCCGACGATCAGAACCTGGAAATGGCGCGCCATTTTGGATGTCTCAACGACGCGATCAGGGTTGCTGCGGATTTAGGAGTAAGTGTCTTTGAAATTGTGCATGAGGGTTGGCCAGCCACACTGCGCGAACTAAAGGTGGATCTGGCAGAGGTCAGCCAACTTCCCTTTGAAGGAACCTACCGGGTCGAGGATAATTTTCTGGCCGGCCCTTGTTTTTTAACTCCGAGCGAAACGCAAAGTCAGGAGCGCATTGCGGCACTGACTGAGCGTGGCGTTAATTGCATTGTTAGTCTGTTAGGTCGCGATGAGTTGTTTAGAACTCGGCACTTACTAGAGGATTTTTCGGACGCGAGCCATTGGCAGCAACACTTCTTCCCTATTCCAAACGGTGAAACCCCCCGGATCGGCCAAATGCGCTTGATCCTTGATACGATCGATCGGGAACTAAGCCGGGGACTGACGGTTTATCTTTCTTGTATAGCTGGGCGTGGCCGCACTGGCACGGTCGTCGGTTGCTGGCTACGGCGACATGGGAAGAGCGAGGATCCTTTAGCGACCTTGGCGGAACTGCGATGGAAGTGCGGCTTGTTTTTGTCTTCGCCCGAAACGGACCAGCAAACAGCCTTTGTTAAAGCCTGGAAGAAAGATCAATAAGCAAATGCTTGAGCACGAAGAAATACGACCAACGCCGGCAAATAAGTAATCATGCGAGGTTGTCGCCCTTTGACCGAGCAAGAAGTAGTTTTAGTAACCAATTGTCTTTGTGGTCGCCATGGTGATCGCAACCGGGCGTTTTTTATTCTAGGGTTAAAGAGTGGACTGCGTTGTCGAGAGCTTCTGGGTCTACGGATTCAAGATGTCTGGGATGAGGGGATACTGGAACGTATCCAGGTCCGACGTTCCACCACCAAAGGAAAGCGCTACGGCTTTTCCCTCCCGATGCATCCGCTCGCGGCCGCGTCACTTGAACTTTATATTAAGAACCACTGCGCAAACATTCCAGTTTCTTCGCCTCTTTTTCGGAGCACCAAGCGCGATCCTCTAACAGGTCAGTTTCGAGCGCTCAATCGAAGCACCGTTTGGCGCCTTCTAAAAGCAGCGTACCGCACCGCCGGGTTAAAAGGAAATACCGGCTGCCACTCAATGAGAAAGACCTACTGCCAGAAGGTTTACCTGGCCTTAGATTGTGACCTGATCGCGACGCAGGCTGCCATGCATCATACGACGATAACTTCGACCTTACGTTATTTATCATTCGATTCGGGCAAAGTGGACGCGGCCATCCTGTCGATTTAACCGGGCGAAAGGCAATCGTTCGGAACTAATGGTAGATCACTGGTCTTGCGCCGAAGCTCAAGGGACGTAATCCCCCTTAGTCTTATCGATGAGCGCCCAAACGAGACAACGTTCGAGCGATACCATCTGATTCATCTGCTCATCCGTCATGTTGTGACCAGGACCGCAGAAAGTGACAGTAAGCCAAGGAACGGTGGATGGCTCCAGATAGTGCGAGTCAATGTCGAGATGATTGCTGACTTCGGTCATTCGAAAAAACAAATCCTCCGCAACACGTTCCCACCATGTTTCGCTAGCTTGTGCTAGCCAACATGCGCAACACGCTGTCACGGGAATTCCATCCAGTGACAACGTGAAAGCGACTGCGCCATTAATTTGACCAATGATCGCCGCCGTAATCGATCCATCATCCGACGAAAGACTGTTATCGGAATCCAGGGCAAATCTTAAACGGGCTATTGTCGGCTCAAAGACTGTGCGCCGGACAATATAGTCCTCGCTAGAATCATTCAGGACAATTCTTCTCAGTGTGCTCGCGACTTCCGCCTTCATTTAATAGCGTTGCTCCAAACAGAAGGCTATCAGTCCGTCATGCGAAGTGAAAGAAAAACTGCTGGACTTTGTTACTGAATCGTTAGCCTCGTGGAATCTAAGTCGAGAACCGCTTGCCTTAAACACGCTGTGGCGATCCTTTTTTGTTGAACAAAAAAAGAGCGGCGATCAAGATTTCCTTGCAATGAAAATAACGCTAGGTCGACCAAAGTTACTAAATGATGCGAAGAGAAATCGCATCGTGGGCGTACGATTCAGCTCAAAGGAACGAAAGCTTTTGGAAAGGGCCGCTTCCGATAAGGATCAAAACCTCTCCGATTGGGCTCGGGCAACCTTGCTAGTGCGAGCGGGGCAGCAACTGCGAGTTAGAGAGTAATAAGGAAAATCGCCTAGCGAGCTTCAACCGACACTTTCCGAGAGGCCAAGGTTGATGGCACCATGGTTAAATATTTGGTAGCTGCTTACTGGACATACTCAGTATCCCGTATCAAGTGGCTGGTATACACTACGATCCTGCCGTAACTTCGGAATTGGAGCGGCAAATCCGTGAGTTATGAACGAGGATGACAAGAATGACCGAGATGATTTTGTTTGGGAGCATCTGAGCAGGTTCGGGCAGCTAGCTCACGACGATGCTTCGCTCGAAATACTCCAGGTAGTAGCTGCCGCCTCCGGCGTGACAGAGATTAATGGAGTTCCGTTACGAGTGTTTTTCGAAAGACGGAAGCGAGAGATTGTGGAAAGACTGATCGCAGACTTTGCAGATACAAATCCGGCTCTTGCATCGCGCGTGAAAATGGCATGGGAAAAAATTGCCCTCGCCAACGATAGCTGATCTTATTTTGTCAAAGAGTCACTGGTCAGATCATCCTAGTGGGGCCCCTACAAGTTTTCCTGCCCGCTGTGTGACTTGACGGTACTCTGACAAACTATTGTGGCAATGCGGTTCCCCAACTACCCGGTCGATGAATTCCTGGAAGACTATCATCTCTTCGCCACGCGCTCGGCTTTATTGCTGAGCGTGACGCCCAGAAATGTTGTCCTCCTAACCAAGGTATTATTTTCTTTGCGTTACGAGGATTGTCCGGAAATGGCGCGGGAGCGCATGAACTTATTTTTGAAAGTAATGGTGGCGATAGAAACAAGTCACGAAGAGCTTTCTTCCGCCGGTTACCTGGAGCGGGGTCCGGCCGGGGTTTACTCCCGGGTCCACCATAACTTAATCCGGGCCTTACACCGCTTGATTATTGAGGAAGGCGAGGACGAACCTGGGTTTGAAGCGATTAAGGCGAGCGCGGATTGTTTTGCGCGAAGGAACTGAGCGAGTTTTGGTGTGCGACTCAAAAATCAAAGTGGTGCCGGCTTCCCTCCTGGAGATGAGCCATTAGCCGGTGGGTAAAACGCAACCCTTTAGGCAAAAGGTGACGTTTCGTTATACCGGGCGCGCGCTAGGAGTTTCGCCAAAGCTCCTAGTTGTCTCTCACTGCGCGCGGCACAAGAAGGAAGATGGACCCGATAATAAGCCATACGACTGTGATCGCGACATTCTGAGAGAGAAAAGCAGGAAAACCAAAAGTAAATCTTACGGTTACGGCGATCGAGGCGGGGAGCACAAAGAACAAGAATAAAATGGTTCCGACCGGCTTCTCGGTAAAGAGGAACCAGACGCAGAAGAGGACGACGCCCGCGATCAAGGGACCCCATTTCCACCCCCCTAGCTCGATCATACCCCAGAGTCCGGCTCCGAAAACGGCCGCTAAGGCTAGGGCAAAAAGCGCGATAATCGCTTTCTCGCTATTGGATTCATCGCCGTCACGCTCGCGACGTCCTATCAAGTATCCTAAAAGGCCTGCGAAAATGGGTTCATTTGTCTTAGCGCGTTTCACGCCATTTTTATAGAAATTGGTCATTCCTAGTTGCAACCTTGGACGAACCATTTTCCATTGAACTTCGTTACGATCAGGTGATAGGCCTCATCCTCCCACAGGCCACTTCTCTTTTGCTTATAAATGAAATGAACGTAATGCGTTTCCATTCCGGTAATACCATTCGCTATCGCAGCGCTCGTGGGTTCAAGTGGACCGGTCTCCCCGTCCACGACCCTGAAATCCGTTGCGTCTAAAGCGGGAGCAACCGTCCCGGTGTAAATGTCTCTATAAGCATTATCGGCATTCGGTGCGTTTTCTGGCAGCAACATTTTTAAGGCTTCGTCATAATGCTGAGCTGTCATGAGGCGGACGTACTCCAAGGCACACTGTGCGCCGGAACTAGTTCCCGGATCAGCTGTGGAATAGCCTTCCGATTGTATTGTATGATGAACAGAAGCAGTCGGGCTCGCTGTGGCCTCGGACTTAAAAGGGTCGCTCGGAGTTTGATCGTCGGCGGGTTCACAGCATAGTCCAGTCACTTGAGCGCTCACAAATGCACCCTTAGAGCTTGACTGTTTAACAAGGTTTCCGTCGGCATCAGCGCGGGCACTGATTGCACCGCTTTCGTGTGGGTTCTGCGCTAAGAGATAAAAAATCCAACCGTTTTTAGCGGTAAATGTCTTCGACCATGGCAAGTGCACTTCTTCCTCTTCGAAGCCGCCCGTTTCATTCCCATAAGTGACGTTGGCAACATCACTTGAGCCAGAGACACTGTAGGTCAGACTGTGTGTTGAGAGGGTAAGGCCCAAATAACCTGAAAGATCATCTTTAAAAACATAAAACAAACCTGCGGCGGCAATGATCAGACCGACGTAAGAGTTAGCGTTGAGTTTTGAACTGCTGCTATCGCTCATGACACTGAACTAAAAAAAATCAACTCAATGAAAGCTTTTCGGCAGGCAGGAGTCAATATCCTATTTTGGGATAACACGGTGACAAATCGAATTTCGATTCATGCGCCAGAGTGGTCGATCGAAGCCGAAACGGTCTGCTGCCTACATTCGCTTTCTCCAGGCCTTGCGAAAGACTCGAGAAGCCGCCGGACTAACTCAGGTTCAAGCGGCGCGACGGTTACACCGACCGCAGTCTTTCGTTTCGAAATGTGAATCAGGGGAACGCCGCGTAGACGTAGTCGAACTCATCATTTTCTGTCGAATTTACCGAGCCAAGGTTGCGGGGTTCATTACGTCAATAGCCGGTGACGAGGGGTGATTGTCCTCTTAACGTGGTGATTGATGTGAATACGAGATTGCAGGATCCCGTATTCTTGCGGAGGCTTCAACAGTTCAAATCCACTTCATTCCTTAATTTCGTCGAGATTTCTAAACTCGATACGACCAGCCTTGAGCAGATTATCTTGGGCGATGCGTGGCCTCTTGCTGGCTTGGCAAGCCTTCCTTCAAAATGGGTTTAACGTATTCGGGTTGAAGATAAAAATATTGCCGACCAAGTAATCGCTCTGTCAGCTTTTCAAATGCTAAGACAACGATATCCGTTTCATCCTTTAAGAGTTTCGCCAGTTCTTCTACAACCATTGAGGCTATTCGGGTCACAGTCTTTGTCTTTTCCGATATCTGTAGTAATGCCGTTACCCGCCAACCTCGCTGAGGAGTGAAAATGATTAAGACACGCCCAGGCTTCAGCCTTGGGCCCCGGTGGTCAAAGCCTAATAGCCAGTCAGAATAGTTAGCTCGACCACGGCTTCGTCGAGCTTGAGTCTCGAACACAACTCCAATCACCTCTCGAAGAGACCCAAATAGGCTTAAATTTGCGAACTGCGGGTCGCAAAACCAGTAGTCTAGCTTTATCGCAGTGACGAGGCGGCTGGCCAGATGGCGTGCAGTAAGGGTTCAAAGTACACAATAGGGATGGGCAAGGTGATCCGGCAGAAGCTTTCACCATAGCCTCGGGACGTGCTTTGATATCTGAAGCCCGCGTGCTTATAGAGCTCATCTTGGTCGCCGGTCTTTAGCAGATCGGTGAGTCGAAGCTGTTGTTCTGCCTGTAACTTATCCCACTCGCGGCGGCCGAGTAACGTGACAGCGTGCCGCACGGTTGCGCGCCCGCTAAATATTAGGCCCTCAGGCGTGACTCGCACTACCCGGCGAAATCCTTCGACCACCATCTGGATTTCCTTAACGTCCTCCGCGCCGACCCGGAACTGGGACATTCCGATTTGTTTGGTAAACCCTCGCGCCGCCGCAGGAGTTTTCACTTCGACTTCGGTCAAAAAACTCCACAGTCGACTTGGCCCGGGTCCCGAATAGGACACGTACATGTCATCGACAAATTCGACAGTTCTTCCATCAGTTTTGAGGATCCGCAAGCTGTGCGCTTTACGTGGTTTTCCGAAGCTGACTGGCGTCGTTACCTCCTGACCACGACCATTTAGTAGGTTTGGAGCTACTGCAGCCGGATTGAGAACAAGGATCGAGTCGGCCACTTGCGGACGGTTAAGCTCTTGTAGTTGACTTATAGCAATAGCCAGAAAGTCATCTTGGACCGGCTTAAAGCTTCTGACGAACAGGTGGCAGAGCTTGCCCAGAATCCGGCTTTGGTAGCCCCTAGCCCGGTTGACGACCACAAAGTCTTCAAATGTCGGGGGCCTTAGACGGAGCGCTGTCATTTCTTTTGCGAACTCACCCGCAAATTGAGTTACCGTATCAAAACCTAAGCGCGCCGGCGTAATCAGACTTTCGGAACGATTGATTCGGGTTTCAAGTGCGCGAGCTAGGATCATTCGCTCATCTTTTCCACCCAGGCCTCGGCCAATGTTGAAGATCGAGGTGAGGAAGCAACCATCGCTGCTAAGGTCAGGTCTCGCCTTCATCTTGCATGAGTGCAATACCCCGGTCCACAACGGTCGGAGGGACCGCAATCAAAGGTGTACAATTCGGTGGATCGATCTATCGTGGATGAATGGTTGCACAATTGCAGCCTCGATTACTCATTTGCGGCCCAGCAATATTTCACCTTTAAATTCTTCGCTGGATGACTCCAACCCAGGATTTTATCGCGTTGCAGCCGCCCCACCACGATTGCTGGATGGATTCCGAGCGCGCGCGCAAAGGCGCGAATGTCCTGCGAGGCTGGTTGAGGCTTGGTGCTGCAGAACTGTTCGTACCTCTCCGTTGGAATGAGGAACTCCCCCGCAAACTCGTTCGCGTCGCGCTCACAGTCTTCGTGCTGTTCGCTGACTCCTTCGCCTTCGACAAACATTGCCTTCTTGCACTTTTGAAGAACGTGCTGGCCTTCGTGGAAAAAGGTGAACCAGAATTGGTCGTTAGTGCGAAATCGCAGGCATTGCTGAATCAGTGGGCGTTTGTTGAGCCAGCGCATCACGCCGCTGATGCCCTGGCCTGGTAGTTCCGGCACCATCACGAAGATAACACCGGCTTCACCGCTCAAAGCTTTAATTTTGGCCACGATCCCATTTGGCTCCTCGAGCACGGTGAGTTCTCGTATCTTGCTCAGATTCTTGACAAAAAGTTGCTCGTTAAACTCTGGAGCGGTTTCAGTCTTTTGCGCTTCGAGTTCACCAGCGCGCAACCAAGCTGCCACGAGTTCTTTTTTGTGATGAAATTTTGGCGATCTGCGATAATTCACGCGCAAATCACCATAAACTGACTCAAAATTTTCCGGGGCGGCCACGCCGAAAAATCGGAGAAGATTCTGACACCGCGCTTCATCGGACGCCGCCTCCGCGACCCAATTCCATTTGCACATTTCTGCGTAAGGAAAACGCTTGGCCCATACACTACATTTCGACTGATGTTGCTTTTGCTGGCTGCGGGCCTGTTGCTCTGCGAATTGCGTTTCAAGCGCCATCCAAAGACGCGCTGGAAGTCCAAGCACTTTCTCAAAGGCCAGCGCAGTCTCTTGTGTGACTGGTGCCTTGCCTTGGACGATCAGGTTGATCGTCTTCTTGTCTAAACCCGTTCTCTCCGCCAGCTCGACCTGGGTCATGCCGACCTGATCGATTATCTCGCGGAGTGTGTCGCCCGGAGGCGTCACCATATCTGGAGTGAATACTTGTTCTTTTGCCTTAACCATGTGTGTCTTCGATGTTAGTGATTTCGATTTCGGTTACTGCCGTCCAGTCAAGCCCACCGTCCTCCTTGTGCGGCGAGTCGGCTGCCGGCTCGAAGATCAATCTCAACGGATGTTTCAAATCCGCTGAAAGTGATCCTTGGAAATTGCCGCTCAATTCATGAATCCGAGCAGGATGATGGTTCCGCAGATCCTCGAGGCATCTGGCCGCCGTTAATTCTGAGATTCGCTGCTGAAATTTCTCCGCACATATAGGTCCGAGTTTTTTGACCCTTTCCTTCTCTTGCTCGGCAAGCTTCTGCAGCTTGTTGTTTCGAAAAGATATCAGCATCTCTGGGCGATTCAATATCCGATTTACCTCATACGTAAATCATTTTTGTCGCGCACCGAAAGAGCTTCGGGAATTTAGTCGCCCTCCGGGCTCTCGCTTGTCTGGCCAAACGTCGTCGAAGTCGAGTGGCCATTCGTCAACACAGGGATCGTGTAATGCGGGTCGAAGCAGTTTGTGATCTCTTTGATGTCCGCGTAGCTCCAGGATTTGAAGGCGGCTTGTAGAACTCGCAGGTTCACGTGCAAATTGATGGCCGCTGCGGGCCCCAATTCAACGATTACCTTTTAGGTTCGCTGCCGAAGGCTTGCCAATTTTAGCGTTCAGTTGCCAGTAGCTTCTTGACCTCCACAGACGGGCCTAATTCGTCCCAAATTGCGATCATCTCGCCCAGTCCTGGCGAGATGCTCGTTAGGCAAGTGTAACACCAAATCCGACATCGGATTTTCAGCGATAGGATCGCCATCAATCTCACCGACGTGCGGCGACATCGTTCGACCTGCGTGGTTTGTTCTAGTCAAATGCCGGCAGAGAAATTTTTTTCGATCGCGATCGCACGCGGTCGTCTTGCGCCAGACGCCGGGACTGTCCAACGAATGGATTTTTGGAAATCTGAATTCCAGCGGATAGTGCGGCGAGTGCGGCGTGGGGCTGAGCAAAAGCATTGCCGCGAGGGTCATGATTCGCAGACTCGTGTCGCGAACGAAAGACAATAGCTCGTTGACTGAGTGGCGTTTCCTTTTTTATTTCGAAACTCGGAGCCGTCAGGGATTTTGTCCACCGCTTTGCATTCCATTGGCGCAACTGAAACGTAGCGGTGCGGGCATCTTTTGCATCAATCACCGGCCCGCTAGCTTGGCTTCAAGTTGTCGAATTGTGTCTCGCGCGATCGTTAACTCGCGACTGTCTCCGGCTGGATCGCAACGGGTCTCTAACTTGTGGACGAACCGACGGATGGGCTCTGGTAACGCATTGATATTCTCCGCGGTAGGCAGCCAATCGTCAGGAAGCTCATAGTGCATTCTCAGCTTTAGTAATAATCAGGCCGAGAAAAAAAATGAAGAAAAAAGGGGTCAAGTTCAACTTTTTTGAGAACTTCACCCGATAAAAGTCGTAGTAACTAGTGGAGATAACCTCTGAAAGGGGACCATCCGTCAATCCGCCAGAAGTTGTATGAAATCTGCATTCACAATTCTCTCACTATTCTTTACCACGGTATTGCATGCGGCGCCCTGCGGCCTACACGGCAGTGCGAAACCTGGCTCGCAAGAATATGCCCTTAATCCATTCAAGAATCGTTCCGTGGCGTCGAGCACCGTCAATACGCGCATCACGCTTGAGGCACTCGCCAATGGCGCGCGTTTTGAAAATACCGAAGCGGCATCCATCGTAGGGTATGTGGCCCTGGTGAAACCAGGTGGAATGGAAACTTGTAATTGTGGTGCGAGCCAACCAGCGAACAGAGATACCCACATTGCGCTAGTCGCAGATCCCGCAGATGCCAATGACGCGAGCAAGCATGTTGTTGTTGAAGTCACGCCCCGCAGCCGCCGACGTTATCATTTGCCCTCCACCGCAATGCTTAAAAAACAAATATTACATAAGCGCGTGATGATCAGTGGCTGGCTTTTTTATGATCTAATCCACGAACCAAACGCGGCGAATACGAATCCGGACGGTAAACAGATTTGGCGCGCCACTTGCGAGGAGATTCACCCCGTGAGCGGGATCAAAGTTCTTCATTAACGCTGAAACTGGGCGGCTGAAGTCGCGAAGTTGCAGCACGCCTCAGTTACAACACAGCGTGCGATTTCGGTTTTCGTAGCTCTTTCAGTGAATGGGGGTGGCTCCTAAAAACGCCGGAGTTAGTCCAGCGATTGTGCAAGACATCATTGGACATGATTCGCCGGAAATCTCTCGGCATTACACAACGATTGAAGCGAGCGCCAAACGGCAAGCGATCGATGCTATTCCCGATGTTCTGAAGCTTCTATCTACAAAATCGGCTTGTTAGCAGAAGCTCGCATGACTACCCCGGCTACCTTAAAGGGATGATGGGCTTCGCTATTCAAGCGTGCTCTCGGAATTTACCGGGTTCACTTTAGAGGGCAGGATAAAACTGTTGCGGAGCAACCACAGTTGAAAAAGTTTAGCCCTAAACTTCTCACGCATCGCACCATTATCGAAATCAGGTCACAAGGGTTTCCTAAACCTTAAATCTGAGTTCGATTCTCAGCGGGGACATTTTGCAATTACAGAGAGTAATGCGGCCACAAATGGCTGCGGCGATTGTAGGCCGCTGATTATGACTCGCAAGCAGAACTATTTCTTCTATTTGTTGTTAGTCCTACGTTCGATCCGGTCCGGCCGAACGGAATACGGCACCGGCAGTAAGTTGCGACGACGATAACGGTTTGAATAATGTTTCATCCACTCGGGCTATCGACTGGTCGTCGCGGGGATGCACTGGTGGATCTCCGTGACGAGCCACAGGCCACCAAGCCTGCTCTGCGCAAGCTTCCTCAGCCCGGACGGAAGGTGGATCGTTTTCCAAGACCACCTAATGCGATTCCAGTATCTGCGCGAGGAAGTGGACTACATGCGTGCTGAGGACGCCAAAAGTGCACACAAAGAGGCGGCCGTCTGAAATCAGTCCTACGTAAACAAGTGACTACCAAACCGGGAACGGAGCTCTCGCTCGATTCCGACATCCAATGGCACCAGTGGAGACGCCTTGATCGACTGTATCATACCCCTGGAGCCACCTGGCGCTGAATGGCTTTTTTGAAGGTGTGATGACCCGGAACTCCTGTTCCCAAATGAAACCATTTCGTCTCTGGAAGAAAAAAGGCGGGCTGATTCTGTCGGCTCCGCTATGCTCCAATACGGCCGCGCTTCGTTCCGATAGGCACAGGGCATTCCGCCATAGGTCACGTTTCCTGGAACGATTTCGTAGCCGTGCGACTTTATATGTCGGCACAAGGAATCGGCGTTGGCTTGGATGCGGATTGCTGCTCCTTTGTCGCCGTGCACGTTCCGCATCTGGGGTTTCTTTTAAATTTGCACTCCCAGCACGACACGCAATGAGCTCAAACTGAAATGATAGCTTGACGCGCAATGGGACCGGCGATTCGCTCATCAGATGCCTGTTCTCGACCTATCCTACCCAGCGATCCTCAACCTTTTCGGAGATTACGCCGCGCGGGGGCGAACTGAGAGCAATGCCTTCTTGGCATGGTTCCTTCAAAACTTTTACCGCCTTGAAGACACAGACGTGGATGATGCGATTTGTGATCACACTAAAGATAAGGGAATTGACGGAATTTACGTCAGTGAGCTATTTCAGCAGATTAACGTATTTCAAGTTTGGCTACGCTCTGCGCCAACGCCTAAGGACCTTGGAGATGTCGACTTGAAAGAGTTTTTGGGAACGTTAACGCAGTTACAGACTCCGAGTGATGTGCGTCACATCGGGGCAACAACAACAAGCACAAACCTAAAGAAGCTGATAAGTCGCTGGGAGATCGACAAGAAGATTGAAGAAGGCTATGAAGTCAGAGGCACTTTCATTACTAATAGGACATGCAACAGAGATGCGCATGACCTAATGCATATTTCTCCGAATTTGGTCGTGTTCGATAAGGTGGAACTGGAGCGGCAGTTTCTTCCGATTGATAAGACAGAGCCTATAGCGAGCTCCATTACCTTCGATGTTTCCACAGTTAGTGTCTTGCAACATAAAATAGAAGCGAATCTAGAAATGATTATGGCTCCGGTTGCGGCCTCCGAGCTTGTCAAAATGGACGGAATAGCCAATCAGGAGTTATTTGCTTGGAATCTGAGATACCAACTCAAGAGATCACCAGTAAACAAAGCCATTAACAAAAGCCTCGAAGAGCCTTCCGAACACAAATATTTCCCGGCCTTTCACAATGGTCTGACTGTGCTCACGGAGAACCTATCGTTCGACAAGAAAAACATCACAATCTCCGGATACGCAGTCGTAAACGGCTGCCAGAGTCTAAGTGTCCTTTACCATAACGACTCAAGTATCACTCCCGAACTGCGAATACTAACTAAGTTTATCAACGTCTCTCCGAAGAGTCAGTTAGCCTTGAAGATTACCGATCATACCAATCGACAAAATGGCATAACCGGCCGTGATCTTCAGTCTAACAATCCACTGCAGACACGTCTTCAGTCGGAGGTTCATAAAAAATATCCCAACGAGGTCTTCTACCGTATCGCTCGCGGAGAACATCCTGAATGGCCTCAGGCGAAAGTGATCGAAAATGATGTTATGGCGCGGATACTTCTGTCATTTGATGAAGGAGAACCGTATAGCGCGCACCAACACTATCGGTTATTTGAGGACCTACACGCCGCGATTTTTGGTCGCCCTGAAGTTCATGCGGATCGCTTAGTCGCCCTTTGGGATATTGATCAAATTATTCTAGCAAATCGGTCGAAGATGGACGACCGACCATTTGCTTTCTATTCACTCAGTCGATTCCTGTTTCACTATCTGTTAAGACAGGCGCTAGAGCTCGACAAAGGAGATGGACTGAAGTTTTGTCAACGTCCTTCCGACTATGTTGGCGAAGTCAAGGGTCGGGATCGCCTCAAGCGCTCGATCGAGCCAATTGTCGTAGCATTAATGAATATCGTTGATGCCGATTTGAAGCGCCGCCGACAAGAGGAAGGCGACGACTTTGACTACAAGAAAGACTTAAAGAGTCCCACGAGGATTGCAGACATTAGAAGCAAAGTAATTCCTCATTATCAAATGGGTATAGCATCAAAATTCACACGATCTTTCACGGAAGAATGGAAGAACTCTGAGACTGCAGCAGCGAGTCCCTAGCGAGCTATTAGGTATAGCTCCAACGTTGCGGGGCGCAGCGTAAAACGTCGCACGAATCCGCTTTCGTTTCACAGCCTACGCCATACGGCTACGAGCTTAATGAAAAACGCCGGAGTTAGTCTAGCGATTGTGCAAGACATCACTGGACATGATTCGCCGGAAATCTCTCGGCATTATGCGACGCCTTAAGGCTAACATGCGGTGGCAACTGCCACCCAAACGTTAGTGGCACGTCCCATCCGAATACATCCAACAACTCACGCCGCCATGATGTGAACATGCTCCACTTCCGGTGGCACTGCTTTGGGTACCATCATTACAGATAGCACCGATGCGCGTCGATTGAAGCTGATGTATTTCATTTGGTTGCGGGACAGGGACAATCGCAGCCGCGCTTAAAAACAGCGAAACCGAAAGGAAAAAACCGAACAAAGTTAGCCTGAGGGTTTTCATAGTGCATCCACCTTGGGACTGGAACGCAGTAATAGCGAGCGCTAAAACTGGGGCCTGTCAGCTTCTTTTCAAACGCTGCTTTATTGCCGTCAACGCGAATCCGCGCGAAGTGCGATTGCCTAGCTCCCAATCTTGAAGCGTGCGGTAAGGGGATTGCTCTATGAGGAGCACTCTTTGGCCGTCTTTTAGGTTCAGGACAGCGGAGCGCCACGAGAGAATCTAGAAGCGTCTCGAACTGCGGTTCCTCCCACTGATTTTTTTCTTTTCACTCCTTCGTGCGCCCCATACCATCTCCCTATGCGTCTTACACAACTATTCATCGCTGCCGTTTTTGCTTTTAGCAGCGTTGCTTTTACCCACGCGCAATCGCCCACACCGGGAGCCTCCGCGTCGCCTGCGAAACAACATCGCAGTCATAAGAAAGCCACAGCGAAAACCGAAGCTTCGCCTGCCTCTTCAGAAACAGCCGCTGCTTCATCCACTGCCGCCACGCCCGAGCCGAAGAAACGGTCGCGCAAAAAAGCGGAGACCACCGCCGTCGCCAGTCCTTCACCGGCCGCAGCACCTTCTGCGTCGCCCGCTCCGAAGCGGTCGCGCAAGAAAGCGGAAACTACTACGGCCCCCGCAAGTCCTTCGCCAGCCGCGGCGACATCGCCCTCCGAGTCGCCCGCTCCAAAGCGATCGCACAAAAAGAAAACTGAAGCCGCTCCCGTTGCCGCCAGTCCTGTACCGACTGCGACAGCCACGCCGCGCTCGATACTTGGCCGATTCTTAAAAACAAAACCGACTTCCACACCGGTCGCAGCAACTCCAGCTCCTGCTCCCACCGCCGTCGCCGGTCAATCTGCTCCTGAGAATACGAGCAACGCTACTCCCGCGCCGGGAGGCGGCAACGGCCAGGTTTGGGTCAACATTGATAGCCATGTCTATCATAAGGAAGGCTCGCGCTATTACGGCAAAACGAAAAAAGGCAAATACATGAGCGAAGCGGAAGCAATAAAAGAAGGCGACCGCGCAGCCAAGAGAGAGTAAGCAAAAGAACCGCCCGCTGGTGCAGCACAGGCTCTCGGAGTTTCGGGAATCACCTTAGAGGTCGGGACAATAGGTCGCTGAATTCATAGATCAGAGTTTAGCCCTAAACTTTGTCGGCAAGAGTTTTAGTTGCTAAACTTTGAGTGCGCTCAAGAGTTGCGGTGGCGCTACAGCGGACGAACTCACGGAACTAACACGATCATTCGGACAGCTCGATGATCGCTCGTTTCGCCTGTGTCGATCACATTCACTGAGACGATCTTGCAATTCTTGACGAAAAATCCGTCAAACGTTGCGTCTGGATATCGACCATGACCCTGAATAGTGATCCGATCCATCGGTAGGATATCTGCCCAAGACCATAGAAAAGCCTTCTTTAGATCAACGAATGTCTGCTCAGATTCGAATCGGGGATCGTCAGGCGTAGTATTAAAATCGCCACCGACTACTACGGCAACTTTTCCAATTCTGGAATAGGTTTTCTCCATCTCAGCTTCATGGCCCAAAAGTTGCCGAGACGCTTCTTCGCGCTTGGCTATATCATCCGAGATCGATCCTAAATTGCTTTTGAAATGAACGCTATAAAGGAGGAGATAGTTTCCGCCGCCAGTACGGGTCGCGCTGAACGCGAAGCCGCGCGGCGGATCGACGGCTTTACCGCGCTTCCAGCTTTCAGACCAAGCAGATTCCGCGGCGATGTTTCCACAGATCGCAGCCTGCTGGATTCCAATAATATTTCCTATCGGTTCTATAAAACGAGAAACAACGTGGACCTGAAATCGCGGCAATACTTCGATCAATTGTCGAACCGAATCATAATCACGAACCTCCTGAAGGCAGAGAAAATCGGGCTTGAGGTTGAGCAGCGCCTCCCGCGCTTCTGACATGTGCAATGCGCGTTGTGCCAAAGTGGGAGCCTGATTCTTTCCCGGAAACCAATTAAGGTTCCAGGTGACGATTCGGAATTGCTCGGCAAGACAAGGAGGCGTGAGGAGCCAGAGGACAACTAGCCACCACAGATTTTGCATGGCACTCCATCATTCGGTCCGCACGGACGCCCGCGGCCGGTGCCGTAGTAACGACAATTCTTATTGTGTCTCTTTCCGGTGGAGCTAATCCAGTAAGCTTGGGATTGATCCAGATTAGTAGAATTCGAGTTAACAGGCGGCCGTTGTGTTGCTGTCGGTGAATTTGGAACCGCAGTTGATGACTTTCCACTTAGCGCACGAAGCTGCTCTCGAATCTGCGCATTGTCATTGCGAAGCGCCGTGATCGTTTGTTCCAAATCCGCATTTTTTTGACGCAAACTTGCCGCATCATCTGTTGTAGTCGTTGTCGAAGGTGTCGGCGTGCTCAGTGTCGAAGTCGCGGATTGTTTATCAGGCAAACCGAGCGCCGTGATTGTCTGATTAGTGAGCAAATTTCGTCCAATCTTATAGACACTGCCATCTAACGTCTTGAAAGTAATACCGGAAGCGGATTTCGTAAGGATCGTTCCGAACATCGCGGTGCTGTTCGTTAGCTCAATGCGCGTTGTGTTTTCTGCCGGCGCGACTTGCGTGGGCGTCTTAGTCGGATAACTCCTCGGATATACGGGTAAAGGCGTGGCCGCGATGCCGAACGACGTATCCGGTGTTGGGCTTGGATATGAAGGCCGAGGCTGTGGAGTAGAATAGGTCGGATATCCGCTAGATCCGGAATAATGCGAAGAATGAGATGAATGCGAACTGTGAGACCTGTGACCGGCGAAGCGCCATTCAGGAATCAGTTTCACCGCTGAGGGCTTTAAGATAAGCGGCTCCAACGGATCATTTCCATCGGCGGCTTTTGAAAGGCCAATCTCAGGCAAATCGGCTTTGACGACTGATGGCCGACTCAAACCCACGAGGGCAGCGGCAGCTGCAGACACCGAGGACCAATTCCTCAGTAAGACTTTCGTTCTCGTAAGCATGGGGAGAATTACTATAGGCAAATTGTCATGGTTTGTGGCGAAACTCAATTACGTTCTTTCCTGATATGCGATCATTCGGTAAAGTTCGTCGGATTGACCGCTACTTTCTTGCACGCCGACGATGACGGTCTCTTGGCCGAAATCGATTTGGGAATTTACAGCGTGTCGGCGCTCCTCAAGGTTGTCTACAAGTTTACGGACCGGTGTTACATTCATCTTCAGTACCGTAGCGGACGGATTATTGAGGCGCGTTTTCGGGCGAAGGACCCGCAGAAGTCATTGGAATCGGTTGCGGGTGAATTCTGCAACGAGTTATTGGATCAGCGACTGCGTGAAATTGTCAACCGCGAGTCAGCACCTGTGCGGAACCTTGTGCTTGCACACGCACTCTCTCGGACGAGTCTAGCAAGTCTGCCTTTGGAGGCTACTGTTCTGACTCCCGAACTGCCACCAAATCAATCGGGTGTATGACTTCTGGTTTGAACAGAAGCTTTCGCGACCTCACCAGTTTTCAGACAAATTCGTATAGCCTCCTACCAATCCGCTTTCTTTGGTTGGATAGTGACCGCTACATCGTAACTAATTTGGCAGGCAATCATCAGCTCCTTGCCCGCGATCAACTCGACGACCTCGTTAACCATCGAATCATTCCACACTCAACCCTGTACGATGACCTAAAAGCCAATCATTTCCTCGCCGATACGGATTCGACCGTTTACCAAGACCTGCTAGCGGCAAAATTTCGGAGCCGGCAAGCTCGCACATCCGAATTTACCGCGTTGCATTTGTTCGTGGTCACGCTGCGGTGCGACCACTCTTGTCAGTATTGCCAAGTCTCCCGCGTTTCACAGGACCGCGTTGCCTATGACATGACACCAGAGATTGCGAACCGCGCGATTGATCTCATGTTTCGCAGTCCCTCGCCATGCCTAAAGGTTGAGTTTCAAGGGGGAGAACCACTCCTTAATTTCGAGTTGGTCCGACACGTCGTTAACGAGGTCACTCGACGCAATGATGGCCGTGATATTCAATTCGTAATCGCGTCGAATCTTTCAATGCTCACCGATGAGATATTGGATTTCTGCACTGACAACAGAGTTTTCTTTTCGACCTCGCTGGATGGCCCCGCAGACCTCCATAACAGAAACCGACCACGTCCAGATCGTGATAGTTATAGCCGAGCGGTCGCTGGAATCCAACGCATTCGGGATCACTTAGGCTCAGATGCGGTATCTGCGCTAATGACTTCCACAGCTGAGAGTCTTCAACAACCGGAAGCTATTATCGATGAATACGTGAAGTTGGGATTTGAATCTATTTTCCTCCGCTACATCAGTCCATATGGCTTCGCTGCCAAAACCGCTACGCGTATCGGCTATGAAACCGACCAATTCATCGAGTTCTTCAAACGCGGACTGCAACACATTATTCTGCTCAACGATAGAGGCGTGCGGATGAGAGAGGTCTATTCCACGTTATTGCTACAACGTATTCTCACACCCTACGCGACCGGCTATGTCGATCTGCAATCACCCTCTGGCATTGGAATAAGTGTGCTCGCTTACAATTACGATGGCGATGTGTATGCATCTGACGAGGGCCGTATGCTTGCGGAAATGGGCGACAAGACTTTTCGTTTAGGCACTGTCGAAAATAGCTATGAAGAATTATTCTTAGATAACGATCTTTTGCCGGCAGTGTTTGATACCATGCTCGAAGGTCTTCCGGGCTGTTGCGATTGTGCGCTCTTGCCTTTTTGCGGCAGCGATCCGGTTTTTCACCATCGAACCCAGGGCGATATTGTGGGGCATCGTCCAACCAGCGCCTTCTGTAAACGCAACATGGAGGTCATGCGCCACCTAATTCGCCTGTTAGAAGATGACCCGCACAGCGCGGCGGTATTGAGGAGCTGGATTTGATGCATCTGTCGGCAAAATTGTCAGCATCGTATGACGCTGAACCGTTTATTGCGCGAATTGCAGAATCGGATAATTCCTCGGACCGCGCAAAAGAGGCCAGGCTCATTCGCGGTGACCGAACACTACTGCCAAATGGATTTAGATGCGTGTTGCGACTCGGAGTAGCGCGGGATAGTGAAATTGGTATCCCACCGACGTTAGCTTACTTGCGCGACGGAGACATCGTACGGATCAATCCTCGCGCGAGCGAAATCCGAGTGCTTTATCGCCGACATTCTAAGCACAACGTTTTGTTTTTCACCGAGCGATGTAACAGCCGCTGTCTTATGTGTTCTCAGCCTCCGCGGGAAATCGATGACGCCTACCTGATCGAAGAGATTTTAGAGGCTATACCTTTGATGGCTGCCGATACCTCCGACCTTTGCATTACAGGAGGGGAACCGACACTGCTCGGACAGAGGTTTCTAGATGTTCTTACTTCCGCTAAACAATGGCTACCGAAGACAAGCCTTCATTTGTTAAGCAACGGGCGTTTGTTTTCGGACTTAAAGTTGGTGCGTGACGTTGCGAGTGTCGGACATCCCGATTTCATGATCGGTATTCCTTTGTACTCGGACGTGGCGAGCAGACATGATTTCGTTGTCCAGGCTAAGGGCGCGTTCGACGAAACGGTTCGAGGAATTATGAACCTAGCCAGGTGTGAGCAGAAGATTGAAGTTCGCTTTGTAATCCACCGGCAAACCTTTGAGCGCCTACCACAAACGGCCCGCTTCATCTCGCGAAACCTTCCTTTCATCGATCAAGTCGCCTTCATGGGACTTGAGATGATGGGATTTACTAAGACAAACCTTGAAGGTTTATGGATTGATCCGGTTGATTACCAGCCTCAGCTTCGCCAAGCGGTGCGAGAGCTAACGACTTCGCATATAAATGTTATGATCTACAATCATCAGCTCTGCGTATTAGAAAAAGAGCTTTGGCCGTTTGCGCGACGCTCTATCTCTGATTGGAAGAATATCTACATGCCAAACTGTGAACCCTGCATGCTTCGCAGCGAATGTGGCGGTTTTTTTTCCTCCGCATTACTTCGCTATAGCAGGGGTATCAAACCCTTCCATCAGCCGGTTGGCGCAGGGTGGTATCACAATTGATGACTTGGAACGTTGTAAACGTATCGAAATGCATCAATTGCCTTCGCTTATGCAGGGCTTCTCTGGCTCAAGGCGTCGGATTTGTGTAGGTGATTGGAACTACAAGTTCCCATTTGTCTCCAGGAACCGCCCTCCACTGAGAGAGCGTGTCGATTGTGTTCGAGTCTAGAGGTCCATTGCCTGTGGGATTGAACAACTTCGACCAGCTCCGCCTTGCCGTCCGCATTGAACCTTACCTTAAACCGCCCTGAGCCTGTAACTAGGTTCTTACGAGCTGTGTAAGGATAAGCTGGTTGTGGCGCATACACGAGTCTCGAACGGTTGCCTAGTTTCAATCGCACCGGATCAGCTACAGTTGGATCGGTTAAAAGATGTTCTAGAGATAGGTGCTCTGCACTCACCCAGCCCCGGTGGCCATTGACTGATATTTCCTTCCAAATCGTTGTGCCATTAACGCGCTGACCAGCGCCAACGAGGAGACCGGTCGTATTAGGTGGAATGCGCTCAATTATCGGGTAATGCGAACCGGCGCCTACCCGAACACTTAGATAGTCGCCTTGTGCGACCTCCACAACGCGATAGGTCGTAGGCGTGGCGGCGGGGAACGGTGAAACACTCGGCTCGATCAGTGTAATCTTGTTTTCATCCACCGCGTTTTGCCCGTACGGTGAAACACTCGGCTCGACCAGTGTAATCCTGTTTTCATCTACCGCGTCTCCCGCGCTATAGGTGGGCCGTGGCGTTGCAGTGCCGACCATCCCGATTGGCGAACTCGGCAATTGCGGCCTGAAATAGCCGCGATGCTGGTCCCCGGACGGCTCGCTTGCCCGCTCGATGAGGCCAATAATCACTACAATTCCAACCGCTAGCCAAAACCACCCCTCCTTTTTCACAACCCTAAAATACCAAACACCGTGCGCGAATGTCGAATCAGAATAGCCCGATCTTTCGGCTTATTGTAAATGGGCCTAACGAGTGACAGCGGCACGGTGCTTTGCGCGATTCTTCCACTAAATCTTGCATATTGGAATCACGAGTCGGACCTAAACTTTTCTCCGATGTGATCCGCCATATTTGTCAAATGACTACCCCGGCTACCTTAAAGGAACGATGGATTCGCTGTTCAAGCGTCCCATCTGGATGACATACTGTCACGCGATGGCGCATATTCAGGTGTGACTGACCAAAGCAGAAAACAAGGAATTAGTTGTGTAAAAATGCCCTTCCTAACGCGCTTCCAACGAGCATTTAGATAGTCGAGATTCCCAACTAACTGCGAAAATAATCGGATTACGCTATGACATTCTTTGCGAAACGGTCGCGGAAAGGCCTTTTCGACACTTTCTTGTGAAAACGCGGACTGATATCGATTGTATACCGGACAGTCGAATACGAATGCTCTTTTTAGGCGATATAGTTAGACATTCCTCCTTTGCATCACGGGCATTTACTTCACGCGCGCCTGATAGCAGGGCAGGCATAACCGTTCACTTTTTGATGTGTAGCTTCTCGCCGGGTAGGTGCTGGCATGCATCAAACGATGCGCGCCACTGCGGCATCGTTGAATCCATTTTCGTTATACGGATTAGGAATTTCGCGGTCGGCCCAATGGGGTAATTCCACTAAGTGATCGCTCGGGTGACAACGCAACCTTTCAGGCAAAAGGTGATGTTTAATATTCGAATATGGGCGGCGGCTGGCGCGGGTTAACCCCGCGCCAGCCGCTCACGGTGTTGGAATAACTTACGCTGCTTTCTTTACCTCACCGTCGCTGCCAGTTGCGTGATCGCGAGCTGCTGCTGGATTCATCCGTCGAATCGCGCCGCGATTGAGTTCGCCCATGACAACGAGACGATGTTCCACGGATTTTGGGTCGCGATCGAATTGATCGGCCAGTTCGCCCACACACCGTCCATTGCGCCAGTCGCGCCGTAATTGCTCTTCTCCTTGCGCGGTCCAGCTACGGATGCGCTTGCGCTCCCGAGAACACTCGGTAGCTCGATCATAGTCGTCCACGATTTGGTTGATTGTTTCGTGCAGCTGGGCAAACGGAATTGCTTGCTCGAGCTGCACATAGTTTGTTGCCTCCTTCGCAGTGCGAAGGACCGTCGCGGTTTTTGTGTTTAACTTCACTGCTCCTAAAGAACAAAGTTCGGCGCGAGAAGAGTTGAAATTCATCGAAATTGTTTCGCGCAGGCCGAAATATTACGAAGCACGCGGTTCTTATGGCAACAATGGCTAGGCCCGGTCACGTCCTTTTAGGCCGGTTATCCGCACTAAGACTATTAAGCCCGCGATAGTCTGTCTAAAAGAGTTAGGATACGGGAGCGGTTCAATCGAGTGCAGTGGTCTGAGAATTTAACCGCGCGATGTACTCACCGAGCGCCACAGCTCACGCTTATTTCCGTGATTGAATGTCATCAACGAGGTCGAAAGAGATTACGCGCGCTATGACCAGCTTCTCCCTTTCGGGACGAAGGGATATGATTGCGCGAAGCTGAGTCTAAGCGTGAGCTTGGTTAAGGAAACCGTAGCACATGATACGCGGCGCAAGAGCGCCGCGATGCCCCCCGTCCACGCGCTGCGCGCTTTCCGGACGGGCGGAAGGAGGGGAGCCTCATATTAACTCCTTTGCACCTAAAGCGTAGAGTAGGAATGCCCTCGGCGCATGGTTAAGCACCTACGAACAACGACTGAACAAATGTGAAAGTCAGCGACTAAACAATCACTTTTCCACATGGAACAAGTCGCGTTTTATTAACACCGCGCAGGGATCTTTGAACTCGTCCACTTGTAGGTCGTATGCCTAACGCAATGTCGTTGAAAAAATTTAGGTCATAAAAACTAATTACCGTCTACCTGCCGAGGTGATTCGACCGTCGTGGTCGTGTGGATTACCTATGATAGTATTAATTCGTGGCCATTTGTTCTTGATCAAGCGGTTTCCACAACAAATAACCACTCACACTACGATATTCATTTGAAGAATAATACCAAAACGGTATGAGCCCTACGATAGGCGATCTTAACGGCCTTCGAACTGTTGTTACTTGACAATTTAACGATCAGTTGTGATCCCAAAAAGGCCTGTTATTACCGAAGAGGAGATGGAATTGTAAGCAAGGCTTATCTTTCCAGTTTGATAGAACAATTGTTCGTGAGCTTCACTTTAGTGTCGACCTAAAGGCTTGGGCCTTGCAGTAATTTATGATGACCTCTTTCCACTAGCAGGCAGTTAAGCTTCGTCGATAGATCAAGAACGGAGTTATACCTAAGCCGGTTGGCAGCTACTTTAGCGACGGACTGACGATTGAAGTTAACGGTTAAACCAACTGCTGAGTCCAAAGGTAACTCCGGACTGGTAATTGCGCGGAGGGTTTAACACATGACACGCGGCGCAAGAGCGCCGCGACGCCCCCCGTCCACGCGCTAACGCGCTTCCGACGTGGGCGGAGGAGGAGAGCCTCATATTAACTACTTAGAAACGAGAGGAATAGTGCTACAAACGAGCCTACTATTCAGAGAACTTATATGACTATCGGTCTGGTTCGCGAACTACTCTTTCGTTTTCGTAAACTATGCGGGCCGATTCCTTCAGGTTTTCCCAAATAGTAAATCGCTTATTGCCGCACCATATCTTGCCACAGAATATGTTTTCCCGCTTCCGCGATATGTGACCGAAATACCCTGAGTAATTGTCTGCTTTTTTCGGGTAATTTATTGGTTTCGCCGGATTGAATTCGCGATAAATGCGGAGGCGCGCCGTACGCGAGATTTGTTCATGCCAAGCTACAAATTCATTGTGGACAATAATGTCGCTGCGATCTTGGACTGCTGTTAAGTAAGTAACCGTCGCGTGCATGTCTCTGACCGGTTCAAGGCCTGACCCGTCCCCAAAGCGATCTTTGAACCGGGTTTCGAATCTTTGAAACTTGGGCCCCGGTGGTGGAGGGAAGAACAAAAAATGAACGTGGACGTGATATAGGAGCCGCCTTTGGGCATCTTGGTATAACAATCTCGTGTTGCGATTCCTCACGGACATGTGTGCTACCGAGAAGATCAGTTTGGCTTGGTGAAAACGGCGCTGCTCGGTAAAAAATTGCCGCACTTTCGACATTAGGAGGCGTTGCTTACGGCGGATGTCATCCACCAGACAGCGAGTGCCTAAAGTGGCCACGCCGGTCCATAGGTCGTTTTTTTCTGCGCACACTCTGCGGAGTTGCTTGGCAATTTTTTCCGAGCGTTTTTTGTCACAGCGCGGCAAGCTGATCCAATCATTAGAGAGGATGTATTCGAACCGGCCCGGCCCGTTATCATGAGTGCCCGACCGTCGACGTAGTTCTTGCTTTACTACGCCATCCTCGGAAAGCTGGTGCCACTTAAAAGGTACGATGCCAGCGTCGAGAAATGCGCGGCAGCACCTATCATGCTGTTCATTAATTTCCGCCTTGGTCAGCGTTATATTTTGCGGGGTCATGATTGTTTCAGAGCTGATCGTGGCTTTGCGATGTTTCCGAAGGAAGGGGAGGGGGGTGTTCGCCGCGTTTAAAACGATCGAAGGCGTCCACCACACTTCGATAATCGAGGATGGTCTTTCGTCCCCGGCCCCCGGGACGCACGACTTGCACCCAGCCGTGAAAGAGCCACCGCTGCACGACTTTCGGCATTGCGGTGATGCGGAAAGCATCAGCCTTTGTGATGCCCAAGGGCTCAAGCACGAGAACCTCCCCACCGATGGAGAAAAGATTTCCGCTTCGTCCGCTGAGTCCGAGCCCTGAAACTAGAGCCCGGTAACCCGTAGTGGCGGGTCCAACGGTTTAGGAATTGTGCGCAGGCAAATAGCATAGGACATCTCCGTTAGGAGGTGTCCTCAACCCGTCAGCCCTCCAGCTGCCAGGTTCCCGATCATGGCTGTTAGGGACTTCGCTCAACTCGCAAGGAGCCGATCCCCGTCAATGCCCATGGACTGATGCAGAAATAGCACGGCCAAAAACGTTGTCAATTCCAGTTCGATAATTTGCCATTCTGCTGCCGCGGATACTGTCACGTATCAGCTAGGGTTCTACGGCAATTTCTGCATGTGGAGATTTTTTACTTCAGTTTGTTTCGGTGAGAAAGGTTAACCGGAACTACATTAAAAAAAGCTTCAGCGTCTTTTCTCGTTGTGGCGGTGATGTAATGTTTGAAAAGCACCGAGGGGGTTTCTTGTCCGAGTAAAAGCTGCAACGCGCCGGGATCACGCCGGGCAGCGGCGTAATACGATGCAAAAGAATGCCGCAGAGCATTGCGTTTTCGTATCACGCCCGCCAATAAAAACAGTTTCTCCCGGCGCAGCCGCAGATTGACCGACGCAACCACCATTCCTTCGCTGACAGGATTTCTTCCGATCCAAGCCCGGAGCGAGTCAAAAATTTCAATGTTTCGCGGATTGCGCGTCTTGGTGATCTCCGCCGGCAAACGAATTTCGCCCTCGCTCCAGTGAATCATCTCCCATTTCATTCGCCGTAGCTCTTCGATTCTGACTCCAGAAAACAACGCGATTGCATACATGGGCAAAAGATCCAATTCGGGATGCGCTGTCGCAGTTTCCAGAAGTTTTCGAACTTCTTCGACCGTGAAAATTTCGGGTGCGTGGCGATGGATTCTCGGACGAATTACTTTCCGCAATGGATTGTCGGAAACATAATCGTGCAGCTTAGCCCAATTGAAAAACATCGAAAAATCACGGATATAATTCCGCTGATTCAGAGGCTTCCACCCTTTCGTTCCAAACCATTGCTCAATGGCGGGCGCGAATATCGAATTGATCGGCTTTGATCCAAAATGTCTTGCGAAAAGGCGGAGCGAAATTGCCTGAGCGCGACGATATTTTGCATTCGCTTTTGTACGCAGATATTCCGGGATTAAATCGTTGATCGTAAGTCGAAGACCTTTGCCGTGATGACGAAGAAAGAAATTTACGGCTTCGGTTAAACTTGCCTCATGCGGCTCAAGCTGAGCGGCCAATGCCATTGCTTCGTGAGCCAACTTCGCCGGGACATCAAAAGCGGATTGCCCCTTTTTTTTTCGTGCTTCTATTGTTTCCGCGATAAAGCCCTTCGCCTCTTTCTCGGTCGCGAAGAACCGGCGTTTTTTGCTAGTACCGGTAAATTTTTTCCCGACATTAACTCTCCACCAACGCGGCTTCGCGGGATTTCCCGGGCCAATGATTCGTTTCTGTGAATCTACTTTAACGGGATGAAGCGGGGCTTTTCGTTTTGTAGTCGGCACTTTGATGAAAGACATCGGTCGGAAGGCTCACAAAATAGGACACCAATCGGACACCGGCAACCGATTACTAGGGAAAACACTTCGACTCGAAATCGAGCGTGGGGTTAAACTCACCGTGGGTTCGAATCCCACCCCTTCCGCCAGCTTCTGGCCTAACAAATTCTTGTTCATCGGCGACTGATTAGCCCGGGCCGCTGCTGTGGTAGATACGGAAGTTCTTGTCATTGGCATCTGTGTTGCTCATAATCCGATTTCGGTGATCAGGGCGAATTGCAGGGAGCGGTTTACCGCAGCGGATTTTGACTTCATTGTGCGCACGCTGGCGCGTTCGCAAAAAGATCACGTTTCTCTTGTCGATCTGCTCAGCGATTCCGAGGCGCGCGACAGTATCCTCGATCATCCGCAGCTCGTTCACGCGATTCTCTCAAACGCACGGCACCTCGCCATCTCGTCGCAATTTTATTTTTACGTGCTCGCCCGTCACGTCCTGCAACAGGCCGGCCTTACCGATCGTAAACTTTGCGATTACGTCGGCTCGCTTCTCGAAACTTTTTCGCGCGCGAATCTTTTGCCCTCTCCCCATGCGAACGACTCGTGCGGTCGCGAATACATTTCCGATATGTTGATCGCGCTGACGCGCGCCACACCGGAGCAGGCGTTTCTGTTGCGGGCGCATGTCGGTAATTATTCGCTCTTTATCAGCGGAATTTTTCATGAGAACACGCAACGGCGCAGCCTACGCGGCGCGCCCGATCTCGGTTTTTACGAGCAGATGGGTCGCACCAATTATCAACTGGTCTCATCCCACGCGACCGCGCGCCGCTGCGACCTGAACGATGTCTTCGAGGAATTGGCCGATCGCTTTCGCGATGTTCGCCTCGCGCTCAATCAACTCTCCGATCAATTGCTGAACTTGGATGAAAACGAAAACGCTTCCCTGTTGTTGTGAACGAAACGCTTTTCAGTCAGATCCAAAAACTTTTCGAACGCACCTACGCCCAGGTCGGAATCAATCTGGAAGATTGCTTGATCGATCGCGCCCGTTGCGCGCAGTTGAGCAAAGTAGCCGGAGCGTCCGCGCGCGAGCTAAGCGAACTCGCCCGCACTTTTTTGCGGCATGCCGACGATCGGCTCTATGTCGGCATTTATTATTCGCGCTGGTTGATCGAACAACTCGAGCAACACGATCCGCGCGCCGCGCTCAATGATGCGAACATCCGTTCGCTCATCGTCTTCGTGGAAGAAATCAATCACGCCTTGCACGCGGCGTTGCAGTTCAAGACGGGCCTGCGCGAAATCGAGTCGGAGGAATTTGCGCGCAATCTCGAACTTCAGGCGCAGGTCGATACTTATCTCGTGCTCCTTTTGTTCGTCGCGTTTTTTCGCAAGACGCAAAAGGTTTCGCGGACCGATCGTCGCTGGTTGCGCTTTCATCTTTTCGCGCGCCAGAATCCCGGTGCGTTTCACGATGCTAACCTGCGTGGCCGTTATCTTGAAACGACGGAGCTGGCATCGAGCTACACCCAATTTCTCGATACGCTCAACGGCATGCGCCGGTTGGACGAAATTCGTAGATTTCGCTCGCTCGATTACGGCGCGAAGAAGGAGCGCATTCTCGCGTTGATGAATGTCGAAACGCCGCGCGCCTTGTGCGACCGCGATTGATAACTGCGTTTCAATTTGTGATTGCGATCGCAGTCGATTAAAGATTGCGCAATGTTCAGCCTCACGATTCTCGGCAGCGGAAGCGCCGGGAATTGCGCGCTCGTTTCGACTGATCATTGCCGCCTCTTGATCGACGGCGGATTAAGCGCGCGCCAAATCCTGACGCGACTCGAGCTTTGCGGCGTTAGAATCGAACAACTCGATGGCGTTCTTCTCACGCACGAACACGGCGATCATGTCTGCGGTTTGGAAGTGCTCTGCCGCAAATATCAAATCCCGATTTATTGCAACGCGCTCACCGCCGAAGCGATTCGTTATGGTTGCGACTCGTTAGGCGCACATCGTAACTGGCGCCTTTTTCATACCGGCGCCGAGTTTTCGATCTGTGACATTACGGTGCAAACGTTTCCCGTTCCGCACGACGCGGTCGATCCGGTCGGGTTCGCTTTTCACGCCGGAAAAAGCGCGCTCGGCTTCATCACCGATCTCGGCTATCCGACCAAAATGTTAGTGGAACGTCTGCGCCAGGTGCAAACGCTCGTCATCGAAACGAATCATGACGAAAAAATGTTGCAGAATGATCCGCATCGCCCGTGGCCGGTGAAGCAACGCATCCAATCGCGGCACGGACATCTTTCGAACGTTGCGGCGGCGGGCGTAATCGAGCAGTTGTTGCCGGGAAAGATTGAGCGCGTTGTGCTTGGTCATCTCAGTCGCGATTGCAACACGCCCGTGCTCGCGGCCGGCGCCGTGCAATTGCTTCTCGAGAAATGTGGCCGGCGCGAGGTTGAAGTTTATTGCGCCGATCAACGCGAGATCAGTCCGCGCTTTCAAATCGGCGAGACGTTCGGGCGCGCGTTTCAACCGACCTTCGAGCAGATTTTTTTCCAAACCTACGCGGCATGATTATCCGCGACGCGACGAAGGCCGATCTTCCGGCCATCGTCGAGATTTTTAACGACACCATTCCGAGCCGAATGGTGAGCGCGACCTTGGCGCCCGTCTCGGTCGAGGAACGTCTGCCTTGGTTCCGCGAACATTCGGCCGATCATCATCCGCTCTGGGTGATGAGCGATGGCGATCAGATAATGGCGTGGCTGAGTTTGCAATCCTTCCTGCCGCGTTGCGCGTATGCGAGCACGTCGGAAGTGAGCGTTTACGTGCACGAAAATTTTCGTCGATGTGGTGTGGCGAGAAATTTTCTGAACGAAGCGATTGCGCGCGCACCATCGCTAGAGATCACCGCGCTGATCGGTCACATCTTTGCCGATAACGAACCGAGCTTGCGCTTATTTGCGGACGTCGGTTTCGAACGTTGGGGACTGCTGCCGCGCGTAGCGAAGCTCGACGGCGTGGAGCGCGACCTAGTTATTGTTGGTCGCAACATCGCGTAAACATGACGCGCGATTTTGGTTTTACGCAGGCGGAATTGCGGAAGTTGCGCTCGCTCAAAACACCCGCTGGCATCCAGCGTTTCCTGGACGAATTGCCTTATAACCTGGATTACACCGCGCGCTCGCCGCGAAAAGTTTTGCGTGATCGCACCGGTTCCTGTTTTGAGGGCGCTATTTTTGCGGCAACTGCATTGCGGGTGCTCGGATTTCCGCCGCTCATTTTCGATTTGGAAGCGGAGCGTGATACCGATCACGTCATCGCGATCTTTAAAGTGCGCGGGCATTGGGGCGCGATTGCGAAATCGAATTTCACCGGTTGCCGATATCGCGAACCGGTTCACCGAACATTGCGCGAGCTCGCGCTCAGTTACTTCAATATTTATTTCAACCTGCGCTTCGAGCGAACCTTACGCCGTTATTCGCGGCCGGTGAATCTGGGCCGTTTCGATCATCTCGATTGGATGACGACGGAAAAGCCGATCTGGTTTATCGCGGAGCATCTCTGTGTAATTCCTCACATCCCGCTACTCAAGCCGTTCATGGAGAAAAACCTCACGCGCGTCGATGCGCGCAGTGTTCGCGCCGAGATGGTCGATTACCGAAAAAAATCGACTCGTTAGGCGAGAATTTTTTGCGCGACCAGGATGGCTTCCTGTTCCAACGGCGCTTCCGGATAACCGACCGTGAGGCATTGCAAAAGATATTGGCGCAGGAACGGAAGCATCCCACCGAGCCGTTCGTATTGTGCGACGTGCACGAGTTCGTGCGCGATCAGCGCTCGTTCCCGCCAGCAATCGCTCCGCACGAAAATCCCGTAACGCAGCGCGAGACCACGCGTGGCCGGCGTGAGAAAGTGGATCGCCGCCGCCGCTGCTTTCAGCATCGGATGAGAGGGAACGGGAACCTGGTCGAGCCGCAATAAACGCACGCGTTGCGGTTCTGCGACACCAATCGCCCTGGCATCCGCCAGTTCTTCTTCCGAAAGGGGAACGCCAACCTGCAGCATGCGTTGTTCCTGTTTGTGCGCCCAACTCGCGGCCAGCGGCAGGAGAAAATCGAACTGCGAAACGATCGCCTCTCGATCCATGAAAATGTCCGCTATGCTTCCTCGTGACCGATCACGAGATGAATTGTGCCGGCCGGATCGGAAATCCAAAAGCCGTCGAAATCCTCGCGTAACGGTTCCACTTCATCGCGGCGCGGAACGCCATTTATTTTTAAATAGGAAGCCGCCGCTTCCGTGTCGTTCGTTTCCAGTTCGAGCCAGATATTAGGATGACTCAGGTTCGGAACCCGGTCGACCCAGAGCCGGTTCGGTCCGAATTGAAAAATGCAGCCATCCGCTTCTTCCTCGATCAAAGGCAGACCGAGGGTATCGCGATAGAACGAAACCGTTTGCTCGTAGGTATGGCTCGGACACTTGATTGCGATGTTTGCGCCGCCGGAAAATTGCGGGCCATTGACGTTGGCGACCATACTCGTTAGGCGAAGAGCAGCAGCCCTAGCCACCGCCGGAACCGGTTCCGCCGGGCTCGGTCATTTTCACGGGATCGAGCGCATCGTTCAGTTCGCTTTCAGGCAAAATCTTTTTCTCCACGCAAATTTCGCGAACCGTTTTACCGGTGCGCGCGCTTTCCTTCGCGATTTCAGCGGCGCGATCGTAACCAATCTTCGGCGCGAGACTGGTCACCATGGCCATGGAAAGCTCGACCAATTCCGCGCAACGTTTTTCGTTCGCAGCAATCCCAGCAACGCATTTTTCGGCAAAGACATCGCAGGCGTTCCGCAGAATGCGGATGCTTTCGAGAAGATGATGCGCCATTACCGGCATCATGACGTTGAGTTCAAAATTTCCATTCGCGGCCGACCACGCGATGCAACTGTCGCTGCCGATGACCTGCGCGCAGACCATCATCATCGCTTCGCACATCACCGGATTCACTTTTCCCGGCATGATCGAACTGCCCGGCTGGGTTTCCGGCAATCGAATCTCGGCGATGCCGCAACGTGGTCCGCTTCCGAGCCAGCGAATATCATTCGCGATTTTGAAAAGACTAACTGCAATGGTCTTAAGCAAGCCGCTCGCTTCTACGAATGCATCCTTCGCTCCTTGCGCTTCAAAGTGATTCCTGGCTTCGCGAAACTCGATGCCAGTTCGATGGCGCAAATGCGTCATCACTTTCTTGGGGAAATCAATGTGGCGATTGAGACCGGTGCCCACGGCGGTTCCGCCCAGCGCTAGTTCCTGCAAGACAGCGATGGCGCGCTCGGCGCGATCCTTCGCGTACTGCACCTGTTGTGCGTAACCGCTAAACTCCTGGCCGAGCCGGACAGGTGTCGCATCCATCAGATGGGTGCGACCTATTTTGATGATGTCCCAAAATTCCTTTGCCTTTTTTTCAAGCTCGCCGCGCAATTCCTCGAGTGCTGGGACAAGGAAATCTTTTAACTGTTCCGCCGCGCTGATGTGCATCGCTGACGGAATCACGTCATTGCTCGACTGCCCCATGTTGACGTGATCGTTCGGATGCACCGGATCGCGCGCGCCGATCGGCTTGCTCTCGAGCTGACAGCAGCGATTCGAGATTACTTCGTTCGCGTTCGTGTTCGTGCTCGTGCCGGAACCGGTTTGGAAAATATCGAGCGGGAAATGTTCGTCGAGCTTGCCTTCAATCACTTCTTCCGCCGCCTGCACGATGAGAGCGGAGCGATGCGCATCGAGCAAACCGAGATCATGATTCGCCTGCGCGGCCGCCCATTTAATCAAGCCGAGCGCGCGGATGAAAGGCCGGCTGAAACGGTAACCGCTGATCGGGAAATTAAGCACGGCCCGCTGCGTCGAAGCGCCGTAAAGAGCGGACGCCGGGATGGACATCTCGCCCATCGAATCCTTCTCGATCCGCATCGAGCCAGACGTCATGAAGTTATTTGGGCGGCGGCGAGCGGAGCAGACTGCATTATGGGATGCTCGCTCCCGTTGCGCGTGTTCGCCTTGTGAAAAAGGGTGATGAACATCGGGGGAATATTCTGCAGAAAATATTCCGATTCCGTTTCGTCAAAAAAAGTCGCGTGCTGTTTCAGCTCGTTGGTCACTTGATAGATGATAAACGTGCCGCCGGGCCTTAGCGCGTCATGGGTCTTTTGCAGGAGATCGCGCTTTTTATTGATCTCGAGAATGCTGAAAGGAATTCCCGAAACGATGTAGTCGCAGTGACCGATTTGCCGACGCGCTAGTTCGTCGGGAAGAGCGGACGCGTCGGCATGGATAACCGATACGCGCGGATCGTTGGCAAACTGGCGAGACAGGTCGCGCGAGAAAGCGCCGTCTAGCTCGAAAAGGAGAAGTTTCGCATCCGGCCGCATGCGCCGCGCGATCTCACGTGAATGCACCCCTTCGCCTGGCCCGTACTCAGCAATGACGCGAGCACGACCGAAATCCATCTTGTCCGCCACCCGTTCGACGAGGGCTTTGGAACTGGGAATGATGGAAGCGATTTGGAAAGGACGCTGCAGAAATCGCTTAAAGAACAAAACGCTCATGAAGTGCCGAATTTCTACCGCCGCCTTCACCTTGTCCAGTCGCGATCTCAGTCACCGCAACATTGCCATAAGGCCGTTTGCGCATCGGTTTGCGAAGTTTCTATGATCTTTATCCACCTAACGAGGAGGAAAGCATTGACATTGATTCTGAAATTTATAATGCTCCTCCCAAGCGAAATGTCTTGCCGAATCTGATACGAGTTGCTGACTTCCACCATGCACAACCTCTTGACGGTCAAGGAAACGGCCAAGTATCTGAGGATACCGCTCCCAACCGTTTACTACCTTGTTCAGCGCGGTCAGCTGCCAGCTATCCAAATCGGTGGTCGCTGGCGCATCAAAAAATCTTCTCTCGATAAAGATATCCTCAAGGAAGATAAGTCGGGCCAACCGACTGTTCTTGTCGTGGACGACGACCCGAGCCTGCAAAGTCTCTTCAAGATTTTCTTAAAGAAGATCGGTTTCAGTCGCGTCGTTGTCGGCACGGTCAAGGAAGCGCTTGTCGCGCTCGAGAAACAAAAGTTCGATCTTATTTTTCTCGATCTCAAATTGCCGGACGGTCCAGCGGACGACGTTTACGACACCGCAAAAGAAGAACAGCCTGATTGCCCGATCGTGATCATTACCGGTTATCCCGACAGTGAGATGCTCGATCGAATTTTGGCAAAGGGTCCAGTAACGGTTTTAAAGAAACCGCTCAAAGTCGAGCAGCTGAAAGAGACGGTTCGGATTCTCGGGCACAGGGACGCCGTCAAACTCGCAGCCTAACGAATCGTCGTTGGGGATGGCATATCGAAGCGTTCACGCTTCCGCTTGACTCTTTCCCGCGCACTCGTCATTTGTCCCTATCCTCGCGCGGTTAGCTCAGTGGTAGAGCACTACCTTGACACGGTAGGGGTCACAGGTTCGAACCCTGTATCGCGCACCATCTAGTTCGCACTGGCGATCCGGGTGTGATGCCGGGCGCGATGTTTCTTCGCTACCGCTGCACTCTTTTTTGCATGGTGCCGATGCGTGGCGATTTTGGAACTGTGTTTCGCGCGATGATGGGACTTCGCGACCGTCGAAGCGCGGCTTTGGTGATGGCGAAGCTTAGTGGAGGCGACTTTCGCGGAATGTTTCGCCGACGGAGAAATTTGCATCACCCTGACCGGTTGATACGGCCCCTCATTCATTTCGCGTGGAGTTGGTCGAAATCCGTTCATCTCCTTACCCTCGCGCGAGGGTGGCGATTGCAGATCGTTGAAATAATCGCCAACTCGATAACTTGCGAAAACTTCGGAAGTCACCATTTGGGAATAGACTTGGCCGGCGCTGTCCCGGATCTGGAAATTGTAAATGCCGTCAATGCCGAGCGAGTCAGGAAATGGAAGAGGCCGGAATCGTTTTTCCACGACGACGCCGTTAAAAGCGCAACCTGAAATAATAAGAGCCGCGGCGACGAACAAAATGACGATAAGACGAGACATGACCGTTGGAATTTTCCAGATTGAAGACCGGTTCTATGCGGTTTTTAGTCGAGCTACCAGTAATTTGTTCGAGATTCCGCAAATATCTGGAGGTTTGGGAATTTCAAAATTGTTGCACATCGATAAGCGCAACGTGCTATCCGGACACGATGACAAAGAAACTCCAACCAACCACAACCCAAGGAATACTATGCTCTGGACAATCTTTGTGATTCTACTCGTGCTCTGGCTCTTAGGCCTGGTTAGCTCTTACACGATGGGTGGCTTCATTCATATTCTGCTTGTGATCGCGGTTGTGATCCTCATCATCAATCTGATCCAAGGTAGACGGGCCCTCTAGTCGAGCGGGTAATTTAAAACTTATGAAAATAGCCGGAATCATTCTTGTTGTCATCGGCATCGTCATGCTCGCGTATGGCGGCTACACCAGCTTTACCACCAAAGAAAACGTGGCGAAACTGGGCCCACTGGAGATTAACAAACACGAGGAACATCCAGTTCCGATCGGCCCCATCGTAGGCGGCGTTTGTATCGTGGGCGGAATTATCATGCTCGTTTCGGGTAAGCGCGCGGTCTGAGCGCGAATCCCGCGAAGACAGGCTTCCGATTTTCGACTCTCGCGCTTCTGCGCGAATGACTGTTTATGCCTTTAAAGGCATGAGGGAAGAGCGTTGTAGCTGACTAGCTACTTGCCTTTAAGACCGCGAAGGTTTTGGCGCCTTTGCGATCGAGATAAAGCAAAATACCGCGGCGCGGATCCGATTTGTTCAGCGCGTCGCGAAAGGACGCCACGGTCGGAATCGGTTTTCCATCCACTTCCGTGATCACATCTTCGCGCTGAACATCCTGCCCGGCGGCGATACTATTTTCTTCCACGTCCGTCACGATCACTCCCTGTTGAACGTCCAGTTTCAATCGGCTCGCCACTTCCTTGGTTAATTCCTGAACCTGGAGACCGAACTTGTTCGCGTCTGCCGATTTTAGTGCAGGCGCCGGACTTGACTCGTTAGGTGCGGCTGCCACCTGATTGGGTAACTCCGCTGCCGTCACCGGAATTTTTATGGTCTGTCCTTTTCGCCAAACCGTCAGCTCGACCGCTTGCCCGATCTTTTTTTTCAAAATCTCACGCTGCAATTGCGTGTCCGTCGCCACCGCCACGCCATCGACCTGCGTGATGACATCGAACGGGCGCAGGTCGCTTTTATAAGCAGGCGCATCGGCCTCGATCGTGCGCACGACGACGCCGCGATCGATTCCCTTAAATAAATCGCGGATGGAAGAATCATCGCCCAGCGTTTCGATGCGAATGCCCAGCCACGGCCGAACGATTTTGTGGCCCGCGGCTAATTGCTCGCCAACTTCGTTGACCAAATTGCTCGGAATGGCAAAACCGAGGCCGCGATTGAGCCCGTTGATCAGCGTATTCATGCCGATGACTTTCCCATCGATATCGCAAAGCGGACCGCCGCTATTCCCGGGATTGATCGACGCGTCGGTTTGTAAATAATCCGAGATCGAATATCCGACGTTATCGAGCAATTTGCTCCGACCTTTGCCGCTGATCACGCCGGCGGTAAAAGTGTAATCGAGCTTAAACGGCGCCCCGATCGCGAAAGCAAATTGTCCCACCTGCACCTGATCGCTATCGCCGAAATGCGCGACCGGCAGATTGGTCGCCTCGATCTTAATCACCGCGATATCTGTCTTCTCATCGCGCCCGATGATTTTTGCCTGGAATTCGCGGCCGTCGTGTAACTTCACGTCGATGCGATCCGCCGCGTCGAGCACGTGATCGTTCGTAAAGATGAAGCCGTCCTGCCTTATGATGAATCCCGAGCCTTCGCTTTGCAGCGGCGGTAACCCACGGGGATTCGGGTGCGGATTATTTTCGTCCGGTTGATTCTGGAAAAACAGATCGTCGAGCGAGGAAGCGTCGCTGCCGTCGCTTTTCTTCGTCACTTCGATGATGACTACGCTCGGGGCCACGATCTCGAAAACTTTGGTAAACGCACTGTTGAGCTGGTGCACGACATCTTTGCCGGCAGCGGCCGCCGCGGCCGGAACGGTTGAGGTCGGGGCGGGCGTAGTCAGCGGCGCGCCACGAAACGAAGCGCATACGACAAAAAACAGCAGCAGAAAAATTCGACGCATCAGTTCGGTTTTGGACAGGCGGCCTGCGCGCCCGTTCAATTGTAGAGAGCGCACCCGTGCCGGGCAAATTGGCGGCGGCGAATTGTGCCAAACGAGGTGCGTCGCGCACGCGGAAGTGCCCTCGTTGACACGATTGTTAACCGTCTTAACCTTCCGTTCTCAATTGAAAATGGTTACTCTTGCCGTCGGCAAAAAGGATGGAAAAGAGTTCGTCTCGCATGTGCCGGGCTATTGGCCCGACGTCCCGTCCGAACTCTGGAACGATTGGAAATGGCAGCTGAAGAATCGGGTCACTTCGCTCGCTCAACTCGAACAACATCTCGAACTTTCGGACGAAGAGCGCAACGGCGTTATCCTTTCCGGAACGAAACTCGCGCTCGCGGTCACGCCGCATTTTTTTAATCTGATCGAGCGCGATAATCCGGATTGTCCGATTCGGCGCCAGGTCATTCCGCGGGTCGAGGAAAGCTGGACCTCGCCCTATGACATGGCCGATCCCTGCGGGGAAGATTCGCACATGCCGGTTCCGGGTTTGGTGCATCGATATCCGGATCGCGTTTTGTTTTTGGTCACGGATCGTTGCGCGAGTTATTGCCGTTACTGCACGCGCAGCCGTGTCGTCAGCGGGGTGGGCGAACAGGAACTGCACACGAATTTCGAGGAAGCATTTCGTTATCTCGAAGAACACACCGAAGTGCGTGACGTTCTGCTTTCCGGCGGCGACGCCTTGCTTTTCAGTGACGATAAGCTGGAGAAAATCCTGAGCCGGCTGCGAGCGATTCCGCACATCGAATTTCTGCGCATCGGCACGCGCGTGCCGATTTTCCTGCCACAACGCATTACGCCCGCGCTTTGTGCGATGCTGCAAAAATATCATCCGCTTTGGATGAGCGTGCACGTCAATCATCCGCGCGAGCTGACGACCGAAGTGAAAGAAGCGCTCGAGCGCCTGGCCAATCACGGAATTCCGCTCGGCAATCAAAGCGTCCTACTCAAAGGCATAAACGACGATCTCGAGACGATGAAAACGCTCGTGCAAAAACTGCTCATGTGCCGGGTGCGGCCATATTATATATACCAGTGCGACTTGATTAACGGCTCGGCGCATCTGCGCACATCCGTGGCCAAAGGAATCGAAATTATCGAAGGCCTGCGCGGTCACACCACCGGGTACGGCGTTCCACAGTTCGTCATCGACGCCCCGGGCGGTGGCGGCAAGGTACCGATCAATCCCGGTTACATCCTGTATCACGACAACGAAAAGATCGTCATCCGCAATTACGAAGGCAAAATCTTCGAGTATCCGGAAGCCGGGGGCGATCCCACCGCGCAGTTCGCGCCCGCGCGCGAGTACCACGACGAATATCTGTATTCCTAGCCGCGCCGCTCGCTTCCGTTGGCCAGACTTGAGCCTTCAGTCGCTGAAAACGACGTAAATGTCTGTTTCCCAGACGGTTTACCGGTTTTAGATTAACCTTTAGGCGGCGCAAACAAACCTTTGTCCGAGGCAAAGGAAGGTTTGTCCAAGCCGAACAAACCTTTGGTTGCGGCTCCCAAAGCTTTGTCCACGCCGGACAAACCTTCCTTTGGAGCGGACAAGGCTTCGGAAATGCCGGCCAAACGCGGGTCAGCGCCGCAAAATCGCTATCGGCCCGTTTCGAACGCGATCTTGCCGCCGATAATGGTCATTACCGCATGAGTCTGCAAAATTTTTGACTCAGGGATTTTCATGATGTCTTGCGAAAGGATGGTGAAGTCGGCCAGCTTGTTTAGTTCGATGGAACCTTTCTCGCTTTCCTCGAAGGCGGCATAAGCAGGCCAGAGCGTAAACATCTTCAGCGCATCTTCGCGCGAAACGGCCTGTTCCGGATGCCAGCCTTCGCCTGTGAAACCTTTCACGCTTTTGCGCGCGACAGCGGCGTAAAACTCAATCATTGGTTCGCCGCGTTCGACCGGCGCGTCGGAACCACCGCAAATCATCGCGCCGGTTTTGAGCAAACTGTTCCAGGCATAAGCGCCGGCGAGACGTTCCATTCCGAGACGGCTCGGCGCGAAAAATAAATCGCTGATCGCGTGGGATGGTTGCATCGACGCGATCACATTCAGCTTGGCAAAGCGCGGGATATCTTGTGCGCTTAAAATTTGTGCGTGCTCGACGCGCCAGCGCGGTGCTTGGATTTTTCGCTCGTTAGGCGGAACGGCCGCGAATGCTTTTTCGTATAAATCGAGAATCGTTCGGTTCGCGCGATCGCCAATGGCGTGCGTCTCCACTTGAATGCCGCGACGCAATGCCTCTTCGAACATCGGCGATAACTCTTCAGGTTTCTGCGTGAGATAACCGGAGGTATCGGGTTTGTCCGAATACGGCGCGAGCAAGGCCGCGCCGCGGGAACCGAGCGCACCGTCGAAAATCACTTTGATCGTGCGCTGGGTGAAGTGGTGATCGAAGGCGTCAAGCGTCGGTCCATCTTTCAGCAACGCCCTGGCCGCTTCGCCCGGCCCGTACGCTGCGTTGTAAATTCGCAGGTTGATTTTGTTCACCTCGAACGCGCGCCGCATGACCGCCTGATCGGCAAGTTCGCTGCCGGCGTTTTGAATTTCGCACCAGCCGAGCCCGATCTCGCGTTGGACGCCGAGCAACAGCGCTTGGTCGCGTTCCGCCCCGCTCGGTTTCGGAATATTTTTTTCGACAAGATCCTGCGCGTTGTCGAGCAGCATGCCGGTCGGTTCACCGGTTTTGTCTTTCAAAATTTCGCCACCGAATGGACTTGCCGTGTTGCGATCGATCTTCGCCACTCGCAGCGCCGCGCTGTTGGCGATTGCGGCGTGTCCATCGGCGCGCGTGAGAAAAACCGGATTGTGCGGAGCGATTTTATCGAGTTCCTGGCGTGTGGGAAATGTTGCCGGTTTCCAAAAAGTTTCGATCCAACCGCGACCCGTGATCCATTTGTCCGCGGTTATCTGCGCGACGCGCTTTTTTACTTTGGTAAGAAAATCTGCGCGCGTGTTTGTTCCTTCAAGATTCAAAATCATCTCGCGTTCGCCGATGCCGAAGATGTGGCAATGCGAATCCGTCATTCCGGGAACGACCGTCGCGCCGTGCAGATCGATGACGCGTGTTTTTTCCGCAGCCAACTTTTTTGCTTCGTTATTGGTGCCGACAAAAACAGTCCGATCTTTTCGCACCGCGATCGCGTCGGCGTGCGGCTGCCGCTCATTCACCGTGTAAATATTTCCGTTCAGGAGAACCAGATCGACATCCTCCGCGGCATGGATGCGCGAAGTATGAGAGAGAAAAATAAAAACAAGAGTGCTGCCGACTTGAAGAAAACGCGCTTTCACATTGACGCTCCGCCTAAGTTTTGACGTTATCACTTTTGCCGGCTGTTCGATTGTGAAAACCGGCGCTGTTTTTTTACGAAAAGAATTGGAAATGCGCGACGAATTTTCTTTTGCCATCGTGGCTTCGATTTATAGACTGGCCCCGTCGCTGCACACGTGCGAGCGAACCTTAACCTGCCGACTTTTTGAACTCGTTTAATCGCGCCGCTCAATTTTTTCCATGTTGGCCCGCTGCCGCAGCGGTCCGCTGATTCGTTATGGCGAATTTTTTTCCCAAATGGACGAATTGGCTGCCGCTCAAACTCACCATTTGCTCGATCGTCTCCGTTTGTGGATTGACCGCGGCGACGTGGTATTACGTCACGCCGAAATATACGCGCGTCGGTTATCAACCGATCCAACCTGTGCCGTTTCCGCACGACGTTCACGTTTCGCAGTTGGGGATGGACTGCCGTTATTGCCATAGCTTCGTGGATGTCGCGGCGCATTCGAACATTCCAAACACGCAGACCTGCATGAATTGTCACACGCAGGTGCAAAAGGAGAATCCGAAACTGGAACCGGTGCGCGCGAGTTGGAAATCGGGTGAGCCGGTCGAGTGGGTGCAACTCCATCGCACGCCCGACTACGTTTACTTTAATCACTCGATCCATGTGAATCGTGGAGTGAGCTGCGCGAGTTGTCACGGGCAAGTCAACCACATGGCGGTGGTGTATCACGCCAAACCGCACAGCATGGCGTGGTGTTTGGAGTGTCATCGGCATCCCGAGAATTTCCTGCGGCCTGACGACCAGGTTTTTAATCTCGATTGGAAACCGGGCGATGTGAAACCGGCAACATTCGTCGCAAAGTACGGACAGCCGAAAGACGCAGAAGAAGATTTTTCGAAGAAACAAACGCTCACGCAACAGGAGATCGGTCGAACCTTGCAGGAACGCTGGAACGTTAAACCGCCGCTCAATTGCCAGGGGTGCCATCGATGAAACGAATTTTCGAACACCCATCCGAATCGCTGACCGGCAAACGCTATTGGCGCAGTGTGAGCGAGCTGAGCGACACGCCGGAATTCCGCGGCTGGCTCGAACGCGAATTTCCTTCGGGCGCCGCGCAAATGGAAGGTGACGACGTTTCCCGGCGCAGCTTTTTGAAATACATGGGCGCGTCGATGGCCCTGGCCGGTTTTGGCCTAACGAGTTGTCGCCGTCCGGAAGCGCATCTGGTTCCCTTCACGAAAAGCGCCGAATGGGCGATTCCAGGCAAGCCCCTGTTTTACGCGACGGCGATGCCGCGTCGGAACGGCGCACTTCCGCTCGTCGTGACCACGCACGATGGTCGGCCGACCAAAGTCGACGGCAATCCACTGCATCCCGCGAGCGGCGGAGCGTCGGATCTTTATGCGCAGGCATCCGTTCTCGATCTTTACGATCCGGCGCGATCAAAACGGTTTCTGGAAAAAGGGAAAAATTCCGATCGCGCGAGTTTCGAAAAATATCTCACGGATCTCGGCGGGAAGATGGCAGCGAATGGCGGCGCGGGTCTCGCGTTTATCGTAGAGGAAACGCATTCGCCGACGCGCGAACGTTTGCGCCAGCAAATTGAGAAAAAATTTCCGTCGATGATCTGGTGCGTCCACGATCCGCTGCTCAGTCCCGCGCAGGATTTTGGAACGCAGATCAGTTTCGGCGATAACACGACGCTTGTGCCGCAACTCGAGCGCGCGGATGTCGTCCTCACGCTCGATAGCGATTTCCTGAGTTGCGGCGAAGGCGATCTCGCGTCTGTGCGTGCGTTCGCATCGCGTCGTCGAGTCGCAGAGGCGAAGGACTCGATGAACCGGCTCTACGTGGTCGAAAATCGTTTCACTCTTACCGGCGCGATGGCAGATCATCGCTTGCGTTGCGCGGCGAGCCAGATCCCCGCAGTCACACACGCGCTGGCGGGAAAAATTGCGACCGCGACAAAAGATGAAGGTTTATTTTCTGTCCTCGCCACATTGAAAGCGCCGGAGGGCGCCGACTTTGACGATAAATGGTTGAGCGAGGCCGCGGACGATCTCATGTCGAAACCGGGCGCGAGTTTGGTCATGGCCGGTTCGCAGCAACCGGTCGTCGTGCAATTGCTCGTCTACGGAATCAATTCCGCGCTCAAGAATTTGGGCAAGACCCTGATCGTCCGCGAATTCGCGCGCAATCCGAATACGAACAGCATTCTGCAGCTCGCGGGAGAAATGGCCGCGGGACGGGTGAAGCAGCTTTTCATTTTTGGCGGCGATCCAGTTTATAATGCACCGCGTTCCCTAACGATTGATCCGCAAACGAAACAAGCGGTCGATTGGCTCGACTTGCAGAAGAAAGTGCCGGAGGTCGTGCGTCTCGGTTATTACGAAGACGCGACTTCGGCCGCGAGCCAGTGGCATCTGCCCATGGCGCATTATCTCGAATCGTGGGGTGACGCGCTTACTTCCGATGGCGCGTATCTCGCGATTCAACCGATGATACTGCCGCTCTTCGGTGGACTTTCGGAAATCGAAGTGATGCACACGCTTTTGGGCGAACCAAAAGTGGAAGGACCGGAGTTAGTGCAGGAAACATTTCGCGCGACGAAACCGCCGGGTGATTTTCAAACCGCGTGGTCGAAGTTTTTGCACGACGGATTTGCTTCGCACATTCAGCTTCGGGACAAACCACCGACCTTCAACGGCAACACGGCTGGCGGCGTGGCCCATACACTTTGGTCTCCGACGGCGCCGCCAACGGCGAAGTCGCCTGAGATTGTGCTCGTGGCCAGTTACGCGATGGACGACGGCCGTTACATCAACAACGGCTGGCTTCAGGAAATGCCCGATCCCGTGACGAAACTCACCTGGGACAATGCCGCGCTCATGAGTCCGGCGTTCGCAAAAAATCTCAAGGTCGAGAACGGCGACTTGATCCGGATTACCGTCGCTGAAAAAGCCACGGACGAAAAAAATCATCCCATCAAACGCGAGCTTGTTATCGCGTCGCTCGTCTCACCTGGTCACGCGGATAATTCGATTACGATCTCGTTAGGCTACGGCCGCACGCAAACCGGTCCGGTGGGCGACGAAGCAGGATTCAATGCTTACCTTTTGCGCACGCCGTCGAATCCGCATTACATCATCGCGGATGGCCAGGCGGTCGACAGCGTGACCGTGACGAAGGTGGGCGGCACTTATCCGCTCTCGATCACGCAGGATCATTGGAGCATCGAAGGCCGTGGTCTCGTGCGCGAAGCGACGATTGAGCATTATCGCGAAGACCCCGAGTTCGCGAAAAAAATTGCCGGCGACGACGAACTTCCGGAGCGCTTGCCGAGTATTTACAGTCATCCGCCTCTCACCGCTCCACAGCAGTGGGGGATGGCGGTGGATCTCAATGTTTGCACCGGTTGCAGTGCGTGCGTCATCGCATGCCAGAGCGAAAATAACATTCCCATTGTCGGCAAACTTCAGGTCAGTCACGGCCGCGCCATGCATTGGATCCGGATCGATCGCTATTACGCGAGTGCCAAACCGTTCAATGAAGACAAGCGCGAGTATCCGGCCGATCCGGAAATGGTGCATGAGCCGATGATGTGTCAGCACTGCGAGAACGCGCCGTGTGAAACGGTTTGCCCGGTCAACGCAACGGTGCACAGCGAGGACGGCCTCAATGTCATGGCTTACAACCGCTGCATCGGCACGCGGTATTGCGCGAACAATTGTCCGTTCAAGGTGCGCCGGTTCAATTTCTTCGATTACAATCAGCGGCCCATCGGCAAAAAGAAAATCGCGGGGGCGTTTAGTATTTATAAAGAGTACCTCGGACCGTTCACGCATAAGGGCGCGCCCGACGTGACCAAGATGCAGAAGAATCCGAACGTCACCGTGCGCATGCGTGGCGTGATGGAGAAATGCACATTTTGTGTGCAACGCATCGAAGAAGCGAAAATCTCGGCGCACGTCCACGCCGGCGCTTCCGATCAGACGATGATTCCGCGCGATTCCTTTACCAGCGCGTGCGCTCAGGCTTGTCCGACCGAAGCGATTGTTTTTGGCGACATCGCCGATCCAGAAAGCCGGGTCTCAAAGATGAAGGCGCAGGACCGAAATTATCGGTTGCTCGAATATTTAAATGTGAAAACGCGCACCAGCTATCTCGCACGTATTCGCAATCCGAATCCGAAAATGCCCGATGCGCGCCGGATCGCGGTCGCAAGTATTGGCGGCGAAGAAGGACCGAAGGAAAAACATCCGCCGCATAAGTACCGGCATGACCATGACGCGGGTGTGTTAAATCCGGAGGCGAAACCGTAATGGACGCTTCTCCAACAGCTCCCGACGTGATCGCAGGCGAAGCTTCCGCTTCGGTCGAGCGCCCGCTCGCGCGCGTGCCGTTGGTTTTAAACAAGCGCAACTTCACCTGGATCACCGAACGCATTTCCGGCGTCGTGGAAGAAACAGCGCCGCGCTGGTGGTGGGTTTCGTTTACGTTCACTTCGCTTATCGCAGCGTTCGGTTTGTTTTGTCTCGGCTACCAGATTTCCACCGGCGTCGGTGTCTGGGGATTGAATCATCCGGTGGGCTGGGCCTGGGACATTACCAATTTCGTTTTCTGGATCGGTATCGGACACGCCGGCACTTTGATTTCCGCTATTTTATTTTTGCTCCGGCAAAAATGGCGCACGTCCATTAACCGATCCGCGGAAGCGATGACATTGTTCGCGGTAATTTGCGCGGCGATTTTCCCCGGCGTGCACGTTGGCCGTGTCTGGATGGCGTGGTATCTCGCGCCCTTGCCTAACAACTACGGCATCTGGCCAAATTTCCGCAGCCCGCTTTTGTGGGACGTCTTCGCGGTCTCAACATATTTTTCCGTTTCCGTTTTGTTTTGGTACACCGGTTTGATTCCCGATCTGGCGACGTTGCGCGATCGGTCCACCGCGAAGATCAAAAAATTCCTCTTCGGAATTTTCGCATTCGGTTGGCGCGGTTCGAATCGCAACTGGCGTCATTACGAAATGGCGTATCTCCTTCTCGCAGGTCTGGCCACGCCGCTCGTTCTTTCCGTGCACAGCGTTGTATCCTTCGACTTCGCCACCTCCATTCTGCCGACGTGGCACACGACGATCTTCCCGCCGTACTTTGTCGCGGGCGCGATCTTTGGCGGGTTCGCCATGGTGCTGACGTTGCTCATTCCGGCGCGCGCGATTTTCAAGCTTCAGGACGTCATCACGGCGCAGCACATCGACAAGATGGCGAAGATCATTTTGCTGACGGGCTCGATCGTTTCCTACGCTTACGCGATGGAATTCTTCGTCGCGTGGTATAGCGGAAACCAATACGAAAAGTTTGCGTTCTTTAACCGCATCTTCGGCCCCTACTGGTGGTACTGGTGGACGGGCATGCTCTTCTGCAACGCGCTTTCGCCACAGCTCTTCTGGTTCAAATGGTGCCGGCACAACATCTTCGTCGTTTACTTTGTCTGCATGTGCGTGAACGCCGGCATGTGGTTCGAGCGTTTCATCATCATTGTTGGCGGATTGCATCGCGACTTTTTGCCGTCGTCGTGGGGATTGTTCATCCCGACCTGGGTCGATATCTGGACTTTCGTCGGCACGTTCGGAATTTTCACGTCGCTCTTCCTGCTTTTCATTCGCTATCTGCCGATGATTGCGATGTCGGAAATAAAAATTGTTTTGCCGGAAGCTGATCCGCATTACGGCACACCGCAGCAACATCATCCCGTCGCGGCCGGCGGAAAGGAGCGCAATTGAGGACGCCCGCTGGACATCAGGTTTACGGCATGGGCGCGGAATACCAGAGCCCTGCGGCCCTGTATGAAGCGGCCAAACGCGTGCGCGACGCCGGATTCAAACGCTGGGATGTGCATTCACCATTCCCGATTCATGGAATGGACGACGCGATGGGGCTGGGCAAATCGTGGCTCAGTGCCGCAGTGCTTTGTGGCGGCATCACCGGTTTTATTACGGCAATGACGGTCGAGTTCGGTCCGTCGTGGTTCATTTATCCATTGGTCGTACACGGCAAACCGTTCGATTGGCGCACTGTGCCCGCGTTCTTCCCGATCATGTTCGAGCTGACGGTTCTCTTCTCCGCTTTCACCGCGTTTTTTGCGATGCTGATCATGAACGGCCTGCCGCGTTGGTACCATCCGATTTTTAACTGGGAACGTTTCAGCCGCGCGACAGATGACGGATTTTTTCTCGTGATTGAAGCGCGCGATCCGCGCTTCACCGAAATGGAAGCGCGCGAAGTTCTCGAGCAAACCGGCGGCCAGCACATCACCCTCATTCACGAAGATTGATATGTTACGCGGCTTCTTTCTCATTTTTTTCCTGACCGGAATCGCAATGGTCGCGTTCCTTGGATTCCGTGGGCAACACAGCACCGGTTCGCCGATCGAAGTTTTCCCGGACATGGTGCGGCAGCCAAAAGTTCGCGCACAAGCGCCGCTCGGTTTTTTTGCCGACAATCGCGGTGCGCGTACACCGATCGACGGCACAGTGCCGCTCGGTTACGAATTTCCGAAACCAGAAACGATTGCCACGCCGGCTTCGAACACGCCGGCCGAAGAGCCGCATCCCGCCATGGGATTTAGCGAAGGAACGGATTATTACGACACGGGAAAAATGGGCGACAAATGGGGTACCGGCATTCCGATGGAAGTGACGTCGCAATTATTGGAGCGCGGCCGGCAACGTTTCAATATCACGTGCGCGATGTGCCACGGCGCTACGGCGGCGGGAGATGGCATCACGAAACAATACGGGCTCGCGACAGTCGTGACGCTGCAGGACGATCGCATTCGTAAAATGGCTGACGGCGAAATTTTCAACACCATCACGAACGGCAAGAATACGATGATGGCCTACGGGCCCAATCTCGTGGTCGCGGATCGCTGGGCGATCATTTGCTATCTGCGCGCGTTACAACGCAGCCAAAACACTGCGGTGGCGGATGTGCCGCCGGAACATCGCGCCGAATTGGACAAACCAGCGGAGACAAAACCTCAAGCATCACCGGAGGCGGCGAAGAAATGAGCGAGCGCGCACACGTGGTTCCAACTCCGGAAGGAGAATATTTCGAGCGCGGTCGATTCGCCGGGCTTTCCCTGTTGTTCGGCATCCTGGCTTTGCTCGGTCTCGCCTTGAGTGTCGTCGGCGCGATTTTATCGCCCGTGCAGTTCAGTTTTTCCTGGCTCTTCGCTTTCGCGTATTTCTTCACTCTGCTCGGCGGCTGTCTTTTCTGGATTATTGTCCATCACGCCACCGACGCAGAATGGTCCGTAGTCGTTAGGCGGCAATTGGAAAATATCGCGTTCCTCTGGCCTGTCCTCGCGCTCCTTTTCATTCCGGTCCTGCTTCTGCGCCATCATCTTTATCGATGGATGAACATCCCGCCGGGAATCGATCCTGTGCTCGACGCAAAACGCCCGTATTTGAACTGGCAGTTCTTTCTTCTGCGTGCGGTGATCTTTTTTTCCTTCTTCACGATTTCCGCCTGGCTCCTGCGCAAATATTCCGTCGCGCAGGACAATGACGGCAATCCGCGCTTCACCATCAAGATGCGGAAAGCGGCATTCGTTAGTCTGCCCCTTTTCGGATTAATGCTGACTTTCGGCGCCTTCGATTGGCTGATGAGCCTCGATTACCATTGGTTCTCCACCATGTTCGGCGTTTACATCTTTGCCGGCGCGGCCGGAAGTTCGATGTCGCTTCTCGTGCTCGTGATTACCGCGTTGCGCAGCGCCGGTTATCTAAAAGAAACGGTCACGATGGAGCATTACCACACCATGGGGAAATGGATGCTCGCCTTCACCGTTTTCTGGGCCTACATCGGCTTCAGCCAGTACATGCTCATTTGGTACGCGAACATTCCGGAAGAAACCGAATACTTCATTCTGCGGAATACGGAATCGTGGTGGCTGCTCAGCTCGGTGCTCGTCTTCGGAAGATTTTTTCTCGGCTTCCCCATTCTTCTTATGCGGTCGATCAAGAAAAAACCGCAGCAGCTCTGTATTGTGGCGGGCTGGATTTTGTGCATGCAACTTCTCGACATCTACATCGTGGTTTTGCCGGTTCTGCATCGCACCGGTGTTCGCCTTAGCGTCTGGGATTTTGTTCCGTTGATCGCCATCGGCGGGACGCTTGGCTTTGTTTACCTGCGCGTAATCGGAAAAACTTCCCTCTTCCCGGTGCGCGATCCGCGGCTGATCGAATCTTTGCGCCTGGTGAATTAAGATGAACGAAACGCGCCGCTTCGATTTTCAACAACCGCACTTCATGTTTGGCACATGGATCGGGGTGGTTTTGCTCTTTGTCGTCTTCGGATTTTTTGTCTGGGTTGTCTTCAGCGCCATGCCGCACGGCGACGATTACGAAGCGAAGCGAGCGAAAGCCCGCGTGGAAAAGTTGGAGCAATTGCAGAAGGACGCGGCCGTTGCCCTAACGAGTTACGCATGGGTCGATAAAAATAAAGGCACGGTGCGCATTCCCATCGAACACGCGATGCAACTTGCGCTCGTGGATCTGGCCGCGAAGAAACCAACAGCGGCTTATCCGATCGCGACGCCGGAGCCGCAAGCTTCTCCCGCTGCGGCAAAAGCCGGCGCTCCGGCACCATCCGCTGCCCCGAGTGGCTCGCCGGAATTACGGACAAATCCAACACCGAAACCGGTTTCTGTCGGCGGACCGAACTCGGAAATTCGTGGTCAACCAACGGGCGCGGCCAATCCCGCTTCCGCTCCTCCGGGAACGCAACCGGGCGCATCCGCTACGCCCGCGGCTTCACCTCCATCCGGCGCCGCGCAACCAAATCCTGCGGGAGCAGTGATGCCGACACCGGTCCAATCACCACCGGGAACCCCGTTGCCCGTCCGAGGAAAAGCGCCCACGCCATGAGCATCGCCGATCTCATTGTTCGAATGAAACTCTACGAAAAAAACGCGGAGATGATTTTCGACGCCGAAGAACCGATTGGCATGGCGACCGATTTGGTCATGCCGCGACGCCGCTGGTTCCGTCGCAACGAACCGAAGCCAGGATCTTTGGAAGCGAAAGTTTTGCAAGCATCAAAATGGAATCGATGACGACAACCGGAACCGCAACTTCCAGACCGCCGGAAGCACAGCGTTCTTCCGAACAAGTGACGCAGACCGAAATCGAGAACGTCGAGCGGGCGTTGATCGATGCGTCCACGCGTGTGCCGGTTCTGATGTTTTACACTTCGGCCATCGTCTGGCTTTTGTTAGGCACGCTCCTTGCCGGCTTTGCTTCTTTCAAATTGCACAGTCCCGACATGTTCTCGGGAATTAGTTTTTTAACGTTCGGCCGGGTGCGCGCGGCGCACATGAACATGATGGTTTACGGCTGGGCTTCCATGGCCGGAATGGGCACGGCGATCTGGCTCATGGCGCGTTTGTGCCGGACGACCTTGCGTCATCCGCTTCTGCTTGTCACGGGTGCGGCGTTTTGGAATTTCGGCGTGCTTCTCGGCGTCGGAGGAATTTTGGCCGGCGATAGTACCGGTTACGAATGGTTCGAATTCCCTGCTTACGCCGGAGTTGTAATTTTTGTCGCGTATCTGCTCGTCATGTCGTGGGCGGTGCTGATGTTCCGTTTCCGCCGCGGCGACACGATTTACATCACGCAATGGTATTTGCTCGCGGCGTTTCTCTGGTTCCCATGGATGTATGGCGCAACGCAGGTCATGCTTTTCGTTGTTCCGGTCCAGGGCGTGATGCAAGCCGTGGTCAGTTGGTGGTACGCGAACAATCTCATGTTCCTTTGGCTCGGCTCGATCGGGCTCGGAACGGTTTATTACATGATTCCGAAAGTAATCGGGCGTCCGGTTTACAGTTACAACCTCGCCACCATCGGGTTCTGGACTTACGCGTTATTTGCAAGCTGGACGGGAATGCAACGCTTAATCGATGGACCGTTCCCGGCATGGATGATCACGGCCAGTATCGCGGCTACAATTCTTTGCATCATTCCGGTGGCCACGGTTGGTCTTAACCATCACATGACGATGCGCGGATATTTTCCGCTCATGCGTTACAGCCCGACCCTGCGCTTCACCGTTTTCGGCGCGATTTCCTACACCGCGTTCAGCATTGTCGGCGTGATCATTTCGCTGCGTTCCATGGCGCGCATCGTTCAATTCACGCAGGTAAGCGTGGCCTATTCACATCTCGGTCTCTACGCTTTTTTCACCATGGTGATGTTTGGCTCGATGTACTACATCGTGCCTCGACTCGTGGGTTGCGAATGGCGTTACGCTTCTCTGATTAAGTTGCACTTCTGGTCCTCGGCTTACGGTGTCGGCCTGATGGTGCTCATGCTTCTCGTGGGCGGATTGGTGCAAGGTCTGAGCATGAACGACGCGACATTGTCTTTCACGGAAAGCACGCAGTCGGTTCTGCCTTATCTGCGCGGCCGGAGTCTTTCCGGAGTTCTTCTTACCGCCTCGCATTTCATTTTCGCATTTCATTTTGGCCTGATGCTTTTAGGTCTTGGTCGGACTGCGAGTGTTCCGACATTTCTTAACCCTGTCGAACCGGAGGACGTGCATCCGTGAAAGGGTTGCTTCCACTTTTCCTCGGAATTCTGGGAACGTTCGCGTTTTCGTGGACTGGACTCATCTTCATTCCGAATTTGCAGATCGGTCATCTTGATCCGCAGATGGAAGAGGACGGCACCGATGCTTATCCCGCGCCGAAATCAGGAATGGCGGAACGCGGCCGGCATATTTATGCGGCGAACGGCTGCGACTATTGCCATTCCCAACAGGTTCGTGCCGACTATGCCGGTTCCGATCTCGATCGGAAATGGGGCGAACGCCGGAGCGCGCCGCGCGACTATATTTTCGAGCATCCGGTTTTGCTTGGAAAAATGCGCATGGGTCCAGATCTCGCGAATGTCGGGCATCGGCCGCCGGTAACAGATCAAAACGCCCCCGCGCCGTCCGCTACGGCTGCGCCGACGACCGGAGCGCCCGGGGCAGGAACCTCACCTACACCTCCGCCGGCAGCGGCACCTGCTACCGCGGCCGCCTCACAAACAACCAGCGCACCCCCCGCCGCTGCGCAAAATCCGACGCCTTCGGCAAGCCCGACCGCGCCTAACGAAACCGTGACCGCGATCAACGGAGTGCCAATTCCTTACACCGAAGCCTGGCATCATCGTCATCTTTATAATCCGCGCAGCATCACGCTCGACTCCGACATGCCGGCTTTCCGTTTCCTTTACGAGAAGCGCCAGGTTAGCGGACAAGTTTCGGCTGACGCCTTGAATTTTGAATCGTCGTCGCCCGATGCGCCACCTGCCGGTTGGGAAATTGTTCCGACTTACGACGCGAAATGTTTAGTCGCCTATCTCATGTCACTCGATCAATCGCATGCGCTCAAGGAAGTGAAGACGGCCGCCGCGCCGGCTTCGTCGCCTGCGCCAGGAAAAGCAGTTAAATGAACGAGAATCCGTCTCCACCAAAACGCGTTCGCCAGGGAATGGATTATGGCGAGACGCAAGAGGTGCAGGATACGCACGCCGCGATTCAGCGCGAAAAGCTTGAACCGCGCGCGGGCCTCGAGCCGCTCTCGCTTTGGCTGATCGCGCTTTACGGTCTCGCGGTCTTTTTTGGCGGCGCCTATCTCGGTCGTTATTCCGGAGATTTCAGTGGCGATGGACTTGATCCGTTAGGCGGTGCGCAACGGTCAAAGAAAACTGGCGCTGCCGGAGCGGCTGCGACTCAGGTGGCCGAACTGTCACCGGCCGATCGCGGCAAAAAGATTTTTTCAGCTAACTGCGCGACGTGTCACCAAATGACCGGCCTCGGTGTCGCGGGCCAATATCCGCCGTTGGCCGGATCTGAAATCGTAAATGGCGGCACGCGACGCCCAGCCATGATTGTGCTGAAAGGTTTAACGGGACCGCTCACGGTGAAGGGTCAGCATTTCGGCTCGGCCGTGATGCAACCGTGGGAGAAAACGTTGAATGATCAGAAGATCGCCGACGTTCTCACTTTCGTGCGGCAAGAGTGGGGAAATACCGGCGGTCCTGTTTCGCCTGAACAAATTTCCGCTTTGCGCAAGGAACTCGCTGGTCGCGCTGACTCGTGGACGGAACCGGATATCCTCGCCGTTCCAGAAACTGCGGAACTCCCCGGTGGTGCTGCGGCAGGCGCCGCGCCTAACGAGCAATCCAAGCCCGCTGCGCCGACTCCAGCGCCGAAGACGTAGTTCTGCTACGGAACGCGGTAGACTTCCACGAGCGCGACGCCGGTCGTCTCATTTCGACCGCGCACAATCGCGGTGTAATGCCCCGCGGCGAGCGTCGCGAAAATCGCCGATTCACGATTATCCGGAGGTGCGAGCCCGATCGATTGAATCGTCGTCTCCTGCGAATCTTTCCAATTGTCATTGGTCGCAACCACTACGCCGTTGGCGTTGTGTAATTCCAAGATTGGATCCTGCAAGGTGCCGGAAACATTCGAATTACTGAGCGATGGACCTAGCGCGCGCGCCACAACGTTGGCGCTCGTTCCGTTCACGCCAATGATGAAACCTCCGATTAAAACATTATTTCCCGTACCGACAAAACCGCGTGAGCTGATATTCGCGAGGATCGAACGAACTGCGGGCTCGAGATCGTACACTTCGATAAGTCCGATTCCGCTGCCACCGTTTTTCCCGACCATCAGAGTCGTGTAATTGGAAGGCGGTAACGTCATCAGGATGGCCGATTCGCGATCGTCCGTGGGGGGAATCTTCGTTGCGATGATGTCGCTTTCGTTCGTATCTCTCCAATTATCATTTTCTGCGATGAGAAGTCCGTTTAAGTCGAACAAATGCAGGATCGGATCGGTCAATGCGCCCGCCACACCGCGTTTGCCTAACGAGGGACCGAGTGCACGAAGAAGGACCGTCTTTGCATCCGTCCCCGTGATAATGAATCCGCCGATCAAAACCTGACTGCCGTTCTGCACGAGCGCGCGCGTCGAGATATTAAGAAGCTGTCCAGCAACCGGAGCTGGCGTTGGTGTGGGCGTGTGGCCTCGGCTCGGCGTCGGGAATACACTTGGCGTTGGAGTCGCGCTGGGCGTTGGCATTGCGCTGGCTGTCGGAGTCGCTGAAGCAGTGGGAGTAGCCGAGGGAGTTGGCGTGGCACTCGGTGTCGGCGTGGGACTTCCACCAGTGGGTGTTACGGTCGGCGTTGCCGTCGGAGTTACGGTGGGCGTTACCGTCGGAGTTATTGTCGGCGTTGGCGTCTGAGAAAATCCGGCGTCCGCGCAGCAAAAGAGGCAAACGATCGTAACAATCAGTCTCTGATTCCAAGACACTTGCCGCATGTGCGAATGATATTCCGTGGGCATGGCGGATCAAACCTTATCCGTGCAATTTCACTGCTGTTCAAACAATAGCGTAGGTAATGACCGCGCAAACGGCCACCATCAGAAAAAGTCCAAGCAGAAATGCCACGTCAGCGATGCGCTCGAGCCGATGTAAACGACGACTGCTGCGCGTCCGCAGCGCCCAGTACGAGCAAACACAGGAAAAGAGGAAGATGAGCGCATTCGCGGCGAGCAGGTCGTCCGCGAAGGTGTTGATCTTATGGATGGTAATGACAATGCGGATCAGGCCGATCACCGTCAGGCAAACCCCGACCATCGCTGAAGAAACGGTGAAGATATGAATACTGACATCGTCTTCGAGGAGAGTCGGTTTGGATGATTGCTTCATACTTTCATAACCAATAATGCGCGGTTTTTGATGGCGTGATTGTCCGCCTCGTCAGTTTGCGCCGTTAATGCTCAACTATGTGCATTCCAGCTTCAACTATCTCTCGGGCTGAATTTCGCGCTTTCTTCTTGAATTTTTTACCGTGATATTCAGGTTCAGTTTTCCCGAATATGGATGCTTCCACTGAAATCGCTTCTCACTCCGCGCACGAACCGCATCATCACGATGAACACGAGCATCACGAGCTCGGTTTCTGGCGAAAGTATGTTTTCTCCACCGACCACAAAGTCATCGGCATTCAGTACGGAATCTGCGGGCTGGTTTTTCTCTTTCTCGGTTTTTCTCTCATGATGTTGATGCGCTGGCAGCTGGCCTATCCCGGCCAGGCGCTGCCCTTGATCGGAAACGCGCTCGGTCATCTCTTCGGTCCCGGCTCGATGCCGGACGGCAAAATGACACCAGAGTTTTATAACTCGTTAGGCGCGATGCACGGCACGATCATGATTTTCCTCGGCATCGTCCCGATCGCTTTTGCCGCTTTCGGAAATTTTGTTGTGCCGCTGCAAATCGGCGCTCCCGACATGACTTTCCCGAAAATCAACGCCGCCAGCTTCTGGGCGTTTGGGGTCGGCGGCGTGATTATGCTCGCCAGCTTTTTTGTTCCGGGCGGCGCGGCCAAGGGCGGTTGGACTTCTTATACGCCTCTCTCGGATATTGCCGACAAAGGCCCAGAGTTTCATTGGTTTTTTAATGGCCAGAATCTTTGGTTGATCGGTTTTATTTTTCTCATCACTTCATCGCTGCTCGGCGCGGTGAATTTCATCACCACCATCATTCAGTTGCGCGCAAAAGGTCTTACCTGGATGCGATTGCCATTCTTCGTCTGGGCCCAATTCGTCACGGCATTTTTGCTTTTGCTCGCCTTCCCGCCGCTCGAGGCCGCGATTGTGATGCAGCTGATGGATCGCGTCGCTGCGACCAGCTTTTTCCTGCCGTCTGGTTTGGTTGTGAACGGTGCAGCGGTGCACATCAGCGGTGGTGGCAGTCCACTTTTGTGGCAGCATCTTTTCTGGTTTCTCGGTCATCCTGAGGTTTACGTCCTCATTCTTCCCGGCATGGGAATCGTCGCCGAAGTGCTCGCGAATAATTCGCGCAAACCGCTGTGGGGTTACAAGTCGCTCGTGTTCGCCGTCCTCGTTCTTGGTTTTCTTTCCTTCATTGTTTGGGCGCATCACATGTGGCTGACCGGCATGGGCAGCGCCGTGAGCGCTTTTTTCCAAACCACGACGATGATCATTTCGATTCCGTCGGTGATTATTCTAAGCGCATTTTTCATTTCGCTCTGGGGCGGATCAATTCGATTTAACGTCCCGATGCTTTTCGCCACCGCATTTCTGCCAATGTTTGGAATCGGCGGGCTCACTGGCATCCCACTCGCCTTTAACAGCGCCGATCTTTATTTGCACGACACCTACTACGTCATCGCACATTTTCATTACATCGTTGCGCCGGGCACGATCTTCGCACTTTTCGCCGGTATTTATTTTTGGTTCCCGAAAGCAACCGGTCGAATGATGAGCGAGTTTTGGGGCAAAGTGCATTTCTGGCCTTCGCTCATCTGCATGAACGTTATTTTTCTGCCGATGTTCCTGCAGGGAATGCTCGGCATGCATCGTCGATGGTATGACGGCGGTCAGGGTTGGAACCTGGCCAACGAAAAAGCCTGGGGCCTTTCCGGATTTCATTGGAACACACCGATCTCGATTGCGGCCTGGACGATGGGTCTGGCGCAAATTCCGTTCATCATCAATTTTTTCTGGAGCATTAAGCACGGCAAGAAAGTGAACGACAACCCATGGGAAGCGACCACGCTGGAGTGGACTGCGCCCTCGCCGCCGCCGCATGGAAACTTCGTCATCACTCCGGTGGCTTATCGCGGACCGTACGAATACAGCCTGCCCGGACGCGAGCGCGATTTCACCATGCAAAACGAACCGGTCGATCCGAGTGAACGCGCGCCGCGCAAGCCGGCTGAGCTCGCCCACGCCTAACGAGTCAGAAAAATGGAAATTCCTTACACAGTCGCTGCGCGTCCCGACACGGGACTTTGGAACGCCAAGATCGGCATCTGGCTTTTTCTCGCCTCGGAAGTAATGCTCTTCGGCGGACTTTTTTCCGCTTATATTTTTCTCCGGCTCGATGCCGACCCAGGTCGTTGGCCGCACGGCCTGCTCAACGTTCCGGTCGGCACGATGAACACCGCGATCCTCATCGCGTCGTCGGTCACGGTCGTGCTCGCTTGGGCTGCTTTAAAAATGCGGCAATTCACGCGTTACCGGTTTTACATGGGGATCACGATTCTTTGCGGCATCATCTTTCTCGTGGTGAAACTCGCCTACGAATGGCCGCAGAAATACGAACATTTTGGCGCTTATATTAAGAAGGATGCGCTGGAAAAATATGAGCCCTACCTCGGGAACCATCATTTGGAAAAGGAAGGTCTCCCGCCGCGTTTGGAAATCACTGGTCATTTGCACAATCGCGAAGCGCTGAACGATCCTAACATCAAAGAGTACGAGATCGCACTCGATCCCGTTAATGCAGATCCAACGAATCGCGCGATGGATCGTCCGCATTTCCTTTACGTTCCACCGACCGAGAAAATCGGGAAGGTGGAAAAAGCCGACGTGGAACGTGCGACGATGTTTCTGCCGACGCACAGCACGTATTTCGCCACTTACTTCACGATTACCGGTCTTCACGGCATGCACGTGCTCGCGGGAGTGCTCGTCTTTATTTACATGTGGCTGCCGGTGAGCAAACGGCTTTACCAGCGCAACCCGGAACATTTGGCGAACCGGGTTGAGGTCGCGGGATTATTCTGGCACTTTGTTGATCTGGTCTGGATTTTTGTCTTCCCGCTTTTCTATTTGTTATGAACAATCCGCCTGACGTTTCGCAGGATCCGAGTGAGCACGAGCAATACGCCCACGATGTCGCGCATCACGTAAAAAAATACATGATGGTAGGCGCGACCCTGCTCGCGTTCACAGGCATCACCGTTTTTCTCTCCTATGTGAATTTCGGAACGCAGAAAGCGAACATTGCCGTCGCCATGCTCGTTGCAATGTTCAAAGCCGGGCTGGTCGCCGCGATTTTCATGCATCTTTCCGCGGAGAAAAAATTGATCTACCGCGTTTTAATCTTCACCGGCCTTTTCGTGCTCGGCCTGTTTTGGCTGACGTTTCTCGCCTGGTACGATCCGGTCCATCATTAATGACCTTGAGAGGATTCCACATCGTTTTCATCACTTTTTCGACGCTGCTCGCTTTGGGTTGCGGCGTGTGGTGCATCTGGGTCGATCTGGTCGAAGGCGCTCCGATTTATCGTGCCGGAGCGATCTGGTCGTTTGTCGCTGCGGTTCTTTTGATCGCTTACGGGATTTGGTTTTATCGAAAAATGAAGAAGTCCGGCATCATCGTATGAAGGCAAAATTCATTTTATTGCTCGTTCTTTTTCTTGGTTCGCCTGTAGTCCAGGCGTTTGCCTGTGCCGTTTGTTTCGGCGACAAAGATTCGAAATCGACCGAGAACATGGCAATCGCGATCTGGGTATTGATGGGCGCGGTCATGTCGGTGCTCGGTGGTGTGGGAGCGTTTGGTTTGCATCTCTGGCGACACGCGCACACTCCACTCGAGCCACACGAAGAACTCGTGGAAGAAAATTTCGAGCAATATGAATAGCCTCGCGCTGATCAATCAGTTTCTCGGTCTGCCTGTGAACGCTTCCGAGCACGGCTACCAAATCGATCACATCATCGAGTTTTGCCATTGGTTCATGGGCGCGCTTTTCCTCGGTTGGTCGGCCTACTTCATTTTTGTGCTCATCCGATTTCACAAAAGTCGTAATCGTCAGGCTGATCACGAAGGAGTGAAAAGTGGAATTTCCACCCATCTCGAATTTGCCGTCGTCCTCATTGAAGCGGTTCTGTTGATCGGGTTTGCAGTTCCGCTTTGGGCCAAACGCGTCAATCAATTTCCGCCCGACAAAGATGCGATTCTGGTTCACGCCATCGGTCAGCAATTCAACTGGAATTTTCATCTGCCTGGTCCCGATGGAGTTTTTGGTCGGCGCGATATTGAACTGGTTTCGAATTCCAATCCGCTCGGACTCGATTCGAAAGATCCCGCAGCGAAAGACGATTTGGTTGTGCTCGGAGAATTGCACGTCCCGGTGAATCGGCCTGTCATCATCGAACTGACGTCGAAAGATGTGATTCACAATTTTGCGCTCGTCAGCATGCGTATCGCGCAGGATGCGATTCCAGGTCAGATGATTCCAATGTGGTTTCGACCGATCACGCCCGGAACCTATGAGATTGTTTGTGGCCAGCTTTGCGGCCTCGGCCATTACGGAATGAAAGGCACGCTCGTCGTTGATACGCCGGCAGATTATCAGGCGTGGTTGAAGGAACGTGTTGAACTTTCCGGGAATCAGAGCGCGCCACCACCGTTAGAGCGACCGCCAGGTGAACCGCCGCCGGGACCGACTCCCGGCACAGTTCCGCCGCCAGGCGCACCGAAAACCGCGAATCCGAGCGGCGGGTAATAAGTGACCGGCTCGCGCGGCCGGTTATATTGCGAAATGCGCTCGCGTCCCGCATCGGTCTGGCTTCATCGCTTTGCCTGGTTTACGGCAGTTGCGACGCTTTTTCTCATTTGCAGTGGTGGCATGGTCACGAGCAAAAATGCCGGACTCGCTGTGCCGGACTGGCCGACCACTTTCGGCTACAACATGTTTTTGTTTCCAATCTCGGAATGGATTGGCGGAATTTTTTTCGAACACGTTCATCGACTGATCGCGTCGACGGTTGGATTTTTAACAATCATCCTAAGCGTTTGGCTTTGGCGGTCTGAATCGCGACGCTGGGTGCGTATTCTCGGTTATGCCGCACTGGCCGCCGTGATCTTACAAGGCATCCTTGGTGGCTTGCGCGTCACAATGTTGAAAGATGAGATCGGAATTTTTCACGCCTGCCTGGCGCAGGCATATCTCGGATTGTTGATCGTGCTCGCGCTTGTCACTTCACCTTTCTGGAATCGCCTTTCCTCGAGTCGTGTTGCCGGCCAGAGCGCACGCCTTCTTGCGACGATCTCCGTCGCGACATCGATTATCATTTACGCACAACTGGCGCTCGGCGCGACGATGCGCCACCAACATCGCGATCTCTCGATCCTGGATTTCCCACTCGCCTACGGGAAAGTTATTCCGGAGGTGAATGCGCAGAAGCTCGCAGCGATCAACGCCTGGCGCGATGCCCAAGCGCTCTCCGATGTGACTGCATTTCAAATCTGGCTGCAAATGGCTCATCGTTTCGTTGCCGTGATCATCGCAACGTGCATCGTCACATTTTGGTTTTATGTGCGCCGCTGTACGCGCGACTCGCTCGTGCTGAAACGTCTGTCGAGCTTTTGGGTCCTTTTCGTCGCATGCCAGATAACGCTTGGTGCCTGGACGATTTGGAGCAATAAAGCTGCCGACGTCGCGACTGCGCACGTCGCCATTGGCGCGATTATTTTTGGCTTGGGTATCACGCTCGCGGCAATTTGTCTCAGGCTAGCGGATCAAAAAATCCCAGCCGCTTCCAATTATCTATCTCTCGTTAGGGAACAAGCGGCTTCGTTATGAAAGCAGCTGCTTTGGAAACAACTCCGCCTCTCGTTTCGAGTGGCGCACGCGGCCGTATTTTTTCCGACTTCGCCGAGCTGGTGAAAGCGCGGCTCACGCTGCTCGTGTTACTGACGACGGCGGTTGGATATTATCTCGGCGCTGTGGGCCCTGTGCGTTACGCCGCTTTTTTTCACGTTGTTTTTGGAACTGCCCTTTCCGCCGCGGGTGCGGCTGCGCTGAATCAATGGTGGGAACGTCGTTTCGACGCCTTGATGTTGCGCACAAGAATGCGACCGATTCCCGCGGGGCGAATGCGACCCCGCGATGCGCTGATCATCGGAAGCGTCCTCTCCGGCGCGGGTCTTGTTTATCTCACCATCGCATGCAACGGCCTCAGCACGTTTCTCGCGGCCGCCACGATCGCTATTTATATTTTTGGTTACACGCCGCTGAAAAGATTCAGCACGACAAATACGCTCGTCGGTGCGATTCCGGGCGCGATCCCGCCGTTGATCGGTTGGGCGGCGGCGCGGGGTGAACTCGATGCGGAAGCATGGAGTTTGTTTGCCATCATGTTCGTCTGGCAGATCCCGCATTTTTTTGCCATCGCCTGGATGTATCGCGACGATTACGAGCGTGCAGGTTTTCAAATGCTCTCGCGCGGCGATGAGACCGGTGCGCGTAGCGCCAGCCAAAGCGTTCTTTTTTCCATGCTCCTTTTGATTGTCACTGGTGTGCCCGCCTACCTCGGCCTAACGAGTGCGATCTTTCTTCCGATTGCTCTCGGTCTCGGTGGTTGGTTCACCGCCGTTGCCTTGCGCTTCCATCGTCAACGCAATGCGCGCGCGGCGCGGACGTTGTTTTTGACGTCGATCATTTACCTTCCACTTCTCCTTCTCGCACTTGTCCTGACAAAATCATGAGCACCATTACCGCAGCGACGCATCCACCACTTTCGAAAAGCGCGATCGCCTGGAAGGTATTCCTTCTCGGCACACCGTTGGTCATAGCTGGTCTTTTACTTTTGCTGCGTCAGGCCGAAGTGCGCCAACTCCAGAGTCGCAACATTGTTTCGTACGGATCAGTGCCTGAATTCCATCTCACCAACCAGAACGGACAGCCGTTTGGCTCCGACCAATTAAAAGGGAAAATCTGGATAGCGGATTTCGTTTTTACAACATGCCCGGGGCCATGTCCGATGATTAGCAGTCGGATGAGCGAGCTGCAGAAGCCGCTGGAGAACACCGATGTGCATCTTGTTTCTGTGAGTGTGGATCCAAAGCACGACACGCCGGCTGTACTACGCGGTTATGCCGAGAAGTTACATGCCCAGCCTCGACGCTGGGATTTCCTTACCGGCTCCCAGGCGGCTATCTACGACCTTTCACGTAATGGCTTCAAACTCGCAATCGACGACGGCCAGGGCGAAAACGGCACGCCCGTACACAGCACGCGCGTGATTCTAGTCGATCGACGGGGGGAGATTCGAGGTTACTACGATGCGACGGCCCCTGATGCAGTAACCAAATTACTAGCGGACACCAATCATCTTTTGCGTGAGCAACCTAAGTAAGGTGTCGCCAGGAATAGAGGCTTTTCTCAAAAGCTCGGACCAGCTCGTCATAGTCGCGATCGCGGCAGGTAAGCTGAAACTGTAACTGACCCTGCGCGAGGTTGAGGAAGAGAAAGTAACTCTTGAATTTCTCACCAAAGGCGGTGTAACTCAATTGCACGAGATAGGTATCTTTACCGCAGATTTGCAATGGATTAAGCTGCTCGCTGTCGACTTTGATTAGCGACGACCCTTTTGGTGATGAAGCGATCGCTTTTTGTTCAAGCTTTTGACGGTTTTCGTCTGCGAACGAGATAGCATCCTTGGCTTCTATCTTTGTGATAGCCACGGTCGTTTGTGCTTTACCGGGTGGTTGTAATCGCAATTCGTTACCGTTGCCGGAATAAGTCCAGGCCGTCGGTGGTTGGTAACTGGCCTTGTCGCTTGTGCCGTTCTCAAACGTCAGGCGCCAAAGTTTTATCCCTTCCAGGTCGAAGCTCTCGCGCATGGGCGAAAAATTTAGGTCGGCTTGAAGTTGCCGCGCCATGAACACGAGAACCAACAGAAGGACAAAACGATTGACCATCGGGTAGGCTTATTGAGCAAGGAACCAACGTCCCTTTGTGTAGCTGTAGACGAGCAAGCTTCCAGGTGGCGTGTTGAACTGAAAGTTGGTATCGAAGTACCATTGACGTGCTGGCGGACTATAAACATTGTCGCTTCCCCATTTTCCTATGCCTTGACGGCTCTGATATAGTTCGACCATTGAACCATAGTAGGTAAAAGTTCTGCCGCCCCAGTCTTCGAGAAAGCGCAGGAAATTTTCTGCACCGCCACTGTAAACATTGTTTTGGCTGGGCACGATGCCGGCGACGACCGCCGCATTCACCGTCGTATTGACCGCGTCGCGAGAACTGACATCAGACGAGGACTTTGAATCCAGCCAGGCACTTGATAAGACATTCACCGAGTCTGCAACGACCGCGCAGGGTTGACGCGTATACCCTGCGACTTGTGGTTGAGTTGCGTCACCGGAGTTAGAAGGAGGATTGGCGCCTCCAGTATTGTAGTCCCCCTGAATGTACACTGGATTGGAACTAGCCACGGTTAAACCACCATTGGCCATGTTCGCTCCGTTTTTCAAGCGGATGCCGCGTTTAGGCGTGCCGCCCGTGGCATTAGCGCTGGTGTCGGCGATATAAATAATCTTATTAAAGGAAGACAACGTGCCGTCCCTAATCTTATCGTTAACGGCGCCTACATCCAAAGTAGCGAGGCGAACCGAAGAGCCTTCGCGATTATCCTGAATACTCTGATTCGTCGTAATGGCATTCTTGAAAATTGTATAGACCTGTCCTCCTCCATTTGGGCTGGAGGCGTCCAACGCAATGTCTGTGCTGTCTTTGATTGTGACGTTATTGCTGGAATCGATTAGAATTCTAATCCCGGCCTGGTCATAGTAGCGCTTGCCGGACAAAGGATCGGAATAGCCGCTATTGGCTTGTTCTATCAACTCGTGGTAGCTGTCGTTATTAGGATTGGTATCGGTGGAGCTAAAGATCAAAGAAGAGTCCAACCCGAAAGGTTGATGGGCCATGTCATATGCAGGAGGTAAATTTGATGGGTAGCTTGGAGACGTTGGTGCTTCTGGAGAACTACCGGTCGGCGCACGAGGATCCCCTGCATCAAACCCAACGAGCCAGTCGCTCGCATACGTAACCTTATCGAGGAAATGCAAAAGGTTGTGCCCGGTATAAAGATCGCCGTTGGTATGAACCCAGCCGTATACATTCATTAAGGCGCCGGGATGGATCTCCAAGGGATCAACATAAAAAATCGCCCAACTCCAAGGCGATACTTGTTCCTTCTGCAGAACGCGCCTCACCTTGGCGGAGACGTTGTCTCGAAGCACCGGCAGGGTGACGTCTGCCTGGGCAAGGTAGTAATAGGTTTTGCTTAAGGGGCCTTGTCCCATTCCAGGAATAGGAGTCGCTCCCGGCACAACTGGGTTTAACTCTGGATCGACGGCGATAACGCTGTAATTGGAAACTGTCGGAGGATGCGTCAGAGTTAGATCGGCCGGACTGGCGCTCGCGGTAAAATTATTGATATTTGGAAATTGCGCTTGCGTAGGCAATGGAATGGTGTCGAAGGAGACCGTATTTAACGGCGTATCTGTATCGAGTCGGCAAATACCCCTCCAATAGCAGAAAGCTTGTTCCAAGGCGCCATCTCCTACGGCAATGGCTGATTGTCGAGCTTCGCTTCGTTGGACAAATCGTCGAATCGTAGCCGTGTATTCCAGCGAAACCGCGATGATAACGGCAGTCGTAACAGTCACTGCCATGACTACGATGATAGCGGAGGCTGTCTGTTCAATTTTCTTGCGAAGTTTCATTGATAGATAGTTAGTCGAGCGCGCATTGGCACCTGGCCGTTAAGGAGAATATTGGCGGACTTATAGCCACGTTGATCATACTTACTATCGGACGTGCAAAGATTGATCGCGGCGACGAAGCGATAGTAAAGGGCACCCGCCGGTGTATTTGGAATAGTAAAAGGTGTTGGACTTACGACGTCGCTTCCTAGGACAGCAAAGGCCTTACGTGTTGTTGGGCCATTCCACTGCAGCGAACCATTGGTTACGACGTAAGAGCAGCGATCGGTAATGAAACAGCTGATGTTATAGAATGTTGGGCTTCCTGTGCCGTCGATTGCATTGGTAATGGGATTATCCAACTTCAAACGATAGGCTCCTCCTCCGAGACTTGTAACTGAATTGATGTTCTCTTCGACCCGGTGACCTTGCACAATGACTCGTTGTCCGGCGACCGGGACCCGGCTATCTCCAGGAACCTGTATCTGAATAACTGCCGAACCAGCCGCAGAGTCCGCGGTTATTTGGTAAGGCCCAGCCGACCACATTTGGAAAGAGATTCCCGGCGCGGCCGTATTAGGGGTGGGGTTCACAAGGGCAAGTCCGTTTACATCGGTTAAAGCCGGCAGGGAGACAGCGAAGTGAATATCCCTAACCATTTGTAACATGGCAGTGCGCGCCTGTTGATGAGCGGAATTCACCGCCGTATTTTTCGCACCCAAAACCATACTGACGTTCAACATGGAATAGATGGCGATGCCAAAAACGCCCAGTAGTCCCATCGCCATCGTCACCTCGATGAGCGTTAGTCCGCTTACTACTTTCGAGTCGCGCCCCCGTTTCATATGTCGGAGCTTCTGATTGTTGTTCTGGCAGTGTTGTAGGTATGACTGCGATAGACGTAGGAAACGGAGACCGTAGCCTGATACATGTACATCATTAGCCCGCCGTAGTTCTGGCTGATATCGGTTATGGTCGTCGTTGATGTTCCGGAAACGATGATGCCGGTGCTTGGTTCGCGGTAGATGGGCACGTTGTTCGTTACGTGTGTGCCTACAACCAATTCCGGAGGGACTTGAGGCAGACCATCCGAGCCAAGCTTTTGTGGATTAAAAGGTCCGTCTGAAAGCAGCAGGTCAATTTGATTTTGCAGGACGGCGTCGGCGCCAGTCGCATTGCGGCTGATGCTCGCTTCCTGATTTAGCTGACCCATTGCCATAACCATCGAGCCAATGCCGATTCCGATGATGGCAAGCGCAACGACCGCTTCAGTGATCGTGAAGGCTTCGGATGAACAAGGCCGCTGGCCAGGAAAGAGTGCCATTCACCGGAATAGGCAGCAATCGACGTGCCCTTATTTATAATTTCCATAGCGGCCCTGCCGCTCCCCGCTTACTTGGCGAAATCGGCTGCCGGTTCTGGCAGTGACGCCCCGGGACCTTCGTCGCAGACGAGGCGCAGATAATCGCGATATTCCGCCTTGGGCAACCGATCGATGATTTCGTTGAGCCGGCGTTGATCGATGAATCCCATGCGCAGCGCGACCTCTTCCAGGCATGCCACCTTCAGCCCCTGTCGATGTTCGATCGTCGCGATGTAGTTGCCCGCTTCGAGCAAACTTGTCTGGGTTCCGGTATCAAGCCACGCCATACCTCGACCCAGCAGCCGGACGAATAACTGATTTTTCTGGAGATAAACGCGATTCAGGTCGGTGATTTCCAATTCCCCACGTGCGGATGGACGCAGCGAGCGACAAATTTCCACGACCTGATCGTCGTAAACATACAACCCTGGAACGGCGAACTGACTTTTCGGGTGCCTGGGTTTTTCTTCGAGACTGATCGCGCGTCCGTCCTCGCCAAACTCGACGACGCCGTACCGTTCCGGATCTCGTACCTGGTAACCGAAAATGCAGGCGCCTTTTTCGATTTCGAGCGCTTGACGATAGAAATCGAGTTTACCGTAGAAAATATTGTCGCCGAGAATAAGCGAGACACCCCCATTACCGATGAAGTCCGCGCCAAGGAGAAATGCCTGCGCAATTCCTTCCGGCTTGGGCTGTTCGATGTAGGAAATCGCGATCCCCAGTTGCGAACCGTCCCCAAGAAAATCGCGCAACATCGGCACGTCCTTCGGCGTTGAGATAATTAATATCTCGCGCAATCCGCCGAGCATCAACGTCGCCAGCGGATAACAAATCATCGGTTTGTCGTAAACCGGAAGCAGCTGCTTACAGACGATCTTGGTCAGCGGAAAGAGCCGCGTGCCCGCGCCGCCGGCGAGAAGAATGGCTTTCTTCTTCACGCGCTTTGTTTTCCTCCGCTCCATTGCGCAAGAAGTTCCGCCCATTCCCGCCAGAAACGATCGCTTCGGCTTAGACCAATCCCGAGGATGGCTGCTTCAAAAGAAAATCCGCTGCCGAGGCGTTCGGTTAGATCGCGATCGTTTGCGCGGCCGCCCACGCAATTTTGCAGCGCGCTCTCCAGCACCTGTCGCTGAACCGCCGGCCGCGATTCAATCGTCGCGCTCAGACTAAGGCCATGCATTTTCTTTAACATCACTCCGCAGATTAAAGCGCGCGAACTCGTGGCGTGCAGATGCGAGATTTTTTTGTGCAAAATCCATTTGCTCAAGGCGAGCGCAAAATGTGCCTGCTGCAGGAAAATGTCGGCCGGCGCCCGATCCGTTTCCGTTGCACGATCGTTCTCAAGTTGATGCGCGAGTTCTGGATTGGCCAGCCAATCTGCTTCGATCGCCATCGCATCCGGAAGAAATTCCAATTTCGGCGCGACTTGTTCCTGGATCGTGCTGAGACGACTTTCGGGAGCAACGCGGCAGACGAACGTGGTGACATTTACGTTCCGTCGCTCCATCTCGGAAAGTTCCTTCTCCAGCATCGGTAAGTGATCGTCCGGCCAGAGATCGATCAGGTAGCCGACATTATTTTCTGTGATCTCGCGATGCGCAGGTGAAGCTGTTTTTCGCGTCACGCCGAAGAGATCGAGTAGCGGCGCGATGGTAGTTTCGATTTGAAAGTGCTTTTCGATGCGGGCTTTTCCCGCGGCCCCCAGCTCAAAGCGCAGGTCGCGGCTGTGCAGCAGTTTTTCCAACGCTTCTGCCAGCGCTGGCACGTCATTTGGTGAAACCAAAAAACCAGTCTCGCCGCCGATGACAGTTTCAGGAATCCCGGCGAGTCGCGTGGAGACGACTGGCCGCGCGCAACCCATCGCTTCCTGAATGACGGTCGGGAACACATCGCTTGCTCCAGCTTTATCGACGATCGAAGCGAGAGCGAAGATATCGCATCGCTGCAACGCTTCGAACACGTTTGCCTGGCTCAACGAACCGCGCAGCGTTACGTGAGAACTCAATTGCGCGTCATCGATCCGCGTTTGCAGTTCCTCGCGCAATGGTCCGTCGCCAATAATCTCGCAACTAAAGTCGAGTTGCTTTGCCCGCAGCAATGCGCACGCGGCGATGAGATTTTCGAAACCTTTGAAAGCCACGAGCCGGCCGACGCTCAGAATTCGCAACGGTCCCGAAGCATCCGTTGGCGCCTGCGATTCGCGGAAATTTTTCAGATCCATCCCGTTGTAAACGCGATGAATCTTCGCTGCCGATTCGGGACAGCGTTTCTGCAGGAGCTTCCGGCTATAGTCAGTCTCGACCGCGACAAATTCCGCCCCGTCGCAGATTTCGCGGAGGAGATCGTCCTGCGCGAGATCGGACATGAAATCCTGGCCGTGCGCTGAGACGCTGAATGGAATTCCGGTCAGCGCCTTGAGAAAAATCGCGGTGTGTGCTGCGCGATTGGCAAAGTGGACGTGGACATGCTCGACTCCTTCTTTCCGAAACAATTCCGCAAAATAAAGAGCGTTGCGCGCGCGCAGAGCGGCTTTGAACGGCGCACCATATTTTTGTTCATGCGCATCGATAAGAGATTGCGGCCACTGGCCATTCTCCTTCGCCTTTTTTTCCCAGAGTTTAAGAACAGACTGCGGCGGCGCGTAATGGATCGGCGCTTTTAGTCGCTGCAGATGTTCATGGCGCAGACTGGTCAACGGCGAATGCACCGAGCCAATCACTAAATCGTAGCCGCGCCGCTCCAGCTCCAGCATTTCCATGTCGCAGAAGGTCTGCGAAAGGACCGGATAACGGGAATAAAGGTAAGCGAGTCGCACTTTCGAATTTCAAATGACGAAAAGGAAAGAAGCTTTCGGGATTCCGAATCGACTAGGAAAACCGAACGTCTTTCCCTGGATCCATTTCGAAATCGAGCGTGAGGGCGTCGGACGTGTTCGGCTTGATCACTTCTTCCATGAATTTCACCTGGATCGGATCTTCCCGAAAAATTTCATACTTATCCATCGACTCAAAATCGATCGCGATAAAAAATGGCCACGGCATTTCGGAATCGATGCGCTTGCCGCACTTGATGCTGAGAACTTCCTGAATCTTGAGCAGTTGCATGCGCGCATTCATCATCATTTCTTCCACGCGCGCAGGCGTGACTTCAGGCTTCAATTTGAAGAGAACAATGTGATGAACCATGGAGGGTAAGGTTTAGGCGGGGAGCGCTTCTTGCGCAAGCGATAAACCAAAACGGAAATTCCTCCGCCGCCTTGGATTAAATTTCGCGCGCGTACGCGTTAGTTTTTCCAGTCGAACGCGCCTTTTTTCAGCGCATAAACGTAGCCGACCATCAAAATGGTTGCGAAGCTGAGCATGCTCCAGAAAATCATTTTACTCTGCACGATCGCTTCTTTGTAAACGACCGCCCACGGATACATAAAAACGATCTCCAAATCGAAAAGAATGAAGAGCATCGCGACCAGGTAGAACTTAACGCTGAAGCGCGGGACTGCTTCACCTTGCGGCACCATTCCGCATTCATAAGCGGTGTCTTTCGTGCGCGTTCGGCGCGCGGTCTTGCCGAGAATGATGCTGACGAGGATGGCGGAGACGGCGAAACCGATCGCCACCACCGCCTGAAGCAAAACTGGTATGTATTCGCGGAGCATTCCGTTCAAGCTCTCGCCGCGTTTAGTCCAATCCCGAGCGTTACTTTACCGCAGGGGTGTGCGGATAGCCATTCTGTGGCGCGATCGCCGCCGCCAAGGCCGCGCGCAATCCTTTATATTTCTTACCCGTCTTTTTCACCGCGCCGCGCGCGACGAGATTTTGCAATTTCTCGTAAGATCTCAGTCGCAGCATTTCCTCGCCGCCGCTGGCGGCATTGCGCGCCCGAAGATTTTCATGCACGATGTCAAAAAGCTGCTTGAACTCAAAGGACGATCGTCGGGAAAGAATCGCGACTAATTCCTCTGTAACCAGGTCGGGAACTCGACGAGAAAACGCGTTGTTCTTGAGAATAGCCATAAGGCGGCAAGGTTAGCATATTTTTGTGGCTCCGCAGCTATTTTGTAAGCGAAAAACCGTCCTTTCCTGGCCAGTGTCACGAGAGCGACACTAGGACAAAAAGGCACGTTCCAATTGACGGATCTACGGTGTGCCAGATGGATTAGGCGAGGGTAGTAAAGTCCCGCCAGATTGGGGGGACGAGATGGACGGCGTGAGATTGTGAAACGGACCTGAGCCCGAACTCTGTTGTTGATACCACATCGCAACGCCCGCGACCAAAGCGACGCTTCCCGCAGCCTGATAAATCGTCACCGGGCCGACCGATTCGGTGACATATCCGTCTGTCTGATAATTTTGCGACATCACGATCGGACTGAGATGTTTTGTGATCGTCTCCGCGGGCGGAAATTTTGTCAGGTCCACATTCTCACTGATCGATGGAATAAATGCGGCGCCCATTAGGAGGATTGGCCGCAGCGCGGCATCGAGCCGCGAATAAAGGAGCGCGGAATCAATGTAAAAAAGCGCGTTTTTGGCCGGCGGCACGAGCTTTTCCGCGTCGCGAAAATTACCGGAGTCTGCCAGCTCCGATTTTGCGTTCGCGCTTCGTTTTACTCCGTCTTCCACCTCGCTCTCACTCGTGCCGGCGATCAGCATTTTTTTCGACAAAGCGACCGTTGGCGCAATCGAGAACGGACCGCCAGCACTTCGCATGGTAAAATATCGAACTCCGTCTTTATCCTGCACCGCCGCAGTCCCATCCGGAGAAGTTGTCATCTTCGAGAAAATCTGATCGGCCTTCGCCTGATCCTTTATTGGCACGGTTGCGAGCAACGCCGGCCATTGCGCGCCGGCGGGCCAGTCGCCCAACATCCCCAGTTCCGGGCCAAAGGCAGAATTCCATTCTTCCATCGAGATGCCGCTGTTGGCTGCGGCCCCCACAAATTTTTGGAGCGCGCCCGGGAGACCAGATCCAAGCGGTCCGCTCATCGGCCAGGTCATTTGGTTAGGCAAATTCAGGAAGGTATCGAGATAAAAAAACGTGTCCTTCGTTCCCAGAACGAGCGAGTCGCGAGTGATAGAACCGGTCACCAGTTGAGGCATCCCGATGAAGAGCACGTCGTGAATTTTTCCGCCCTCGAAGCCGAGCGTTCCGCAAAACGCATGTAGTTGCCGGTAAATTGGTGTCGGGCCCGCTGAGAGGTTCGCTCCGCTCGCCGAAAGGATCGGCATCATCTTCTCGAAATAGCGATCGAACCGTCCGTAAACCAACGCCGCGTAACTCGGCGGCATGTGTTTGAATGCCGCGGAGAAAGTCGCATCGTCCGCCAGCGTCGTGCCGTGACCCTTGGATCGGTCATCGACGCGATCGAGAATCGCCTTTAGCTCCGTCAAATCGTTCGCTGCCAGAAACCAATCCTTATCGTAAACCGTCGCGAGCATTTGACCCATCGAGGTGAAGGTTTGAATTTGATGCTGCTCATACGCGACCGTTTCGCTTTTTGTTTCCGGCGATTTCGCCAGCAGCTTCGTTCGCCATTTCGCGACAAGCTTTTCTGCATCGTCCACGCGACCCTTGAAACGGAAGCCCGCCGCCAGTTTCAAACCGTCCGTCCACGATGTGACGGCGAGAAAAATATCTTTCGGCTCAAGTTTCTCGAACTCCGCCAAATCTTCAGAGGCAGTCTGCGATTTCGGAATCCTGGAAAGCGGCTTCTGCAAAAAATCGCGCACCGCCGGTTCCTGCCGGATCTGGTGGATGTCGGTTTGATGCCACTGACCGCGGGTGTGGTTGAAGTCCGGCAGGTGGACGACGAGAAGCGTTTCGCCCGGGAGGAGTGAGGTCACGGTTCTCGTCGCATTTTTTTCCGCCACGCGCAGTCCGTACCAAATCGCGGCCGCGGTGATGAGCGCGATGAGAACGATCCAAAATAAACGCTTCATGGACGCAAACTCTAGCGGCGGTCTTCCACCGTCGCCAAATTAAAACAATTCACGCGCGCGGATGGAATTTGCGATGGACCGCTTTCAACCGCTGTTGATCCACGTGCGTGTAAACCTGCGTCGTCGAAATATCCGCGTGCCCCAGCATTTCCTGGATGATGCGCAGATCGGCGCCGTTGCTGAGCAGATGCGTGGCGAAACTATGCCGCAACAAATGCGGATAAATATTCGTCTCCAAGCCCGAACGTCGCGCGCATTCCTTCACGATTTGCCAGATGCGCGTCGTCGTTAATTTCGTTCCGCGCATTGACAGGAATATCTCGCTACCGGTGCGACGCTTCACCATTTTTGGCCGCTCCGTCGAAATGTAACTCGCCATCGCCGCGCAGGCTTTTTGGCCGACGGGAACCAGTCGCGTTTTGTTTCCTTTGCCGGTCACCCGCAGGATGCGCTCGTTCGTGTCGAAATTTTCCAGGCGCGCATTCGCCAATTCGGAAACGCGGAGCCCACTCGCGTAAAGCAGCTCGATCATGGCGCGATCGCGCAACCCGCGCGGTTGTTTCGTATCGACGCTCTCGATCAATTGTTCGACCTGCAATTCGTTCAACGTCTCCGGCAGATAACGTTCGATCCGCGGCAAGGTCAGTGCCTCTGTCGGATCGCGCGTGAGCAAACCGTTGCCTGCGAGAAAGCGAAAAAAAATTTTCAGCGCCACCACGATCAACTTGATCGAAGACGCAGCCAGTCCGCTCCGTTTCCGCACGCCGAGATATTCGCTGATCAACGGCTGCTTCACCTCGCGCGCATTCGTTAGGCCGCGCGCCTGCGCGCACCACTCCGCAAATTCCGTCAACGATCGTCGGGTCGAGAGTTGGTAATTATCCGAGAGACCGCGCTCGACCGCGAGGAAACGAATGAAGGATTCGATTTCCTGTTCCACGTAACGCCAACATGGAACGGCGTGTCACTAACATCAAACCGGCAACCCGTTGACAAACGAACCTCTAGTGTTCGATCATTAGCAACATGAGCTTCGACTTAAACTCGCTCGTAAAAGATTGGCCGCACGAACCTGGCTCGATCAAGGTTCGCAAGGTCATGGGTCTTGATGGCCGCGAGAAATTGCAACTACGCATCGATCTCGGTGTCCTCCAGATGGAAATGGAAGGCCGGCCTGACGGGCAACGCCCGCACAACGTCGAGTCCTTGCTCGTCTATCACCAACGTCGCGCCCAGCGCACGGCGGAACGCGGCGAAGTTTATCAGCTCACGCCCGAGCAAAGCGCCGAGCTGCAGCAGGAAGGCATTCAGTATTATCATCGTTACCTCAGCCTTTTTCAGATCAACGATTTCCTCGGCGTCATTCGCGACACGCAACGCAATCTCGACCTCTTCGCTTTTGTCGCCGCGCACACCGATCGCGAAGAAGTCGTCTGGAGTTTCCAGCAATTTCGTCCCTACGTCCTCATGATGAACACGCGGGCGAAGGCTTCCATTCTTCTCGGTGAAGGAAAATTCCCCGAAGCCATGCGCGAGATTGAGCGCGGGCGCGACACCATCACGGAATTTTTCCAGCAATCGAGTTTCCCAGAGCTCGCGCAAAAAAGTTCCGAGCTCGCGTTCCTGGAAGAGTGGCTGGAAGAAATCAGCGCCAAACGTCCGCTCTCGAAACTCGAGATCATGCAGCGCGAAATGGAAACCGCCATTTCGAAGGAACGCTACGAGCGCGCCGCCGAATTGCGCGACGCGATCAAGCAACTGCAATCAGGAAAATAGAAGCGGGGAAGGTTAATCAGGAAAGTAGGAAAGCAGGAAAGTTGCGGGCGTGGCTGACGGCCGAGTTAGCCTTAAAGCCTAGCCTCCATTCCAAATCCATAGAGTTCCCGACTAGGTTTCGCCGGTTCGTCCGTCGAATCTTTTTCCTCTTTTCCTGCGTTCCTGATTCAGATTCTTTGGTTCACGGATTTGTTATCTGCGCAGACGCTTTAATCGGGAAAGTAGAAGCGGGGAAGGGTTAATCAGGAAACCAGGAATCCAGGAAAAGGATTCGATGGTCGTCAGCATTGGAAATTGGCTACCCTGGCTGACTCGGCGCACAAGCCTCAAGCGTGTCCTGTCGATCTGCTGATTTCCGAATCGTCAGGCTGAAAGCGTAAGCTCCATTCAAAATCCAGCGAAGCAGCCAGTTCATTTTCCTCTTTTCCTGCTTTCCTGATTCAATCTTTTCTTCCTGGAGTCCTGGCCTCCAAATTCGAATTTCGCGGATTCCCGCTTAGTTTCCATCCGTGGCCACACCCAATCCTTCTTTGATCGAGCGTAAGGAACGTTGGGCGCGCAAAATGAGCGGCAAAGCCAAACCGGCCATGCGCTCGGAAAATCGTCTGCCGCCCGGCCAGCATCTCACGCCTGGTTTTCCCGTGCTCGATCTCGGCATTAAACCCGACATCCCGCTCACGGAATGGCGACTCGAAGTCGGCGGCGCGGTCGAGCATCCGCAAACCTTTACCTGGGAACAATTCAACGCCCTCACGCAATTCGAAGACGTGAGCGATTTCCACTGCGTTACCACCTGGAGCAAGTTCGATTGCCGCTGGCGCGGAGTCGCCTTCTTCACCCTCGTCGAACTCGTTAGGCCGAAACCGGAAGTGAAACACGTCCTCTTCACCAGTTACGACGGTTACACTAGCAACGTTCGCCTGGAAGACGTGCTCGATGACGACGTCCTCGTCGCCACCCAATTCGACAATCGTCCCATTACGCGCGATCACGGCGGCCCCGCGCGCATCATCATCCCCAAATTGTATGCGTGGAAAGGCGCCAAGTTTGTGCGCGCCATCGAGTTCGTCGCCGAAGACAAACTCGGCTTCTGGGAAGTGCGCGGCTACAGCAACACCGCCGATCCCTGGACGGAAGATCGTTTTTCGTGACACGAAAAACGGAGGTCAGATGTCGGAAGTCAGAAGTCAGAACACGACGCGGTGGGACCGCGGCGGGTAGACGGCACAGCCGCGCTGAACACTTCGCGCGCCGTTCCGGTGTTCTCAGAGGATGTCTTAAGGGATAAAGCTAGACAGGCGGGTGATTGCATAAAAGCGGCCCCGCCAGTTCGCAGTGGAACATCGCTCATGGTTTGGTGTCAAAAACCTGCCGCATTTTTTCCCGAATAGACCGCTTTCCCCTAAACCATCCCTTTTTGGTGGAGATGCGCAGCTCTTTTCGAATTGCCAGATTCAGCTCGACTCCCAGCGGTCCGAGTTTGTGAAAGGCGACTTGGCACAATTTTAGAAGCTCGTCTTCGTTTGCGCCCTTGCTCTTCTCAGAAATTATCAGATCGAATTGCGCGTCGAATGCGTCCTTGTAGTCGGTAACGCTTTCAACCGTCTTTTGATCGCCTAGCATTGCCATTTCATTTACGGAACGCGCGAATTTGCTGATGACCTCCTTTTTCGTGTAATACGTAACGTTAGATTGATGTAGGGTAGTTAAAGCGCCTATCGCCTCCGAAGCGTCGTCGGAGAAATTCAGATAAGTTTCTCGCCGTAGCTTAAGCAGCTGGTCTTGCCGCTCTCGTCTGCGAGTGGAGATAATCGTTATCGATACACCGACAACGGCAACCAATGCAGAAATTGCTGTGGCCACGGCGCCGATTATCGCCGCCCGAGTAGGCGGATCCAGGAGAAGAGCCACTTCACGAGTCGAGATTCTAATCAACCGCACCCGCGCTTGTCACGTCTTTGACACGCTGCGCCCGTGAATGGATTCCTCGAGCGCGACAGACGATTTCTCGAGCGCAACAATCCATTTTTAGAGCGTGTAACTTGCCTCCTCGAGCGTGTCAGCCGCCTCCTCGAGCATGTAAATCCGGTTACTCGGGCGTGTCAGTTGCATCCTAGAGCGCGTCAGCCGGCAACTCGAGCGTGTCAGCCCGCTCCTCGACCGCGCCAATCGCTTCCTCGAGGCGTTGAATTTGACGGAAAAAATGCGGCAGCCGGCAACTCGAGCATGTCAGATGGCAACTCGGGCGTGTAAATAGCCTCCTCGAGCATGTCAACAGGCGAAAAAACGCGTCAATTGCCGAAAAGAGCTGTTCAGCTTGCGTCGAGAGCGTGCCAGGGGACCGGACAACAATTTAGATGGTTTCCCGTGAGGAAACTGAGATTGCGTCCGCGAACGCATTCTGACAATCTTCGCCGTTCCCTAACCCCTTATGCGATTACTCGTCGAAATATTCCTGATCGGAGCCCTGATCTATCTGGGCTGGGAAATTCCATTCAAAGATCGGCTGCCCAATAGTGTTGTTCGGCCAGCGCCGCGAACAACGGTTGCGGTTCCGCACGTTCGCGTCGTGCCTTCTACACCTGGTGGCCAATGGATGGTAGACCCAAATCGGCAAGCGACATTGGGCACTCCAACTCCTTCAGGGACTCACACGTCTGGCTCGGGCTCATGGATGTTCGATCCGAACCACCGCTCAGCCCTCGATCCGCCGCGGCACAAGAGTCCTAGGCCGCATTAGTATCGACTACTCGTAAACCGCTTCGAGCTGCTGATCGATTATTTCGCCAGTGAAGCGATCAATTGCGACATGAAGCCAATAACGTTTTTCTCCCTCGGCGACAAACTGAGAAAGATTTGTAGCGGTGGGCGGATAGCGTCCCGACTGTGCGATCACATCAATCATTAGGTTCCATGTGCGGGTTTGGCCACTATCAGCGAGCGCCCTCAAAATCGCTTCATGCTGAGTCTTAGTTAACGGCAAAGTCGTGTCGCTTGCGACCTGAGTGATTAAATCCCCGCAGTTAATCAAGGGCGTCGTACTTGTGCGGGTCACTAAGTTATTCGCGATGGTTGTGGCGTTCGTTGAGTTAACATCACTTGATGCACTGTTATCGGTCTGGAAGACACGAGCTATAAGCGATGCAAGGACAGGGCCATCTCTCGTGTTCATATTCACAACGCCTGCCCGCCGTTGTGACGGATCGGTATTCTCATTCACGCAAAAAAGATCGAGGAGAGCCGCGTCCGCGCTGTTACTTGTTAGAAAATCGAGAGTCTTGAAAGGTTGGTCGCGGAAAACATAACCCATTTCGGCGATGCTCCGAAAAGGTCTGTTGAGCACGATGGGTCGAACGCTATCCCCAAACGGGCTTGTAGTTGCAGGAGAAGGCGAGGGAGAGGCGGATGCGTAAGGATTGCTCGAGTTTGGGCCATTATCGCCCATTCGGAGCTGCCCATCGGCATCGGTGTAACTGCTAACATTTTGCGCGTAAAGAGCAGGATTCGCTGCTGTCGATCCCAAGTTTTGAGGTGTCATTCCGTTGGGCCAGATCGACTTTATAACTGCCGCGATGGGCGCCGGCGATGCGTTGGGATCCGTCAGCGTATCGATGATGCTATTGAACCGAATACTTCTTGGGTCGCTTTTAATGAACGTCGAAGCCAAATTAACGGTCGACATAGCCCACGGCGTGATTTGCGTCGGGTTTGCTACTGTCGCAATTGTTTGTGTCGGATAAGGCGTAGCCGTTGGTGCGGGAGTTACGGTAACGGTTGAATAGACGCTGTTCGTATCAACGATTTGTGTTTGGCCCATCCAAGTGCTGCTTTCGTTATTTCCCTGCAAAAATGAATACGAATACCATTTTGAGCTATTTATGGGTGATTGATAATCCATCGTCACTTGGAAACCGGCGTTTAGAATCAACGCGGGATTTTTGCCAAGTATCGAAGCCGTTATAGCACTACCGGGATGACCAGCCCGCATTACAACGTAACGATTGGAGCCACTCAACGCGTTTGTCGTGCGCCAAGCCATCGAGGGTGCTGCGCCATTCGAACTTTCGGAAGCAAAGGGATAAGCATTGAACGAGGAAGGCGTAGGGCTTACTGCCGCCGCCGGCAAATCACCAGTGTCGATCTTCGCTGACTCCGGGAGTCCACCAAATAAACCATCGCGACCGCCCGACGCTGAACCGGACACTAACCATGCACTCATGGGTGTCGGGGTAGGAGATGGGACTGGAGTGGACACCGGCGTTGTTGTACTTCCTGAGACGGCTCCAAAGGACACCTTCCCATTCACCGTAATCTGGATAGTTGGGCGAACGGGCAACGCAGTGAGGTCTGAGGTGTTTCGATATGGATCCCAAATATTTGGAATAAGAAACCAACTTGCTCCTCCTGTGGTAAGTGAAGAACCAACAGCGCACGCCGCGAGCATATTCAGGTAAGGAAGGCGCTCCGTCCCGACTGCTTCCATTATGGTGCTATTAACCGAGCAAGCAATACGTGTTGGATATGAATCTATCGTGGCTTGGCTAACTAGATTTGCTCCGATCGTGAGTATTTGAAGCATTTTTGACTGCTGATGATTTGTAGGAAATATGCTCGTGCTGAAATCTCCGAGAGAACCATTCAGAATCCCTGCTTGAAGAAGTTCAAACAAATCTGGCTCCCGAGTGCCTAGGATCGAATTGAGTGTTGCAATGGAGTTCGTTGGTGGGGATGTCGAAGTAGGGCTAGCGGGGTGTCCGATGTAGTTCCATCTCTCGTTCGTTGCGTCCCAAACCAGACCAAAGTACTTGTAGATGTTAGCAGTGCTTGCGGTCTCGCCGGTCTGACTTAGGTCGGTTCCCTGTTGAAGAAAGGTAGATGATAGCCCGTAGGTGTTAACCAATGTCCACATGTCGTAATTCGGATCAGAAGAGGGAGGAACCGGCAGCGAAGGCGGAATGGTTCGTGCGGCGCTAGGCCCTTTGTATGTAAGCCAGTTTAACCGCTGCAGCAGAAAACGGCTCTTAACGAGCGGTTCATCAATAATGGCTGTAGTTCCATCGTTGCGTAAAAACGAATTCGTTACCGCAAGTGTTCGAAAATTCGGGTTTGTAGCATTTGGAGACGCCGGACTCCACGACGGAGTGTCTGTCTCACGAGAGAATGTGCCAAGATATTGCAGGGCATCTTGTCCAAAACCGCTGCTTGAGCGGAACCCAATGAGCGTTTGTCGACCTATAAAAGCTTGGTTTGTACGGCTGCTCCATGGCGTTGTATCCACTGTCATGAAGCCATTCTTATTTGAAGTCAGATAAGTTACGTATCGACTGACCGCATTGGCATCAAACGTGAAGTTCTTGAACACGCCACTTGGTTGAACCGATGCATAATTACGCCAACCGACGACGTCGCCGATGCCGCCTGTCGACATACCCAACACAGTCAAATCTGCAAAACCGAGGGAGCCCTTTCGGCCAATGGCTTGCACGTAACTAGCGGGTGCTGGTGATGGAGTAGGTGAAGGGTAACCGCCAACGTTGACGTCCATCAAATTTCCTTCATCATAGATAGCATAAGCATAACGACCGATAACTGTGTTTGAATTGCTAGAAATAACAGTGGGTCCGTTGTTCGTTACAAATACCCAATCTGGTGCTACAAATTGAGGCACCGGATCGGTGCCAATTTTTGTAGCCTGTGCCCCGCCGTACAGGGCTGGGTCACGCGGAATTAAGTAGTGCTTATTCCAGCGCGCTGAACTGATTGAAGTGCCACTAAGCGAAGCTGAAGTAGAACTCGAGGCCGAGGCCCGGCTCGCAACACCCGGCGACGGCATGGGGTCCGACTGAATACTGCGTCGAATAAGGTTTGGAATTGGATCGGGAGAACCACCAGGATTTCCGCTGCGTTGCGGCACCATATTCGCATTAGTCGTTGGCGTGTAAATTGTGTGGTTGCCAACCGTCGATGGTGTCGATCCATTGACAATTTCCTGTTTAAGGTCTGCAACAATCACGTCCAGTGCGCTGCGAGCGAGCTGATCCGATTTGGCTTCATTGAAGGTCGCGTGCGCAAGCTGCCGGTCAGTACTCGTTCGAGCCAAATACGCGACAACAATTCCAGCAAGAAGAACGACGAAGGCGAGAACAATAACGAGCGCTACACCAGTGGTACGATTAGTGTTAACGCGCCTATAAAGAAACATAACTCAAAGCTTTCGGGTAATCGGGAAGTAACGCTGGTAGATTTTCACGCCCGTAATCGCTGGGCGCGACATGTCGTTTGTAGTATCAAGCGCGCTCTGCCATTGGGCCACTAAGGCTCCCGGTGCCATCGAATTTGCAAAATCGTTCATGCGTCCAGCTAACGTGGTAAACTGCGTATCTGAAAGTAAAACCCTACTTTTCGGATCTGCCGTTGCGATCAGGACTGAGATGCCGGTAACGTCTTGCATGCCACTCACGGTCGTGTGACCTGCGCTGCTGTCCCACGGGACGTCGGAAAAATTACCATTGTTAAGCAAGTAAAAATACTCAAAACGGAACACGTTGCGGGCCACCAGCTCAGCGTCTGGTTCTGGTGTTGGCGCGGCCGTCAAATCTGTTGCTGACGCCCATGTCCCCGCGATTGTAAGCGGAAGAAACACAAGAGGCGTTCCGCCTGACGTATCGCCATTCCAAATTAGCCCCTTCCCTACCCGCTCCATTTGGTTCTTCGCGTTGATTCGATAGGCGACCAAGGAAATTGGACTCGCATTTGCCGTGTTGTAACCGGCAACTATGCTGAAAAAGGCGATCTGATCATTGCCAGTCATTGCGCCAGCAGGCGAGTTAGGCGTAGCGGTACCTTTGGCGAAGTAATCGACATCACTCCTCTTGACCATTTGCGCGAAATCAAGCGCCATCCGATCGAGTAACGGTCGCGCTTGGGCGTCAGTATCGATTCGTTTGCTACGAGATGAGGTAATAGCGGTGGCACTGTTGAATAACTGCGCCACGAAAAGAACGAGTAATGTTAATATCGTAATCGAAACCAGCATTTCGACGAGAGTGAATGCTTTCTCTAATATGAATTTTCGCATGACTTATTCGTTAGTTGCGATCCAATGCGACAAGCGTCTCCACTGACCCAGCAACGTTGGTTGCGGCAGCTGCTGCGGGCCAAGTCATCTTTAAATCCGCGAGGGTTGCGCTACGTGCACCAGTGCCATTCATTACGAATGTAATCGTCAAGAGGTACCGTGAGTTTGGGTTGAGGGTAGGTGAAAACTGCCCTTCACTCGTAAAGTAGAGCGTTGAAGTTGTTGCGGCGCTAACTGGATTCGCTGGGATACGGATAGCAAATTGTTGCGAAGTAGTTGCTCCTCCGCGCGGCATCGTCACCGGAGTGGCGCGCAAATCGGCAGACACTGCGCCTAACAGATCAGCAGATGCGGTTTGCTCCGTTGCGTTTTGATTTGTCCGCAAGCCGATCGGAAGAAGGCCAAAGATAGAAATTAGGCATACCGCGGCGACACCTAGTGCGAGGGTAACTTCCACAAGCGAAAAGCTTGCTTGATAGCGATGGCGTCGGGTCACTTTCGGTAAATTTTGATGTTGCCACCAACTCCGCTGAACTGAAGGGCAACTACATTGCCGGAATACTTTGCAGGAGAAGTTGGCGGCGTTGGTGCGGAGTCCCCGTGAGTAGCCACCAGTCCAATTTCTCCCGCGTGCTTTAAGGAGTAAGTGCTATTGATATTCGCTTCGCCGCGAGGACTAAATCTAACCGTTTTATAGAACGTGTAGTTTTGCGCGACGAAAGGAAATTGAGTCTTATCGCCGTTTACCTGTTTGCTGCTTGGGTCGTCGCTGCTAATTCGATTAAAATGATCGAAAGGGGAGCCATCCGCATAAGGTTGGGGTGGTCGTCCATCGATACTATTGGGATCTGGAGTCGGAAAAGGCGTAGGAGAAGGCGGCGCGCCAATTTCCGTCATGTGTATTCCCTCAACCCGCGTCAATTTTCCGACCTGCTTAATTCGAGCTGTGGGAAGCAAAGCCGCGGGATCTGAATCTTCAAAAATCTTCGTGCCGTCAACCGAGCTGACGGAGACCAGGAGAACGCGTCCTTTGCCCGGATAGGGAGGCGGTGCATTGGTGGGAGCGAAGGCGGTTGAATTTTCCTCGTAAAATCCAACCCACACGTAGGTGTTATTGCTCATCGCGTAATTTCGCGCCTGTTCCAGCACGCCGGCGATTGCATATGCGGCATTGGTAACGTCGTCCGCGGATTTTCGGGTAGTGAAAGCTGGCACCAGAAGCGCGGAAAGGATTGCGATGATGCCGATGACGACGAGCAGCTCGAGAAGGGTAAAGGCGTTCTGAACTGCGGATCGTGGATTGCGGAAGGCGGAATTGGAAGAGCAGCAAGAAGGGGGAATGCGGAATGCGGAATGTCGAGGGCGGAGCAGGGAGAAGGTCGATGTGGCGGATCGGGATTTCATCAGGTTCAGGCGCGGCGGTCGCGGAGATTTATATTCGGATCGAACCGGCAAACCGAGCGAAAAGTGGAAGGCGGAAAGTTGAATCAGAGGATCGACGACGAAGGACGGTCAGCGGTCGGGAGCGGATAAATGCGGCGGCGATGGGCGGGAAACGACGTGCTGAAATGGACGACAGCGCGATGCTGCGTATCTAATAGAGACAATTCGTCCAGTGATGCGGCACGCATCGGCATGGTTCTAGCTTTTAATGCGGAGCTGTGCTGGAACACACGTTATCAGAGGAAGAGAGAAGTCAGATCGTGCAAACGATCGAGATGTTTGAGGTCATTACTCAAACACAACCTGACGATTATCAGTCGCTGGAGATTCTGAAGGAAGGCTACCGCAAAATCGGGCGGCTCGATGAATCGTTCCGCGTTTCGCGCCGTTTAGCGGAGGCTTATTTCAATGTCGGCTCCTACACGCTCGCGATGCAGGAGTGCGAGGTGATCCTGCTGAAGGAACCGAATTCGCCGGAGATTCTCGCGCTTCTCGGCGATATCGAAAACAAGCTCCAGCAGGGCGGCCACAAAAACGAAGGGGGCGCACATTCCGGTTTGATCGCGACGGATCTGCTCCCGGCTGGAGCGAATGGCTCGTCCTTGATCGAGATGCCCGATACGCGCCACAGCCGGCATCATGAACTGGGCGAACGCGGCGATGATTCGCTCGCGAAATTTTTGATCGTGCAACAGCTTTTTCCCGAAGACGAAGTCGCGGCCGGACTCGAGACGGTGAAGACTTTAAACAAGGATTTGACGGGGCAGGCGCTGGGAGCCTCGCTCCTGGATAAACTTTGCCGGCAGGACACGGACAAGCTCGACGCTGTGCTCTCGTCGTTAATCGATCGGACGAAGTTCGCGTTTATCCCGTTGGAATATTACGACGTGGACCGGCAGGTGGCGCGGATGTTACCGGATCATCTCACGCTCGGCCGGCTTTTCGTGCCGTTCGATCTGATCAGCCGCACGATCATGGTGGCGTGCTGCAATCCATTTGATGTGGCGGGACGCGAGGCGGTGCAGCAATCGCTCGATTACACGGTGGCGTGGTACCTGGCGCGACCGGGCGCGATCGTGAAATCGCTCCAGGATATTTATCGGCTCGACGCGCGGACGGCTTAGCTATGAGAAGCAAATCTTTCGGGGAACGAATCGCCGATGTGTTGATCGAGGAGGGTTTGCTCCTCCCGAATCAGCTCGAGGAAGCGGTCGCGACGCAGAAGAAGGAAGGCGGGCGTTTACTCAAAATTTTGACGGACAAACAGTTCGTCACGGAACAGGACATGGCTTTCAGCATGGGCCGTTGCCTGAATACGCCGCCGGTGAATTTGTCGAAGATTCGCGTGCCGGAACCGATCATGTCGCTCGTTCCGCGGGAGATGGCGAAGACGAACAAGCTCGTCCCGATCGCGCGCCTGGCTGGGAAGCTTTTCGTGGCGATGGCCGATCCGACGAACATTCTCGCGGTCGACGATCTAAAGCGCCGGACGCAGTTGGAAATCGTGCCGATGATCGCGACGGAGAAAGCGGTCACGGAAACGCTGGCCGGCGTTCATAGCGGCGCGAACATGACGCAGGTCTTGCGTCAGGCAGCGGACGATTTCGCGCAAAATGCGGACGTCGAAGTGCAAACTTCGAAGAACGAAGAGATCGATCTCGATCGGCTCGCGACGGACAGCGAAGACGCGCCCGTGATCAAGATCGTGAATCTGATTTTGGTGCAGGCGATCAAGGAAAAGGCGTCGGACATTCACATCGAGCCGTTCCAGCGTACGTTAAAGCTGCGTTACCGTATCGATGGCGAACTGGTGGCGGCGGAATCTCCGCCGAAAGCGCTGCAGCTCGCGATCACTTCGCGCATTAAAATTCTCGCCGGCCTCAACATCGCGGAACGCCGCGTGCCGCAGGACGGACGTTTCCGGATCAAGGTTATCGGCAAAGAAGTCGATCTGCGTATTTCGATTCTGCCGACGGCGCACGGAGAGAAGATCGTTATTCGTATTCTCGATAAAACGTCGCTCACCGGCAGCATCGACCAGATGGGTCTGGACGAAACGACGTTGACGAAGTTCCGCTCGGCCATCGATTCGCCGCACGGAATGATTTTGGTGACGGGCCCGACCGGTTCCGGAAAAACGACGACGCTTTATTCCGTTTTGCAGGAACTGAACAGCCCGCAATACAACATCGTGACGGTGGAAGACCCGATCGAATATGAATTGACCGGGGTCAATCAGGTCTCGGTGCGCAACGATATCGGACTCGATTTCGCGTCCGCGCTGCGCTCGATCCTGCGCCAGGATCCGGACATTGTGATGGTGGGTGAAATTCGTGACAACGAAACAGCCGACATCGCGGTAAAAGCGGCGCTGACTGGGCACCAGGTTTTGAGCACGCTGCACACGAACGATGCGGCAGGCGCGATCACGCGTCTCGACGACATGGGAATCGAGCCGTTCCTCATTTCGAGCTCGATCATCATGACCTGCGCGCAACGACTCGTCAGGCGTGTGTGCATGAATTGCCGGGAAGAATTTGTTCCCGAGCCGGAGCTTTTTGAAAAATACGGCATGGAGCAGACCGAAGGCGCGGTGTTTTACCAGGGTGCCGGCTGCGATCGATGCAAGGGGCGCGGATACCTTGGCCGTCTCGCAATTGTCGAAGCGTTGCCGGTAACGGAAGCGATTCGCCGACTGATCGTGAAACGCGCTTCCGCGGTCGTGATCAAGAATCAAGCCGTGAACGAAGGGATGAAGACGTTGCGCATGGTGGGCATCGAGAAGGCACTCGAAGGGATCACCACACTGGAGGAAATCCTGCGCGTGACCGCGGGAGACCATTAGCCAATGAAAATTCCATTTCTCGATCGATTCAAAAAAGAAAGCGCGCACTCGAAACAAACCGGATCGGGCAAACGCCAAACGCCGAAGCTGTCGCCGCTTTCCAAGCCGGAAGGCGACAAGCTGAGCAAGACGGTGATGCCGAATGTGACGCGCTCGGTTTCGACAATGCAAGAGATGCCGCACATGGACGGCCCGAGCTTGAGCGAAGGAAGTTTCGAGGTTCCATCGACAACGCCGCGACCGATCACGTTGGGGCCGAGGAAAACTCCGAAGCGTGATAAAGATTTGCCACCGGCCGTCGCACTGGCGTTGGAGCCGCGAGTCGAACGCGCCGTGTCACTCGATATTGCTGATGTCATTGGCCAGATGCCGGCCGGCCTAACGAAACCATTGGAAAGCATCGACAAATCGCTCCGGATTTTGATCAAGGCCTCGGATCTGGAGAAGGATATGTCCAACGCCAGGCCGAAGGTGGCGTTGACCAGCCTTTACAGTCAGGCGCCGGATATTTTTCTAAAACCTGTTCCAACTTCGGACACGACAGAGATCAATCTGCCGTTCGACAAAGTTCTGGAAGCATTCATGCACATGCAGGTGCGTCGCGATCAAGTCAGCGGCGAAGAAGTTCCGCAAGTCGAGACGCCGTTCCTGCAAGTGACGCTCGAAGACAGCGAACGTTTCGGTGTGCCTAACGAGCCGCTGCCGGCGGCGGCGAAACCATCGGCGCGCGCGGAAGCCGCGAACGCGGGAGCGGACGAGAGCCAAAAATTTATCCCTATTCCTGCGACGGCGGCGGCGCTCGCGGCGGCAAGTCCCGAAGCGGCCGCGGCCGTGACGGAAAGAGCCGTGCGACCAGTGTTGGAAATTCAACCCGAGAAACCACTGCGAATTTCGCTAACGGCCCCATCAACAGGAAGCGGCAGCAAAACCGGGAGCGATCGCCCGTCGAAAGCGGCGCCGGATCGCATACCATTTCATCTTCCACCGAAAGAAACGGGTGCGCCCGCACCTGAGAGAGTTCCAGCCTCAAGCGGGCCGCCCGTTTCCAGCGGTACGGTAACGCGCGCGCGCGTTCCATCCGAAATGCCCCCCGCGGAAACTGAATTTCGCGCGGAGTCGCACATCGATGAAGCGGCCGGTGAGCAGAAGATCAGTCTGGCGCTCAAACCAATCCTGCTCAGTCTGCCTGTTTTCGAATTGAGCGGAGATCCCAAGGAAGTGCCGGAGGATTCGCGGATCGAGTTTTCGTTTTCACTTGTCCAATCGCAACTGGCAACGGGACGTATCGCGGTGCCGCCGGAGCTTTTTGAAAGAGCATTGCCGCCGGATGGGCGCCGCTTTTTCAGCGCGAAAAATTTACAGATGCCGGTGTTGTTGCCGCTGCAGGAAGTGCTGAAAAATTTACCGTCCGATGCTCTACGCATGCGGGACGATCAGGAAGAACGCGAAGCCAACGAAACGATCGAAACACCGTTCTCGACCGCGGCCGCAGAGGATGCGCAACGCCTTAAAAAGTCGCCGCCCGCGGTGCAACCGGAATTACCCTCAGTGGAAGTCGCAGGGGCGGCCTCTGCGATGGATGCAAAAGCCGTCATCGCGCGAGCAAATGCATTGCCGGGTCTGCGCGCGTGTGTGCTGAGTTTCACGGACGGATTGAATCTGGCCGGAAATCTCCCGGCGGAAACGGGTGCCGACGCGCTTTGTGCGATCGCGCCCGCGCTGTGGGAACGAATCGAAAATCACCTGGGCAATACCGGAATTGGAGAAATGAACGCACTGACGCTGCATTGCACAAAATCGACGATCACTTTTTTCAGACACGCCAACATCTGCATGGCCGCGCTGCACGAGAACGGGGAAATCACCGACAAGGTGCGCGCTGAGCTTGGCCAGATGCTAACGGAACTCTCCCGGACTTATTCGCTAACCAAAGGCTAACCATGTCGATCATCAACTACGCCAGCCGCGAGATTCAGTTCAAAATCGTTTACTACGGTCCCGCTTTATGCGGCAAGACGACCAACCTGGGTTACATCCATCAGCGCATTAATCCAAGCAACCGGGGCGATCTCGTTTCGCTCGCTACCGCGGCGGATCGCACGCTCTTTTTCGACTTCCTTCCGGTCAACGCGGTCGTGATCAAAGGATTCGTGACAAAATTTCAGCTCTACACTGTGCCGGGCCAGGTAATCTACAATGCGACCCGCCAGCTCGTTTTACGCAGCGTCGACGGCGTGGTTTTCGTAGCCGATTCGCAGTGGGAAAAAATGGAAGAGAATGTCGAGAGCTTCAAAAATCTCGCCGACAACCTGTCGAAACAGAATATCTCGATCGATGAAATTCCTTACGTGCTGCAATACAACAAACGCGATCTGCCGAACATCGCGCCGGTTAATTATCTCGAATACGTTTTGAATAATCGAAAACGGCGGGCCCAAAGTTTCGAGGTGATTTCGAGCACGGGACAAAATGTTTTCGCTTCGCTCAACGCGGTCTCGCAAGTTTTGCTGCACAAATTCAACAAGCAAAGCGAAACGCCGAAGAGTGCGCCGTTACCCGTCGCCATTCCGGTCGAACCAACAGCCGTAGCGCAGGAGGAGAATGCTTCAGTATGAACGCGATCCCGGTTTTCACGGTTGAAGATGTCGCCTGCCTCGATGGCATCCTGGCGGAGTTTCTGCAAAAAGCGGAGGCCGAGCTTACCGTCGTTATCGATCGCGGCGGAAATGTGATTTCGCAGTTCGGCGATATCTCGGTCATGGACGTGACGATTATCGCAGCGCTGGCCGCCGGATCATTTGCGGCGACAAAAGAATTGGCGCGCCGGATCGGGGAGATTGAATTCAACGCGTTGTATCACCAGGGCAACGGCAATCACATCTTCATGAATTCGGTCGATGACGACACGATCATGATCACGGTATTCGGTCAGCGCACCACGGTAGGGTTGGTGCGCTTTTACTCTGCGGGTGCAGCGCAAAAGGTGGCGGAATTGCTGAAATCGCTCCAGGGAAATGAAGTTCCAGCCTTTGCCGCAGCCGACATCGCCACGGGCGATATTTTCACCGAGTAAGTTTGCCTAACGAATCGTAAGGCGGCGAACCGAAACGCTTCGACGTTTTAATCCGTGAATTCTGTGGCCACGAGCGTGGCATTATGGCCGCCGAACCCGAAGGAATTATTAACGGCGACGCGAACTTTTTTCTCTTTCGCGACATTCGCTGTGTAATCGAGATCGCATTCCGGATCGGGATTTTCCAGATTGATCGTCGGCGGAATAACCGAGTCGCGCATGGCGAAGAGACATGCCGCCATTTCGATCGCGCCGGCCCCGCCTAACAAGTGGCCGGTCATTGATTTCGTGGAACTGATGGAGAGGCCGTTCTTCGCGTATTCGCCAAAAACAGTTTTGATGGCGCGCGTTTCGCAAATGTCGCCCAATCCGGTCGACGTCGCGTGGGCGTTGACGTAATCGACCTGCTCCGGATTGATGCCGGCGTGATCCAGTGCGATTTGCATGGCGCGCGCGGCCCCTTCGCCATCGGGTTCGGGGGCCGTCATATGATAGGCGTCGGCGGAAAGACCGTAACCGGCGAGCTCGCAGTAAATTTTCGCACCGCGCGCTTTTGCGTGTTCGAGTTCTTCCACCATCAGAACGCCCGCACCTTCGCCCATGACGAAACCATCACGGTCGCGATCGAACGGTCGCGACGCGCGTTCCGGTTCGTCATTGCGCGTGCTCAGTGCTTTCATCGCCGCAAATCCGGCTAGGCCGATGGGGATGATGGCGGCTTCCGCACCACCCGCGATAAAAATATCGGCGTCTCCGAACTTAATCGTGCGCCACGATTCACCGATCGCGTTGTTCGACGTTGCGCAAGCCGTGACGATGCAGAGATTCGGTCCCTTGAGCGCGAACTCCATCGAGATGAGACCGCTCGCCATGTTGCTGATCAACATCGGAATGGTGAATGCGGAGACGCGCGAAGGTCCCTTGGTCATAAGTGTGGTGTGCTGATCTTCAAGCGTTTTCAGGCCGCCGATGCCGCTGCTGACATTGACGCCAAATCGGTTCCGATTAACGCGTTCCAAGTCGATGCCGGAATCCTCCATGGCCATTTTTGCCGCGGCCAAAGCCATCTGCGCAAAGCGATCGGTGCGCCGGATGTCTTTCGGGTTTTTAAAAAACGCCTTCGGATCGAATCCGCGAACTTCCCCGCCAATACGGCAATCGTACTCCGTCACGTCAAGATGTTGGATCGGGCCAATGCCGCTCACACCATTCGTTAGGTTGTGCCAGAATGTTTTCAGATCGTTGCCGACAGGAGTCATGACTCCCATTCCGGTGATGACGACTCTTCGATCTTTCATGGCGCGGGTGAACGGATAACGGACTAACGAAAATCGGCTTACCAGTCACTCATCACGGGGCAATTGTCACTTCCTTAACGAGTGCCCATGCCAACGCTTTGGACGGTCTGGAAAAGTTTGCCCTCAGTCTTGATCGAAGGCGCAATGATGATTTCGGTCTGCTGGAACTCGGCGATATCGCGCGCGCCCACGTTTCCCATGCAGGTTGTGATTGCGCCGACAAGATTTTGACTACCGTCATCGACCTCCGCCGGACCGAACAGGATCTGTTTCAACGAACCGGTCGCGCCAACTTTAATGCGCGTGCCGCGAGGCAGATTCGCATGTGGCGTCGCCATTCCCCAATGATAACCGTGACCGGGCGCTTCGTGCGCCCTGGCAAAAGCGCTTCCGACCATGACGGCGTCCGCTCCACACGCGAGCGCCTTGCAAACGTCGCCGCCTTTGCTCATCCCCCCATCAGTAATGATGGGAACGTAACGCGAAGTTTTTTTGAAATACGCATCGCGCGCCGCTGCGCAATCGACCGTCGCTGTCACTTGCGGAACGCCAAGGCCAAGCACGCCGCGCGAAGTGCAGGCAGCGCCAGGTCCGACGCCGATCAGAACTGCGGCCGGTCCGCATTCCATGATCTCGAACGTGACATCGTAACCGACCGTATTGCCGACAATGATCGGAATGCGCATGTCGTCGCAAAATTTTTGCAGATCGAGCGATTTATATTCCGAGGAAAGGTGACGCACGGTCGAGACGGTGCTCTGCACCACGAAAACATCCGCGCCCGCTTCCTGCGCGATGGCGCCGAACTCGGTCGCGCGTTGCGGAATCGAGCTGACGGCGGCGATTGCTCCCGAATCTTTAATTTGGCGAATGCGCGCGGCGATTAAATCCTCCTGCACCGGTTCCTGGTAAATTTTCTGCAGGAGTGAGGTGATCTCCGCTTTGTCGGTCTCAACGATTTTCTGCAAAACCTCCTGCGGATTTTTGTAACGCGTTTGCACGCCTTCCAAATTTAAGACCGCGATTCCGCCGAGCTTGCTCATGGCAATGGCGAAACGGACATCGACCACGCCATCCATCGCGCTGGCGAGGATCGGGATTTTGAACGCGAGCGGTTCCGCGTTTTTGCGTGGCAAACGCCAGGCAATATCGACTTCGTTTGGGTTAATCGTGACGCGACCCGGCACGAGTGCAATCTCATCGAACCCGTAAGTGACGCGGGCTTTACGATTTCGGCCGATCCACATTCCCATAATTAAATTCGCTCCAGTTTAAATCTTTCATTCAAGCTGCCGCAGCGCGGGCACCGCGGTAGCAACGCATCGGTTCGATCCTCGAACTCAAACGCGCAAATCACGCATCGCAAACGATGGCGCAAAGCCCGCCGTTCGCGCCGGCGCCGATTCCATTCTCCCACTATCCAGAGGAGGAAAACCGCCGCAAGAAAAACCAGCAAATAGATTGTGACTAGGACCGCGAGGGTGACACGAATCACGGCAGCGTTTCCGCAGCTGGGGGCACCGTGACGTCGTTACCCCATTCGAAAATTGCGTTCGCCCATTTCAATTGCGATGAAGCGTCTTTGCTTCCGGCAAAACGACATTGCATCAGATAAGCGTGCGCTTGCTGGTCGAGAGCCGTATCGCCGGATGAAGTTTGCAGAAAGCAATAGCGCACGATGCCGTTTTCGTTTACGCCGACGCGAAATCTGGCGCTTTGCGGTAGTTCGCGCGTGGAAGCAGAAAATGTCATCCACGGTTTTTGCGCCGCGCCTAACGAATCGAAATCCTTGGAAAAAATGACGGCCGTTTGCGAAATGCCGGCCGGCGGCGGGACCTGTGCGCGTTCCATAGGCACGGGTCCGGGCGGTTGCGAACTGGGCGCGCGCAATTCCGTATCGGATGGCGGCAACGGTTTCAACGTCGGTTGAATCGTCAGGTAGGAGGGGACATGACTGAGCTTCGGGAGCGCGTACGCTTTTGCTTCGGCGGAGCGTTGTGTCGTCGTGTTCAGCGCCGGATCTTCCGCTGCGATCCAGCGCAGTAAGGTGCGGCCTTCATCGGTGTTTTCGGAAATGATATTCACGCGCGCCGGTGGCGGGAGTAACGCGATCGTCGGCGGATACACGATTTGAAACAGGTAAAAACATAGCGCGTGTCCCGCGGCTGAGGCAAAAATGAATCCGAGAATGGCGGAACGGCGCATGCGTGCCGGCTCCCACGCGAAGAGAAGATCCGGCTCTGACACCTGTTCGTTCACTTTGCCGAGGTGGTCGCGAGCGCGACGGACGTGATGCCGTGCTCGAGCGTCGCGTTCGTGACCGCGACAACCATTTCATACGGCGTCAGACGATCAGCCTTGATGATGATGGAGCGTCCTTCTTTTTTCGCCGCATCGAGTAACGGCTCCAGTTGCGGCAGCGTTACTTTTTGATCGCGGAAATAAATCGAAGCATTCGAACCGCCGGTGATGCTGATGATCTGCTGATTCACCTGCGGACCGAGGGCGAAACGGGAAAACGGCGCAGTGATCGCGATCCCTGGCTGGAGGATGAAATTGGAACTGATGAGCAGGAAAAAAATGAGAAGGAAAAGCACATCGAGGGCCGGGAAGATGCAAAGCCAGCCAAACGAATAATTTGTCGTGCGCGTGAGTTTCATTTCACGTCCAGCGGCGCGACTCGTTAGGCTAACGCTCGCGCTCGGAAGGCCGGCTTTCGCGTGCCGGTTTGAAACTGATGATGTCCCCGGCCGGTTCGCGATCCGTCAGCATATGCACGATTTCGATCCCGGCGCGCTCCATATCATGCAGCATCGTGTTCACCCGCGAAGAGAGATAGCTGTAGGCGACGAAGGTCGGCGTGGCGACGACCAGGCCGGCCGCGGTCGTAAGCAAGCTTTTGTAAATGCCGCCGGAAAGTTCGCTCACGGTGGCGAAGCCGCCATGCGCCGTGATGGTTCCGAAAGCCTCGATCATTCCGGAGACCGTGCCTAACAAACCGAGTAATGGAGTAAGAAAAGCGAGGGTGGCGAGAACGCCGAGAAAGCGTTCCAGTTTTGGCACTTCGAGTTGTCCGGCTTCCTGGACAATTTCTTTCAATTCGGAACGGGGCGCATCGTGACGAATAATGGCCGCGTGAATGACGCGCGCTACCGGCCCCGGTGTGCCGGCCGATTCGTGCAAAGCTTCCGCGAAATTTCTGCGCCTAACGAGATTGGACAGACCCTGCAGAAACTCCCCCACGTGAATCGTGGCGCGGTGGAAATAGAAAAGCCGTTCCGCAAAGACGCCGATGGAAATGATGCTGCAGATCAGGATCGGCCACATGAGCATGCCGCCCTTCTGAAGGTATTCGATCATTAGCCGATTTCTCTAATCCTCTTTAACGACGCAGGCAAGCTGAGATCGGTTACACGAAATCCAGGAAAGCGAGCCATAGGCTAACGAGATTTCTTTTTCTCGGGAGAAGCAGTAACAGAGGGCGCGGTTGTTTGACCGACCACTTTCCCTGCGCCGTCGTAGATCGAATATCCAATCTGTTTGCCTAACGAGTCGTAGGAGTAAAGAATTTTGTGCAGCAACACTCCGCTTTTGTCGGACTGTAGTTCCTGCGTCAGCTTTCCGGAATCGTCATACGAATAAGTCGATTTGAAACGCAGCTTTTTATCCGGCCCGTAGACCGCGCCCGTCGCAAAGCGACCGCTATCGTCGAGCTTGTAGTGTGTTCGGCTCAGTAATTTTCCTTCGCGATTTGTTGTCGTGGCCACGGCTTTGCGGTTCGCGTCGTCCGCACGATATGTTGTGCGTGAGCCATCGGCGTTCAGTGAAACCGTCACGCGAATGGCGTCGTTCGAATGCTCGCCTGATTGGGCCGGAAGAACGCGAACCACCGCGGTCAAGAGAAGAAAGATGATGCCTCGAAAAGATCGCACGGGAAGGCGTCATTTTAGCGGCTGATAAAAAATGCTGCAAATGCGGGTTATTTTAATTGACCGGTGGCACGGAAGGTGGTTAGAAGTGGGGGAAAGTGGATTAAAATGGCCCGTTCTTCCACTGGCGTATGGACAACGACTCTCAGCCTCAAACTTTCTACGCCGGAAATTTTCGTCACGCCATCGACGAAAAAAATCGCATCACCATTCCATCCCGCTGGCGTGGCGAAGGTAGCGAAGAATTTATTCTGCTCGCCGACGCCAATCAACAATGCCTCCTCGTCATGTCGCCGCAGGAGTTCGATCGCATGAGTTCGCTCGCCGCATCCGATCCGAACGTTCCACCGCGCGATCGCCGCATTTTTTCACGTCATTTGCATGCGCGCGCCGAACATGGCGGGTCCGACCGCCAGGGCCGTCTCGTTCTACCGGAACATTTTTGCAAAGAGCTCGGCTTAAAAGGCGAGGTCGCGCTCGTGGGCGGCCGCGGGCGTTTTGAAATCTGGAATTTGGCGCGCTGGAAACGCGCGCACGAAGAGGAAACCGCCACTTACCAACACGTGGCCAATCTCGTCGGTTTATAACGAAATGAATGCGTTGCTGTTTGAGCGGCCAATCTGGTTCGCAACCGGACCGCTGATTATTGAAGAGGAGGTGGAGGAAATGGACGATCCGATCTATCACCGTCCGGTGCTTGTTTCTGAGGTGCTCGACTTGCTCGCGCCCAAGCCCGGTAGCCTTATCGTCGATGCCACATGCGGCGGCGGCGGTCATAGCGAAGCGATTTTGCGCGCCGGTGCGAACGTTCTCGCGCTCGATCAGGATCCAGATGCGATTGAATTCACCGCCGGTCGCCTCGCGTCGTTTGGCGATCGGGTTCGGCTGCGGCAGTGCAACTTCCGCGCGACGGGCGAGATTCTCGATCAACTTGGAATCGCGCAGATCGGTGGCGCGTTACTCGACCTCGGCGTCTCGTCGCGACAATTGGAAAATGCCGAACGCGGTTTCAGCATCATGCGCAATGGGCCGCTCGACATGCGCATGGATCCGCGCCGCGAACTGACAGCGGCGACAATCGTTAACACTTACAGCGAAGAAGATCTCACGCGATTGTTCCGAGAACTCGGTGAGGAACCGGCAGCGCGGCGAATCGCAGCGATGTTGGTGAAATCGCGCAAGACAGCGCCGTTTCTCGAGACCGGCACGCTCGCTCGCGCGATCGAGAAAATTGTTGGTCGGCACGGGCGTCGTCATCCGGCCACGCAGGTTTTCCAGGCGTTACGCATGGAAGTGAACGATGAGCTCGGCGCTTTGGCGGAAGGTTTACGCGCCTTAATTGATCGCCTCGAAAAAGGAGCGCGCATAGCGGTCATCACATTTCATTCGCTGGAAGATCGTATCGTGAAAAATATCTTCCGCGATCACAGTCGCGAATGGCTGGATCGACCGGAATGGCCCGAGCCACGGCGCAATCCCGATTGGGATTTGCAACTGATCACTTCAAAACCGGTCGAGCCAAATGAAGCGGAGCAGCGCAGCAATCCGCGTTCGCGGAGCGCGAAGTTGCGCGTGGCGGAGAAAATAATATGAACCGTTCCCGCCGAAAAAATCTAAACGCGATCAACGCGCCGGCTCTTGCGCGCTGGATCGTGCTCACCGTTTTCTTCGCGCTCACTGGTCTTATCTACGTTTATCTGAGCCTGCAACTGCACCATCTCGGCGATCAGCAACATCATCTCGAGACCGAGCTGGCCAGTTTGCGCAACCAAAACGAAGTCGCGGCCGGCCAGATTGCCGCGCTCACTTCGCGCTCCGCTCTGCAGCGGCGACTGAAGGAAGGCTATTTGAAAATGATTCCGATCGCGGAGCAGAACATCGTCCGGCTGAGCGCGCCTCCGCGTTCGGCGCAAGAGGATGCGGTTCAACCGGTGGCTAACGAATCGACGCGCCCATGAAATGGAATGGCCGAACCCGTTGTGCCTTGGTTTGCCTGGGCTTCATCGCGCTTTTCAGCCTTTTCTCTTTCCGCCTCGTTTATCTGCAACTGCTCAAACATGACGAGTACGCCGGTCTCGCCGCGGAGAAGCATGTTTACAAGCAGAGCATCTACGCAGAACGCGGTTCGATCTTCGATGCCAATAACGAAGTGCTGGCCCACAACGTCCCCGTGCAAACGATCGTGGCCGATGCGACCCATCTTAATAATATAGAGGGCGCGGTTTCGTTGCTCAGCGCGGCACTGAAGATGCCGTCGCGTGAAGTTTCGGAAAAGTTACGCTGCGACCGGCGTTACATCGTCGTGAAGCGCGAAGTGCCGGAAAATCTCGCCATCGTTCTGCGCGACAAATTACGCGCTGAAAATATTCGCGGCATTTACTTCGAACGCGACTCCGCGCGCATCTATCCAAACGCTTCCATGCTCTGCCACGTGATCGGGTTCACCGACTTTGAGCATCACGGGATTCAGGGCGTCGAATCTTCGATGGAGCAATATCTGCACGGCGAAGACGGTTATCGTTACATCGAGCATAATCGCGCCGGCCAGGAAATCGTTCTCTATCGCGGACAAGAACGCGCGCCGCGCGATGGATATCAAGTTCATCTCACCATCGATCTCAATTTACAAAACATCGTCGAGAACGAAATCGACGCCGCGATGAAGGAATATCATCCGACCAAGGCCACGATCATTCTCATGCGTCCACAAACCGGGGAAGTTTTGGCCATGGCGAATCGTCCCAACTTCGATCTTAATCTGCGCGCCGACGCGAAGCCCGAGCAAATGAAAAACCGCGCCATCATCGACATGATGGAACCGGGTTCAACGTTCAAGATCGTCACGGCCGCGGCGGCGTTGAATGAACGCAAAGTAAAACCCGACACCACGATCTTTTGCGAGAACGGCGCCTGGAATTACGGCGGCCGGATTTTGCACGATCACAAACCGTACGGCGAGCTGACCGTGCGCGATGTGCTTGTTAAATCGAGCAACATCGGCGCGGCAAAACTGGCGATGAGAGTCGGCGACGAAAAATTCTACGAATACATTCGTCGCTTTGGGTTCGGCGATCGTACCGGGATCGAGTTGCCCGGCGAGATTGGCGGCCAAGTTCACTCGCCGCAATCGTGGAGTAAAATTTCGATTACGCGTATTCCCATGGGGCACGAGATCGGAGTCACACCATTGCAAATGACAGCCGCGATGGCGACGATCGCCAACGGCGGCAAACTCATCACGCCGCGCATTGTGAAATCGATTACGAACAGCGACGGAACTGTTGTCACCACTTTTTCGCCGACTGTTTTGCGGCGGGTAATTTCTTCTGAGACTGCGAACATGATTGGTGATGCGCTGCGCGGTGTCGTGAGTGATCGCGGCACCGCGGCAGCAGCGGCCGTTCCTGGTTTCACCATCGCTGGCAAAACCGGGACCGCACAAAAAGTCGATCCCAAAGGCGGCTACGAACACGGGAAGTACGTCGTTTCGTTCAGCGGATATCTGCCTGCGGATCATCCGGAGTTTGTCGGGCTTGTTGTGCTGGATGACGCGCACACGAGCAAACCGGAATTAAATTATGGCGGACTTATCGCCGGCCCGATCTTCGCCCGCGTGGCGGAAAAAGCGGCGCGTTATCTCGATCTCGAACCGCATGAAGAACCAGTCAAAGGAGTGGCGGCACGACGCGTTGCCTTAACCAACGCTCTGCGCCGTTGAGCATTTTGCGTCCACCTTACCGTCCGCCATGCAGCTCAAAACACTCACCGCCGCCATTACGCCGCGCCAGATTCTCGGACCTGTCGATCAGGACATCGAATGCATCGCGTATGATTCGCGGCGCGTACAGAAGAACTGTCTCTTCGTTGCGCTCCGCGGTGAAAAAAGCGACGGCCATCAATTCATCGATCAGGCCATCGATCGCGGTGCCACCGCCATCGTTACCGAACGGGAGGAAAAATATGTTCGTGCCACTTCCGTGGTGGTGGAAAACGCCCGGAGCGCTCTCGCCGATCTCGCGGCCGCGTTTTACGAGCGGCCGGCCCGTCGTTTAAAAATGGCCGGTGTTACCGGCACCAATGGAAAAACCACCACCACATTTTTAATCAAACACATTTGCGAAAAAGCGGGGCTGCGCTGCGGTCTCCTCGGTACTGTCCGTTACGAAATCGGTGAGCGCGTTCTTCCCGCCATTCGCACCACGCCCGAATCTCTCGAAGTGCAGGAACTGCTCGCGCAAATGGTGGCGGCCGGATGCAAAGCTGCGGCGATGGAGGTTTCTTCACACGCACTCGCGCAGGAGAGGACGCGGGGACTGGAGTGGGATGTAGCCGTGTTCACTAATCTCACGCAGGACCATCTCGATTTTCACGAGACGATGGAAAATTATTTCGAAGCGAAAGCAAAACTGTTCACGGCGTTGCCCGAGCAGAAATTGAAAAAGAAAAATATCGCGGTCATCAACGCGGACGATCACTACGGGAAGCTCCTGATTAATCGGATCGGAAAAAAAACGCCGGTCGTGACCTACGGAATGGGTGCGCGCGCAGATTTTCGCGCGTCGAATTATCGCATGGAATTTGGCGGCACTTCGTATCAGCTCGATGCGCGCGGCAAGAGTTATCTGGTGCGTGTTCCGTTGATCGGTCGATTTAACGTTGCTAATTCCCTGGCGGCCCTGGCGGCGTCAAACAATCTTGGCGTGAGTCTGCGCGAGGCGATTTTGAGCCTGAGCAAATCGCCGCAGGTGCCGGGTCGTTTGGAATCAGTGCCCGCAAAGCGCCAATTCCAGGTTTTCGTCGATTACGCGCACAGTGACGACGCGCTGCTGAATGTTCTGAAAACTTTGCGCGATCTCCAACCGCGTCGTCTCATCGTTGTCTTCGGATGCGGCGGCGATCGCGATCGCAAAAAACGCCCGCTCATGGGGAAAGTTGCCGATCAGAATGCAGATTTCAGCATCATTACTTCCGACAATCCGCGAAAAGAAAATCCGGATGCGATCATTGCTGAAGTGGAAAAAGGATTTCGTTCCGATCGTTTTGAAAAAATTCCTGATCGCGCCGAAGCAATTGCGCGCGCCGTCGCCCTGGCGCAACCGCGCGATATCGTCCTGATCGCCGGCAAAGGTCACGAGACTTACCAGGAGTTTGCCGATCACACCATTCCCTTTGACGACGTGCAGGTAGCGCGGCGTGCACTCGAAGATCACCCGGTGGAATTTTGATGGACGCGTTACCTCTCTCTCGTTTGGCAGGTTTTGCCGGAGAAAACATCTCGTTAGGCGAAGACGATCCGTTCGTTTCCAGAATCAGTACTGATTCGCGCACGTTGCAACCGGGCGATCTTTTTATCCCGTTGCGCGGCGAAAATTTCGATGGCCATCGTTTTGTCGAGAAGGCGGCGGAACGCGGCGCCGCCAGCGCTGTGGTGGAACGCAATTGGACAGGGAAAATGCCGAAACATTTTCCGCTCATTCGCGTCGCCGATACGCTCGTCGCTTATCAACAGATCGCCGCGCAATATCGCCAATCGCTTACGCTCAAAGTGATCGCGATTACCGGCAGCAACGGAAAGACTTCGACAAAAGATTTCGTTGCCGCAGCGCTGGGCCATCGTTTTCGCGTCACGAAAACGGAAGGTAACTTTAACAATCACGTTGGCCTGCCGAGAACGATTCTGGAAGCGACATCACGCGATGAGATCGCGGTTTGGGAAATCGGCATGAATCACCCCGGAGAAATCGCTGCGCTCGCAAAAATCGCCGCACCCGATGTTGGCATCATCACGAATGTCGGTGTCGCGCATATCGAGTTCATGGGATCGCGCGAAGCGATCGCACTGGAGAAAGGTGCTCTCGCCGAGGCGATCGGGCCAGATGGAACACTCATTCTCAATGCGGACGATTCTTTCAGCGCGGCTATCGCGAAACGAACGCGTGCAAAAATCGTTTTCGCTGGAACCGAGGAAGGCTCGGTACGCGCGACTGATCTGCGGCAGAGCGCGAGCGGATCGGAGTTCACCATTCTCGAAGGCGCACATCGCTGCCGCGCACAATTACCGGTGCCGGGATTGCACATGATTCAGAATGCGTTGCTTGCGGTCGCCGCCGGCCGCGTTCTCGGTCTTTCGATCGAAGACTGCGCCGCGGGCCTTGCTTCCGCACCCCTCACTAAAGCGCGTCTGCAAATCAAAAACATTCGCGGTGTGCAATTCATTGATGACAGTTACAACGCCAATCCGGAATCGATGCGCGCCGCGCTCGCCACGCTGGCGGAATTGGAAACCGAAGGACGTCGCATCGCCGTCCTCGGCGAGATGGCCGAATTAGGAAATGAATGCGAGCGCGGTCATCGCGAAGTCGGCGAAGCCGCAGCGACACTAAAAATCGATGAGCTGATCGCGATCGGCAAAACCGCTGGAATAATCGCGGAGGCGGCGCGCGAGGCGGGTTTGGAAAAAAGTCGCACCGTCGCTTCGGCCGAGGAAGCGGCAGAAATCCTGGCGGAAGAAGCTTCGCCTAACGACCTCGTCCTGATTAAAGGCAGCCGTGCCGCCCGCACGGAACGCGTCCTGGAAGAATTCGCGAAACATCAATCGCCACAAGGAATCGCCTCGTGATTTATTATCTTCACCTTTTCAGCGATCAGGTTCGCGGTTTTAACGTTTTCTATTACGTCACGTTTCGCGCGGTCGCAGCCGCCATCACCGCGTTCCTGCTCTGTTTGCTCTTCGGGAATTTCGTTATCCGAAAACTTATTTCGCTGAAAGTGGGGCAGCCTATTCGCACGGCGGAAGAAGTGCGGCGTCTCGCCGAATTGCACGGTGGAAAACAAGGCACTCCGACGATGGGCGGCGTTCTCATCATCGGTTCGGTTTTTCTTTCGAGCGTCTTATGGGCGCGACCAGACAATCGCTTCGTCTGGCTGGTCCTTTTCACTTTGATCTATCTCGGCGTGCTCGGTTTCGTGGACGATTATCTCAAGGTCATCAGCAAAAAATCGGACGGCTTTCCGGCGAGATTGAAACTTGTTTTCCAGGTCATCCTCGCCGCCATCGTCACCACAGTTTTTCTCACGAGCCCGCTCATCGAAGTGCAGGCACGTTCGCTTTACCTCCCGTTTTTCAAATTGCCCGTGGTCACGAACATGAGCTGGTTCACGTTCATATTTTTCGCGCTCGTCGTGGTCGGTTCGTCCAATGCCGTCAATCTTACTGACGGCCTCGATGGCCTCGCGATCGGCTGCACTATCACGGTCGCGTTTGCTTACGCGCTGCTTTCGTACGCTGCGGGAAATTTCAAGATTGCGGAATATTTACAGGTTCCGTTCTATCCGTTCACCGGCGAATTGACGGTTGTTTGCAGCGCGCTCGTTGGGGCGGGGCTCGGTTTCCTTTGGTATAATTGTCATCCGGCGCGCGTGTTCATGGGCGACACCGGTTCGCTCGCGATCGGAGGGATGATTGGTGTCGTCGCGATTTGCTGCAAACAAGAGTTGCTCCTCGCGGTCGTCGGAGGTGTCTTCGTCATTGAAGCGGTCTCAGTCATTTTGCAGGTGCTGAGTTTCAAACTTACCGGCAAACGCATTTTCGCGATGTCGCCGATCCACCATCACTTCGAGCTCGCGGGCTGGAAGGAAAACACCGTCATCGTGCGTTTCTGGATCATGTCCGCGATTTTTGCGCTGCTGGGACTTGCCACTTTGAAGTTGCGATAAACGTGCGCTACAAAAACAAAAACGTTGCTGTGCTCGGGGCTGGTTTGAGTGGAACCGCAGCCGCGCTTCTGCTCGTGGCGGAAGGAGCGCAGGTCAGCGTGCTCGATAGCGCAGACGAGAAAAATTTGCTCAAATCCACCATCGAAAATCTGCGCGCGCATAAAGTTCGTGTCATGTTCGGTCCGGAGGTGGAACATGATTCGTCCACCTACGATTTTGTCGTTCTCAGTCCGGGCATCGATCCGGATTCGCCGCTTGCGCAAAATTTTTCGTCGCGAAAAATCGAAACCATCGGTGAGTTGGAATTGGGTTGGCGCTCCTGCACTTTGCCCGTCATCGCCATTACCGGCACAAACGGTAAGACCACGACGACGGAATTAGTCGCCCAGATGTTGAATGCGTGCGGTCAACGCACGATCGCCTGCGGCAACATTGGAAAACCTTTGTCGGATGTCGTGCGTCGACAGGAGAATTACGATGTCTTCACCGTCGAAGTGAGTTCGTTTCAATTGGAAACGATTCGCACCTTCCGGCCAGCGATCAGCGTCTGGCTGAATTTCGCTCCCGATCACCTCGATCGTTATACATCGGTCGCGGAATATCGAACGGCGAAACTTCGCGTCTTCGAAAATCAAACCGGCGATGACGTTGCGGTCGTGAACGCGCTCGAGCGTTTACCGAAAATCCAGGCGCGTCCCGTTACCTTCAGCGCTTATTCCGATGACGCTGACTTTCGCCTCGCGGGCGGCGCAATTGTCTATAGCGGGGAGGAAGTGCTGCGTCTGGCCGACACCAAACTGCGCGGCTCACACAACATTGAAAATTTAATGGCGACACTCGCGGTCGGGCTGGCGCGCGCACTCACCTTTGCCGAAATGGTGCCGCCGCTCTCGCAATACGAACCACAGCCGCACCGCTGCGAATTTGTCCGCGAAGTCGGAGGCGCCACCTACATCAACGATTCGAAAGCTACGAATCTCGATGCGGTCGAGAAAGCGTTGCTCGCGCAAAGCAAGCCCGTCATTTTGATTGCAGGCGGGAAAGACAAGGGCTTTACCTTCGATCCGCTGCGTGAACTCGTTAGGCAAAAAGTTCGCACGACGATTTTGATCGGCGAAATGGCGGAAAGCATCGCACGCGATTGGGGCGACGCCGTGCCGACGGAAATTGCCGATTCGCTCGCCGATGCGGTCGAACGCGCGCGCGGCCTGGCGAAGCCCGGGGAGGTTGTTCTCTTCTCTCCGGGAACGTCTTCCTTCGACATGTTCAAAAGCTACGCCGATCGCGGCGATCAATTTCGTGCGCTCGTTCACGCTCTGCCGAAACAAACATGAAAATACCCAAACTCTTCCAACGTAAGAAAAAACTGCGCGCCAGCACTGCGCGTCGTTCGCTCACCGCGCCTGACGACATGGACTACGAGGAAATGTCGGAGCCGAACATGAAGCTGTCGCGCGCGCTCTTGATCGTTTTGGTCCTGCACGTCGTCGCTGTGGCCGGCATCATTGCGTTCAACGCGATCAAGACACGGCAGGGTTCGCTGCCGCCGCCTCTGCTTGCAAAAAATGTGAGCGCGAAAACGGCGAATGCGCCAATCAGCATTGCATCCACGGAAACCGAAAAGTCATCGGTGCCCGCCAACCGCACCGAAGAGAAGTCCACGCACCAAAGTGTAGCGAACGCGGATCGCAAAACCGAACACACGAAATACATTTCGAAAACCTCCGTAGCCGATTCCGGGAAAACTTACGTGGTAGTAAAGGGCGACAATCCCGTGACAATCGCGCGGAAGTTCAAGGTTTCGTACGACAGTTTGCTCGCGCTTAATCACATCGAGGATCCGCGCAAACTAAAGATCGGGCAGAAATTATTGATCCCCGCGAAAACGGCGAAGGCCAAAAAATCTGAGGATTAGTTTGCGAAACGATGCACCGCAAGAGCGCCTACATTTTATTCGTCGCCGTCCTTGTGATGCTCGTCATCGGTATCGTCATGCTTTTTAGCACGAGCGCTTTTGCGCGCAGCAGTCACAATGATGTTTATTATTTCATCAAACGGCAGTCGGTCTGGCTTGGGATCGGTCTGATCGGTTGCACCGTGGCGGCGCTGGTTGATTACCATTTCTGGCAGCGCACCTGGTGGATTTGGTTCGGAATAGCGTTCATTGCTCTTGCGCTTTGTTTCGTCCCGCATCTTGGCATGCGCATCAACGGTTCGCGGCGTTGGGTCGGCATGGGATCGCTCGCCTTTCAACCTTCGGAGCTGGCCAAAATCGCCGCCGTTTTTTTTCTCGCGGCCTGGTTTGCGCGCTACGAAAAATCGAGCAGCCGCTTCCTGCATGGGTTCGCCTTGCCACTCCTCTTTATCAGCGCGCTGCTGACATTGATCCTTTTCGAAGTCGACCTGGGAACGACCGCGCTTATCGGCGCGACGACTTTTGTTATTATGTTTGTGGCCGGGACGAATCCCGTGGTCCTAGGTCTTCTCTCGTTAGGCGGACTCGGTAGCATGGCGGTGGTCGCAGCGAAAATGCCCGAGCGCATGGCGCGTCTGACCGCATTCCGCGATTTAAAAGCGCACGAACAAACAGACGGCTTGCAGCAAATGCAGGCGCTCATCGCCTGGGGCAGCGGAGGCATGGAAGGTCTCGGGCTCGGCAACGGCCGGCAAAAGATGCTCTACCTTCCTTACGCGCACACCGATTTTATTTTTCCGATGATCGGTGAAGAGCTCGGTCTGCGCGTCAGCCTTCTCGTCATTTTTTTGTTCGTCGTCATCATTGTCTGCGGAATGATGATCGCGCTCCACGCGAAGGATCGCTTTGGCCTCTTGCTGGCCAGCGGTATCGTATCGCTTCTGGCCTTGCAGGCCGCGGTCAACATCGGTGTCACGACTTCGCTTTTGCCTAATAAGGGATTGCCGCTGCCATTCATCAGTTATGGCGGATCCAATCTTGCCGCCTGCCTTTTCGGCGTCGGACTGCTGCTCAATATTTACCGCCAGGCGATTCTCGAACCGGCCATCAACAAAAAACGCGTGATCATGCAGGCGCGCATCACGCCGCGAATCTAAAATGAATGCCGTCATCGCATGCGGAGGAACAGGCGGGCATTTATTTCCCGGTCTCGCGGTCGCAGAAGTTCTGCGCGGGCACGGTCATGAAGTGATGCTTTTCATTTCGGAAAAGGAAGTCGACGCTCTGGCAATTTCGACGCACTCCGATTTTCGCCTCGAGAAACTGCCCAGCATCGGTCTGCCTTCGCCGTTTTCGCCGGCGATTTTACGATTCGTTAGGCGTTTCAACGAAAGCCTCGTGCGTTGCCGCGGAATCTATCGAACGTTCAAGCCGCACCTTGTTCTCGGCATGGGCGGGTTTACCTCGACCGCGCCGGTGATGGCCGCGCGCTTTCGTGGCATTCCGACTTTCATCCATGAATCCAACGCCGTCCCGGGCCGGGCCAATCGCATGACGGCGAATCTGGTGCGCGCGGTTCTTCTTGGATTCAAGGAGTGCGCGCAGTTTTTTCCGAAGAACCAAACGGAGGTGACAGGCACGCCCATTCGGTACGATCTCAAACGCATCGATCGTAAAGTCGCGCTGCAACAATTGGGATTGCGCGACGATTTGAAAACGCTGCTCATCATGGGCGGAAGTCAGGGCGCCACTGGAATTAATCAGGCTGTCATTAAATCGATGGCGGCTTTGCGGGAATTGTCGCTGCAGGTCATCCATCTCGCGGGCACACGAGACGAAACTTTGGTGGCGGACAATTACCGTCGCGAAAATATTCCGGCATACGTCGCGGCCTTTCATCATCAGATGGAGACAGTTTACAGCGCGGCGGATTTTGCGATCACACGGTCCGGCGCCGCCAGCCTGGCCGAGCTCGCAGCTTTTTCGTTGCCGGCGATTTTGATCCCGTATCCATTCGCGGCGGATAACCATCAAACGCTCAACGCCGAAATTTTTGCGCGGGATGATGCGGCCGTTATTCTCAAAGAATCCGAACTTTCCGGTGACGTGCTCGCACGCAAAATTCGGGATTTAATCGGCGACGCGACTAAACTGCGCCGCATGTCCGAAAAATCCTCGCGTCTCGCTCCGACGGATGCCGCCGCGCTCGTGGTGAAGGCGATGGAAAAATATACTCAACCCGACCATGACGCACGCACCTGAGGCCGCCCTGCAAAAATTACTGACGCAGGAACGCCACCGGGTTCATCTCGTGGGCGTCGCGGGGAGCGGCATGAGCGGGATCGCCGCGCTCCTGCTCGAACTCGGCCACGAAGTCAGCGGTTCCGATAAAATCAGAACGCTGGAAACGGATCGATTGCAGCGACTCGGTTTGCGTTTTCATCGCGAACATCGGGTCGAGGACGCAAGCACGGCCGACATTATTATTTTTTCGTCGGCGATCAAAAGGGACAATCCGATCCTAACGAGTGCGCGCGAAAACGGGAAATTGCTTTTGCGGCGGGCCGAAGCGCTTGCCGCGATCATGCACGGCAAACGCGGCATCGTCGTCGTCGGCATGCACGGAAAAACGACGACGTCAGCGATGGTTGCGCATGTCTTGCGTGAAGGAGGATTACATCCGTCTCATTACGTCGGCGCGGAAATTCCGATTCTTGGAAGCAACGCGCACTGGGATGCGCGCGGCGAATATTTTGTCGCGGAAGGCGACGAGAGTGACGGCACGATTCGTTTTTTCCACCCGGAGCACACGCTTCTCCTCAATATTGAAGAAGAGCATCTCGATTTTTACGCCGATCTCGCGGCAATCGAATCGGTCTTTGCGCAATTGCTCGGGCAAACGCGCGGAAAGATTTTTTACTGCGCAGACGAAGCAAACGCGAAACGGCTTTGTGAAACGCGGCCCGCGGCAATTTCGTTCGGTTTTAGCGAGAACGCCGATTACCGCGGTACCGATGTGGAACTGAAAGACTTCGCTTCGGTCTTTTGCGTTTTCCGCCATGGCGAACAATTGGGCGAAGCGATTTTAAGCGTGCCCGGCCGGCATAATGTGAGCAACGCGCTGGGCGTCATTGCCGTGGCTACGGAGTTGGGCGTTCCGTTTGAGAAAATCAAAAAATCGCTGGCACGTTTTCAACACGCGCGCCGGCGTTTCGAAATTAAATATCAAAGCGAACGATTCCTGTTGGTTGATGATTACGGGCACCATCCGACGGAGATCAGCGCCACTTTAAATACGGCGAAATCGATCGGGCGAAAACGCGTGCTGACGATGTTTCAACCGCATCGTTATTCGCGCACCAAGGCGCTGCGCAAACAATTCGGCAATGCTTTTCATGACGCGGAGCGCGTGGTCGTAACGGATATTTACGGTTCCAACGAGGCGCCCATCCCAGGAGTTAGCGGGAGAATGATTGCCGATGAAATTATTGCACAGGGCCATCGCGGCGTGACTTATCAACCGCGACTCGAATTGGTGCACAGCGATGTCGGCAACATGCTCGATCCGGGCGATCTGGTCGTGAGCCTTGGCGCGGGAAATATTCACGAACAACTTTCGTTGCTCGCGGCCGATCTCGTGATTGCGGAAAATTTGAAGCGGATCGTGGGCGAAGAAGGCGATGTGCGTTTGTACGAACCGCTCGCGAAGCATACGACGTTGCGCGTTGGCGGCCCGGCGCAATTCTGGGCGGAGCCGCGCAACGAAAAGGCATTGGGCGAATTGATTCAGTTCTGCCGGCGCGAAAATCTTCCATTCTTTGTCATCGGTCGCGGTTCGAATTTGCTCGTGCGCGATGGCGGAATTCGCGGCGTGGTTGCGCATCCGAGTGGCGGCGACTTCGATAAAATCGAGATCAACGGAAATGAAATCACCGCTGGGGTTGGGGCAAAATTAAAAGAGGTCGCGTATGCAGCGAAGGCAGCCGGACTTGGCGGACTGGAATGGATGGAGGGAATTCCGGGTGAAGTCGGCGGCGGTTTGCGCATGAATGCGGGTGCGATGGGCTCGCAAACTTTCGAACGGGTCGTGCGGGTTCGTTATCTCGACAGCGACGGAGCGCCGCAGGAAAAAAGTGGAGACGAATTGGAAGTGCATTATCGGCACGTCCCATCGTTGGAGAAAAATTACGCAGTCTCAGCCGTTTTTCGCGGGGAGCCTGCGTCTGCCGACGAAATCACTCATCGCCTGGATGAGTCCCAGCAGAAACGTCGCGGCACTCAACCGATCGCAAAAAGCGCCGGCTGCATTTTCAAAAATCCCGACAGTTGTCCTGCGGGAAAATTGGTGGATGAGCTGGGCTTAAAGAATTCGAATGTCGGAAAGGCGCGCGTTTCCGAAGTTCACGGCAATTTTATTGTGAACGATGGCGGCGCGACCGCGGCCGAAGTGCTGCAGCTGATCGGCAAAATTCAAGAAATCGCGCGGTCGAAGCGCGGCATCGAGTTACAAACCGAAGTTCAAATCGTGGGGGAACCAGCGTGAGAGGAAATCCGGGTAGCGCACGCGTCTCGCGTGTTGGTTGCGGCGTCTCGCCGCAACAATCTTTCGACCGCCGCGCGACTCTTGAGATTTTCGACGAAATCAAAAGTTCGCGATGGCGGGGACGCCATCGCCGACACGCGAGACGCGTGCGCTACTCGGAAACAAAATGAACACGCTCGCTCACAAAAAGATTGCCGTGATTATGGGAGGTCCCGGTTCGGAACGTGACGTTTCGCTGGCTACGGGTCGTGGGGTTGCGAAAGCGCTTCGTTCGTTAGGCGCGGACGTGTCGGAAGTCGATGTGTGCGACGCCGAGTTCAAACTGCCTAACGACACGAAACTTGCCTTCATTTCCCTGCACGGAACTTTTGGCGAGGACGGGCAGATCCAGAAAATCCTGGAGAATCGTGGTGTCGCTTACACCGGTGAAGGAGTGGAAGAGAGTCGGCTCGCGTTCGACAAGATTCGCTCGAAAGAAAAATTTCGTGAACACGAGATCACCACGCCGAACTGGCAGGTCATCAAAGCCGGACAGAATCCGACAATCCCGATTCCGATCGTAATCAAGGCGCCGCGGCAGGGATCGACGGTCGGCGTTTATATCGTCAAGCTCGAACGCGAAATCAGATCGTCGTTGGAGGAAGGCGCGAAGTACGACTCGGAATTTTTGGTGGAGAAATTCATCCCCGGTCGCGAATTGACGATCGGTGTTCTCGGCGATCAAGCATTGCCGATTCTCGAAATTATTCCGAAGGGCGGCGTTTACGATTTCACGAATAAATATCCATTCCTGAATCCAAGCGCGGGCGGCGGAGCGCAGCATGTTTGTCCCGCGCATATTCCGGAGGAACAAACGCGCGCCATCCAGGATCTCGCGCTCCGGGCTCATCGCTCGTTAGGCCTGAAAGTCTATTCGCGCGTCGACATCATTCTTCCCGAGGAAGGCGATCCTACGGTGCTCGAGATAAACACGATCCCGGGAATGACGGACGCGAGTTTGCTTCCAGAAGCCGCCGCGGCCGCGGGAATCGGGTACGCGGATTTGTGCGCGCGCATCATCGAGCTTTCGCAGGAGGCGCGGCCAGGAAAATGAGAGCGCGCAGTAAACGAACGACGGTGCGCAATCAGCGCGTCTCCAATCCGCGCCAGCGTAAACAGCAGCATTTGCTCGACGTTAAAGTGCGTTCGCGCAAAGCGACGCAATATCGCAATCGTCGCATCCTGGTTTTCTTTTCGAAAATCGTGCTCGTCTTCGTGCTCATCGTCGGTGGCTACCTCGGAGTGCAATTCGGCGCGAAGCGGCTCTTTTTTGAAAATCCCGATTATCAATTGCGCCAGATTGAAGTGCAGACCGACGGCACGTTGCAGCGCGAGCAAATCTTGAAGGTCGCCGATCTGTACGAAGGGGAAAATATTTTCAACGTGCATCTGCAAAAAGTGCATGACGCGCTGCAGGAGCTTCCGCAAGTCGATGAAGTGCAGGTGACGCGGCAGATGCCGGCGGAAATCGACATTCACATCGTCGAGCGCAAACCGATCGCCTGGATCACGAGCGAAAAAGAAGTCACCGATCCGTTCGCGTCCGATGCGGCTTTTCTCGTCGATGGACGCGGCGTTTTAATGAAGGAAAAAAAATTGCTCCCGGAATATCTGGGTCTGCCTTTGATCACTGGATGCACCGGCGAATCGCTCGAAGCAGGAGGAACGGTGCAATCGTTCGAGGCGAAATCTGCGCTCGATCTTTTGCGTTTAAACATGGGCAGCTACATGCAGACTCGTTTTCAGATTCGCGAGATCGATCTCTCGAAAAGTTATTGCCTCGTCGTGACGGATAAGAACCGCATGCAGATCACATTCGGCTTCGATCAAATGGCTGCGCAGTTACGGCGCCTCGAACAATTCCTCGTTTATTCCGACGATTCGAAACGGGAATTACAAACGGTGAATCTGATCGTGCAACGCAACATTCCCGTCACCTTCGCCCAGCTCGCCGCCGATGTGATCAACGAAACGATTGATCCCGAAGGCGCGGAGCCGAAAATTTTACGAGCGACTCCGGTTAACGCTTTACCGAAATCGACCGCAACGCCGATGCCCATCAGGAAGGCAAAGGCCGTGTCGTTAAAAAAGGCAATTCCAGTTCATCGTGGCAGAAAGGATTAAGTGTAATGGCGAGTAGTGATTTGTTGGTCGGTCTTGAAATCGGGACCTCGAAGATTTGCGTGGTGGTAGGGGAAAGCCGACCGGACGGAACAATCAAAATTCTCGGCGTGGGCCAGGCGCCGTCGCGCGGCGTGCGCAAAGGCGAGATCGTGGATTTCGAGACGGCAATGAAATGCGTGCACGAAGCCGTCGTCGATGCCGAACAGAAAAGTGATGTCATGATCCGCAGCGTTTACGTGGGCGTTTCCGGTTCGCATATTCAAAGCTTTAACAATCGCGGCAGTGTTTCGTTAGCGGAAGATCGCGATGAGATCGATGACCAGGACATCGAAGATGTGAAAATCAACGCGCGCGAAGTCAGCATTCCTGCCCAAAATGCGTTTCTGCACTCGATCATTCAGCATTACCACGTCGATGGACAGGATGGTGTGCTCAACCCTGTCGGAATGCTCGGCCAAAGATTGGAAGCGGATTTCCACATCGTGCATGGCGTGCGCACGCGCATTCAAAATACGATTCGATGCGTGAAAGAATTGCCGCTGGAAGTGGAGGACGTTGTCTTCAACGCGCTCGCCTCCGCTCAGGTTGTGCTCACGCAGAATCAAAAAAATCTCGGCGCGCTCGTCATCGATATCGGCGGCGGAACGACCGATTACATTTTGTATGTCGACGGCGCGGTGCGGCAGAGCGGCTGTTTTGCCGTGGGCGGCGATCACATCACGAATGATATTTCCATGGGATTGCGCATCCCGATGGCGCGGGCGGAACGATTAAAACTCGAAGAAGGCAGTGTCATTCTCGGAAATTGTTTGCCGGGCGAAACAGTTTTGCTCAAGGACGATTCCGGTTTCGCCGGGAAGGAAATTGAACGCGAAACGCTCAACACCATTATTCATCTGCGTTTGCGCGAGACGTTGGAACTGCTCAAGCGCCAGCTGGAAGAGGAGTCATTCATTAACTACATCGGCGAAGGAATTTTTATCACGGGTGGATGCAGTCATCTGCGCGGCATCGATCACCTGGCCGGCGAAATCTTCGAGTTACCAGCACGCGTTTCGCACGCACAAACCATGTCTGGCCTAACGAGTGCGTTTGAAAATCCGCAGTTCTCCGCCGCGATAGGATTGATCAAATACGCACAGGCTGTTCAGTCCGATCGCGGTCGTCCGCGCCGTGGCTTCGGGCGGCTCTTCGGTAAAATCTTTAACGGAATGCGATGACCAATTTTTGAAAAAAGATACCCAAAAATAAATGATTCAGCTCAGCAAAAATTACAGTCTTCCCGAACGCGAAGAAGAAATCATTTCCATCAAAGTCGTCGGAGTCGGCGGTGCGGGGGCCAATGCGCTCGATCGCATCGTGCTCGATGGCTTGGAGAAGGCCGATCACATCGCGATCAATACCGACGTGCAATCGCTCGCCAGTTCGGTGGCCGCGACCAAAGTGCAACTTGGTCGCACCGTCACGCGCGGTCTGGGCGCGGGTGGCGATCCGGAACTCGGTTACAATGCCGCCGCGGAATCCACCGAGGAAATTCGGCAGGTGCTGGCGGGCGCGCGCATGGTTTTCGTTTGCACGGGACTCGGCGGTGGAACGGGTTCCGGCGCGGCGCCACTGGTCGCACAAATTGCGCGCGAAGCCGGTTCGCTCGTGGTCGGTTTCGCGACGCTTCCTTTTTCGTTCGAAGGCCGGCGTCGCACAGTGCAGGCGCAGGAGGCACTCGAACGTTTCAATCAGAGCGCGGACGCGGTGATTTGTTTCGAGAACGATCGCATGGGCGACATGGTCGCGCCGAAAGCGGGAATTCACCAGGCTTTCGCTGTGGCTGATAACACGATCAGCCAAAGCGTGCGCTCGATCGTGCATTTGATTCAGCGACCGGGTCTCATTCGCATCGGTTTCGATGATTTGCTCGCGGCGTTGCGCACCCGAAACGGTCGATGCCTGTTCGGTTTCGGCGAATCGGAATCCGACAATCGCGCGCACGACGCACTGACGCTGGCGCTCAAGAATCCGTTAATGGATCGCGGTCGTATGCTGGCGGATGCCGATCACGTTCTCGTGCAAATCGCGGGCGGTCCTGCGATGACGTTATCTGAAGTGGAAATTTTGATGAAGGAACTCGGCCGCCACATCAGCGATCACACCCAGATTTTTTTCGGCACAGCGGTTGATAGCCGGATGGGAAATCGGCTGAGTGTGACGTTGATCAGTTCGCTTTCGCCGGAAGGAGTTGTGCTGGAACCGATGAAAAAACCTTTCGAGCCTGCGCCAATCGAGCCGCCGCCGCCTCTTCCTGTTCCGCCCATTTGGGAACAACAGGAACAACCGGCGCCCATCGCGGAAATTCCGGTCGAGGAATTGGAGACGCCGGCGCCGATAACCGAGTTTGCTGATTTCGTGCAATTGAATCCAGAGCCGGAAATTGAAACGCAGGAAGAAGAGTTGATCGAGGAGATCGCGCCGTTGCCGGAGCCGGTGATGATGAAGAAGAAATCTCCCGCGCCGAAAGAGTCGAAGCCCGTTGTGGAGAAAAAGCACGCAAAACAGGAAGTCCTGCAATTCGAGCCTGTAACGCGCGGACGTTTTGAAAAAAGCGAGCCGACAATCGTTGAAGGTCAGGATCTCGATGTACCGACTTTTCTCCGCAAAAATGTTCGCGTGAAATAGCGAATCGTAGTCTTTCGCGTGATCGATAATTCCCCTCTGAACGCTCGAAAAGGCGGATTCACGCTGATCGAGATCATGATTGTCGTGGCCATCATCGCGCTTCTCGTAGTCATTGCGCTGCCATCGTTCTTGCGAGCTCGGCAACAAACCCAGAATACGAAATTTGCGAACGCATTGCGCGTCGCGACGGACGCATTCGAACTTTATGCGATGGAAAACAACGGTTATCCCGCGGAGGCCGCTAGTGGCGTCGTTCCATCCGGGATGCAAAACTATTTTGGACCGACGCTGGATTGGACTGCTTCCACTCCCATTGGCGGAAACTGGGATTGGGATGCGGGGGTTTTTGGAATGACCGCAGCGGTCTCCGTGGTCAACCCCCAAGCGTCGATTCAACAGATGACCGATATTGATATCAAAATCGACGACGGCAATCTCGCCACGGGCAATTTCCAAGAAAAGCACGGCGGCCGTTACAGCAGCATCTTACGCTGAGTTGCAAAGCGTTTCGCTATTTCTTCATCACGTCGAGCACTGCAGCAGTCATCGCGATCACGCCTGTCTTGATCGTTGGTTCCGGGACAGGCGCAAATTTACTCGAGTGCAGGCTCGGCAGCGCCGTTCCGTTCTTTCGACTCTCCGCGACTTTATCGGGCGCAACCGCGCCGAGACCGAATTGTAATGCTGGTATGGAATGATCGGGCAGACTGAATTCCGAAAAATCTTCGCCGCCCATGGTCGGCGGTCGTGTCTCAACATTGTCCGCGCCGAATGTTTTCCGAAAAACCGCAGCGATCCGTTTGGTTAATTCCGGATTGTTATACATCGAAGGCGTGAACTGATCCTTTTGCACTTCCACGATTGGTTCGAGATTCTTCGGGATACCGGCCGCCATCGCACAACCTTTCGCGATACGTTCAATAGCGGCGAGCACGCGCTCACGCACTTCGCTTTTGTAAGTCCGCACCGTCAATTCCATTCGCACTTCGTTTGGAATGATATTGCGCTTCGTGCCGCCGTGAATGTCGCCGACCGTCACTACAATCGGATCGACCGGATCGTTTTCGCGACTGGCGATAGTCTGCCAGGCGTTAATGATTTCCGCCGAGAGCACGATCGGATCTTTCGTCTTGTGGGGATACGCACCGTGTCCTCCGACCCCGCGCACGGTCACGTTGACTGAATCGACATTCGCGCAGGCGTAACCTTCCGTGACCGCAACTTTTCCCGCTGCGACTTCGGCGCTGTCATGCAAACCGAGTGCAAAATCTGGTTTCGGAAATTTCGTGTAAAGACCATCCGCCAGCATCGCCTTCGCGCCGCCGACCGTTTCTTCCGCCGGTTGTCCGATGAAAAGAATCGTGCCGTGCCATTGATCCTTCATTTTCGAAAGCGCCTGCGCCGTCCCGAGAAAAACCGACATGTGAATGTCATGTCCACACGCGTGCATGACGTGGACGTCTTTGCCTTCATCATTCTTCGTCGTCACTTTGCTCGCGTAGGGCAGAACGGTTTCCTCCTCTACCGGCAACGCATCGAGATCGGTGCGCACAAGCACAGTCGGACCGGTGCCGTTCTTCATCACGCCGACGACGCCGTAACATTTCGATTTCGGGTCTTCGTATTTGCCGAAGTTTTCCGTCACTTCGCAACCGGCGGCTTTCAGGTCTTTGGCGACGATGGCGGCCGTTCGCTGCTCGTGCGTGGATAATTCGGGATTTGTGTGAAGGTCTTTATAAATCGTGAGCAACGACGGCAGCTCGCTTTCGGCGAGAGATTGCGGTGTTTGCTGTGCGAGAAGCGGCGTTGCGAGAGTTGCAGCCGACAAAACGAGAGAAAGAATCTTCATCTGATCATGCTGGGCGAAGTCGAAGCATCTCTCAAATGCTAATTACGCATTTCGTTTTCTGTCATGTCGAGCGCAGTCGAGACATCTCTTACAAAGTGGGAGGGACCTCAGTGTCCCGACAGTCGACAGTCGCGGCGCTCCCACATTCTCTCCATTCAAGAGATGTCTCGACTTCGCTGAGAATGAAAGAAAATTGCTGAAAGATGGAATTCGAGAAAAACACGCTGCTCTTTGGCTGCGACCCGACACCGCGCATTGTGGCGATTGAGCTTGGAGAAACTGGAACGATTAAAGTTTATCGGCGGGAAAAAGACGGCAGCACGGCGTGCGACATCGAAGAATTTCATCCTTTTGTCTGGCTTGATTCCGATGTGGCCGATCTCGATATCGACGCCGAAAAACTCGCGGGCGATTTGCGTTACGGCTGGCTGAAAAGCGTAAACAGTTGGAAAGAACAGATCGCGCTGCGCAATGGATTGAAGAAAGCGGGCCGCAGTTTCTTCGCGTTAAGCGACCCGGTGCAGCATTATCTCACGCACACGGGCCGCACCCTTTTTAAGGGACTTCCGTTCGAAGAATTGCGTCGGATGCAACTCGAAGTGCTTTCACCATCGGGAGAGAACGATCTTGCGGAAGCCTCGCAAAATCACATTGCGAGCATTGCGCTTTCGGATAACTCCGGCTGGGAAGAATTAATCGTAATCGATTCGAAAAAAGCCGACGAATCGGAGCATGCTGCGCTCAAACGCCTAACGAGTATTATCAAAGAACGTGATCCCGATGTGATCGAAGGTCATAATTTGTTTCGTTTTGATTTGCCCTATCTCGTGGCGCGCGCGCGCAAAGCGAAGACAAAACTCGATTGGGGACGGAGCGGTGGGTTCCTGCGTTCGCGTCCATCGCGATTGCAGATCGCAGAGAAGACGATCGATTACCCGAAGTTTGCCGTGGAAGGCCGGCATTTCGTCGACACATTCCTGCTCGCGCAATTTTACGACGTCGGCATGCGCACACTTTCCGGCTTCGAGCGTGTCGATGTTGCAAGGCACTTTGGTTTCTGCGAAGGTAAGGACGTTTCCTCGCTTAACGGGAAAGAACTGCAACGCGCTTATCTCGAGGGCAGCGAGAAATTTCGTAAACGCGCTTTATGCGCCGTGCGCGAAACGCGCGCCGTCTCCGATTTGCTCAGTCCGAGCTATTTCATCCAGGCGCAAATTTTTCCCTACAACTACCAGGATGTGATCGTGCGCGGAAACGCGACGCGTATTAACGCGCTTTTCCTGCGCGAATATTTTCGGCAACGCCATTCCATCCCGGAGATGCCGATGGTGCGTGGTTTTGAAGGCGGCTACACCGACATCTTCTTCGCTGGCGTCGCGCGGAACGTTTGGCATTGCGACATCGCTTCCTTGTATCCGTCGATCATGTTGCAGTTCGATTGCTTCCCAGTAACCGACCAACTCCAAATCTTCCGGCATTTGCTCACCGATCTGCGGACTTTCCGGCTGCAAGCGAAGGCGGATATGCGGGGCGCGAAAGACCAGAAGCAACAGCGCTATTTTCACGCACTGCAAAACACCTTCAAGATTCTCATCAACAGCTTCTACGGCTATCTCGGTTTCGCGCAGGGGAACTTCGCGGACTTCGACGCCGCCGCGCGTGTCACGCAAATCGGACGCGACCTGCTCAAGAAAATGATCGACTGGCTCAATGCGCAAGGCGCGCATGTCATCGAAGTGGACACCGACGGAATTTATTTCGTTCCGCCGGCCGATAGCGATGCCGAGAAGTTGCGCGGCGAGCTCGCGAAGGAGTTACCGCCCGGCATCGAGGTCGAATTCGACGAACAATTCGACGCCATGTTCAGCTACAAAGCGAAGAACTACGCTCTTCTTACGCGCGATGGCGATGTCATCATCAAAGGTGGTGCGCTAAAATCTCGCGGTCTCGAAAAATTCCAGCGCGTGTTCATGGAAGAAATGATTCGGCTTGTGATGCAGGGAAAATCGGAAGCGATCGCGGGTTTACGCGATGACTGCGAGCAGAAGATTCGCGATCGCGCGTGGCCCATCGACATGTTGATGAAAACCGACACGCTGCAGGATTCGCTCGAGAAGTACAAAGCCAAGATCGCCGGCTCCGCGCGCAACCGCGCCGCGGCCTACGAACTCGCTCTCGCGAGCGGTCGCGCCTACAAACCTGGAGACCAGATCAGTTACTACATTACGGGCACGACGAAAAAAGTTGCCGCGTATGAAGCGGCAAAGCTTGCTTCCAGTTTCGATCCGCAGAACCGGGACGAGAACATCGATTACTACGTCGCCAAGCTTGCTGACTTGATGAAGAAGTTCTCGACGTTCATCCCGGCTGCGGAACAAAACACTCTGGCGCTTTAAGCGCCGGCGGGACCGCGACTCGCGTCGCTTATCTCGCCAGACGCGCCAGAGCGGCGATCATGGAGATGATCGGCCAGGCGGAAACCGCGACGATCAAACTAAAGAGGATTCCCTCTTGTAGATAATCGCGGCTCGTTTCGTCGCCCAGGAATTCACTACTTATTTTCCTGAACCCACGAAGTTCGGAAACAACGTGTGTTTTTCCAGGGAACAAGGCAGATACGCTGCGCGCCTCCGTGTTGGGCTGGAAGTTGCAGTCGGTTAACGGAAAAGTTCCGCGGGCAGGTGATCCGCGGATATCTCCGATGATCGAGCGTTTATGGGAACTAAGTTTAGTTGTCGGTTTCATTATTTTTCTTTCAGTTGATTTCTTAGAATTCGATCGGGTTACCCAGACGCAAAGCGTCCGAGGATTCGACCACTGGGGTGCCGCGAAACGCGGGCTCCAACTTGGCGAGATCGAGACGGCCTCTATGCAGCCAACCGGGTTTCGGTGGCGCGTGATGGCGCGTTGATCGTTTTCATCTCTCCTATGGTAATAGCCGATTCCATGCCTGTCCACTGGATCAACTAGAGTCGAGTCATAAGTATCTTGTCCTGTGAGCTTAGAATATTTGTGCCCCTTCCATCTCGGTCCAGTTTCAGTGTAAAATTCCGCAGGCGTGCGACAGGAATGACGATTTTGTGAGAACGAGCTACCTTGGGGGAACGTGAATACCGGCTCTTCGAAAAATGCCGGCCGAGAACCGCTGCTTCGAATCGCCATGTGGTCCGGGCCGCGCAACATCTCGACGGCGATGATGCGATCCTGGGGCAATCGATCAGACACCGCTGTGCTGGATGAACCGTTTTATGCCTTCTATTTAAAGGCCACCGGCAAGCAACACCCCGAATCGGAGGAGGTAATTGCGTCCGGCGAAACTGATTGGCCAAAAGTAGTTGTCGAATGTGGGAGCGGCCTCAGTGCCGCGAACGGCCCGAAGATCCTTTATCAGAAACAGATGACACACCATCTCCTGCCGGAGGTCGATCGAGACTGGTTAGGCGAAGTTGCCAATTGTTTTCTCATCCGTGATCCCGCCGAGGTCATCTGCTCTTATATAAAGAAGAACGACGATCCGATGTTGGAAGACCTGGGTTTCGTTCAGCAGATCGAGATTTTTGACTGGGTGCGCAATCATACCGTCGCTGTTCCGCCCGTCATCGATGCCAAAGATGTTTTGCAAAATCCCGAACGAATATTGCGGCAACTCTGCCAGGCGGCCGGTGTCGAGTTCGACAAGGCGATGCTGTCGTGGCCGCCCGGTTTGCGCGACACTGATGGTGTCTGGGCAAAGCATTGGTATGGCGAAGTGGCAAAATCGACATCGTTCCAGCCATATCGATCAAAGAATGAGTCCATTCCGGATCGCCTGCGCGAAATCCACGATCGCTGCCGAGAGTGTTACGACATGCTTTACCAATATCGGATACGTTAAAAAAGATTGTCATCCCGAGCGTGGCGAGGGACCTCGCGAATTTTGTGTGACGTCTGCCAGGAAATGAGAGCTTCCTCGCTTACGCTCGGAATGACATTTGAAATCATCGAGCGCGACGAGCAAGAAGAGAGAAATGCTTCAGCAATTTAACGAGAAGAATCGGGATCTGATCGTCAACATCAACGGCCGGCTGGTGCACCGCGATGAAGCGGCCATCAGTCCGTTCGATTCCGCAGTGCAAGGGGGCGATGCCGTTTGGGAAGGCTTGCGTCTTTACAACGGCCGCATTTTCAAACTCAACGAGCACCTCGAGCGCTTGCGCCGCTCTGCCATTGCTTTGTCGTTCGCGGAAATTCCGCCTAACGAGAAAATCATCGAAGAGATCAATCGCACACTCGCCGCGAACAAGGTGCGGGACGGCGTTCATATTCGTCTGACGCTCACGCGCGGAGTGAAAATCACTTCCGGGATGGACCCGCGCCTGAATCAATCAGGTCCGACTTTGATCGTGCTCGCCGAACACAAAGCGCCCGTTTACTCGAAACGCGGTTTGAAATTAATTACTGCGTCGATTCGTCGTCCGCCGCCCGAGATTCTTGATCCACAAATTCATCACGCCAATCTGCTCAACTCCATCCTCGCCAAGATCGAAGCCAACAATGCCGGCGCGGACGACGCACTCATGCTCGACATTCGCGGATTGATCGCAGAAACGAACGCCACGCATCTCTTCCTTGTGCGCAACGATGAAGTGGCGACAAGTCGGGTGATCGCCTGTCCCGAGGGAATTACGCGCGCTACCGTGCTGGAGATCTGCGCAGCCGAAAAAATCCCGTGCGCCGAAACCGATTTGAAACTGGATGAAGCTTACGATGCGGATGAAATCTTTTGCACGGGAACGATGGGCGAACTCGCTGGCGTTACCGAGATCGACCGCAAGACAATTGGCGACGGAACAATAGGACCGATGACGAAACGATTAAGCGACCTTTACTCAAAACGCACCGCGACCGAAGGCGTGCCCGTCGTATAATTACTCCGCGCGCAAAGCCTCGACGGGATTCACCAGCGTCGCGCGCCGTGCCGGAAAAAGACACGCGAGCAACGCCGCCAAAGCAAGAATCACGAGCGTCCCACTCAACAACATCGGATTATAGGCAGACGTTTCGTAAAGTTGCGATTTGATGAGACGGCCGACAACGAGCGCTGTCGTTAGGCCAACGGCCAGTCCCATGATCACGGGCTTCATCCCTTGCAGGACGACCAGTCGAAGCACATCCATCGTTTGTGCTCCGAGCGCCATGCGAACGCCGATTTCGCTGGTGCGCTGCTCTACGGTGTATGCGACCGCGCCGTAAATCCCTACCGTCGCGAGCAACAAGGCCACGCCGGCAAAGGCGCCGAGCAATATGGTCGTTAGGCGCGCTTGCCCGAGCGCTTGCGCGACGATCGCCGTCATGGTTTGCGGCTGCGCAACGGCGAGCGCGGGATCGATGCTGTTTACGGTTTTCTGCGTCAGCCGCGTGATCTCTTGCGTGGGCAACTTGCTTCGCACCGTTACGGTCAGGAACGGAAAATTCTCCTGCGCCCATGGGCGATAAAATTCCATCTCGTTACGTTGCGCCACGCGCTGGGAACGCACATCACCGACCACACCGATGATTTCCGTCGCCACGCTGCTGCTCGTGGTGAGCAACACTTTTTCGATCGGATTTTCGTTGCCGAAAACTTTGCGCGCGCCCGCCTGGCTGATCAGCATCACGTTCTGATGGTCGGCGAGATCGTGCTCGTCGAAATCGCGTCCCGAAATCAGGGGAATGCCCCACGTTTTGAGATAGCCCGGCGCGATATCATGCGAAGGAGCGGCCGGACGGTCTGCGACCGGCAACACATTGCCTTCGGGTTTCGTATAAAGTGTGCGGTTGCCGCCGATCAACGGCACGTCTCCACTCAAACTGATCTTCTCAAATCCAGGCACCGTTTGCAGAGCCGCCTTCAATTGATCTACGAAACGCGCGCGCGTTGCAGTGTCCGGATAAGGCGCGTTCGGTAACGTGACGAATCCGGTCCACAAATTTTCCGAACGGAACCCGAGATCCTGCCGATTGAGCCGGACGAAACTGGCGATGAGCAACGCCGCGCCCGCGAGCAATGTGACCGAGAGCGCGACCTGCGCTCCGACAAGAATCTTGCGGAAGCGTTGTTGCTTCACGCTGCCGCTCGTGCCGCGTCCGCCTTCTTTCAGTCCATCGACGAGATCGGCGCGGGAACTTTGCCATGCCGGATACGCACCCATGGCGACGCCGGTCAGGATCGAAAGAGCAATTGCGAACGCCAGCACCGGCAACGACAGACCCACCTGACTGCCGGGATCGAGCGGGAGAAAATTGGCCGCCAATTTTGGAACGATCGGCACGAGTTGCCACGCCAGCGCCGCGCCGAGGATTCCGGCGAGCACGCTCACGAGCAGACTTTCGAGAACGAAAAGCCGGAGCACACTTGTGCGCGACGCGCCCAGCGCCATGCGCAACGCGATCTCGCGCCGTCTTCCGCTAAACCTAACGAGCAATAGATTCGCCACATTGCTGCACGCGATGAGAAGCACGAACGCGACCGCCGCGAGTAAAACGCCGAAGGCCGGCCGCAAGTCACCGTTCACATCTACCGGAAGCGTTTTCACGAGGTCGTTCACGTCCGCATCGATCTTGCCCGGATTTTGCACACGATAACTTTGCGAAAGCGGCACCAGCGCCGCTTTCACCTGTTCAACAGTCTGGCCCGGCTTCATCCGACCGATCACGCGTAGGAATGCAGTCCCGCGCATCATCCGTTCGTGCGAAAAACCGGCGATGACATACGGCTTCGTCGTCCAAACTTCGTTTCCGTTCGGGCCGACCCATTGCACAGGCATGTTTGGCAACACGCCGACGATCGTGTGCGCCGTGCCGTCGAGCGTGATGCTGCGCCCGAGCACATTCGGATCGCCGCCGAGCCGGTTGTGCCAGAATTTTTCCGAGATCAACGCCACATCGGCTCCTTCTTCCTCGTTAGGCAAAAATGTGCGGCCGAGAATCGGACGAACGCCGAGCACGGTGAAATAATTCGACGTGGTGCGAAACGCCTGGAGCTGCACCGGGTCGCCGAGACCCGTGAGCGTGTAAACCGTATTCGTCTCCGCCGCGAACCCGTCGAAGATCGTTTGCCCATCGCGATAATGCATGAAGCGCGGCCCCGAGAGCGGGTAATCGAACGTGTCGCCGCCTTTCGGAAGCGTGAAGAGGTGTACAACGCGCGCCGGCTCCTTAAATGGCAGTCCGCGCAAAAACAAATCGTTGATCAAATTGAAGATGGCAGTGTTGAGGCCGATCCCGAGCGCGAGCGTGATGACTGCGAGTAAAGTGAAACCCGGCGATTTGAATAACTGACGTAGCGCGAAACGAAAATCGATCATCATAAACGTAGCCGTCCTATTGGATGCACCAACCGTTGCGGTTGGATTCAATAAAGAGACGCCGCCGAAGTCGAGTTTTGTCTAAGAAAATGGTTAAGCGAACTTTCCGCATGACACGCCGCGATGTAGGAACTGAACTCTATTCATGACGATCTTGCGAATTCTGCTCGCGCTCTTCTTCATCGTCTCCGGCGCCAATCATTTCCTTTCTCCGCATTTTTATCTCGCGATCGTGCCGCCGTATCTGCCGTGGCACGCGCAACTCGTTGCCATCAGCGGCGCCGCAGAAATCGCGGGCGGTCTCGGCATCTTATTTCCGCGGACAAGAAAAATGGCGGCATGGGGTTTGATGGCGTTGCTCGTCGCCGTTTTTCCCGCAAACATTCAAACGATTTCCACAGGAGCGATGATCGCTGGTCATGCGATTCCGACCTGCCTCTTGTGGCTGCGCCTCCCGCTCCAATTGGTGTTTGGTCTTTGGGTTTATTGGGTCTGCCTGCGGTCCGGTTCGAACCGTGGTGCTACGCACTGAATTTCACGATGTTGTCTGGCGGCGCGCGTTCGTCGAAAGATTTTCTTAATGACCAATTCCCCGCCCGTTCGCTAAACTTGAACCGCATGAGCGCTCCGCTCCCTTCACAGACTGAGCCAAGGGCCGTTTTTGACGCGCAGGTCTGGGAAAGGTTGCGACGCGATTCCAAGCGACTCGATGCCGTTCGCCGCACGGGACTGCTTGATTCGCCGCCGGAACCTACCTTCGATCGCCTAACAAGGCTGGCGGCGAAATTGGTCGATGTGCCTGCGACTTTTATTTCCCTGGTCGATAAGGACCGCGATTTCTACAAAAGCTGCTTCGGTTTTCCAGAACCGCTTGCTTCGACCCGGCAGATGGAAGGCGGCACGTTTTGTCATCACGCGCTCGTCGCGGGTGAGCCGCTCCTTATTCCCGACACCACGGCGGACCCGAAGTTTCGCGATGTGCCGACCGTGCAATCGCTCGGCGTGCGTGCTTATGCGGGCATTCCGCTGATGACCGGCGATGGACACGCCATCGGGAGTTTTTGTGCGATCGATTTCAAGCCGCGCCAGTGGAGCACAAGAGACGTTGAGGTGTTGAGCGAGCTCGCTCAATCTGCCATGCGCGAGATCATGCTGCGCGAGGCGGTCGCGGAAGCGGAAGAACAGGCGCGGCTGGCGCGCGAGGCAACGCTTTCGCGCGAGCGCGTCCTTGCCGCCGTCGCTCACGATTTGCGCACGCCATTGAATCTCGTGAAACTCGGAACTCAATTCGTCGCGGAAGATTTACACGCAAGTGAAAACCCGGAGATGCTCGGGCGGATGCAGAACGCGATCGAGTCGATGGATCGGCTGATCGCGGACCTGCTCGACGTCTCGAGAATCGAAGGCGACAACCTTACGCTCAAAGCCAAACCGTGGAAGGCACAGACGTTACTGGAGGATGCCATCAGTGCCCTCCGTCCTCTGGCGAACCGGCAGGAAATTCAGCTCATCGGCGAGGGTGCGCAAAACCTTCCCATGGTCATGGCCGATTACGAACGCATCCTGCGCGTCTTCTCGAATTTGATCGTGAATGCAGTGAAATTCAGCAAGGCCGGGAGCGAAATACGCGTCACAGCCGAGCGGCGTAACGACACGGTTTGCTTCTCCGTCATCGATCACGGCGTCGGCATTCCCGCCGAAAATCTCGAGCGTCTCTTCGATCGTTTCTGGCAGGGAGATAAAAACGATCTGCGCGGCTCCGGCCTCGGTCTGGCCATTGCGCGCGAAATTATCCAGGCGCACGGTGGAACACTGGAAGTTTCCAGCACCGTCTGCAAAGGTAGCACATTCCATTTCGATCTGCCCATCGTCTGATCCAACTCCAGCACTAACCTTCGAAATCCGAAAGGGTTTGGCAGCCTCAAAAGAAAAGCTTGGGACTCGGAACAAGTCCAGGTGCACATGCGTCCGCGCCGTGCGCGGACTCACATTCAGGATGGCAGCGATCTCCTGATTACGTTTCCCTGCCGCGACCCAATCGAGCACCTCATTCTCTCGCGGCGTCAACGGCTCCGTTGCCGCCGTAGCCGTGACAACAGGAATCGGCACAAAGTTCAGAGCGCCGCGCCGCGCGCGTTTTCCGGGGAGCCATTGGAATTGCGACCATTTTAACCGGTCCGCGCCAATTCGTAAATGCGTACAAATGCGTAGATGAACGAAATCGGGTTTTTGCAGGATGAGCGCCTTTTTTCGACTTCACATCGAGATTTGAGCGGGACGGATCCTGGCCGCTCGATCCACCAAGGCGGCAGGTCGCTCGCAAACAGGTGGATCGGCCGGGCCGTCGCGCAATGCCACCGGACAAAACGTATCGATGACCATTGTCTAAGCGAGTGGGCGTCTGCTATAGCTTTTTTGTGAAAATCGAATCTCAAGACCGGACCGTCGAAGAGCTTCTAAACGCCGCCTACTTCAAAGTACCACGTTTTCAGCGTCCGTATTCCTGGGAGCGAGCGGAAGTTGAGGATTTTTGGAATGACACAATTGCAGACGCCGACGGGGAATATTTTATTGGCTCGATAGTTCTCTTTTCTCATTCGCAAGGCACTCTCGGAATTTTAGACGAGCAACAAAGAATTACGACAATTAGGATGTTGCTTTGTGCGCTGCGCGACGCTTTCGCGGATGAGCAGTTCGACGGACTCGCACGTGGAATTCATCGCCTGGTTGAGCGACCTGATATTAACAATGACAATCAATTCGTACTGCAAACGGAAACGTCCTATCCTTACCTGCAACAAGTAATTCAGAGTTTCCCAAAGCAGGATGAGGATATCGAAGCTGGCGATGAAGAGAAGAGACTCGAGCAAGCGTTCGGCCTGTTAAAGGACTCGATCTCGAGTTCCATTGACGCAATTCGCTCGGATCGATCGCTAAATGAGAAGAAAAAAGATGCCGCGATACGAAAACGGTTAATTGCCGTTAGAGATCGAATCCTAGGGTTAAAGACGATCATGGTAGCGCTGGCATCTGAGGATGATGCGTACGTGATTTTCGAGACCCTCAACACGAGAGGCAGGGATTTAACCGTCTCCGACCTCGTTCGAACGCAGATCACGCGTTTGCTTCCTCAGGCGAATAGGAATGTCGACCGCGCAAAAGACCGGTTCAACGCGGTTGTCTCAGCCTTCGAAGCGTCGCGTGAGGAGCTGTCAGTGAATAGTTTCCTACATCACTACTGGTTATCGAAGTACGAGTACACCACCGAAAAGAAGCTTTATCGTGCACTGAAGCGGACGATAAAAACCAAAACCGATGCGACTAATTTTCTCGCTGCTTTTGAAAGCGACGCAGTGATTTATCGCCATATTCATGAACCGAGTACCCGACCATGGAAGAATGAGGAGCGCGCTGTGCGCGAGTCATTGGCGGCGCTGATGTTATTTCGAGTTAGGCAACAACTGCCATTTGTTTTGGCCGTTCTCAGAGAATATTGCGCGGGCAACCTTACCTTGCGAAACACACGACGGGCAATCAAAGCAGTGGAGAACTTTCACTTTATTTTTACAGCGGTTACATCGCAACGATCCTCCGGTGGAATTTCTTTTATGTATGCGCTACATGCGAGACAGCTCGATGCAGCCAAATCTCAAACGTCAAAAGTGAAAGAGATCGATGCCTTAATTGCCAAGTTGAGAGCGAAACTTCCTCCGTACGAAGAATTCGAAGCTAATTTCCGCGAAATTCTTGCATCCGAAAGATACACAAAAAGGAAGGCACTCGTGTCCTACATTCTGCTTCGCATGAGCCGGGACTTGGGGCATCTCGACCTTGATAAGACAAGTGCAACACTTGAACACTTATCAAATCAGGGTGGCGCGGGGCGCGTTCTTTCGGATGAAGAGATCGCTGAGATCGGGAACATTGTGATAATCGACGAGAAGCTAAACGCGAAACTCGGCAAAAAACCGTTTAGCCAAAAACTTGCGATCCTAAAATCTTCGTCCGTTTGGTTAGATGATTTTCTTAAACGACAAACCTCTTGGAACGCTCCAAAGATTCGCGACCGGAGCGACGTGTTAGCCAAGCTAGCGTTTAATCACGTGTGGCGACTATGATCTCGCCGATTCAAACGTTAGGCGCGAGCATCGAATGGCCGAGATGGTGCATTGCGGCGGAAGCATGAGATTGCTTTTTTCAATTTTACCGTGCGCGAAATGGAAGCGGTCGATTGGGTTTCGTTAGGCGACGAGGAATTGCTCGAGCGGCGGATTTCTACGCTCGGGTTGAAGCTCGAAGGCACGCAGCTGGAGCCGCTCATCAAGCAGCTTTACGATGAGCTTTCGGCGAAGGGGCTGGCGTTTCATCCGCCGTGTTATGTCGGGGATGAATGGTTCGTGCCGATTGGGATTCCGGCGATCTTTGTTCCGTTTTTTCTTGTGCACGATCGTCTGCGCGCGCTGGAGCGGTCGATGATGCTCGAAGTCGAGGGCGAGACGCGCGAGTGGTTCATGAAATTGATGCGGCACGAGGCGGCGCACGCTTACAGCTATGCGTATCAGTTGCAGCGGAAGAAAAAGTGGCAGCAGACTTTCGGGCAAACCTCGGATGAGGGGACGCCGAATTTTTATAGGCCGCGGCCGTTCAGTCGCAGTTACGTGGTGCATCTGGACGATTGGTACGCGCAGAGTCATCCGGACGAAGATTTTGCGGAGACGTTCGCGATCTGGCTGACGCCGGAGCTCGATTGGCACAAGCAATACGCGGGCTGGAAGGTGGCGCTGCACAAACTCGAATACATCGATGAGTTGATGCGCTCGCTCGCGGGCCAGGCGCCGGTGCACGCACCGAAGTTTCGCGTGGCCGAGTACGATTGTCTCAACGTCAAGCTCAAGACGTATTACGCGCGGAAACGGAAGCTTTACGAGGATACGTATCCGAATTTTTACGACACGGATTTGCGGCAGTTGTTTTCAGCGACGCCTGGGCCGGGGCGGATCAAGGCGAGCTCGTATCTGCGCCGGAGACGCCGGCGTTTATTGAACTCGGTGTGCAAATGGACTAACGAGAAGAAATTTCGCGTGAACAAATTGCTCGCACGTTTGATCGATCGTTGCGATCAGCTGGAACTCCACGTGCTTAATGATGATCCGCGGCAGGATTTTCGCGTGACCTCTTATATAACGACTCTGGTGATGAATTATCTTTTTACCGGCAAATTCAAACGCACGAAATGAACTCTTATCAAAGTGGGAGGGACCTTAGCGTCCCGATCCGAGGTGGACGGGCATTGTCGCGGCACTGAGGCCGCTCCCACATTTAATTTTTTGTGAAAAAGAAACTCAAAGTGCTCGCGTTATTCGACGCGATTCGTCCGACGAAGATCGACCAGGATCTGAGCAAGGAGATGCAGACGAAAGATTGGAAAACGGAGGCGAACGTGGTCGCGGCGATCGAGGCGCTCGGCTACACCACGGACCATCTCGCCATTTTCGACGATCTCGATTTGTTGCGGCAGAAGGTTGAGGCGTTTGCGCCCGATGTGCTCTTCAACCTTGTCGATCAGTTCAAGAATAATCGCGGGTTCGATCGCAACATCGTGTCGCTTTTCGAAATGCAGGGACTGCCCTTTACCGGTTGCGGCGCGATCGGGCTGACGCTTTGCAAACACAAAGGCATCTCGAAAAAAATCCTCGCGTATCATCGCATTCATGTGCCGAACTTCGTCGTCATCCCGCGCGGCCAGCGCATCGCGCGACCGAAACAGTTGAAGTTCCCGATCCTGGTGAAGCCGGTGAAGGAAGAAGCGTCCTACGGAATTTCGCAGGCGTCTTTCGTGGAGACGGAGGAACAATTCCGCGAGCGCGCCGCGTTTGTGCACGAGAAACACGATGAGGATGTCATCGCCGAGGAATTCATCGTGGGCCGGGAACTTTACGTGAGTCTGCTCGGGAATCATCGGCTCGACGTTTTTCCGATTCGCGAATTAATTTTCGGCGAAGTGCCGCCTAACGAGCCGAAGATCGCGACCTATCGCGCAAAGTGGGATGAGGAATATCGCAAACGCTGGGGGTTGAAGAATGAATTCGCCGAAGGACTTGAGCCCGCGCTCGTGAAACACATCGAAGAGACGTGCAAACGCATCTATCGATTGCTCGCGATCGATGGTTATGCGCGCATCGATTTGCGCCTAACGGACGCGAACGAACTTTATTTTATCGAGGCCAACCCGAATCCGATTCTTGCGGAGGATGAGGACTTCGCAGTCTCAGCGAACAAGGCTGGCCTGACCTACCCGCAATTAATCGACCGCATCATTCGCAGTGGGATGAAGGCGATTCGGGGATAAGGAAACGCTGGGAGTGTTCAGTTAAGTTAGGAATTCATCAATGGTGAGACCGGCGGCGCGAATCAGGCTGCGCAGAGTTCCTCTCGCCACCTCTTTGTGATCCGGCACCGAGAGCGTGGCGCGTGCTCCCTCCTTCACGAGAATAATGTGGCTCCCTCGTTGACGAGCGATCTGCCAACCAAACTTTTCGAATGCGCGAACGACGTCGCGTCCGCTCATGAGGGGAACCGGCGGCATCTATACCGCAACTTCGACTTGTGAAGTTTCGAAGGTGAGCGGCATGCCACGTTCAGCTCGAACTTCGAGGCAGAGAGCGATCGCTTCTTTGATATTTTCCGTCGCTTCCTCGCGCGTCCGTCCTTGACTTACGCAGCCAGGAATCGCTGGGCATTCGATGACCCACGCGCCGTCCTCATCGCGATCAATAACGGTCGGAAACTTCATGAACGGCATTCTATCACAATGTGTCGCATCAAGTAAATGCGCAGCCGCAGCAGAAATTATCGGACATGAAATGCCTAATTGCTTGTCAGTTTGGCCGTGAGATTTATTTGCGGGCCGGCGAGCGCGACGGAAACGGGACAGGTCTTTTTCGTTTTCTCGGCCTGTTCCTGGAAATTCTTTTCATCGATCCCTGGAGCGTCGACTTCGGTGTTCAAGTCGATGGTCGTGATCTTCGGACCGCCGTCGACCATTTCGAGTTTTACCGTCGCGGTCGTGCTGATGCGTTTGGCGGGATGGCCGGCCTTCTCGAGATTCGATGAAAGCGCCATGGAAAAACAGGCGGCTTCGGCAGCGCCGATGAGTTCTTCGGGGTTGGTGCCTTTGCCTTCTTCGAAACGCGAAGAAAAAGAATAGGCGCCTTCGAACGCACCGCTTCCGAGTTTCAAATTTCCTCTGCCGCCTTTCAGCGTGCCTTCCCAAACAGCCGATCCAGTTCGTGTTGCCATAGTCTATTAAGTTAGTGATGCGTGATTAACACGCATCAATTTTTTCGAAATTGCCCTCATCTTTAATTCTTGTCCCATGGGAGAAGAGTAATTCGCCAGCGCCGAATGCGAAAAATTGTAGTCAAGCATCGCACGCACGCATGAGTCTCCTCTCCCCGAGGGAGGGGATTAAGGTAAAGGCTCTAAACAGGGTCGCGTTTCGAATCTCCGACAAATTTCATTTCGTTGGTCAGGACAAAGCCAAGCTTTTCGTAAAGCGCGCGTCCCTCATCGGAGGCGTGCAGGACGAGACGATCCAGTTTCTGCTCGCGCGACCAATCGATGATGTGTCGCATGAGCAAAGCGGCGACACCGCGCCGTCGCCATACCGGTTCCGTATAGACATTCAGAATAATGGCGTGGCGGCCTTCGCCGATTCTCGACTCTCCATTTGGACTCGTTAGGGGATGGGGCATGACGCGGCGCAGTTGCACACCAGCGCCGCCGACGATTTTGCCTAACGAATCGACGGGGCTCGCGAGCCAGCCGATGTATTCGCCGCTAGTGAGCTGCTCACGTAACCGTTCGCGCGACATGGCGCGAAATTGGTCGAACAAGTGGTCTGGAATGTCGCCCATGTCGTAAAACATTTGCGCGCGGTGAGCGCCAATGATGTCGGCATCGTCCGGTGCGGCCAGGCGGACCTGAAATTCTTTGAGCATGAGCGTTGAGAATTTATCTCGCATGATTTTGGTGCAAACAGATTTCAATTTGCCAGCGCGGATGTAGCAGGCATTAAAGAAGAATGAATCGGAGAATATTTTTCGCAGCGGCAATCGCGGGATTGGTGGCAGTCACCGGAAATCAGCGGGCATGGTCGGCGCAGGAAGACCTGGCCGACATCAAAGCGCAAGTGACGAAGCAGCACGACGAAGCGGTGAAGCGATTGCAGGATTGGATTCACCAGGTTTCGATCGCGGCGGAAAATCGCGGGTATCCGGAAGGCGCGGATCACATGATCGCGCTTTTAAAGGACGCCGGTTTCCAACGCGCGGAACGCGTCGAGACTGAGGGCAAGCCGGGTGTGTTCGCGACTTTGGACGCGGGCGCGCCGAAAACGGTCGGGCTTTATTTCATGTATGACGTGAAGCAGTTCGATCCAAAGGAATGGTCGTCACCGCCGACGGAGGCCGCGATCGTTGACAAGCCGGGCCTCGGCAAAATCATGATCGGCCGCGGCGCGGTGAACCAAAAGGGACCGGAAGCAACGTTTCTCGCTGCGCTTCACGCGATGAAAGCGGCTGGAAAAAAAATGCCGGTTAATTTTGTCTTCGTCGCGGAAGGCGAAGAGGAAATCGGTTCGCCGCATTTTGGCCAGGTCGTGCACAAGGCGGAAATCGAGAAGGCGCTCTCGAAGTGCATGGGAATTTTTATGCCGATGGCGAGCCAGGATCTGGACGGGATGGTGACGGTGACGCTGGGCGCGAAAGGCGTCATCGAAGTGGAACTGACATCCAACGGCGAGAAGTGGGGACGCGGTCCGCTCAAAGACATTCACTCTTCAAACAAAGCGCGGGTCGACAGCCCGGTCTGGCATTTGGTGCAGGCGTTGAACACGCTCGTGACGCCGGACGGAAATGAATCGGCGATCGAAGGCCTGACGAAAAATGTTCGTCCGCTAAATGCAGCGGAGAAATCGATGATCGATACGGCGGCGAAGCGATTGAATGAAGACGCCGCGAAGAAAATCATGGGCGTGAAGAAATGGGTGCGCGATATGAGCTGGACGAAGGCGCTCCAGAGCATGTCGGATACGCCGACGGTGAACATTGAAGGAATCATCGGCGGTTACACCGGACCCGGCGGCAAGACCATTCTCCCGCATCAGGCGATCGCAAAACTCGATCTGCGTCTCGTTCCAAATCAAACGGCAAGTGGCGCACTCGCGGCCTTGAAGGCGCATCTGGCGAAGCATGGATATGGCGATATCGATGTGAACATGACGGGCGGCTACGACCCGACCACTACGCCCGTGAACTCGCCGATCGTGAAAATCGAGGAGGCAGTTTATAAAGATCACGGGATCGATCCGGTCTTGCTGCCGCGGCTTGGTGGTTCCTGGCCCGGGTATGTTTTCACGAATCCGCCGCTTAGTCTTGGGGCCGGACATTTTGGTCTCGGTCACGGCAGTGGTGCGCATGCACCGGATGAGTATTACGTGATCGAGTCAGCGAATCCGAAGATCGCAGGCTTCGACGATGCGGTTATGTCTTACGTCGAATATCTCTACCGATTAGCGAAGGAATAACGTTCGATCCAGCCTAACGAGTCGTTAGAAACGTCGCGAAAGTTGAAAGCTGGTTTGGCTGGTGTTGTCGGCAATCAATTTGTCGCGAGAAATGCTAGCGAGCTGGGCTGGCACATTCGGCGGAGCTTGGGGCGTTTGCGTTTTCGGGAGCGGTGATGCGCTTTTGGCACTCGCTAACTGCTCGTTAGGCGAAAGAACCCGAACAGTCATAAAGTGCGGATGCGCGTTCGCCCATTGCAACGCCTGTCCCTTCGTTTCAAAAAAGCGGTCGATCACGAGCGCGCTCCGTTCCGCCGCCGTGTGGCCGGAGCGACGCGCTGCTTTACGGTTGATAACATCGCGGCCGGTATCGACTGCGGTGCAGGTCGCGTCCGGGAAAACCACCTTGCTGCCATAAGCGATTTTTTTGGGATCGACTGCGCAGTGTCCGGCGCAGAGATGGGCCCCGGTGGCGCATTTGTGCTGTCGGGTGCACGCATCCGAGCCGCCGCCTCCGCTCGCCCAATAAACGGTCACGCGTGCCAGGAGCGACTGTTCACGCGCGATTGCGGGCGAGGCGACGATCAGGCTCAATACAAATATAAGAGTGAATGTTTTCATTTCGTTAGGCAAAAGGAGAAAATTGCGTCCCTCGCAGGCGATTCCCAAATCGCGAGGAGCAAATGGAGGGAACTGACGTCAAATGTAGATTCGAAATTGATTTCTAAACTGGACGCAGCCGGAAGATTTTTTTGCAGATTTCTGAATACTCACTACGACAATTCTCGAAATTATCGGATTGGGCTCTTTCGCGGAGAAAAAAGGTTGCGCCAGGCTCTGATCGACTCCATAGGACTCGGCTCGTGCGACGTTTTATTTTTTCCATTTTGGTGGGCAGCGCTTTCTTCTGCGCTGCGTCTTTCATCGAGGTTCAAGCGGCTGGTTTGCAACCGTCCAAGACAAAATTTTATTACAAAGACAAAGTCGGAACGACGACCTCGGCTCGGATCATCTATCATTATCGCCGCATACAGATCGTGCATCCGCTGGCGCGCGTCGATTCGCGGATCGATCCAAAATTGTTACGAGCTGCAAGCATCGCGGACGAACGCGCCCATGCGCGGTCGAAGGCGCGCTGCTGGCATTACGTGAAGGAAGCGTTGGTCGCATCCGGCGCGGTGAGCTCGTATCCCAAGACCGCTTATGCGTGCCAGGCCGGGGAAGAGCTGGTGCACAGCTATGGATTCAGGAAACTTTCGGTGCGCGATCCGTATGATGCACCGCTGGGCGCAGTGCTTGTTTATTCGCACGGCCGCAGCGGAGCGGGACATGTCGAGATCCGGACGAAGAACGGATTCGTGAGCGATTATTCTTCGAAGAATCGCTGCCGTTATCCGTTGCTCGCGGTTTACGGCAAGTTCTCGTCGTAAAATTTCTTCCCGCGCCGCTGCATCGCGGCGGAGCAGTTCGGAATTGAAACTCGCATTCGCGGGTGTCTGATTTCATCCTAAGACATGGCCGACGCGCTCACTCCGATGATGCAGCAATACCAGCGGCTGCGGGGAAGTATTCCCGCGGACACGCTGCTGCTTTTTCGGCTGGGCGATTTCTATGAATTATTTTTCGAGGATGCGAAAGAGGCGTCGGGCCTGCTCAATCTTGCCCTAACGAAACGTAACGACGTCCCGATGTGCGGCATGCCTTATCACGCCGCGCCAAATTATATCGCGAAACTGATCAAGGCCGGGCGACGCGTTGCGATTTGCGATCAAACGAGCGAACCGCAGCCTGGCAAAATTGTGTCGCGCGATATCACGCAGATCATCAGTGCGGGGACGGTGAGCGAATTGAGTTTGCTCGACGCGAAGCGGGCGAATTATCTCGGCGCGATTTATTCCAGCGAAAATGAATTCGGCTTTGCTTATGCCGATTTGAGCACGGGGGAATTTCGCTTGAGCGAGCTCGGCAATAGCAGTGCGCTGCTCGACGAAATCGCGCGCGTCTCGCCGGCGGAATTGTTGATCAGCGAACGGCAAAAAGAACAATTCTCGGAAATCGAAGGAGCGCTGCCGTACGACGATTACGCATTTTTATCGGAACATGCGCGTTTTACTCTCTGCGAACATTTTAAGGTCAAATCGCTCGATGGCTTTGGTTGCGCGGAAATGCCGGCAGCAATTTCAGCGGCGGGCGCGCTGGTGCATTACCTCAAGCATCAGTTGCGGCGAAAAATCGATCACCTTTCGTCGTTGCGTTGCGATGCGCCGGGCGACTACGTCGTGCTCGATGCCGCGACACAAGCCAATCTCGAATTGGTCGAATCACGGAGCGATCGCGGCGTGAGTCTGCTCGAAGTTTTGGATCGAACGGTTACGCCAATGGGCGGACGAAAACTGCGGGCGTGGATTTTGCAGCCGTTGCGCGATCTGAACGAATTGCAACGCCGCCAGCAAATGATCGCCGATTTGTTGCAGGAACTGGATGTGCTGGGCTCACTGCGGGAATCGTTGAAATCAATTCGCGATATTGAGCGCGCGGCTGGAAGGCTGAGTCAGGCGTCGGGGAATGCGCGCGATCTCGTTGCGCTGAAGAATTCGCTAGAACAAATCCCGGGATTAAAGGGCGAGCTCGCGAAATTGATGGAGCGAATCAATTTCGGTAGAGCGCGACCGGTCCGAGCCGGACTGGCATCTGGCGCGCCGGAAACTGATGCCGCTGCGGACGGCGCGACTGGCGGTCGCGCCCTGCCAGGCGAATTGCAAAATGCGATTCAGGAGATGCCAGAATTGGCGGCGAGGTTGCAGGCGGCACTTAAAGACGACCCGCCTCTGACCTTGAAAGATGGCGGAATTTTTCGGGACGGTTTTAATCGCGATCTCGACGAACTGCGACAGGCTTCCCACGACGGAAAAAATTGGATCACGGCGTTGCAGGAACGCGAGATCGAGAGCACCGGAATCAAATCGCTGAAGGTGCGGTTCAATTCCGTCTTCGGTTATTTCATTGAAATAACGAAATCAAATCTCGCGAGCGTGCCGGCTCATTACACGCGCAAGCAGACGACCGTGGGTGGCGAACGATTTATCACGCCGGAATTGAAAGAGATGGAGGCGAAAATCCTCGGCGCGGACGAACGCGCGCGACATCTCGAGTACCAGCTTTTCCAAACTTTGCGCGAGGAGACGCTGCAGGAGCTCGGCCCGCTGCAACGCACAGCGACTGCGGTCGCAACGATGGATGCGATTTGCGCGCTCGCGGAAACGGCGCGCCTGTTTCACTATTGCCGGCCGGCCCTGAACGAATCGCGCCGGCTCACGATCAAAGACGGGCGTCATCCGGTGCTCGATCAAAATCTGGCCGAAGAAAAATTTGTGCCTAACGACACAGAACTCGATGGCGAAAAGAAAAGGCTCGGAATTATTACGGGCCCAAACATGGCGGGGAAGTCAACCTACATTCGGCAGGTCGCGCTCATTGTGCTGCTCGCGCAGATCGGCAGCTTCGTGCCAGCGGCGAGCGCGGAGATCGGTTTGGTCGATCGCATCTTTACGCGCGTCGGCGCGAATGACGATCTGGCGCGCGGGCAATCGACCTTCATGGTGGAAATGAACGAAACAGCCAACATCGTGAACAACGCGAGCGAGCGCAGCCTCATCATTCTGGATGAGATCGGGCGAGGAACTTCAACCTTCGATGGACTCTCAATTGCTTGGAGTGTGGCGGAATTTCTGCACGATAAAATCAAAGCGCGCGTTCTTTTCGCGACGCATTATCACGAGCTGACGAAACTTGCGGAGGAACGAAGCGGTGTTTTTAACTGCAACGTGGCGGTGCGTGAATGGAACGAGCAGATTATTTTTTTGCGAAAAATCATTCCCGGAGGCGCGGACAAAAGTTATGGGATTCAAGTGGCGCGGCTGGCCGGTTTGCCGAAAGAGATTTTGGAACGCGCGAAAGATATTCTGAGTCATCTCGAAAAACCGAATGGCACCACGGAGGCGCCGGCGAAAACAAAATCGCGTCGGGCAAAGAAATCGATGCCAACGAGCGAGAAGCCGCAGATGGATCTTTTATAGATCGGGGCGATTGCTCCCTGACGCACCGATTATGGCGCTGTCATCCCGAGCGCAAGCGAGGGACCTCACGATGTCTGGGTGGCGGCGCATGCCGGTAACGGTAACAAAAATAATTCCGCGAGGTCCTTCGCGTGCGCTCAGGATGACAGCAGTGTGACGCCGTGATTGCGGCGAAAGCTTCCTTGTCGCGCGCGGCATTTTTCGCTGACGTTCATCGAAGGAGAATTATAGTGGCTGTCACGAAACGCAGTCGACGATGCCCGTTAAAACAGAAAAGGATCTCAGCGAAACGCAGCGCAGCCATTGGCTCAAAGCGGTGGCGGCGATCGAGCTGCGCAATTTCGGCTACGCCATTTCGTTGTTGCAGGGGATTCTAAAATACGAGCCGGAATTTCTGACCGGCCGCCAATTGCTGCGTCGCACGGAAGTGACAAAGAACAAGGCGACGAAGAAAGGTTTTTTCAATATTTCGAGCGCGCCCATCGCGGTGATGAAAGCGCAGCGTGAGATCAAGAAAGATCCCAAGCGCGCGGTGGAGATGAGCGAGAAAGTTTTAGAAGAAGAGCCATATCACCGGCAGGCGAATCTCGTTTTGAAAGAGGCGGCGGTGGCAGCGGGCTGGCCGGAGGTCGGCGTTTTCGCGTTGCGCACTTTGTTGGAAGAAAATCCGCGCGACGTAAAAATTTTGCACGAACTGGGGCGTTTGCATCACGATCTCGGTCAAAGCGAACAAGAGGTGGAGATTTATAACCGGATCGCGGAAGCCGATCCGCTCGATGCCGAAGCCGTGCGGCTGGGGAAGGACGCATCGGCGCGCGCTTCCATGAGCAGTGGTGGTTGGACGCAGGCGGAAAGTTATCGTGACTTAATTAAAGACAAAGAGCTAGCGGTCTCACTCGAACAGCAAAGCCGAATGGCGCTGAGCGGTGAGTCGCTCGATCAACAGCTCACCGAAACCTACGCGCGCCATCAGGCCGAGCCAAAGAGTGTCGAGCATGCGCGGAAGTTGGGTACGCTCTACGAGCAGAGGGAAGATTTTGAGAACGCAATCGCCTGGTTTGAATACGCGGCGCAGCTGACGAATCAGAGTGACGCGGGTCTTGTGCGCAAAGTTTCGGATTTAAGCACGAAGCGATTGGATAGCGAAATCGCGGCGCACGAGGCGTTTCTGAATGCGCATACGTCGGGCGACGAACATTACGCGGAAAAAGAAGCCGCTTTGCAGGAAGCCAGGAAAAAGCGCGCGGAGATTTCGATCGAGGACGCGCGCAAACGCGTGGATCGTAATCCGACCGACTTGCAACTTCGCTTCGAATTTGGCGAACATCTTTTGAACGCGGGACAATTCCGCGAGGCCTTGCCGCAATTGCAGCGCGCGCGACAGAATCCGAACGCGCGTCTGAAGGCGATGAATTTGCTAGGTCGTGCCTACCGCGAACTGGGAATGCTCGATTTGGCGGCGAAACAATTCGAAGAAGCCGCGAAGGAAATCCTGGGAATGGACGCGATAAAAAAGGAGATCGTCTACAATCTCGGGCTGGTCTATGCGCAGATGGGAGATACGGCGAAATCGATCGCGTGCATGAAACAAATTTACGAGGCGGACTACGGTTACAAGGATGTGGCCGAGCGCGTGGAGAGTTCCTACAAAAAGGAACCGCTGTGATCCGACCGGCCAAAGCGCGAATGCGTTCGAACCGTGAGATTTCTCACGTCCATTTGCGCCGGGCCATGCGAATTTTAAATACTGTTAATGAAGATACAAAAGCTTAACGTAAAAACTCTTATGAAACGAAAATCGATATCAATTTTGAAACTCGCAGTGATTCTCGGTGGTGCCGTCATTTCTTTAGCCGGAACCGTTAACGCGCAATCGGAAAATCAGCGGTCGGACACTAACATTGCCGATAATCCGCATCTGCGTTCTTCCAATTCGTCCTCGACGTCTTCTTCCAGTTCATCGAAGACAAGCGACAAGGATAAAAGTTTCGTAGCGGAGGCTTCTGGCGGTGGATCGCAGGAGGTAGAGGATGGAAAAGTCGCTGAGAGCCGCGGGCAGAGCGCTCAAGTGAAAAAAATTGGCGCGCGAATGGTGGCCGATCATTCCAAGGCGAACAAGGAATTGATGGCGCTCGCGAAGAGTAAAGGGCTGGGAGTAAGCATGGCGAAGGCGCGCCAATTCTCCGGGGCCGATTTCGACGCGCGGTATTTGGCAACTGCTGAAGCCGATCACAAAAAGGACATTAAACTTTTTGAAAAAGAAGCGAGTTCCGGTGACGACAAAGAAATCAAAGCCTTTGCGGCGAAAACACTGCCCACGCTCAAAGAACATCTCGCAATGATTGAGCAAGCGCGGAAAAAGAAATAATCGAAAAACTATCTCTTCAGCGCGGCACGTCTTTGCAGGCGTGCCGCGTTTTTTTGTGGCGAGAGCAAACTGTTCGTCAATTCTCCTGTGTCGACAAAATTGCCGGCGACGAGCAAGAGTGATTGAAGGCTGTGTCCACCAAACTCGGAAACTTTCTGCAGCGCGTCGGGCTTCGCCGTGCGGCCCCGTTAAAGCTCAACCGTTACGTCGCAGGTGAGCGGTTGGTTTTCATGCATGTGCCAAAGACAGCGGGCACGGCCTTGACGGCAGCTTTGTCTACTTCGTTAATGCCGCATCGTTTCGTTTCCGGTTTCGACCGCGTTTTCTTCGGCGATTTTGACGCGTTCGATACGATTGATCCGAAACTGCGACGGTCGATCTATCTCGAATGGGAAAGTCTTCCTAAGAACGGAGATTTCGTGTCGGGACATATTTCCCTTTCCACGCTGCGGAAAGCGTATCCGGTCGCGCAGTATTTCACCGTCTTTCGAGAACCGGTCTCCCGACTCCTTTCATTCTGGCTCTACTGGCGAAGCCAGACGGAAAATCAGCTGCGCGTTTGGGGAGATTGGGCTGAATGCGTGAAGCGGAACAGAGGTCCGCTCAATGAATTTCTGACCAGCCCGGAAATTGCCAGCCCGACCGATAATGTTTACGTGCGCATGTTGCTTTGGCCGCATCCGCTCATTCCCGATAATGATTTTATCGACGCGCGTCACGATAAGATTCTGGTTCGACTCGCGCTCGAGAAACTTAAAGGCTTTGCCTTTTGTGATGTTGTCGAAAATCCGAGTCTGCAAACGAACATCGAAGAATGGCTGCAGCGGCCATTTTCTCTCGATTTTATAAACGAAACAACTTCCGGTTCCGCTACGGGAGGCAAGTCTCTCGACGAGGAATTGACGCCGGAAGTTTACCGTTTGCTCGAGGAACGTACAAGGTTGGACCTGCAGGTCTGGTCGGCCACGGCGGAGCACGTGGGAATTGTCGATCCAGTTTCGCTGCGTGATCCTACGCTAAGAAGAAATATTGAGCGGCATCAACGCGCCATGACGACTCAGGCGGAATTCTGAGCGAGAACGCGCAGGCGCATCTTCAAAATCAAACGCCCGTTCTCCGATTTTGGGATAACGGCCGGCAGACGCAGTTGCGGATCGAGGCCAGTGATTTTCAATCGCAGAAAGGCAGGATGCGATATGCGCGCAACATCTCCGGCAAGCGCAATTTTATCGAAACCTGCGACGCCGTCCGCTTGAAAGAGAACGTCGTCACCACTTCGGAGCTGCATCGATGAAATCTCGAGAATCGTGAGCGGACTGACAAAATCGACTCGAAGTGGATTCGCATGCGCGCCCGCGGGCAGCGAAATTGAAATTTCCTTCCAACCGTCGTGTCCGATGCGCGCGTTGGTCGAATCTTCTTCCCGATGCACGCCGTCGTTCGTATAAAAAACCTGAATCACCGTCTGTTGCAGGAAAGGCAGATCGCGCACGGTTCCATCCTGCCATTCGCGCACAATCTGTTGCTGCAGCTGGCCAGCGCAGGTGCGGTAATAATCGAGCAATGTCTGTCGGTCAGCTTCCGGCCCTGAAAATAAAATTTCGAGCAATGGAGGCAACGACTCGTTAGGCGCATTTTGCCAGACTCCGAGACCGGGGCCCTCGGGAAATGTCCATGAGCGGCCGCGCTTGCTCAGATCCGCCCACACTTTCCAGACACCGAAGCCCCGATTGCGCACGGCGATGTCGTGCATAAGTAGAAGACCTCCGAGTCGAAGTTTTGGAAACCAATTTTCTACGTCGTGCCGAACCGCTTCTTCCGAATGCAATCCGTCGAGATGAAGCAAATCGATGCTGGCATCGGTGAATTTTTCCAATGCTGCATCGAAAGTAGTACGCACCAAGGTAGAAAATTTTTCGTAATGGGCATGGTTGTGCGTTGCCACCTGCGAAAAAGTCATCTCGTCGTATTGGCCTGCATGCTCGTCGCCGCGCCAGGTATCGACGGCAAAACACCGAGTGCCGGTATTGTTTTCAGCAACCGACTGACAGAACGCAAAATAACTTTCTCCCTGATCCGCGCCCAATTCCACAAAGGTCGCGGGGCGCAGTGAAGCGATAAGATCGTAGGCAAAAAATAAATTCGCCGTCCAAGCTCCGACTCCATAAACGCGAGGATGAAAATGTTTTGACGGTAAATTTGGCAAACCTGGCTCCGGTCGCATAGCCCGATCCATCATAACGTCATGCGGCGAAAAGTCAGTGCGCGCTTGCTCCGGCAGCATTCAGCGGCAACTTCGTTGCCATCATGCCCAGGCGGAAAAATTCGAGAGCAGCGAAGGACCAGCTCAATTGGTGAAGCGTCGTCTTCTCGTCGTGTCGCATGAAATGACATTGAGCGGCGCGCCGATCCTGCTCGCGCATCTCGTGGGGTGGTTGAAAGCCTACGGTTGGGAGCCGGTCGTCGTTGCGCCGGAAGATGGTCCCGCCGCGGAAATGTTTCGGAGCAATGATGTCGAGCTTTTGTTCGAGCCCCATCTGCTGGCCGATCCAAATCACGCTTTCCTGCGTTCAATGATTTTGCAGTTCGATCTCCTGATCGCCAATACCATCGCGGCTTTTCCCGCGGTGCAAGCAGCGCAACAGGAGCACTCGCCGGTGCTTTGGTATTTGCATGAAACGCTCGTTGCGCAGCAGATGATCGAGCAAATTCCTGAGCTACGCGCTGCGCTCGCAGGCGGGGACGCTTTGGTCACGCCGACTCAAGCCGCGGCCGATCTTTATCGCCCGTTTACCGAACGGCCTATTCACGTCGTGCCGCACGGATATCCAAACGTAAGCGGTAAGCCGCCGGCGCCCGGCCATCCGTTTACGTTTGTCACGATTGCGACTTATGAGCGGCGCAAGGGTCAGGATGTTTTGCTCGATGCGATTTATGATGTTCATGCCGACCTGCGTTGGCGCGCCTTATTCCAAATGGCGGGACGCACATTAGAGAAACCATTTCGCGATCAGCTCGCAGCCAAAAGCGAATCAATTCCGAATGTGCAGCTTCTCGGGCCGCTGCCGCATCAACGCGCTCTGGATCTGCTCAGCAGCGCTGATGTTTTAATCTGCGCGTCACGCGATGAAACGATGCCGATCGTTTTGCTTGAGGCCATGAGTATGAGCAAAGCAATCATTTGCACGGAGGTAGGCGGAGTTCGTGAATGGCTGCAGGACAGCAGGAATGCGTTGCTCGTACCTCCGGAAGATTCGCGCGCACTCGCCATTGCGATCGCGCGTTGCATTGCGGATCGCGATTTGGTTCGCACTCTCGGCGCTGCGGCGAAGCAAACCTTTGCTGAGCATTTTCAACTGGATGTTTTTGGCCGGCGCTTTGCAGATGTCATCGAAAAAACAATCGCACGCGCTCGCGTCAAAGGGACACCGGGAGATTACTCCGAATGGGTGGAACTCTATGAAACGCTCGGGCCGGCGGACCGAATGGCGTTGCGTCGACAGCTGGACTCGTTAGGCAGGCAGCCGCTCGTTTCTATTTTGCTGCCGGTTTATAATCCGGACCTGCCGCTGCTCAAAGCTGCGATCGGCTCGGTCAAGCAACAGATTTACGGTCACTGGGAACTTTGCATCGCTGATGATGCTTCGACCGACGCGCGTGTGCGACCATTCCTTAAGAAGGCCGCCGCGGACGACGCGCGGATCCGGGTAACATTTCGAGAAAAGAATGGCCACATGGCGGCGTGTTCGAATTCTGCGCTGGCGCTGGCAACCGGTGAATGGTGTGCGCTGCTCGATCAAGACGACATGCTCGCCGAGCATGCGCTGGCCAAAGTTGTCATTGAGATCGACGACCATCCTGATGTTGGCCTCATCTATTCCGACGAAGATAAAATCGATCTTAGTGGAAAACGATCCAACCCATTTTTCAAAATGGATTGGAATCCTGAACTTTTCCTCGGCCAAAATTATGTCGGCCATCTTGGTGTTTATCGGACGGACCTGCTGCGCACAATTGGTGGCTTTCGCGAAGGATTCGAAGGATCGCAGGATTACGATCTGGCCTTCCGTTGTATCGAGAAACTGGACCCGGACCAAATTCGACACATTCCCCGCATCCTTTATCATTGGCGCATGGTGTCCGGGAGTCTGGCCGAGAAACGCGATGCCAAGCCGTATGCGAAGGACGCAGCTCGTCGTGCGATCGCAAGTCACCTGCAACGTGTCGGAATCGCGGGGCGAGCCGAAGCCTGTCCGGAAAATATCGAATCACATCGCGTGATCTATGATTTGCCCGATCCCGCGCCGCGCGCGGCGATTGTCATCGCAGTAGAAAAATCGGCGACCCATCTCCGCGAATGCATCGAGAACATTCGAAGCCTAACGAATTATACCTCTTACGCAATTATTGCGGCGATGGTCGCCGACGAGGATTTCTCCGATTCTGGTGTCTCCGTTGTCACAGCGGATTCTTCCAGCAACTCGCGCAAACTCAGAAACCTCGGAGCCGCATCGGCGAACGCGGACGTGTTGGTGTTTCTCGACGCTACGCTCGAAGTCATTGAGCCTGATTGGCTGCGGGAAATGGTAAGTCAGGCGGCCCGGCCATCTGTTGGAGCCGTCGGCGCGCGCCTTTGGTACCCGGATGGCACGTTGCAGCACTCTGGATTTGTTCTCGGTATTGGTGGAGTTGCGGGCATCCCGTTTCAAGGCGCGCAGTGCGGTCACGCCGGTTTCTTCAATCGGACCTACCTGCAGCGCAATTCCAGTGCGGTTGCGGGTTCGTGCATGGCCATGCGATCAGGCGTTTTCGAGAAACTCGGTGGCTTCGATGTGGAGAACCTAACGAATAATTACCAGGATGTGGATTTGTGCCTGCGCGTGCTGGAAGAAGATTTACAGGTCATCTGGACACCTTATGCCAATCTTGTGGTGCATGAACCGGCAATTGCACGCGATCCTACGGCCGAGGAACAATTATCACGTGATACGGCCTATATGCACGAACGATGGGATGACCAGTTACAGAACGACCCGTTCTACAGTCCAAATCTTTCGCTCGCCGAGCCGGGGTTTGGGCTTGCTTTCCCGCCGCGCTGGTTTTCCGGTGAGACCTAGGCAAGAACGGCCGACAAACCGGGAATCTTCTCTCGCAATACGCCGAAGAGCATCTCGCGAGGTTCAAACTGATCGACTAGATCGCCGTAACGCTTCAGGAAGCACTCGACCAGTTCGGGTTCAAAAACATTCGTGACGTTGATCATTGAGGTTTCGTGATAACGATAGAGGCAGAGGATATTTGGAACGAACGCAACTTTAAGATTCTGTTGCGCGAACCGAAGCCACATGTCGTAGTCTTCCCATCCGAACCACCCGATCTGGTTCAGCGTTTTGTCATAACTGCCGGTTCCTAGAAGCGCATCGCGACGAAACATCGCCATGGCATCGATGTAAGGTTGTTGCACGAGAATCTGTGGATCCCAATCGTAATAAGATAATAGTCCTACACGGTTGGCTACCGTTCCTTGAAATCGGCACAGCATGCTATAGGCAGCGGCATGACCGCCGGCGGAAATGACTGCAAGTAACTGACTGAGTGCGTCCGGAAAGACGAGATTATCGGCGTCCATCATGAAGATGTAAGGGGCGCGTGCGATATCTACGCCGACATTTCGAGCATCAGCAAGGCCGGTATTGTAGCGCTTGTCGACGATTCTTATAGCAAGCTTGCTCGCCTGCTGGTAGGCCAAAACTTCGGCCAGGGAAGAATCGGTCGACGCATCGTTTACGATTACGAACTCGACTGGCGCTGAAAGGAATGCAGCAGCCTTCGTAACACTCTCTAGACATTCGCGAATGAAATGGGCGTAATTAAAGAGAGTGACGACTACCGCAAGTGTCGGCTCAGTGGAACTGCGATAAGGTTCGTTATCGTGATATGCCCATGGTTGCTTACCTTGGTTCCGGTCGGTTTCCTGTTCAGCCAGGCGTTTACTGTAAGCCTCACGTTTCTGAATCAGTAAGTCTCTCGAAAACGATGCCGACTGGTTAGGCACGATAGTTAATTTGCTGGATCGGCTCGTTAAATCACGAAGATCCCGGGTGATAGCAGTTCGAAGTTGCAACAATCGCCGTTTTCTCAGGAAACGCCTGAGGGCGTGCGGCAGCGGTTCGTGACGAACATCGACGGTCGAGGGAGTGCCCTGCTTGTCCTGTGTCAGCATTTGCAGAAAACACTGACAGGACTGGGATTGTCGCGAGTCGGTCTTGATGAAACTCAATCCTGCTTGGGCGATGGCCTCTGCTTCCTTCGGATGAGCCAGATAGTAATCACAACAAGCGATCAGATCATCGCGATCGGCCATCACGAAATGCTTGCCGGGAATGAGATTTCCGTATCCCTCGGAAGATTCGCTAATAACACAGCAACCGTTGGCGAGTCCGACTAGCGCTCGGTGCCATTCGAAATATCTTCTTTCAGAGTAATGAACGTTGAGCAACAGTCTGCTTTGGCTAAGCAACTCATTGCGACGGGCCGGACTGAGGTAGCTTCTTGTTACTTTCGTCTTTGCAAAACCGAGAGGAACGAAGCGCAGGTGGCATCGGTGCTCGGCGAAGAAAGGAGCGTGTTGAGCAAAGAACTGATCTCGTCTCGGTGTAAGCGAACCCAGAAAGGCAATATCGACCGGGCGATCCCCGTACGGTGTTAAATCAGGCGCCGCCAGGTTGTCGTGATAGCCCAGCGGGAAGTAATAACTCTCTATTCCGCGATCTTTATAAGCTGCGACTCCCAGTGGATTAATATCAGCTACTGCCTTTGCTTTCTTGGCCCAGGGAAGGTTGTTATAAAACCAGCCGGTGTCGGGTTGCTCCGTGCAGTAGAGCACGACCTGTTTTGTTAGTTCGGTAGCTTCTTCGGCTGACACTTTATCGCTCAGAAACAAGTTATAGTATTCGTGTGGTGTTACCACGATCTGAACGCTGTCTCTCGACAAATTCTTTGTCGGGAGTTGATCAAGTAGGAGGCGCGCGTCGCATCCGAGTTCACGGAAGCCGGCGGCAATCAATTCACCGATCTCCAGGATGAAGAGGTTCGACTTCGTGGTAGCGAAGAGATCTACCCGTTGTTTTTCTAGTGGCTGCGGCGCGAGGGAAGGATGACGACTTTGGGCTGCATATAGCTTGGGAATTCCACCGTAACGGCGTTGGAGAAAAGAAATCAGAAACCGGCGCAGATGATGGAAACCAAGCTTATGGAAAAGACGAAGCGGGTAGGCGGAAATAACTGCGGTGTGAAATGTGTGCCATGCGCGCTGCTCATCGCGGACTTGCAGAGTTAGATGGTTGCGGCCGAGACCTAGCTGGAGTTCGAGAAGAAAGCCGCTATTTTTTGCGTCAGGCAGATGGGGGAATGCCGCAGCAATATCAGGTCGGCTGCGCTTGCGACGCGCCGGAAAAATCTGCCGGCGGCGCAACGGTCGTCTGAGGACGGCGCGGATTCCGGTAATCGGCTCGCCATCGGAATGCAGTAGCCATCCGCTCAAATCGTATCGATCCCCAAAGACGCGAGGTTCGATGGGCGCGTCGAATCGAAACGTGTAACGTTCCGTTGAATCGCGAGGCTGCGGATGCATCGGGAAGAATCGCTCGCGCGCAGGAGCGATCAAATCAGATCCCGAGCCAGGGCTTGCTTAGCCGTGGCGGAAAGGCCGGCATAAAAAGCCTTTCTCCGAGTGAGAGATTTGGATTGTAAAATGGATCAGCCCCCAGAACTGAGCCCCACTTCGAACGCATGTATTCAGTTTCAGCTAGAAAACGCGTCTGCTTGGCCAGGGTATCTTCAAATCCGCGGCTGGCGGATTCATGATGATAAAGTTCAGCATGCGGCGTCCAAACGATATCGAAACCCGCTTGCCGCATTCGCAAACAAAAATCGACGTCGTTAAAAGCGACCGGCAAATTCACTTCATCAAAGCCGCCGATTTTCAAATAGGCACTTCTTTTAATGAGCATGCATGCCGCAGTCACGGCGGAAAAATTCTGGGTAAGATGCGGACGGGAGAAATAGCCATCTTCCGATCGAACTCCAGAGTGTGCGTGCCCGGCGATGCCGCCTGCTCCTAAAATGACTCCTCCGTGTTGAATCGTTCCGTCGGGATAGCGAAGTAGAGCGCCGACAGCGCCGACTTTCGGTCGAAAAGCCTGGCCAACCATTTCGCCCAGCCAGGAACCATCAATTACCTCGATGTCGTTGTTCAGTAAGACAACAAGCGGACCGCGCGCGAGTTCGACGCCGCGATTATTTAGATGGCTGTAGTTAAACGATCCCGCGAGAGAGTAAACCTTCACGCGCTCGTTTTGACCTAACGAGTCAAAATATTCTCTGGTTTCGGTTTCGACACTTTCATTGTCGATAACAATGATTTCGTAGTTCGGATACTCGGTCTTCTCGAGAATACTTTGAACACACGTTCGAAGAAGTCCGACGCGATCGCGGGTTGGAATGATGATCGAAACAAGGGGCAACTCCGCGGGCAGTCTATATTTCACTTTTTGGTAAATGGCACGATGCGGTTCGGCCGTTGCTGCGATGTTCTGCCGCTCAAGATGTTCCTGCACGGCGCGAAGTGCGGAGTGTCGTGCTTGTGGTTTCGCGTCGGGCGAGGAAGCGGTACTAGAATCGTCGGCGCGCCAATGATACAAAATGCGAGGAATGTGCCGGATTTGCGAAGAGTCGATCTGCTCGACGCACTGAAGCGCCAGGTCGTAATCCTGTGCGCCTTCAAAGCCCTCGCGAAATCCGCCAACTTTTCGAATTAAATCCGAGCGATAAACGCTCAGGTGCGAGACGTAGTTTTGCGACAGGAAAAGGTCGGGACTCCAATCTGGTTTGAAATGCGGATCGTAACGCCGTCCGAATCGATCGAGTTTATCCTCGTCGCTGTAGAGAAACTGGAGTTGCGGATCGTGATCGAGTTCTAGTGCGACGTAATACAACGCGGTCGCGGTCAGCTCATCGTCGTGATCGAGTAGCGCGATGTAATCACCGGTAGCAAGACGCAACGCGTCGTTCGAAGCGGCGGCGATTCCCCGATTCTCCGAGCGACGCATTATTTTGATACGTTTATCTCGCGTGAACTTTTGCAGCATCGGCCACACGGCTCCATCGGTCGATGCGTCGTCGGCAATGCATACTTCCCAATGCGGATAGATTTGTTTGCGAACCGATTCGATTGCGCGTCGCAACCACTGCAAATTCGAATTGTAAGTCGGAAGCAGCACGGAAATCACGGGCCGCTTTTTGAAGCGCGCGATATGCCGCTGAATCTGTCGGCGATCACGCTGAGTCACTCGATCGTATTTTTTGATCCAGGTCGCATAATCGCCGAATTGTTCCCCTTCGATGTCGGTTGCCTCGCGAAATATGGGACCGTTAATTTTAGATTGGAAAAATTCTTCCCACTCGCTCTTCGCGTGACGAGCTTCGAGGACAAATGTTCCTGGCCCGCGCGGGACGACTGCATTGAGCGAAAAGCCGCTGCAAAGCGCGCCCGGTTGATTGTTAAGAGCTTTCGCAACGTCCGGCCGACGGATTCCATATTGCGCCGGGAAAATTTTTCCACGAATTCGACCACGCAATTGCGTGATGGGTTCTTCCGAAGTCGTTAGGCACCATCCCGAAACACGCAGGTAACGAATTTTTTTCGACCAATCGCTCGGTCGATCCAGCCAGAATTGGAAACGCGATTTCTCCGTGGTGTATGGAATAAAAAATTCCACGGCAGGCGGTGCGAACAATTGATCCGGCGTCGCTGTTTGCGAGCGAACAGGAATTATTCGGCTAAAAAACGGTCGCCATTCGCCATCTTCGCCTTGGAGCTCGAACTTTAGATTGGAAGATTTCCTGGGAACTGGAATGGCGACGGCGAAACCGCTGTTTTTTGCATTAGGAAGATTTGGGTGGCGCTCCGCAATATCGATTCGCTCGAGGCCGTAGTTTGCAGGAATTGCGCGCGAACCGATACGCACGCGGATGCCTTGGATCGCCGCACCAGTTCGGTCCACACACCAACCAACAACGTAAAGCATGCGCACGGGCTCATTCCAAAGAGCTGGACGTTCGAAGGAAAAATCATAACGCATCGGTGCGTTGAGTTCTTGCCAGCGTGAGTTGTCATCGATGCCGGTAATGATCGAACCGCGAATCGTCGTGAAAAAAATCTGCTGCCATTTGCCGTTCGTGTCCGCGGCGTCGAAAGCCAGTCGTGCTCGACGTTGAGGAACTTTTAGATCGAGAACGAATCCGCACGGCATTGAAGCCTGCGGGCCGGTGAAGTATTTGATGATTTCGGGACGTTCGCGATCCAACGTCGCTTCGAAAATTTCCGGAACGCGAGCGCGGATTGCCGTCAACGCTGTTCCGTCTTTTGTGATACACCAACCCGAGATGCGCAGCGTGCGCGCTCTTCTACTCCAAACAGGGCGCGGGTCGAGGCGAAAGAAGAATTTCTTTGAGTGCTTCGGCTCGATCACGTGTGTTCCAGTTGTAGTTCAGTCTGCAATCATGCGATCGGTTTTCGAGCGAGCAGCTCAAAGCCGGCGGCAATCCTTTTTTGAAACGGCTGCGGCAAATTCTGAAGGACATGAAATCCTGCGGGCGGATTGTCGTTTCGTCCCCAGAAGTTGGCCCAATCACCAAGAGTCGTCTCACTTAGAACCGTTTGCTCCGCGATGGAAACGCCAGCAGCACGGAGGGACTCGAGAACGTTCGCCATGAGGTAGGCGATCATGTAGCCCGGCGAAAAATTGCCACTAACGTTGCACCGGTCGATCTCGAACGAATCGAACCACTCGCGCACTCCATATTCCGTTGCGTTATAGAAATGCGCCGGCTCCTCGTGGAGCGCCTGCAGAAAAGCGGTGTGAATCGCAACTGATCCGCCCGGCTTCAGCACGCGATAAATTTCGCGCGCCGCTGCTTTTGGATCGCGCAGATGTTCGAAGACGTTGAAGGCAAAAACGCGATCAAAAATGTTATCGCGAAACGGCAGAGAGTGCGCATCGCCCACAACATCCGTGTGCCGAAAGATTTTGTGCTCGAACTCCAGACAATTGGGATGACGTATTTTAGTCGCGCCGGCGCCGATGTTGAGAACGAAGTCTTTTCCTTCGCGCAAAATATTTTCGTATTCTTGGCCGAGCGGATTACTGACATGTTCCGAAGGGACGGTCTCTACCGGTTCCAGCAGAAAAATGGCCGCACCGTGACGCACGGAAAATGAGTCGCTGCATTTTGCGCAGTAAAATTCTTCGTCAGCGAAAAGCAATTGTCCCCGGCAACGCGGACAGGAAAGCACGAAAGGCAATTGCGCATGCATCGCTTGAAACAGAATCCCGAATCTCGCGAAAACGAAGCAGGAAGCAATTTCGTCCGGAAAAAGTCTCGTTCCACGAAACGAAAGTGCTTCTTGCTTTTGTCATGTGAGGTTCAATTCTGCTGACAATGCGCCGAACAAAAATCATTTGTACTCTCGGGCCAGCCACGGAAAAAACGGAAGTGCTGCGCGAGATGATTGCGGCGGGCGCGGATGTTTTCCGCTTTAACATGAGTCACGCCGAGCATGGTTGGGTGCGCGAAGTCGTTAGACGGATTCGAGATCTTGAACAGGAGCTGAAACGGCCTCTTGCCGTTTTAGTCGACACGCAAGGACCGGCTATCCGAACGGGCGCTGTCAGCAACGACATTGAGTTGAAGCCCGGGAATATTCTTGAGCTCAGAGTGCGAAGTGCGGAGCCGAAGGAAGAATATTCGGTCGACGTAAACTACGACGGATTGATCAATGACGTCAGTGTCGGTGACACGGTTCTGGTCGATAGCGGGGTGATCCAGCTCGTCGTGATTCATAAAGGCCGCAATCGGATTCGCTGCAAAGTTGTGATTGGCGGAACGCTTGGTTCGCATCGCCACATCAACCTGCCTGGTGTGCACGTAAAGTTACCGGCGCTGACGGAAAAAGATTTACGCGACGTTGCTCTGGCAGTTGATCTGAAAGCGGATTTTGTCGCGCTGAGTTTCGCGCGGAAGAAAGACGACATTGAAGAATTGCGTCGGGTTTTGCGAAAGGAGAAAAGCCAGGCGCAGATCATCGCAAAAATCGAGGAACAATCCGCGGTGAAGCAGATCGACGCGATGATTGGAGCCGCGGATGCGATTATGATTGCGCGCGGCGATTTGGGAATTGAAATCCCGATGGAGGAGTTGCCGATCGTTCAGCGGCGGATCGTGAAATCTTGCCTTCGTCTGGGCAAGCCGGTCATCGTCGCGACTCACATGCTCGAATCCATGATCGAAAATCCGGTCCCGACACGTGCTGAAATTACCGACATCGCCAACGCCGTTTTCGAACAGGCTGATGCCATCATGTTAAGCGGAGAGACGACGGTTGGACGTTATCCGGTCGAGTGTGTGAAAATTTTCGATCGTGTCGCGCGCCGAATCGAGCGAAGCGGAGGCGCCGGTTTCGCGAAGGATGCGATTCTGGAAGATGCGCGCCAAAAGACCGTCGCGTCGGCTGTGGTCCTGGCGAACTCACTATCTAATGCGAAACTCATCGTTTTTACGCAGCACGGAACGCGACCGCGCAATGTCTCAAACATGAGGCCTGAACGAGCGCCAATTTTCGCGTTTACTCCAAGTGAGGTGGTGAAACGTCAACTGGTTTTGAGTTGGGGTACATTTCCGGTTCGTCTCGATTTTGCAGGCGATCCGGACACAACCATCATGCGTGCCGAAGAGTTTTTGCGTCACGCGCGTTTCACCCGCAAAAATGATAATCTTGTGATCATTAGCGATGCCCGCGCCAGAGGTGAAGTGATAGACAGCGTTCAGCTCAGGAGGGCGAAATGAACAGAGAACATTCGCGCGTGGCTCCGCTTGAGTCGGGGCGAATATTTCCGACTAAAAACAAAACGCGCGGAAGTTTCCTTCCGCGCGTTTGTAAACAAACCAGATAAATTTTTAAGCTTCCACCGGCAGCTCGACGTCGACCGGGCGTTCTTTTTTGCTGAGCGCGCGGCGCAATTTCGACAGTGCAATATTCTGCAACTGACGAATGCGTTCGCGCGTCACGCCAAATTTTTTCCCGACCTCTTCGAGCGTCTTCGGTTTTCCGCCATCAAGACCGAAACGCGAGAAGATGATCTTGCGTTCGCGATCGTCGAGGACATCAAGCAACCCGCCGACTTCGTTGCGCAAATTTTTGTCGCGCAACAACTCAAACGGCGTTTGAGCATCTTCGTCGCCCACGATTTCGCCAAATTCGGTCGAATCGTCATCACTGATCGGCGCATCGAGCGAAGCCGGGCGAATCGACACCGTCTTCAGCTGCGAAACTTTTCCGCTCGCGATGCCGATCTCCTCGCCCAATTCGTCATCGGTAGGTTCGCGGCCGAGCTCCTCGCTCATTTGGAGCGAGACGCGACGCATTTTCGAGATTTTATCGACCAGATGGACAGGCAGACGGATCGTCTTGCTCTGGTTAGCCAGAGCGCGTTTGATCGACTGTTTAATCCACCACGCGGCGTAGGTGCTCAACTTGCCACCTTTTGCCGGGTCGAACCGTTCGACGGCCTTCATCAGCCCGATGTTTCCTTCGGAAATCAGGTCGAGCAGAGGCAGGCCCAGATTGGCGTAGTCGTGCGCAATCTTGACGACCAGACGCAGGTTAGAGCGGATCATCAAGGCACGCGCTTCTTTGTCGCCCTTCTTAATCTTGGCGGCGAGCTCGATCTCCTGCTCAGGGGTGAGCAGCGGGATCTGCCCGATCTCGCGCAGATAAATTTTAATTCCAGTATCGCTATCTTCAGCAGCCATATAACTTTTCATGCAGGAGCAGGGGAGACTTCATCCAAGAGTGTCCAGTTGTTGGGGTTCTCGAAGCCTTATTACTTCGCAGTTTTAGCACTTTTAGGTTACTTAACAAGGTTAAATATCGGAATACTGACAGCCCTTGGTTGGGTTTTGTTCAAAGATTTCGATTTGGGGAAGAACAGGGACGTTATAGCAGCTAGAATTGAGCCTGCCGGAGGCGGAAAATTCGCGATTTTTCGGCTTGAAATGGACCCGGAAAAAGGCTTTCGCACCCTCTTCGGCGCGGTAGCTTCTTTAAATGGAGGCTTGTTATTCCCCCACAATGGGTGAACATCGGCGCGAACAAGCTTAATCCCCCGCACCGCGCTGGAAGAGGGTTAAAAGGACGATGAAGGATAAAATTCGAGTTGGAATCATCGGCGTAGGCAATTGCGCTTCGTCGCTCGTGCAAGGCATCGAGTTTTACCGTGATGCCGACCCGAAAGACCTCGTGCCCGGTCTCATGCACGTCGACCTCGGCGGCTATCATGTGCGCGACATCGAGTTTTCCGCGGCCTTTGACATCGGAGCAAACAAAGTCGGTCGCGACTTGAGCGAAGCGATTTTTGCCGAGCCAAACAACACGATTCGTTTCGCCGAAGTGCCAAAACTCGGCGTCAAAGTCCACCGCGGCATGACGCACGACGGCCTGGGCAAATACGTAAAACGCATCGTGAAAAAATCCCCCGGTTCGACCGATGACATCATCGGCATTTTGAAGAAGACGCGGACCGACGTGGTCGTCTCCTATTTACCCGTCGGGTCGGAGATGGCGACAAAATGGTATGTCGAGCAGATCCTCGATGCTGGCTGCGCTTTTGTTAATTGCGTGCCGGTTTTCATCGCATCGCAACGCTACTGGCAAAAACGTTTCGAAGAACGCGGTCTTCCCATCATCGGCGACGATATTAAATCGCAGGTCGGCGCTACGATCGCGCATCGTGTTCTAACGAATCTCTTTCGTGATCGCGGCGTGCGCCTCGATCGCACTTATCAGCTGAATTTTGGTGGCAACACCGACTTCATGAACATGCTCGAGCGCGAACGGCTGGAATCGAAAAAGATTTCCAAGACGCAAGCGGTCACGAGTCAGCTTGGCCACACCATGCTCGCGGAAAACGTTCACGTGGGCCCGAGCGATTACGTGCCGTGGCTGGCCGATCGCAAGTGGTGTTACATCCGCATGGAGGGAACGACGTTTGGAAACGTTCCGATTAATTGCGAATTGAAATTGGAAGTTTGGGATTCGCCGAACTCCGCGGGAGTCGTCATCGACGCCATCCGCTGTGCGAAGCTGGCGCTGAAGCGTGGAATGTCCGGTGCGCTTGTCGGCCCATCGAGTTATTTCATGAAATCGCCGCCTCAACAATTCACCGATGACGAGGCGCGCCAGAAAACGGAAGAGTTCATTCATGACGATGAAGAACTTGTTTTGCCGGCTTTGCTTAAGCGTAATGGCAACGGTCACCGCAATGGCAAAAAGAACGGCGCCGTGCGGAAGCGTTAGTCGCTTTTTCGTCGAGCGATTGATCTCAAACTCACAACGCTCGTCGCGGATTGACATATTATGTTAGATCCGAAAAGAATCGTCGAGGAACTGAAAGAACTGCGTGCGTTAACAGCAGACGAAAACGGCGCGCAGCGTGTGGCGTTCACGCCGGCTTGGGCGAAAGCGCGGACGTGGTTACGCAAGAAAATCGAGGGACTGCAAGGTGTCGAAATTCACAACGACGCTGCCGGAAATTTTTGGGCGACTTTGCGCGGTGAATCGGACAAGGCGCTGCTCATCGGCGGCCATATCGATTCGGTGCCGAATGGTGGCTGGCTCGATGGTTGTTTGAATACGCTGGCCGGCGTGGAAATTCTTCGGCGCATCGCTGCGCAATATCGCGGCAAACCGCCGGTCACGGTTCGACTGGTCGATTGGGCGGACGAAGAAGGCGCGCGTTTCGGAAAAAGTTTGTTCGGTTCCTCCGCCTGTTCGGGAAATCTCGACATGAACGAAGCGCGCGAACTTAAAGACAAAGATGGAATCGAGTTGCCGGCGGCGTTGAAAGAACACGGAATCGATTTCGAGAAAGTAAAAGATTCCGGCAAGGAACTGAAAGACGCCGCGGCATATATTGAGTTGCACATCGAACAGGGACCGGTCTTGCTCGATCTCGATCTGCCGTTAGGCACGGTGCTCGGAACGTTCGGAGTCGAGCGGCACGCCATCACCTATCACGGTCAGGCCGCGCATTCCGGGAGCACGCCGATGAATCGTCGCAAAGACGCCTTTCTCGCGGCGGCGAAAATGAGTCCGGAAATTTATCGGATTGCCGAGCGCAGCAACGGCGGTGTCTGCACCATTGGTTCATGCCTAACGAAACCCGGCATCGTTACAAGCGTGGCCGAAGAATGCCGCATCACGCTCGATCAACGTCACCTCGACGCCAAAGCGCTTGCGCAAATGTTGCAGCAAGCAAAAGAAGCAAGCGAACGTTTTGCCAGGGAAGGAAATGTTCGCGTTGTCTGGGATCGGCTTTGGCAGATCGAGCCGATCTTATTTAATAAGGAGCTGATCGCGTTTGCCGATGATGCGATTCGCGAGACTGGCGCAAAACCGCATCGATTGCCCTCGGGTCCATTGCATGATGCGGCCGAAGTTGCGCGCGCCGGCGTTCCGACGGTGATGATGTTCGTGCAGAGTTTATACGGCATCAGTCACAACAAGATTGAGGATACAAAAGAAGAGCACCTCGAGATGTGCGTGACGGCTTTCGATCGCCTGGCGGAAAAGACGATCGGATATTTAGGAACGAAGAATTAGGATTTGTTCGCTGCGTCGTTTGCGGTTTGCAGACGCTATCGGCGAGATCCTAACACCGGCCCATTCGCGAACGTGCCGTCGCTGCCATTCAGACACTCCATTTGAGCAACGTTGAACTCGGCGATCAGTCTCACCAAGTCAGTGGCTTGTGAAATTCACCTTGGGCGTCTGTCAACGATTCAGGAAATTGGCTGTCGGCTAAGACGCTTGTGCGAATCTGCCGATAGAAGTTTGCGAGGGGAAATAATTCCCGACTTGGTCTCGGACGTGGATTGAGAATTCCGATAACCTTCCCGACTTGCTGTTTGATATGCTCGATGGGAAAAACCAGATCTGAATCGTTCGAGACAATTAGGGCGACGTCGCAATCACTCCTGTACGCGTCAATGAGCAAGTAGCTGGCGAGATTGACATCGGATCCTTTTTCTTCCGACTTCAGAACTTCGACAGTGCCCATGCCGTCTGCGCGCCTCATTCGAACTTTGCTTGCGAGATAGCGTCCGAGGTGCACGCTCAAGTTTGGTAAGGTGCGAAGCGCTCGAATGTAAATCTCTTGGCGGTTTCTTTGTTGGGGATCGGACGGGCGCGGAGTAACCAAGGCCGTGGAATACCGGATGCGGTGAATTTCGTTCCTAGGCAGGATCTTCGCGCAGAGTTCCGCCAAATTCAGCCAGCGATACGGCGTCTTTCGCAGACAACCGTAATAAAGGTTAAAAGCGTCGACGTAAACGTTGGTCTTCAGGGCCATAAAATGCAGAAGCCGCAGGATTGCTCCGGCGGCCTCGCGCCCCTCGCCCGAAGGCTTGGGGGGGATATGGTGGGATGAAGTAGCAAAACGGCGGCCAACGCAAGGACTATCTGCATCCTTGTCTGCCGGGACGGGACCGCAACGAGATAGTCCTGCCTAGCACGATTCGTGGGCGACAGATTTCGTTTTGCACGCAACTCTGCGCCGCGTGTCGAACTTCTTGAATCCAAAACGCCAGCGCGCTGCATCCATTTAATAGAACCATGGAAACTTCATACCCAACACCGCCGCCGCCCAGCGTTCCCGCGCTCACCAACGTTCGGACTTGGTGCGCGCTTTGTCATGCCAGCGCGTTGCTCGGCAGCTTTGTTCATTTCCCCGGTCACATTCTTCCGCCGCTCATCGTCTGGCTGGCGAAACGTCACGACTCACCCGAGATCGATGCGCATGGCAAGGAAGCGCTCAACTTCCAGATCTCGATGCTCATCTATAATCTCGTCGCGGTGGTTTTTTGGCTCGTGCTGATCGGATTCGCTTTCCTCGCCGTCCTTTGGGTGCTGAACGCCGTCTTCGTCATCATCGCCGCCATCCAGGCGAGCGAAGGAAAATTCTACCGCTACCCGCTGACGATCCGGTTCATTGAATAGGACGAGCGCGGGGCTACATTAATTTCCGCGAGTTCGGCGGCGGGAAGATTTTGACCAGCGTCGGATCGAGATGGCCGCCGCTTACTTTGCCGCTGGCCACGTCCCCCAGTTTTTGTTAAACAAACCGGTTTTGCTGGAGGAGACTCGTTATGCCAACACTTGCTACCACGGTTGACGGCTTAAAGCTGCCCAACCCATTCGTTATCGGTTCCGGTCCGCCAGGGACGAATCTCAACGTGATCACGCGCGCGTTTCGCGAAGGCTGGGGCGCGGTCATCGCAAAAACGGTCAGTCTCGATTCGTCGAAAGTCGTCAACGTCGCCCCGCGTTACGCGAAGTTGTTCGCGGCTGATGGCAAGGAGCCGATCGGTTGGGAAAACATCGAGCTCATCAGCGATCGGCCATTCAACATCTGGCTGGAAGAATTCAAGAAAATCAAAGACCAGTTTCCCGATGGCATACTCATCGCCTCGATTATGGAGGAATATAATCGCGATGCCTGGATTGAAATTGTCGAGCGTTGTCAGGATGTAGGCGTCGATTCGTTCGAGCTGAATTTTTCCTGTCCGCACGGATTGCCGGAACGAAAAATGGGCGCGGCCATGGGTGAAAACCCGGAGATCGTAGAGGAAGTTTGCGGCTGGGTCATGGCCGCGGCGAAAAAACCGGTCTGGGCAAAGATGACGCCGAATGTGACGCGCATCACTGATCCGAGTCGCGCCGCGTTTCGTGGCGGTTGTCAGGGCGTCAGTGCGATTAACACGATTCGCAGCGTCATGGGTGTGAATCTCGACACGTTGCGACCGGAACCGACGGTGGAAGGTTTCACGACGCCGGGCGGTTATTCCTGCAAAGCGGTTCGCCCAATCGCGCTGCGCATGGTGATGGAAATCGCGACGATGATTCGCAATGAATTCCCGGGAAGCAGTCTTTCCGCCATTGGTGGAATCGAAAGTGGCGGAGACGCAGCGCAATTCATCTTGTTAGGCGCGGACACCACGCAGGTTTGCACCGGCGTGATGAAGTTCGGTTACGATTGCGTGAAGCGCATGTGCGACGAGCTGCTCGCGTTCATGGAGAAACATAAATTCGAAACCCTTGCCGATTTCAAAGGCAAGAGCCTCGATTACTTCACCACGCACGCGGAACTGGTGCGCATGCAAGGCGAGCGTAAAGCGAAAGATAAAGCAGTGGCGGATGCAGCCGCCGCGAAAAAGCTTGTTCGTGCCGACGGCGAATGGAGCGGTGATGATTTCGTGAAACAATCGGATGCATTAGCCAGAGGCTAACGAACGTGCGAACCCTTCCGGGTAGCGCATGCGTCTCGCATGCTGGTGATCGTGTCCTCGCGATCACGGACTTTTTTTTGGTGCGAAATTTTTTCCCTAACTTTCCTGGCAGGGAAAGCCTATTTCGGCGAGACGCCGAAACCAGCACGCGAGACGCGTGCGCTACCCAGATATTCTGGCGATGAAATCGTGTCCAATATTTATCGCCGGCGAATGGCGGGAAATTTCCGGCGTCGAAACGTCGCCGGTGTTTAATCCGTCGCGCGGCGAAACAATTGCGGAGGTGCCGATGTGCGGCGCGGATGTGGTGAACGAAGCGGTCGAGGCGGCAGCGGCAGCATTTCCGGAATGGCGCGATACGCCGCCAGTTGAACGTGCGCGATTATTTTTTCGTTACCGCCAATTGGTCGAAGAGAATTTCGATCGCATTTGCGAACTGGTCTCGCGCGAGCACGGCAAGACGCTGGCGGAAGCGCGCGGGAGCGCGTTTCGCGGAATCGAGAACATCGAATACGCGTGCAGCATTCCGTCCTTGCTCATGGGCGATACGCTCGAGAATCTCGCGCGCGGTGTCGATTGCGAGACGATGCATCAACCGCTCGGCGTTTGTGTCGGCATCACGCCACTTAATTTTCCCGCGATGGTGCCGATGTGGATGTTCCCGCTCGCGCTGGCGTGCGGAAATACTTTCGTGTTGAAACCGAGCGAGAAAGTTCCGCTCACTTCGATCCTCATCATCGAGCTGCTCGAAAAAGCCGGACTACCGAAAGGTGTTTTGAATTTGGTTCATGGCGGCCGTGAATGCGTTGATGCGTTGCTCACGCATCCGAAAGTGCGCGCTATTTCTTTTGTTGGTTCGTCGCCGGTCGCAAAGCACATTTATGAAACCGGCACGCGCCATGGCAAACGCGTGCAGGCTAATGGCGGCGCGAAAAACTACATCGTAGTGATGCCGGATGCGGATGTGCCGCGCACGGTGGAGGCGCTTTCCACTGCGGCTTTTGGATGCGCTGGCGAACGTTGCATGGCTGGCTCGACCGCGATTGCAGTTGGGAAAGCAGCCGAGCACGTTCTGCCGACATTGATCGAGGCCGCGCGCGCAATCAAAGTCGGTCCGACTGATGTCGCTGCTCAACCCGACATGGGACCGGTAATCACTGCGCAACATCGCGATCGCGTGATGAGTCTGATCGCGAGCAGCGAGAAGGAAGGCGCCAGAATTATCGCCGATGGCCGCGGTGTGCGCGTGGCCGATGCGCCTAACGGATTTTTCATGGGGGCGACGATTGTCGATCAAGTGCAAAACGAAATGACAATCGCGCGCGAAGAAGTCTTCGGCCCGGTGCTCAACGTCATGCGCATGGACGATCTCGATGGCGCAATCGGGATCGCGAACAAATCATCCTACGGAAATGGCGCCGCCATTTTCACCAACTCCGGCAAAGCCGCGCGCGAATTTAAACATCGCGTCAAAGCTGGCATGGTGGGCATCAACATCGGCGTGCCGGCGACGATGGCGATGTTTCCCTTCACGGGCTGGGACGAATCGTTCTACGGCGATCTCCACATCCAGGGGAAAGAAGGTGTGCAGTTTTATACCCAACAAAAAGTTGTTTCATCGCGCTGGTTTGGAGAAGGCGTCGGCGATGTCTGGAAGAAGTGAAGGAAAGTGACATGTGACGTGTGACGTGTGACGAGTTTTTTGATAGAACGCACGTCATGGAAAAGAAAACCCAGAGCTATAAGGATTTAATCGTTTGGCAGAAAGGCATCGCTCTCGCGAAGCTTGTTTACACGATCACAGCGAGATTTCCTGCTGAAGAAAAATTTGGATTAGTTTCGCAGATGCGGCGAGCGGCCGTCTCTATTCCTTCGAACATTGCGGAAGGACAGGCGCGACACACCACCGGCGAATTCATTCAGTTTATTTCCCACGCCGATGGGTCGGTGGCAGAGCTAAACACGCAACTCATTCTAGCTGGCGAACTCGGATTTTTTTCCACTAAAGCATCTGCCCCCATATCCGAGTTGATAGAAGATTTGCGGCGCATGCTAAATGGTCTCCGTCGTAAGTTGAGTAGCGCTCCCTAGTTTTCTCCTCACGTCACACGCCACTCGTCACATGTCACTTCTTATTAAAAATGGCGAGATCGTTACGCCTAACGATCAATACGTAGCGGATATTTTTTGTGAAGGCGAAACGATCACGTGGATCGAGCGCAATATCGAAGCGCCGTCCAATGCAGAAGTGATCGACGCTTCCGGCAAATATGTTTTTCCCGGGTTCATCGATCCGCACGTGCACATTTATCTGCCCTTCATGGGCACGGCCGCGAAGGATAATCATGAAACGGCGAGCCGAGCGGCGCTGGTGGGCGGAACGACGACGTTTATCGAGATGATTTGTCCCTCGCGTGTGGACCGCCCGATGGAAGCGTTTGAACTGTGGTTAGGCAAAGCGCGCGGCAACAGCGCCTGCGATTTCACTTTTCACATGGGCGTGACGCGGTTTGACGACGAAACGAAACCTGAGTTCGAAGCGATCGTTCGTCGCGGTATTAGCAGTTTCAAAATCTTTCTCGCTTACAAAGGTGCGTTCGGGATCACGGACGAAGAACTCTTCAACACGCTGCAGCTTGCGAAAACGGTTGGCGTCATCACGACGGCACATTGTGAAAATGCCGATCTCGTTTTCGAGCTGCAGAAAAAATTGTTAAACGAAGGGAAGACTGAGCCGCAATGGCATTACTGGAGCCGGCCGCCACAAGTAGAAGCGGAAGGCGTGCATCACCTGATGACCTTCGCGGAAATGACGGACGCGCCGGTCTACATCGTGCACACAAGCTGTGAAGAAGCGTTGCGCGAGGCAAAACGCGGCGCTGAACGTGGCGTCCGCGTTTCAGTGGAGACTTTGATCCAATATTTGCTGCTCGATCGCACGGATGCCGAGAAACCAAATTTCGAAGGCGCGAAAAACGTGATGTCGCCACCGCTCCGCGACAAAAAAAATCAGGATGTGCTTTGGAATGGTTTGCGCGATGGCTCGATTGCCACGCTCGCGACCGATCACGCGCCATTTGATTTCGAAAAGCAAAAACGAATGGGCGAGGGGGATTTCACCAAGATTCCGAATGGGATTCCGTCATTGGAAGATCGAGTGAATCTTTATTTCACGCATGGCGTTAAAGGCGGCCGGATCGATTTGAAACGCTTCGTCGAGACTGCGAGCACCGCGGCAGCAAAGTTGTTTGGCCTGTATCCGCGCAAAGGTGAAATCAAAATCGGCAGCGACGCCGATCTCGTGGTTTACGATCCGAGTTATCGCGGAAACATTTCGGCGAAAACCCATATCATGAACGTCGATTACAATTCCTTCGAAGGTTTTGAAATCGAGGGGCGACCGCATGTTGTAACTGTGCGTGGAAAAGTAGCGGCGCGTGACGGAGAGTTCGTGGGAGAGTTTGGTCGCGGCCGATTCCTCGAACGCGAACCGACGCATTCCTAAAAATGGCGGCGACAACTTCGCTCGCGCCGGACGTCGAGGTCACGATCGAGCTCAAAGAGAGCAGCCTCTATAATAAAGATCTCGCGCCCGTGCCGGCGGCGCGGCGCAACTGGCGCATCGGCAGTTTCGCGGCGCTTTGGATTTCTATGTCGGCGTGCATTCCGACTTACATGCTGGCCTCGTCGCTCATTGGCGGTGGAATGAAATGGTCGCAGGCGATCCTCACGATTTTTCTCGGCAACGTCATCGTGGTCATTCCGATGATTCTGAATGCGCATGCCGGCACGCATTACGGAATTCCGTTTCCGGTTTTTTGTCGCGCATCGTTTGGCACGCGTGGCGCGAACATTCCGGCGCTCATGCGCGCGTTTGTCGCGTGCGGATGGTTTGGTATTCAAACCTGGATCGGCGGCAACGCGATTTACAAAATCCTCGGCGTCTTTGTTCCCTCGCTTGCTGCCGGTAGTGCGCTGCCGGTTCTCGATATCACTTTCGCGCAGTTCGTTTGCTTCATGTTTTTCTGGAGCATTAACATGTTCGTCGTTTACAAGGGCATCGATTCCATTCGTCTCTTGCTCAACATCAAAGCGCCGCTGCTCATCGCGCTCGGTCTGCTGCTTCTCTGGTGGGCTTATAAGAATGCCGGCGGCTTTGGTCCGATTCTATCGCAACCATCTGCGTTTGATCCAGGTCAGCCCAAGGCCGGTCAATTCATTTCCTTTTTCGTGCCCGCGCTCACTGGCATGATCGGATTTTGGGCGACGCTCTCGCTCAACATTCCGGATTTTTCGCGTTACGCGCGTTCGCAGCGCGACCAGGTTATCGGACAAGCGCTCGGTTTACCGTTCACAATGGCGCTTTATGCATTCATTGGTGTCGCGGTGACATCGGCGACCATAATTATCTACGGGCAGCCGATCTGGGATCCAGTCGACGTCCTGACGCATTTCACAAATCCGATCGTGCTCGTGATTGCGATGCTCGCGCTTTGCATCGCCACGCTCGCGACGAACATCGCGGCCAATGTCGTTAGTCCCGCTAATGATTTTGCGCATCTCGCGCCGCGCAAAATTTCCTTTCGCATCGGCGGCGCGATCACCGGTGTCATCGGAATTCTCATGATGCCATGGAAATTGGTCGCCGATCCGTCCGGTTATATTTTCACATGGCTGGTCGGTTACAGCGCGCTCCTCGGACCGATCGGCGGAATCATGATCGCGGATTATTATGTTTACCGTCATCGCCAACTCGACGTCGTCGGACTGTATAAAACCGATGGGCCGTATCGTTACACAAACGGATTGAGCATCGTCGCGCTCGTCGCCTTGATCGTGGCGGTGTTGCCGAATGTGCCCGGCTTTCTCGTTAACGTGAAGCTGCTCAAACCAGCGAACGTGCCGCATTTTCTCGTGGGCCTTTACAATTATGCGTGGTTCGTCGGTTTCGGGATCGCGTTTGTTGTTTACCTTTCCCTTCGCAGAATTTTTCCAAACAAATAGTCATGAAATCGATTCCACTTCCGCCTAACGACTACGAACCCCAAAAATATTCCGGACCAGCGGCGGAGGAAGTGTTGCGTCTGCGCAAGGAATTCCTGAATCCGGGAATTTTTCTCTATTACAAAAAACCCATCATGATCGTGGAGGGAAAGATGCAGTACGTCTGGGACGAAACCGGAAAGCGCTACCTCGATGCGCTCGGCGGAATCGTCACGATCAGCGTTGGACATTGTCATCCTCATGTCGTCGCCGCGGCGCAAAAACAGAACGCAACGCTGCAGCATTCCACCACGATTTATTTGCACCCGAACATCGCGCTCTACGCGGAGAAGTTGGCGTCAAAAATGCCTGGCGATTTGAAGGTTTGCTACTTCGTGAATTCCGGTTCGGAAGCGAACGATCTCGCATTGCTCATGGCGCGGGCTTACACCGGCAACTACGACGTCATCGCGCTGCGCAACGCCTATCACGGGGGAAGTGCGTTGACGATGGGACTGACCGCGCATCGCACCTGGAAATTTAATGTTCCGCACAGTTTCGGCGTGCATCACGCCATCGCGGCCGATCCATATCGCGGCGCATGGGGACATGATGATCCTGATGCCGGCAAAAAATATGCGGGCGACGTCAAAGAACTGATCGACTTCGCGACGTCTGGGCAGATCGCCGGCTTCATCGCGGAATCGATTCAAGGCGTCGGAGGCTGCGTTGTTTTTCCGGATAATTATCTCAAACACGTTTACGAACACGTGCGCGCGGCGGGCGGTGTCTGCATCGCGGATGAAGTGCAAGCCGGCTTCGGTCGCACCGGCACAGATTTTTGGGGATTCGAAACGCAAGGTGTCGTTCCCGATATCGTGACGATGGCGAAAGGAATTGGGAACGGCTGCCCGTTAGGCGCGGTGATCACGACACCGAAGATCGCGGCGATGCTCGCGGCGCGAACGCACTTCAATACGTTTGGCGGCAACCCGGTGGTTTGCGCGCAAGGCACCGCCGTTCTCGAAGTGATCGAGCGCGAAAACTTGCAGGCGAATTCACTCAAGATAGGAAAACGAATTTTCGATGGACTCGTTAGGCTGCAGGAAAAGCATAATATTATCGGTCACGTGCGCGGCAAAGGTTTGATGCTTGGGATTGAGCTGGTGAAAGATCTTCAGACGAAAGAGCCGGCGAAAGCGGAGTGCGCGCAAGTTGTGGAAACATGTCGGGACCTGGGATTGCTTCTCGGCAAAGGCGGCTTGCACGGTCAAACGATCCGTTTCTCGCCACCGATGAATATTCATGAACAGGACGCCGATTTCTTAATCGAAGTTCTGGATGAAGCTTTTCGTCGCCTTTAGCTCTACGAAAATTTGAACTCTTCCGACGAGATGCATGAGCGCTGGATTCGCGAGGCGGTCGATCTTGCGCGCACTGGCATGAACGAGAAAGGTGGCGGTCCTTTCGGCGCGCTGGTCGTGTGCGAGGGACGCGCGATTGGTCGCGGTAACAATCAGGTCACGGAACAGCTCGATCCGACGGCTCACGCCGAGATTGTAGCTATTCGCGAAGCCTGTCGCGCTCTCGGTCGATTCGATCTGCGCGGCTGCATTCTTTACACGAGTTGCGAGCCATGTCCCATGTGTCTCGCGGCAATCTACTGGGCACGGCTCGATCAGGTTTATTATGCGAGCACGCGACACGACGCAGCGGAAGCTGGCTTCGACGATCAGTTTATTTACGAAGAGCTTCCGCTCGAGATCGCAGCGCGTTCGCTCCCGATGAATCAACTGCTTCGCGAACACGCGCTTGAATTATTTCGCGAGTGGGCGGCGAAGCCGGACAAGATTCCGTACTAGTTCGAACGAGCGTTCTCCGCTGTGCGGTCATTCTGAGCTGTGACTGGCGTCGAAATCATGGAGTTGTTTCGCGAGGTCCCGCGCTTTCGCTCGGGATGACTATTAGTTAAGCTTCCAATCCTCCAGTCGAATTTGATACTTTGCAGCTTCCCATTCCCCCATGCTCGCGAAAATTTATTCCGCCGCCGTTTACGGCGTTGATGCTTACGAGGTAGAGATTGAAGTAAACGAAGGTCGCGGCGAGGCGAAGATTGTCATCGTCGGATTGCCCGATGCTGCGGTGAAGGAGAGCCGTGATCGCGTGACGACCGCGATCATGAACAGCGCCTATCGCTGGCCGCGCGGTCGCACCACGATCAATCTGGCGCCGGCTGATATTAAAAAAGAAGGACCGAGTTTCGATCTGCCAATCGCGCTCGGAATGATCGCGCTCAATGAAAAAGTCGATCCGGAAAAAATCGAGCGCTTCAGTTTTGTTGGTGAGCTTGCTTTAAACGGCGCCGTTCGTCCGGTCAAAGGAGTATTGCCGGTAGCGATCGAAGCGCGGCGGCGCAAGCGAGAGGCACTCGTCGTTCCCGAAGCGAACGCGCGCGAGGCCGCGATGGTGAAAGGTATCGCGATTTATGGCGTGAAGAATCTGCGGGACGCGTTCCAATTTCTCACGGGACAAACCACGCTCACGCCGGTGCGCGGCGACATGACTCAGTTTTTTTCCACGCATCAAAATTACGATTTGGATTTCGCCGACGTGAAAGGACAGGGTCACGTCAAGCGCGCGATCGAAGTTGCGGTTGCCGGCGGCCACAACGTTCTCATGATCGGTCCGCCGGGTTCGGGCAAATCGATGCTCGCAAAACGGATCGCCACCATCATTCCGCCGATGGCGTTGGAGGAAGCCATCGAGACAACGAAGATTCACAGCATCGCCGGAATGCTCGACGGTGAAAAATCGTTCATCGCTACGCGGCCGTTTCGTTCACCGCATCACACCATTAGCGACATCGGCTTGCTCGGCGGCGGCGCATTTCCGAAGCCCGGCGAAGTCAGTCTCGCGCACAATGGCGTTTTGTTTCTCGACGAGCTGCCGGAATTCAAACGCTCGACTCTCGAGGTCATGCGCCAGCCGATCGAAGACGGCAAAGTCACGATCTCGCGTGCTGCGGGCAGTCTTACATTTCCATCGGAGTTCATGCTCGTCGCGTCGATGAATCCCTGTCCGTGCGGATACTTCGGCGATCTGAAACGCGAATGTCGCTGCAGCCCGGTCCAGATTCAGCGTTATCGCCAACGCATCTCCGGCCCATTGCTCGATCGCATCGATCTGCACGTTGAAGTTCCGGCCGTCGAGTATCGCGATTTGGCCAGCGAGCGGATCGAAGAAAATTCGAGTGCCATTCGCGAACGTGTCTTGCGGACTCAACAGCGACAACGCACGCGTTTTCAAAAATCTCCCAAGACAACATGCAATGCGCGCATGGGTCCGCGTCAGATCAAACAGCACTGCCAATTGACGGAGGAATGTCAGGAGCTGATTCGCGTTGCGATGTCGGAACTGAATCTGAGTGCACGCGCTTACGATCGCATTCTCAAAGTCTCGCGCACGATCGCCGATCTCGATTCCGCGACCGACATCACGCCCGAGCACGTTAGCGAGGCGATCCAGTACCGCACCTTCGATCGCCGGCTTTGGGTGTAGTGCGTTATGGCACGAATTGTCCGTTATTCGCCATAGTGACATGCCCACTCGCGCTTGTAAGGTGTCTGCATGCCGGCACCGCTTCGCATCGGGTTCGTAGGATTCGATCAAATTACCGCCCTGGATTTGGTCGGTCCGGCCGAAGCGTTCTGCAGCGCAGTTGTAAAACAACGAGATGGAAAAGAGCGCAACGTTTACGAAATTTTCCTTCTCGGCCTAACGAGTCGACCTTTCATCTCGGAGTCCGGAATCACGTTTCATCCGCGCACCACCCTGCGCTCGGCCCCGAAGCTGGATACGATTGTTATTCCCGGTGGCCGTGGGCTGCGGGGCGCCGAAGTGAATCGACCTGTCGCGCAATGGCTCAAAGCGCGCGCTGCCCAAACGCGCCGAATTGTATCGGTCTGCACCGGCATTTATGGATTGGCGCCGACCGGTTTGCTTGATGGCAAGCGTGTAACGACGCATTGGCGATTCGCTGCTGATGTCGCCGCGCGTTTTCCGAAACTGAAGGTGGATGCGAATGCGTTGTTCTTGAAAGCAGGGCGTTTCTATACTTCCGCTGGAGTCACCGCGGGCATCGATCTGGCGCTCGCGTTGATTGAGGAAGATTTTGGACGGGAATGTGCGCTCGCCGTGGCGCGAGAACTTGTCGTTTATCTAAAGCGCGCCGGCGGTCAGGAACAATATTCCGAGCCCTTGCAATTTCAGACAAAGTCGATCGATCGACTGGGTGACAGTGCGATCTGGATCACCAACAATCCCAATGAAGATCTGTCGATCGAGGCCCTCGCGACTCGAGCGTGTCTTTCGCGGCGACATTTTGTCAGGCGTTTCAAAGCCGCGTTTCGCCAGCCGCCGGGAATTTTCGTTCAGGCCCACAGGCTCGATGAAGCGCGGCGGCGTTTGTGCGGAGGAAAAGCATCCATCGACGCGGTCGCCGATTCTGTTGGATTCAAAAGCACCGATGCATTTCGAAGAGCGTTCCGGGAGCGCTTCCGCATTACGCCCAGTAAATACCAGCGCAGCTTTGGCGTTCATCACCACAAATAATTTTTCCCTGCCAGTCGCAGCAATCTCCAACCAACAATCCCAATAAAAACAAATATGAAAAGACGACGTTTTATCGGTAAGGCTGCGGTATTGAGCGCGGCATTTATATCCTTGCCCGCAACGAACAGATTGTTCGCGGCGAAGGATTCAAAAAGTAACGAATCAGGTGAAGCAAAACGGAAACTGACTCCGCCGGCTCACGGCAAAATTCCGGTAGCCTTTGTTATTTCCGAAGGTGTCACGGTGATCGATTTCACTGGACCGTGGGAAGTTTTCCAAGACGTGATGGTGGCTGACGATATGCCTTTCGAACTCTTCACGGTTTCGGATAAAATCGAAACGATTACCGCATCGGCCGGACTGAAACTCGTGCCCGATTACACCTTTGCGAATGTTCCGGATTGCAAAGTTGTCGTGATTCCGGCGCAGAAAGGATCGGAACCGATGAGAGAATGGCTGCGCCAAGTTTCGCAAAAAGCGGATGTCACGATGTCGGTTTGCGCAGGCGCATTCCAACTGGCCAAGGCTGGGTTACTCGCCGGGAAATCCGCCACCACGCATCACGATTTTGTCGACAAATTGGAAAAGGAATTTCCAGACGTGAAGGTGGTGCGTGGAGTGCGTTTCGTCGAAGGCGATCGAATTTCAACCGCCGGAGGTTTGTCCTCGGGAATCGATCTGGCGCTGCGAGTGGTCGAGCGCTATTTCGGGCGCAAAGTTGCGCAGACGACTGCGATTTACATGGAATATCAGAGTAAAGGTTGGATGACGTAAGCCATAATTTGCTGTTCCCGCAAAAATGTTGAACGAATCGGCGCGCTAATTATCCAAACATTCCGGTGACGAAGATCAGCCTTACCGTCAACGGGGCCGGGCGCACGGTCGAAGTGGATGATGACACGCCTTGTGACGAGCGATAAGACACAACTGTTTGGCGTGGGCGAACCGCCCGTGCCGCCGATCGTACTGGCAATCACCAACGCAATTTTTGCCGCGACCGGAAAGCGCCTCCGTAGTTTGCCCATTCGTTCCGAGCAGCTGCGCAAGTCCGCCTGAATTGCGCGCCGCGCTTGCGAAAGAAAACTTCCTCGATCGAAAGGCGTCGTGTAATTACTCGCTCCGATCATCGTGATCGCTTAAACACTCAACGCCATTTCACCATGAGAAAATCATTGGCTCTTTTCCTCTGTCTTTTTCCTTTCCTCGCCAGCTCGCTTTCGGCGGCGGAAAAATCCAATGCAGTTGCGCCGAATAAAAAACCAATGACCGCCAATCCGTTGCTCACCGAAAGCACCTTGCCTTTTCACATTCCGCCGTTCGATAAGATTAAGAACGAGCACTTCATCCCGGCTTACACCGAGGGAATGTCGGAGGAGCTGAAGGAAATCGACAAGATCGCCGCGAATCCGGCAAAGCCCACGTTCGAAAATACAATCGTAGAGATGGAGCGCGGCGGACAATTGCTCGCGCGCGTCGACCGTATTTTTTCGAATCTCAACGCCTGCAATACCAATCCGGAAATGCAGAAGATCGACAAGGAAATGGCGCCGAAGCTTGCCGCGCACGCGGACGCGATTCATTTGAACAGCGCGCTCTTTGCCCGTGTGGAAGCGATCTACAACGACCGCGAAAAACTCGATCTCGATCCGGAATCAAAATGGCTGGTCGAACGTTACTACAAAGATTTTGTGCGCGCGGGCGCGAAGCTTTTGGAAGCGGACAAAACGAAACTCAAAGCCATGAATGCGGAATTGGCGGAGCTGCAGACGAAGTTCGAGCAAAATGTGCTGAACGAGAAGAACGCGTCGTCCATCGTGGTCGACAAGCGCGCGGATCTCGACGGACTTTCCGAGAGCGACGTTGCAGCAGCAGTGGTCGCGGCGAAAGCAGAAAAAAAAGAAGGCAAATTTGTCCTGCCGCTCCAGAACACAACCGGCCAGCCCGCCTTGACGTTCTTAAAGAATCGCCCGTTGCGTGAGCGCATCATGCAAACCTCACTCGCACGCAATAGTCATGGCGGCGAATGGGACACGCGTGATGCGGTTTTGCGCACGGTAAAATTGCGAGCGGAACGCGCGGCGTTGCTCGGTTACGCCAGCCACGCTGCCTATCAACTCGAAGATCAGACCGCGAAAAATGTGGAAACGGTCAACAAACTTCTAAGCGAACTCGCGCCACCGGCGGTGGCCAATGCGCATCGCGAAGAAGCTGAGATGCAGAAAATTATCGAGCAGGAACACGGCGGCTTTCAACTCGCCTCTTGGGACTGGGCTTTTTATTCGGAAAAAGTTCGGCAGGCTCACTACGCTTTTGATGAATCGCAGATCCGGCCATACTTCGAGCTGGACCACGTTTTGCGTGACGGTGTTTTCTACGCCGCGACAAAACTTTACGGGATCACTTTTAAAGAACGACACGACCTGCCCGTTTATCAACCGGACGTGCGCGTGTTTGAAGTCTCCGATGCTGATGGAAAATCGCTCGCGCTTTTTCTGGTCGATTACTACGCGCGCGCTTCGAAACGTGGCGGGGCCTGGATGACTGCCTACGTTCAGCAGAGCGACTTGTTAGGCAACCAGCCGGTGGTGGCGAATCATCTCAATATCCCAAAGCCGCCGAAGGGTCAGCCGACTTTGCTCACGCACGACGAGGTTCGAACTGCGTTCCACGAATTCGGTCATGCTCTTCACGGAATGTTTTCGCATGTGAAGTATCCGCGCTTTAGCGGGACCCGCGTGCCGCGCGATTTCGTCGAGTATCCATCGCAGGTCAATGAAATGTGGGCGACCTGGCCGGAAGTTCTGAAGAATTACGCGAAACATTGTCAGACTGGTAAGCCGATGCCCCAGGAACTCGTCGATAAAATCAAAGCGGCCGACAAATTCAATCAAGGTTTTCAGACGACCGAGTATTTGGCGGCGACACTGCTCGATCAGGCCTGGCATCAACTAAAACCGAGCGAAGTGCCTAACGACTGTCTGGCTTTCGAAGCAGCGGCATTGAAAAAGGCCGGAGTCGATTTGTCGACGGTGCCACCGCGTTATCGCAGCGCCTATTTTTCGCACATTTTCGCCGGTGGTTATTCGGCCGGTTACTATTCGTACATCTGGGCCGAGGAGCTCGATGCGGATAGTGTGGAGTGGTTTAAGGAACATGGCGGCTTGAAACGGGAGAACGGCGACCATTTCCGAAAGACGCTTTTGTCGCGCGGTGGCAGTGTCGATGCCATGCAACTCTTTCACGATTTCACCGGGCGCGATCCGTATTTGGAACCGCTCTTGAAACGACGCGGGCTAGATCAAAAGCTGATCGAACCTGTGAATGAAGTGAAAGCTCCACCGACGTCTGGGTAGCGCGCGCGTCTCGCGTGCTGGTGATCGCGTCTCGCGATCACGAACTTCATTTCCAATCCAATACTTTTGTTGCAATCGAAGTCGTAACGAAAGTCCGTCGCGACGAGACGCCGCGACCAGCACGCGAGACGCGCGCGCTACCCAGACAGTCCGGCGAAGAGTGCAGCGTAGATTTCGATTCCATCCCAAAGATTTTGCAGCCGCAAATTCTCATTCGCGGCATGTTGATTGTCGTCGTGGTTGGCGATCGGTAAACCAATCACCGGAGTCTCGTTAGGCTGCTGGAAAAGATACATCGGAATGCTGCCGCCAACGGTCGGCAGTCGAATAGGCTCGTGTCCTGTCGCGCTCATGATGCTCGCGACTTCGCGGGAGAGCGGAAGATCGAGCGAGGTCCGGGCGGGCGGATAACCGGCGCCCCATTTTACTTTCACAATTTTCGCATTCGCCATTCGGGTTTCCGAATCAGGTGTGTCGCGAACGATTTTATAACCCTGATTCTCCAAATGTCGTTCGACAAGCGGTTTGATCGACTCCGGCGTCTCGTTAGGCACCAGACGAAAATCGATCGATGCGCTCGCTTCAGTTTGGATTGTGTTTGACGCTTGTTCCCCGACGTGGCCGGACTGAATGCCGCGCACGTTTAGCGCTGGCAACAGGAGCAATTCATTGAGCGGTTTTCCGTTTCCTTCTGTGGAACCGATCTGAAATTCGCGACGAAGTTCCGATTCGACGTCGGGAATTCTGGCGAGCGCGGCGCGTTCGGCCGAAGTTTCAGGTTTGATGTCCTCGTAGAAATCCTTGATCAGGATCCGCCCGTTCTCATCGCGCATGGAATCGAGCAAATGCGTTAGCCTAACGATTGGATTGGGCACCCAGTTTCCGTAGTGCCCATCATGCAAACCCTTGATTGGCCCGTAAACGGTGAGTTCCAGGTCGATCGTTCCACGTGCGCCGAAGAAAAGTTCCATGCGCCGGCTTTGATGCACGGGCCCATCGCAAAGAATCCACGCATCGGGACGTAACACCTTCGGATTTTCCGCGAGATAGGCAGCGAGATGCGGCGATCCCGCTTCCTCTTCTCCTTCAAAAACGAAACGAAAATTTACGGCCGGTTTTACATTTGCAGATTGCAACGCGTCGATCGCCGCAAGCATGGCGACGATCGGAGCCTTATCATCGCCGGCGGAACGCGCGTAGAGCCGCCACTCTGGATCGATTGTCTTGGCGTTTCGCCACTCGATGTCGTTGCCGGCTGCATCGCGCATGACCGGTTTCCACGGATCACTTTTCCATTTTGCTGGATCGACCGGCTGTCCGTCGTAATGCGCGTAAAAAGCGATGGTGCGTTTGGAACCGGCCACGACCAAATCCGCAACCACCATGGGTGGCGCGCCTTCGTGCTTCAAAAGTTGAGTCGTTAGGCCACGTTTTTCCAGCATGGCGCGAATCGCATCTGCGTTGCGTTGAATGTTGGGCGCGTCGCTCGCCAGATTTGGAACCGCGAGCAGATCGGCGAATTCCGCGAGAATTTCTCGTTCGTGCTGTGCGCGCCAATCGCGCGTTTGCTTTGCGACGACAGCTGGGTCAGCCGCGTATGCGATCGCAGCGAGAAATTGACAAAAGAGAAGCAGTCGTAATCTCATCGTAATTCCGCGGTCGATCCCGCAATTTTCTTCCAAGGCTCAGCGCGTCCGCCGAGATATTTCGCGAGGAATTCTTCGACGCGTCCGTAAAAATCGAGATTGTTTTCGGGACGCGCGAAGCCGTGGCCTTCATCGGGATAGACAATGTACGTTACTTCCCGTTTTGCTTTGCGCAACGCGGCAACCATCATTTCGGTGTTTGCGATCGTCACTCGCGGATCATTCTTGCCCTGACCGATGAGGAGCGGAGCGCGAATCGAATCGACGTGATAAAGCGGTGAAATCTTTCGATTCCACTCTGGATCGTGATCGGCGTCACCGGCGCGTCGCCGCCAGCGCGCGGTAATGTTTGACCAATACTCGGGAAACGAACGGAAAAGTGTCGCGACATCTCCCGGTCCGACTCCGTCAACACCGCACGCGAAAAGATCGGGTCGCATTTCCAGCGCACGCAACGTCGCGAAGCCACCGCCCGACCAACCCATGGAAGCGACGCGTTTCGGATCGGCGATTTTCTGAGCGATCGCCCATTGCGCAGCGTCGTAAAGATCTTCCTGCGTTCCAAGTCCCCACTGATGCGTTCCGGCATTGAGGAAATCGATTCCGAAACTTACCGAGCCGCGATAGTTCACCTGCAAAACCGCGTAGCCACGGTTCGCGAGAAATTGCACTTCCGGTTCGTAGTCATCGTGATCGCGATACCATGGCCCGCCGTGCACGAGCAGGACGAGAGGAAGATTTTTTGGTTCTACTCCTGGCGGAACGGTCAAATAGCTCACGAGTTTCAATCCGTCGCGCGCTGTGATGATGACCGGTTTTTTTGGCGCCAAGGTGAAACGAGCGAGTGCGGAACTTTCTTGAAATAGAGGCGCAATCTTCTTCGTTTCGCGATCGAAAAGAAAATAGGAGGCGGGCGCATCGCTGCGGCGCGCAGCGACAATCCATTTTGTATCGGCCCGATCGCGACTGATCAAATCGAGAAACCCCCGGACTTGTTCGCCTATTTTTTTGAAATCCGATTGCAGATTCGCATCCAGAAAAACCCAATGCGGAGTGGCGTATTCAAACTCCACCGCTTCGATCGCTCCCGTCTTCGGGTTGACGATCACATTCGTGTCCTCGCCGAGCCCCGATTCAGCGACGTCTGAATCTGGATCCTGCGCGAGAACCTCCAGCTCGTTCCCGTTCTGCAAATCTACCCTAACGAGTCGCCCTTTATCTGAGTGCAACGCCGAATGAATGGTCAGACTTTTGCCGTCCGGCGCGAAGCCGGCGACGAGCGAACCGTTGACAACCTCTCCCGGAAAAAGTGCCCGCTCGAACGGCATAACGACAAGGTCACGCCATGGTTTGTCAGCGGCATCGCGCACGCGAACGATCGAATTCAAACTCTTGCCGTCAAAAGCTGTGGCGGCGCGAATGACAAAATCGCCGTCGGTCCTCCAACTCAGAACATCTCCCGGGTTTGTCGCGGCGAGCGTAATTGCTCCGCTCGTGAGATCGACACGATACATATCGAAGGCGTGGCGATCGCGCAGATTGAGCGCGACCAGGATCGACCCCGGATGCTGCACATCCGTGAGAACATTTTGCGCACGAACACCGCGAAATGGAGTCAGATCGCGAACGTTTCCATTTTCAAGGTTAGCGGAAAAGAGATGATCGATTTCATCGCCGCCATTGTCCTGGAGGTAGAGAATTTGTTTACCGTCACCGCTCCATTTGAACCAGGGAATCGGACGATGTGTTTCGTTGGTCGCGGCGCGAGCGTTCGTTCCATCCAGCGCGCTACACCAAACGTTCAGCACGCCACTTTTGTCCGCGGCCAGCCACGCCAGTTGTTTGCCATCGGGTGAAATTTCCGGATCCAAGCGCTGGGGATTACCGAAAAGAACTTCGCGCGGAATGAGCGGGGGCAATTCTGCGTGAAGGCTGAAGGCGCAGATTGCTGAGAGAACAAAAAATAGTTTTTTCATTTTTTCGGAAGATCCAACGCGAAGCGCCCGACGGCGTAAAGGAGCAAGAGCGCTCCGATCGGCACCAACCAAACGCCCAAACCCGGATCGCCGCCGTAAGTCACAAGTCCACCCAAAAAAAATCCGCCGGGGATGAGCACCGTCGCCCAAATCAGCGAGAACGAAGTCGAAGGACGCATCTCACCATTGGCGAGGCTTCGACTCGTTAGGCCAGCCGCGATATTGATCAGGGCCAGGGCGGTGCCATGCGCGTGCCCCAGGGTAAACATGAGACGCCGGACCTCGTTTCCGACATCGAGATACCAGCCGCTTTTGAAGCCATGCAACGTCTCGAGCGTGATGCCGACACACACGAAAAAGAAAAGCGACCACCAACCAAAGCGAATTTGTCGAGCGGCAGTAGTCATAGTGAAATCGAAGCGCCCGTCATTCTGGGCAAAGCGAGAAACCTCTCAAGTGCAACTTTCGTTGTTTCCATTCCTCGATCTGGTTGTGGCAACGAACAAAATCCGAATGGAGAAAATTTCATTCGGCGAGCAAAATCGGTTTCTCATCGCGCTCCATGCGCAGTTTTTGAAAAACGTTTCGTTGAAAATCACCATTCTTCTCCAGCAACGTTTCCGCAGGGAAAAGTGGAGAGAGATTGCGCACCCGTTGCAACCATTTTTCGTAAGCGCGTTGCGCGGATTCGTTCAGGGAATGAGCATCTTCCGTATAGGTGAACGAAAAATCGGTGAAACCGGGCAACGTTTGCAAAGACTTCCAGGCATCGAAGCGGATGGCCGCGTACGAATCGGTCATGCTGTAAATCAAATAAGGATAAAGCCAATCGCGTCCGGAAATTTTTTGCGCCGGTTCCCAACCCATTCCCCACGCGATGAGCACGCGCTGACCAGCGTCGCCTTTGATAATCCATTGCGCGGCCGCGGAGATCGTCTGATCCTCGCTCGACAATTCCGGTATCGGTTCCTTGTACCAGGCGTTTAATTTCTGCGCCGTCCAGGCGAGCGTTTTGTCGAGATGACAAAGATTGCACGCATTTGGCCGACCATAGGTGACGCTTTCCTGAACCGTCGGCGATGAAACCTGATGGCTGCGCATGGCGTGGAGCAGTCCAAAAGTCGTGCGCGGCATGTGACAATTGTAACAACGGCTGCCCTCAGAATCTGACGCGTGATGTGTGTGTTCCGCGATTTCCGGGGCCATTTTCTGGTGACACTGCAGGCACGCCGTGTCGCCATCCATTTTCGGTTTTAACTGCGCGTGATGGGTCCAGCGTTGCAAAGTCGAGTCGTTAGGCGAATCAAGATGCATTTCGTGGCAGGAGATGCAGGAAAATTCGCCGCCGCGAAAACAAGGTGAAGCCTGCGTGCCATTAAATTCCCGGCCGGTCACGCGAATCATTCCGTCTTCCCAAAAACGATTCTGGAAAAAGTCCGGTTCCGTTTTGCGAATGAAATCTTTTTGTTCGCTGTGATCGGGCGCATTCGGTTGCACGACAAAACGCTGGACCAGCTGATTTTCGCCGGGCCGGAAGGCTGCGCCGTGATGATTGAAATCGATTTTGTCCGTCATGTTATTGAAGGCCCAGATGCTGTGGCATTGACCGCAAGCGAGCGCGGATTCCGGTCCTTTCAATTTTGAAGGATTCGTAATGGTCGCATCGGTTTTACTCGTTAGGTGAATTTTGAAACGGCGGATGGGATCGCGGTTCCGTTCGATATGTTCGCGTCCCTCGCTGTGACACGCTTCGCAAGCGATGCCGAACTCGGCGACGTGCGAATCCCATTTGTTGCCGTCGACAAATTTCGATTGTCCCTGTGTTACGTGGCAATCCATGCAGGCGCCATTCCAGGCTCCGATCGAGTAATACTCTTTGACCTCAGGCGGCATAAGGAACGTCTCACTGACCGGCGCCCACATTTTTTCAGCGACGATGTAGCCGAAAGGGAATTGCTCGAGGGTGCGGCCTTCACCGGTTTCAAGCCACGGGACCTGCAAATTGTGGGAACCGGTCACGAGCACGACCTGCTTTGCTTCACCGAAGGTCTCGCCTTTGCCGCGCGTGCGCACAAAATAGGAATCACCCCGCTGTTCGACTTTGTATTCCTTGCCGTTGAAGTGAAATGCAACTTTGTCCATGTCGTTAGGCAAAGTGTTCGTTGTCGCCACCTGCGTCATGGTGCGATGAAACGAAGCATGCCAGCTGGCGTAATTACCCGGGTGGCATGAGCGGCAGGTGTTTGACGTCATGTAGTTGCCAATTTTCGACTGGACCGGACGATTGTCTGGCGCGCGGGCGTCGCGTTGAGAATCGCGGAGAGAAAAAAGAGTGAGTGCACCAGCACCCGCGATCGTGGCGATGATAAGCAGCCCATTTAACCAGCTTCGAGAAATTCTCGGCATAAGTTTGCCCAATTAAGTCGACGCATATTATGAATACGGCGCGAGGAGAGGCAAACCTGCATTTGCGACCGGGTCACTCGTTAGGCAAGAGTGTCGCGTGCTAGGTAAAATTGACTTTGCGCGAGAAACGCGGTTGAGATTCAGCGCGTGAGTAAAAGAATTCTAATCGCCGACGACCAGAAGGACGTGTTGGAAGCGCTCCGCATTCTGCTCAAGCCCGAGGGCTATCAGATGGATGCAGTCACGTCGCTCGCTGGAGTCTTCGCCGCGCTGGAGAAGCGCGAGTATTCGCTGCTCATGATGGATTTGAATTATACGCGCGATACGACTTCGGGTCAGGAAGGATTGGAAGTGATTCCGCGCATTCAAGCGCTCGATAACACACTTCCGATCGTCGTCATGACGGCGTGGGCGACGATTGATCTGGCGGTGGAGGCGATGAAACTCGGCGCGCGCGATTTCGTTCCGAAACCGTGGGACAACGAGAGGCTGCTCGCAATTGTGCGCACGCAGATCGAACTCTCCTCGGCTTTGCGCAAGGGCCGGCGGCTCGAAGCGGCCAATCAATTGTTGCGCGGCGGCGCGCCGAATCTCATCGCGGAAGCGCCGAGCATGCGGCCGGTGATGGAAATGATTTCGCGCGTCGCGCCGTCGGATGCGAACGTTTTGATCACCGGTGAAAATGGAACTGGTAAAGGACTTGTCGCGCAGGCGCTGCACGCGCTTTCGCCGCGCGGTTCGCACAGCATGATCACGGTGAACATGGGCGGTTTGTCGGAAGGAATTTTCGAGAGCGAACTTTTCGGTCACGTGAAAGGAGCTTTCACCGACGCGAAGACGGATCGCGCGGGACGTTTCGAGTTGGCGGACGAAAGCACACTATTCATGGATGAGATCGCGAATATCCCGCTTAACCAGCAGGCGAAATTGCTGCGCATGATTGAGACGGGCGAGTTCGAGCGCGTCGGTTCGTCGAAGACTTTGCATTCAAATGTCCGAATCATTTCGGCGACGAATTCCAATTTGCACGAAGAGGTCGCCGCAGGTCGTTTTCGTCAGGATCTGCTTTTTCGCCTAAACACGATCGAGATTGAGCTGCCGCCTTTGCGCGAGCGACGCGACGACATTATGCCGCTGGCGAACAATTTTCTGCGGCAGCACACGAAACGTTACGCGAAAACATTGGCCGGGTTCGACGAATCAGCGCGCGATCTTCTCATGAAACATCAATTTCCTGGAAACGTGCGCGAACTGGATCACGTGATCGAACGGGCTGTCCTCATGGTGCAGGGATCGCACGTGAAGGCAAACGATCTCGGCCTAACGAGTGGCCGCGAAGATTCAACGCGTCTCGAAGACATGAGCCTGGAGGAGGTGGAAGCGTTTTTAATCAAAAAAGCGCTGGCTCGTCATGACGGAAACGCGCGCAAGGCTGCGGAAGCACTGGGGTTGAGCCGGAGCGCTTTCTATCGACGGCTTCAGCAATATGGACTGTAGTTTTTTCAAACTGCGGATCGCGAATTCGGAATGACCAAACGCGGGAAACGCCGGCGACAGTGGTCCTACGAAGGACGATTGACCTGGCTGACCGTGGCGTCGGCGGCGCCCGCGATCATTGTCGCCCTCGCGCTCATTTGGTTTGGCGATCACAGCGCGAAAGTACAATGGACGCTCACGTTGCTCATTGGCGGTTTCGGTTTCGGTTTTATTCTCAGCAGCCGCGAGCATGTCATTCGTCCACTGCAAACGATGACGAACCTGCTCGCCGCGTTGCGCGAAGGCGATTATTCGATTCGCGCGCGCGGCGCCCGCGAAGACGATGCTCTGGGCGAAGCGCTAATCGAGGTCAACGCGCTTGGCGAGACTTTGCGGTTGCAGCGTCTCGGCGCATTTGAAGCGACCGCGCTTTTGCGGACGGTCATGACAGAGATCGATGTCGCGGTTTTTACTTTCGATCCTGATCGTCGGCTGCGTCTCGTCAATCGGGCGGGGGAAAATTTGCTCGGTCGGCCAATGGATAAATTACTGGGACGCAGGGCGGGCGAATTAGGATTGGCCGCGGCGTGTGATGCGAATGTTGATGCACCATTGACGCTGAGCTTTCCCGGCGGTTCGGGGCGCTGGGGTGTCCGACGCAGCACATTTCGTGAGCGCGGGTTACCGCATGAATTGGTTGTGCTGACGGATCTGAGCCGAACGCTGCGTGAAGAAGAACGCAACGCCTGGCAACGTCTCGTTCGTGTGCTCGGGCATGAAATGAATAATTCTCTCGCGCCAATTAAATCGATCGCCGGCAGTTTGGAGAATTTGATTCTGCGTGATCCGCCTCCGCTCGATTGGCGGGATGATGCGCGCAGCGGTTTGAACGTGATTGCGACGCGCGCGGAATCGCTCAGTCGCTTTATGCAGGCGTACGCGCGTCTGGCGCGATTGCCTCCACCGCAAAAGGAAAGTTTCGATCTCGGTGAACTCGTTAGGCGGGTAGCGACTTTGGAAACGCGCTTGCCGGTTCGGGTTTTGCCTTCTCCGGAGATCCCTCTTGGGGCAGATCCTGCGCAGATCGAACAATTGCTCATCAATATTTTGCACAACGCTGTGGATGCATCGGTGGAAACGGGAGGTACCGTTGCGGTCGGCTGGCGTGAAGCGGGCGATTGTATCGAACTGTTTGTGCAGGACGAAGGTCCAGGCGTAATGAATCCAACGAATCTATTCGTTCCGTTTTTCACAACGAAACCAGGTGGTTCGGGAATTGGACTTGCGCTGAGTCGCCAAATTGCGGAAGCGCACGGCGGTTCACTCACTTTGGAAAAGCGCCACAGCGGTCGCGGTTCCGAAGCGCTCCTGCGTTTGCCTCGTTAGGCAAATGTAATGTGGGAGGGGCCTCAGCGCCCCGATTTTTCAACCAGTCGCAGCGCTAAGGCCGCTCCCACATTCCATCCCGAAAGCGGGACGGCATAATCCCACTACTGGCGTTTCTTCGCTGGGGTGTTGTAAAAGACACGCAACGTAATGATAAGATATTCAGGAACTTGTGACTTTGTTAAATCGGTGGCACGGGCATTGCAAATAGGGCGGCATAAGAAGAGAAAAATTTTGAATCCAATGTCGATGCGGAATGCATCTCAAAGGAAACAAGCGAAAGAAGAAAATGAAACCGAACCTAACGAAATCCCCGAAGACCGATTACAACTACACCGCGATCGCCCTTAGCGGGTTGAACGGTTGCTGCGCGAAACGCATCGCTAATGCGCATTCGTTTCGCCAGATCAGCGATGATTATTTCAAGGACGAAGCTCGACAGAGCTTTGCCGAGGAAGGCGCATTTTTCGCCGTCATCGCTTTTACCGCAGCGATGGCTTTGCTAATGAACGTCAGCGCACTCGCTCATTTTGTGCGCGTGATCGGCGCGGCTTAAACCAGAAAAACTCGAGCGATGCATCAAGGCTTGGAAGCGAAAGCGGAGAATACTATTGTGCGTCCGAGCGGCTTTACCCCGGGCAGCTCTACGATGGATGTTCCGCGTCCTGATGTTGCTCGAAAAAAACGCAAACGCCGGATCCTGATCATCGCGGGCTCGGCGCTCGGTTTGATTCTGGTGACGGTGTTGTTGTCGCGTTTGAAACCAGCAGTGCCGAGCGTCGATCGCTCCACGGTTTGGATCGATACCGTGAAACGCGGGCCGATGCTTCGACAAGTACGCGGTCTTGGAACGCTCGTTCCAGAAGATATTCAATGGATTGCCACGAACACAGAAGGTCGCGTGGAAAAAATTGTCGTTCGCCCCGGTGCCAAAGTAACGAAAGACACGGTCTTACTCGAACTCACGAGTCCGGAACTCGAGCAGGCCGCGCATGACGCCGAATTGCAGGCGAAAGGCGGGGAAGCGGAATTAACGACTTTGCGTGCGACTTTGCAGCGCGAAGTTTTGCAGCAGGAATCGAGCTCCGCGCAAGTTCACTCCGAGTACGAACAGGCGAAGATGGAGTGTGAGACTAACGATAAGTTGCAGAAGGATGGTTTGATCGCCGATCTGCAATACAAAACTTCGAAAGTAAAAGCGGAAGAGCTAAAGAATCGCGATGCGATCGAAGAGAAGCGACTTGAGTTTTCTCGAAATTCGATTGAGCCGCAGCTCGCAGCAAAACAAGCGACGGTCGATCAACTCACAGAGCAGGCGAAATTAAAACAGAATCAAGTTGAAGCCTTGCATGTGCGCGCGGGCATGGATGGAGTTCTGCAACAATTGCCGGTGGAAGTTGGACAACGAGTTATTCCGGGAACAAACCTCGCACGCGTCGCGGATCCGACCAAGCTCAAAGCGCAAATCAAGATCGCCGAAACGCAGGCAAAGGACATTCAGATCAATCAGAAAGCTTCGATCGATACACGCAACGGCGTTGTTGAAGGTCATGTCACTCGCGTCGATCCCGCCGTCGAGCAGGGAACAGTGACGGTGGATGTCGCGATCGATGGCCAATTGCCGAAAGGCGCGCGTCCGGATCTGAGCGTCGATGGAACGATCGAGCTGGAGCGTCTTAATAATGTCGTTTACGTCGGTCGCCCTGCTTTTGGCCAGGACAACAGCACGGTAGGACTTTTCAAAATCGTCTCGGGAAGTTCCGAGGCAGTTCGCACGCCGGTTAAACTCGGTCGCAGTTCAGTCAATACCATCGAAATTCAAAACGGTCTCCAACCGGGAGACCAAGTGATTCTATCCGACACCAGCGCGTGGGATTCCCACGAACGCATTCGCCTTAACTAAATAACACTATGCCAACTACCGAAACCTCCACGCAAGTAGCCCGTCCGAGTACGAACGGTGCCGAAATGCTCATTCAACTTCAGGGTGTGACGAAAGTTTTTCTCACCGACGAAGTTGAAACTCACGCGCTCTCCGGCATTCATCTCGATATTCGGAAGGGTGAATACATGTCTATTGCCGGTCCATCTGGTTGTGGCAAATCGACGCTCCTTTCCATCCTTGGTCTGCTCGATACGCCATCGGATGGAAGCTACGCGTTGAAAGGCGGCGAAGTTGCGAACCTTTCGTTTCCGGAACGTGCGCGCATTCGTAACCGCGAGATCGGCTTCATCTTCCAAAGTTTCAATCTCATCGGCGATCTTACCGTTTTCGAAAACGTCGAGTTGCCATTGACCTATCGCGGGATGCCTTCGTCCGAGCGGAAAACGTTTGTGCTCGGAGCACTCGAAAGAGTGGGCATGGGCCATCGCGCGAAACACTTGCCCAGCCAGCTTTCTGGTGGACAACAACAACGTGTCGCAGTTGCGCGCGCGCTTGCCGGCAAACCAGCCATCCTTCTGGCCGACGAACCGACAGGAAACCTGGATTCGCGGAATGGTGAAGCCGTCATGGATTTGCTGAAGGAATTGCATGCCGGCGGTGCCACGATTTGCATGGTCACACACGACGTCCGTTTTGCGCAGCATGCCGATCGCACCATTCACCTGTTCGACGGCCGCGTTGTCGAAGATAGAATAGCCGCATGATTTGATGTCTTAGATATCTAAGACAACTCTAATATGTGGCGAGATCTTAGGTATGCCGGGCGCACGCTGGCGCGCTCGCCCGGGTTTACCACGATCGCCATTCTGACGCTTGCTCTCGGCATCGGACTCGCGAGCACCATCTTTTCCGCGGTCAACGCGCTTTTGATCAAGCCGCTGCCGTTGATGCAAAATCAGCAGCGGCTTGTCGTCATCGAGCATCACTTGAAGAAAGTGAAGGAGCACGAAGATGTCGGTTTCGATTACCCGGCTTTTCTCGACGCGCGCAAGCAACTCACCACGATTGAAAATATTTCGGCGTCGCAGGACACGACCATGATCATCACCGGCGGGGGGAAGCCGGACCGGTATCTCGGCGCGGCGATTCAGGCCGTCGCTTTCCAAATGTTAGGCGTTGAACCTGTCGTGGGCCGCTGGTTTCGCGTCGAAGAAAACGAGCCGGGCGCGGAGCCAGTTGTGATGCTCGGACATAACCTTTGGCAGCAGCGATACGCCGGTAATCCCGGTGTTGTCGGCAAAACCGTCCAGGTCAATGGCATGATGGCAACCATAATTGGCGTCATGCCAAAAGGTTGGCGTTTCCCTGAGGCCGCCGATTTATGGATGCCGTTGCGCTTTGATGAAAAGAAAGAAAAGCGCGGCGCATTTTTTCTTACGCCCGTCGGCCGGCTGAAGCCGGGCGTGACTGTGGCCCAAGCCAATGCCGAGCTCGCGCATTTTGCCGAGGTCGAGGCGCACGAGCATCCCGATATCTACAAAGGGAGCACATTTCAGGCGGTGCCGATGCGCGAATATTATTCGCGCGATGCAAAAGCACTCACGCTTTTGCTCATGGGCGCCGTGTTGTTCGTGCATCTGATTGCATGCGTCAATGTCGCTAACCTGCTCTTGGCGCGCGGTGCGACACGCACAAAAGAATTCGGCATTCGCCTCGCGCTCGGCGCAAATCGCGCCCGAGTCGTTAGGCAATTGTTGATCGAAAGCCTGGTCATTGGAATCGCGGGCGCGGCGGGCGGTCTTCTCTTTGCCGTCTGGGGCATCGATCTGATGGTGGCGATGATCTCCGTGCCGGTGCCGTTCTGGCTGCGGTTCGATCTCGATTTTCGCGTTTTCTTTTTCGCTGTGTCGGTTGGTTTATTCTCGGGATTACTTTTCGGAGTGCTTCCAGCATTGCGAGTGTCGCGACCCAACCTGACCGAAGTCTTGAAGGAAGGCGGTCGCACAGCAGCGGCTGGAGTGCTCGGACAACGCATTCGCGATTGGCTCGTCGTCGTCGAAGTCGCGGTCGCTTTGGTTTTGCTCATCGGCGCCGGATTGATGATGCGCAGTTTCGTCAAGCTTCAACGCATGGATGCGGGCATCGATGCGAAGAATGTTCTGACCTTTCGCGTCGGTCTTCCCAAGCCGCAGTACCAGGATGAAAAAGTTGTGCGCCGCTTTTTCGATCAAGTTATTCCAAGACTCGAAGCAATTCCTGGCGTCGAAGCGGCAGGCGCGGTTTCGTCTTTGCCAGTTTCCGGTACTGGGCTCGACGGTTTCATGCTCGAAGGAGAACAGATGCCGAAATCGCTGCAGGATGCGCGCATTTCGGGAGTGCTCACGATTACTCCGGGTTATTTTCGGACGTTGGGAATTCCGCTTCAACGCGGACGCGATTTCAGCCCGGCCGATGACGACTCAAAACCGTCGGTCGTGATTATCGACGAGATGGCCGCCCGTACGCTTTTCCCGAATCAGGATCCGATCGGAAAACGCATTGCGAAATTAAATCCTCCTCCGGAAAAACCGAAATGGTGCCAGATCGTCGGCGTTGTTCGCGACGTGATTTACAACCGCCCGACGATGAAACGAAATCTGCCGGTCATGTACTTACCCGAAGCGCAGCAAACGGAGCAGTTCATGTCCGTCGTGGTGCGAACGAAAAATGCACCCGCCAGTTTTGCCCCTCTCGCACGCAACGCCGTCCTCTCCGTTAACAAAGACATCCCGATCTACAACGTAAAATTGATGAGCGATGTGATGAAGGACTCGTATTGGGAACGCGGTTTTTTCGGCACGCTCTTTACTGCGTTCGGCGCGATCGCACTATTTCTCGCATCCATCGGACTCTATGGCGTCATGTCGTATTCGGTGCGGCAGCGCACGCAGGAAATCGGCATTCGCATGGCCTTGGGCGCACAAGCGCGCGATGTCCTTTCCATGGTAACGCGCGACGGAATACGTCTCATCGCATTCGGTCTGGCTATCGGATTGGTCTCCGCTTACTTCGCCGTCCAACTGCTGCGCGATAACCTCGCGCAAATTTCCGCGCACGATCCGCTAAGCTTTACCGTCCTGCCTCTTATTCTTTTGGCGGTCGGTCTGATGGCTTGCTATTTCCCCGCGCGTTCCGCCACGCAACTCGACCCCGTCGATGCGCTTCGTTATGAATAATTCCGGGGAGCGCACGCGCCGCCGCGTGCAGTTTTCGGCGCCCTCGCTGAAACCATTTTTCGTTCTTTGCCGACCGTCGGCGAGGCGCCGACGGCAGCACGCGAGGGCGCGTGCGTTCCCCAGAGCGTCTGTCACGCGAGGATTTATTTTATGTTAAATGAATTTCGTTTTGCGTTTCGAATGCTGATAAAGAATCCGGCATTTACGCTCATTGCCATCGTTACCCTCGCGCTTGGGATTGGCGCAACGACCGCAGTTTTCACGCTGGTCAACGCGCTTCTCATTCGCCCATTGCCGTACGAAAAGCCGCAGCAGTTGGTTTTGCTCTTCCAGCATTTCAAAGATCAGCATCTCGATAACATTCCGGTCTCGCCGCCCGAATTTCTCGATTACCAGTCGCAGGTCCGCAGTTTCGACAAGCTCGCCGCGTTCAACAGCACAACTTACAACCTCGCGCGGGGTGACGCGCCGGAAAGAATCGCGGGCGCTGTTGTTTCGGCCGATCTCTTTCCACTCCTCGGCGTGAAACCGATTCGCGGCCGCACTTTCCAACCGGAGGAATGCAAGACCGGCCGCGACGATGTTCTCGTCATCAGCGAACGGCTTTGGAAACGGAAGTTCGATCGCGCCCCGTCGATTCTTGGAACCAAGATTTTAGCCGACGGCAAGGCCTTCACCATCGTCGGCGTTATGCCGGAGAGTTTCGAATTTCCGTTGCCCCTATTCAATATGACCGGCGGGCAGTTCGGCGAACGCGCCGATATCTGGCAACCGCTTGCTTTCAACGATGCAGAAATGCAGGCGCGCTACTCGCGCAGTTACGGGATAATCGGCCGCCTCGCGCATCAGATCTCGCCGAAACATGCGCAGGCTGAAATCGAAACGGTCGTCAGCGCGATGCGCAAAAAATATCCGGACCGCTATCCGCAGAGCGACAGCTTCGGCGCGACCATTTATCCGTTAAAAGAACAAATCGTCGGCGGGATGAAGCCATTGCTTTTGATTTTGCTCGGCGCCGTCGCCCTCGTGCTGCTCATCGCCTGCGCCAACCTAACGACCATGTTACTTGCGCGCGCGAGCGCTCGGGAGAGAGAGATGGCGATTCGCGTGGCCGTCGGCGCCAGTCGCTTTCGTTTGTTTCGTCAGGGATTAGTCGAAAGCATTCTGCTTTCAATTTTCGGCGGAAGCGTCGGTGTGCTGCTTGCGCTTTGGACAATCGGCTCGGTCAAGACAATCGGCGCGCAGACTGTTCCGCGTTTGAGTGAAGTTAGTATCGATGGCGTCGGGCTCGCAGTCACGCTGGCGGTCGCCGTCGGAACCGGGCTCATCTTCGGCGTCGTTCCTGCGCTTGCGAGCGGCAAACCGGATCTGACGGAATCGCTCAAGGAAGGCGGGCGCAGTTCGACCACCGGGCGTCATCGCAACCGACTGCGCAATTCGTTAGTCGTGGCGGAAATTGCGCTTGCCCTCGTCCTGCTCACCGGCGCCGGGCTCTTGATCAAAAGCTTTCTCCGTCTGCAAAACGTAAACCCGGGGTTCAACCCGAAAAACGTTCTCACGACGGAGATATCGCTGCCCGCTCTGAAATATCCGGACGGCAAGTCGCAGGCGAATTTCTTCCACGAAGTCGAGCGGCGCGTGGCGAATCTTCCCGGCGTCACGCACGCAGCCTTCACCGTCATTCTGCCGATGAGCGGCGTGAACGGCGATTCCTCCTTCCCGATCGAAGGTCGACCCACGCGCCCAAGCGACCCGGGGCCGGACGAGGAAATTCGAAACGTCTCGCCGGATTACTTTCGTGTTTTGGAAACGCCGTTGCTCAGGGGTCGTTTCTTTACCGAGGCCGATAAGGACGGTGCGCCGCTGGTAGTCATTATCAACCAGGCCCTGAGCAAACGTTACTGGCCTAACGAGGAGTCGCTAGGCAAACGTATCGGAGTTTATTCGATCGTCAGCACTAAGCCCAATTGGGCGACGATTGTCGGGATCGTGGGCGACATCCATCATCGCGGTCTCGATTCCCCGGCGCTGCCGGAATTTTACGTCCCCCTCGCGCAGACCCCGTACAGCTCGATGATTCTGACGGTGCGCAGCGCGCAGGGGTCTCGCGGCCTAACGAGTGCCATCCGGCGCGAAGTGCGCGCGGTCGATTCAGCGCAACCGATCGCGCACGTGCGCACTTTCGAGCAAGTGATCGCGGAATCGATCGCGCCCCGCCAATTATCCGTGGTCTTGCTCGGAATTTTCGCGGCCGTCGCGCTTCTTCTCGCTGCGGTTGGAATTTACGGCGTGATGTCGTTTCTCGTCGTGCAACGCACGCATGAAATCGGTGTGCGCATGGCGCTCGGTGCGCAACGCCGCGACGTTTTGCGACTTGTCATTTTGCATGCGCTGAAACTCGTCGCCGTCGGCACAATGATCGGATTGCTCGTCGCGCTCTTTAGCACATCGGCGCTTCGATCTGTGCTTTATCAAGTCAGCACTATTGATCTTTCAACGTTCACTTTCGTCACGTTTGCTCTGGCGGTAGTCGCGTTTCTTGCCAGTTACGTTCCCGCGCGTCGCGCCACTCGCGCAGATCCGATGATCGCACTTGGTCACGGTTAACAAATATGATGGATCCGCTGATCAAACTGAAAAACGTCGAGCGCGTTTACCCGCTCGCGAAGGGCAAATTCTTTTACGTGCTTCGAGACATCAATCTCGAAGTCGCGGAAGGTGATTTCGTTTCCATCATGGGGCCATCGGGCGCCGGAAAATCGTCGCTCCTGCACGTTCTCGGAATGCACGATCACGCCTGGAGCGGCGAATATTTTTTAAATGGCGAACCCGTGCATTCATTAAAAACGAAAGACCGCGCCAACCTTCGCAACGAACAGATCGGTTTCGTTTTCCAACAATATCATCTGCTCGACGATCTGACGGTTTACGAAAACCTCGAGATTCCTCTTTCGTATCGCAGCGTCGGCAAAAACGAGCGCAGCGCGATTGTTGCCGACGCGCTCGATAAATTTCAGATGGTTGCGAAGCGCGATTTATATCCGCGACAATTATCCGGCGGTCAGCAGCAGCTTGTCGGCGTCGCGCGCGCGATCATTTCCAATCCGAAAATGATTCTGGCGGACGAGCCGACGGGAAATCTTCACTCGAGTCAGGGCGAAGAGATCATGGAGCTGTTCAAAAAACTGAACGGCGAAGGCACGACCATTATTCAAGTCACGCATTCCGACAAGAACGCGGGCTACGGCAACCGCGTCATTCAACTTCGCGATGGCTGGATCGTTAGCTGAAGCATGCATGAACTTCTTTTTTAGAATCGTTCCCTTGCTCTGCGCGGCGGCGTTTTCTGCTTCCGCCTTAACCGAGGAAAATGTCAACGTTACTCGCGACGCCAAAAGCGGCGGGAAACTTATCGTCGTTGTCGATTTTGGAACGATCGACGTCGCGCCGGGCGATAACGACAAAGTTGTCGTCAATGCTTCGCGCAAAATCGTTGCCTCTTCGAAAGAAAAAGAAAACGCATACTTCGCCGCTGTGCCCATCACGGTGACGACCGAGGGAAATACGGTCGTTGTTCGCGCGCATCGCGGAAAAGATTGGGATGATGACGAACGCGTGTGTAACGACGCCCGCTATTCCATCCACGTGCCGGCAAATTTCGACACGGACTTAAAAACGGAAGGCGGTGCGATCACAACCAGCAATCTCACCGGTAAAATAAACGCGCACACGAGCGGAGGTGATCTGAAATTTTCCCTCATCCACGGTCCCGTCAAAGCCGACACCGATGGCGGCGAGATTGAAGTCTTAGGATGTGACGGTGCGATCGATATCGAAACGAGCGGTGGAAGAATTGAGACGAATGGCGGCAGCGGAATCTTGCATGCCATCACCGCGGGCGGTCCCATCAAAGTCGAAAATTTTAACGGTGATGCGAAAGTTGAAAGCAGCGGCGGTCAGCTCGCTCTTGCAAATGTTCGCGGAAAACTCGACGCCGAAACCGCGGGCGGATTCATCTCGGCAAAACTTTCCTCGCCTGTTCTCGGCGACGTCCGGTTGGAAACGAGCGCTGGTGCGATCGAAGTCATTGTCCCGAGCGATGCCGGCCTAACGATCAATGCTGAGACCAGTGTTGGCAGTGTCAGGAGCGATCTGCCCATCGCGAGTCGCACGCGCACAGACAATGATACGCTTGAGGGAACAATTAACGGCGGCGGCAAGCAATTACATCTGCGCAGCGGCGCTGGTTCTATTTCGATCAAATCGAGCAGAGGCGAAGCTGCACGGCACGACCCGCCAACGAAAGGCTAGCTCATGCACGACATCCGTTTTGCGATTCGCCAGCTTTTCAAAGAGCCGCGTTTCACTGCGGTTGCGCTCCTGGCGCTCGCGCTCGGCATTGGTGCGAACACCGCGATCTTTAGCGTCGTCGACTCGGTTCTGCTCAAGCCGCTTCCGTTCCCGCAGCCGGAACAGTTGGTCGCGCTCGGTGCGATCGATGTGCGCGTTGCACAAACTGAACGGAGCGATCCGATCAGTCTTCCGAACTTTTCCGATTTACGCGCTCATAATAGAAGCTTCGCGTTCGTCGCCGTTCATCGACCGGCTGCGGCCGCTCTTTCCGGTGAAGGCGAACCGCAGAGTTTGCGCGCGGAACATGTCAGCGCCGAATTTTTTGATGTCCTCGGAATTCGACCTGCGCTTGGGCGAACTTTTCAGCGCGCGGAAGAAGCGCCCGGCGGTGGGCCCGATGGATTAACGGCGGTGTTGAGCGACGCGTTTTGGCAGCGCCAGTTCAAAGGCGATCGCGCAATACTCGGCCGAAAATTAATCCTCGACGGCCAGCCGTTCACCGTCGTCGGCGTGATGCCGCCTCCATTTCAATATCCGATCAATTCCGATCCGGCTGAAGTTTATATCACGTCAGCGCTGGATGCTGTGTCGACGGACGGAACAAAACCGCCAACGGAATCGCGCGGCAGTTACAGCTGGATCGGAAGCGCCCGCCTCAAACCAGGCGTAAGTTTTGCGCAAGGTCTCGCGGAGGTTCGGACAGTTTCCGCCGCGCTGGAAAAGCAGTATCCCGACAGCAACGCACATTTTTGGATGACGATCGCGCCTTTACGCCGCGACCTCATCGGCGATGTCTCGACTGCGCTTTACGTTCTTTTTGGCGCAGTCGCGTGCGTGCTGTTAATCGCGAGTGCGAACGTCGCGAATCTTTTGCTCGCGCGCGCAATCGTGCGTGGAAAGGAAATGGCTTTGCGCTCGGCGTTGGGTGCGAGCCGCGCCCGCATTTTTCGACAATTGCTCACCGAAAGCGTTTTGCTTTCCGCGATTGGTGGCGCGCTTGGTTTGCTCCTTGCGATTTGGGGGATCGATCTGCTCGTTGCATTGATCCCGCAAAATATTCCACGCATTTCCAATGTTCATCTCGACGGTGTCGTCCTCGCTTTCACGTTATTGGTTTCGCTCGGCACCGGAATTGTCTTTGGTCTGGCGCCCGCGATGTACGCGTCGCGACTCGATTTGCGCTCAGCATTGAACGACAGCACGCGCGCTACCGGCGGCGCCGCGCGTTCGCATCACGGCCTGCGCAACGCGCTCGTCATCAGTGAAGTCGCTCTCGCGTTAATTTTGTTAATTGGCGCGGGCTTGTTATTGCAAAGTTTCGCGCGCCTCAGTCGCGTTGATCCCGGCGTGCAACCGGAGCGTTTGCTCACGGCCTTCGTCGCACTTCCGTCCGCTGCTTATCCGAAACCGGAAAACATCGTGACTTTTTACGATCAACTTCTGCCACGCTTGCGCGCGTTGCCCGGCGTGGCCTCTGCCAGCGCGGTCTTTCCATTACCGCTCAGCGGCAGCAACATGACCTTCATTTTCGATATCAAGGAACGGCCGCGGCCGAAAGGCGAGCAGGCGAGCTGTCCCATGCGCATCGCGGCGTCCGATTATTTCCACACCATGGGAATTCCGTTGCGCCGCGGTCGCGTTTTCGATGCGCGCGACCACTTCAAATCAAACCCGGTCGTGGTCGTGAATGAGAAGTTCGTGGAAGAACAATTCCCCGGTGAAGAAGTGATCGGCAAAAAAATTCAACCCGGCATTGGCGACGGCGCCGGACCGATCTGCGAAATCGTCGGCGTCGTTGCCAACGTGAAACATAAATCGCTGCGCAACGCATTTACCTCCGAGATTTATCTGCCCGAGGCGCAGGTGCCGTTCGACGTCAATTACCTCGTGGTGCGCACCAACACTTCGCATCCGTCGACATTGACCGCCGCTGTCCGCGCCGAAGTCGCGCGTTTGAATTCCGGTGTGCCACTGACCCGGACGCGCGTTTTTGATGAATACCTCATGCGCTCGCTCACCGCGCCGCGTTTCAACGCATTGCTCCTTTCTATTTTTGCCGGCGTCGCGCTTGTCCTGACCGCTATCGGTATTTACGGCGTGATGGCTTACTCGGTCGCGCAACGTCGGCAGGAAATCGGTATTCGCATGGCGCTCGGTGCGCAGAAACAAGATGTCCTGCGCCTCGTTATTGGTGGTGGAATGAAACTGACCGCTCTCGGCGTCTTCATCGGTCTTGGCGCGGCCTTCGGTCTAACGCGGCTTTTGGGAAACATGCTTTACGGCGTAAAACCTTTCGACGGACCAACGATGATCGCGGTCGCGCTATTACTCGCATCGATCGCAATGCTCGCCTGCTGGTTGCCCGCACGGCGAGCCGCTGGCTCGAATCCACTGATCGCTCTTCGCGAACAATGAACTGCGAATCGCCCTAACGACTAATACAACCATGGGTGATCTTCGCTACGCTCTTCGTCAACTCCGCAAGTCGCCAGGCTTTACTTTTGTTGCCGTCGTTACGCTCGCGCTCGGCATTGGTGCGAACGCCGCCATCTTTAGCGTGATCAATGCCGTCTTGCTGCGACCGCTTCCTTACCCGGCAGCCGATCGTATCATGGTCTTGAACGAATCGTCCGGGCCCGGTCAGGATTTTTCCGTCGCGCTCCCGGATTACTTCGACTGGCGAAACGACAATACTGTTTTCGAACACCTTGCGGTGACGCACAAGGAGTCGCGAAACCTCAGCGGTATTCCCGGGCGTGAAGCCGAACGAATTTCGTGTGCTTCGGTTACGAGGAATTTTTTTAACGTGATCGGACTTGCGCCGGAGTTAGGCCGCACATTCACCGAGAACGAAGATAAAGTCGGAGCGCTACCTGTTGTTGTGATTAGCGATCGTCTCTGGCAGCGCGCATTTAATCGCGATTCAAGTGTCATCGGCCGCTCCGTAAATTTGCACGATCAAAATTTCACCGTCGTCGGAGTAATGCCGCCGCAGATGACCTCGCCGCAAGATACCGACGCCTGGTTTTCCCTGATGCGCCGAAGTAACAACCCGGCATGGCTCGATCGTTCGCATCATCCCATGATGTTTGTCTGGGGCCGATTGATACCGAACGTGAAGGTCGATCAGGCGCGCACGGAAATGAAGGGCATCGGCGCACGTTTGGAAAAAGCGTATCCCGCGACCAATACGCAAGTCGGCGTCGTCGTCACGCCGCTCCTTGAGAATTTGGTCGGCAAGTATCGAACGAATCTCGCGCTGCTTCTCGGTGCAGTTGGATTGGTTCTGCTCATCGCGTGCGCAAATCTGGCCAATCTATTTGCCGCGCGTGGCGCTGCGCGGGCCAGAGAGTTTGCTATTCGCGCCGCCGTTGGTGCGAGCCGTCGCCAAATCATTCGCCAACTTTTGGTCGAGAGTTTTGTCATCGCGCTTCTCGGTGGAGTGCTTGGATTATTTCTCGCGGTTTGGGTTCGCGATGCGCTTGTCGCGCTCGCGCCCCAAGGCGTTTCGAGGTTTCAGGAAATCTCGTTCGATTTTCCTGTGCTCGGATTTGCCTTCATCATCGCATCTCTCACGACGATACTTTTCGGATTGTGGCCGGCCTGGCGGACATCTCGCGCCGATGTTCAACTCGCGCTCAAAGCAGGCTCGCAAGGAAGCGGTGATTCGCCTTCGGCCAAACGCACGCGCGATTGGCTCGTCATCAGTGAGATTGCGCTCACTCTTACGTTGCTCGTCGCTGCTGCGCTCGTTCTGAAAAGCTTTGCGCGCATGCAGTCTCTGCAACTCGGTTACGAACCGCGAGGTCTGCTGAGCGCGCGACTGGAGCTGCCGTTCAAGTCTTACTCTAGTCGAGAAAAAGTTATCACATTTTCCAAGACACTTCTGGAACGAGTGAGCCGACTGCCCGGAGTTAAAAGTGCTGGCATCGGATCGAATTCCCCGCTGATGGGCGGATGGCAGACTGGATTTGTTCGCGAAGGCGCACCTGCGCCACCGCCTGGACAAATCCCAGACGTCGATCTCGAGGTAATTGCCGGTGACTACTTCGCCACCCTTGAAACAACCATTTTGCGCGGCCGTAACTTTAATGAGAGCGACACAACAAATTCACCGCGCGTCGTAATCATTGATCAGGCTTTGGCCGAACAATATTTCCCCGGAGAAAATCCAGTCGGTAAGCGCATTTCGGTCGACGCCGGGAACGACGAGGAAGGCAACGTCATGCATGAAATTGTCGGCGTAGTCGCGCGCATGCGATTTCACGCCATCGATGAAATGGCGCCGTTGCCGGCGATTTATTGTTCAATGGCGCAGGCGCAACGCAACAGTCTCGATCTTTTTGTCCGCGCTGGATCTGGACTGACCTCGCTTGAAAAACCGATCCGCGACATCGTCAGCTCAATCGATCCTACCGAACCGGTCTTCGACGTCCGCCCGATGGCCGATCGCGTGCAGGAAACCTGGGGCACGCAACGTCTGCTTACATTCCTCTTCTCTGTTTTCGCTGCGCTCGCTCTGGGACTCGCGACAATCGGTTTGTACGGAGCGGTCGCATATAGTTCAGCGCAGCGTTTGCGCGAAATCGGCGTTCGTCTCGCGCTCGGTGCGCAGCGTAGACAGATTCAGAGTCTGATTCTTTCACATGGCGTGAGGTTGCTCGGAGCTGGAGTCGTGCTTGGAACTGCCGGCGCCATCGCGATCTCACATTTGCTGCGCAGCATCCTCTTTCAAATTCAACCTGCCGATCTCGAAATTTATTTTGGCGTCGCGGCCGTTCTTCTCATCGCCACGCTTGCCGCGTCATGGTTGCCAGCGCGACGCGCCTCGCAAGTCGATCCCATCGTCACGCTCCGATCGGAATAATTGTTATCTAACACATCGACTAACACATCAAATATATGATCCAGGATCTTCGTTTCGCGTTTCGCTCGCTCATGAAATCGCCCGCCTTCACACTGATTGCGGTTCTTACGCTCGCCCTCGGCATCGGCATGAACACTGCGATTTTCAGTCTGGTGCATGATTTATTTTTGCGCGGGTTGCCTTTCGAAGATCCCGCGCGCGTTCTTCGCGTCTATGGCGAAGCGAAAGAGCGCAATCTGCTGCAATTGCCCATGTCGATTCCGCGCTACTGGCACTACCGCGACGCGCAGACGGTTTTTTCCGAAACCGCAGCGGACGCCGGAACAGGATTCATTCTTACCGGCATGGGCGACCCCATTCAATTGAACGGCGACAACGTCACCGCGAACTATTTTCATCTTCTCGGTGTGAAACCGATTCTCGGCCGGCTCTTCCGTCCGGAAGAGGAAATGAAAGCGGACGTCACAGTCATTAGCGAACATTTCTGGCGGAGCCGCCTCGCGTCTGATGTGAATGTGCTCGGACGCAGTCTGACCTTGAATGGCGTGCCGACCACGATCATCGGGGTCATCCCAACGATGCCGATCTCATGGTTCGGGCCCGATCTTGAAGTTTGGACGGTGAAACCATTCGATCTGCCAGGAACGCCCAAAGACTTGCTCATGCGTGGCGTTAGTTTCATGCGCGTGATTGGGCGGCTGAAACCTGGAGTGACGATGGAGCAGGCCAAAGCAAATCTCGCCGCAGTGCAGGAAAGTTATCACAGGCAGAATGCGGAGAAGGCGGATAACACATGGCAGCCGGTGCTGGTCACGGCGCCGGAAGACGCGACCGGACAATTGCGTCCCGCATTTCTCACGCTGCTCGGGGCGGTCGCATTCGTTTTGCTCATCGCTTGCAGTAACGTCGCTAATCTTTTGCTCGTACGTTTCACGGGTCGTCGGCGCGAGATCGCGCTTCGCGTTGCTCTCGGTGCGTCGCGCAGCGGCATCGTGCGTTTGTTCGTCATTGAAAGTACGCTGCTTAGTCTCACCGCCGCGGTGCTCGGTATTTGTATGGCGCTCTGGGCGCTTCCGCTCGTGCCGAAGTTGGCTGGTCAAAACGTGCCGCTTGAAAGTGTAACCGCGCTCAATCTCCCGGTTCTCGCATTTACGCTCTTCCTTTCACTCGCAGTAGGTATTGGCATGGGCCTGTATCCGGCGCTGCAAAGTGCGCGCTCGGATTTGGTCAACGGCTTAAAAGATGGCGGTCGCGCTACTAGCGGCAGTCCGGCGCAACATCGATTTCGCCGCGGCCTCGTTGCAGCACAGGTTTGTCTATCCGTTGTTTTACTCGCGGGCGCCGGCTTGCTCATCACAAGTTTTCTGCGTCTCGCAAAAGAGAACGTCGGTTTTCGCGTCGATCACATTTGGGTGGGCGGCATCGGGTTGCCTCCGGCGCGTTATCCGGATAAGGCCGCTTACGCTCGTTTCGCCAAGCGTCTTCAGGACGAACTGCAAACTGCTCCCGGCGTGGAAGCGGTCGCTATTAGTGACAGCGTCGCGTTGACGGGCAACTTCGCGCAGTCGCCCTACGCCCGCGTCGATCGCGACCCGCTCCCGATAAATCAGCGTCCCCTTGGTTTAATGCACAGCGTGTCACCAGGTTATCTGCAAACTTTTGGCATCTCGCTCATCGCCGGCCGCAATGTGGACGAACGCGACAAAACGGACACGCCGCCGGTTGTCCTCATCAGCCAGGGAACAGCGAAGCGTTTGTTTCCCGGTGAAAATCCAATCGGCCACCAAATGTATTTCGGCACGGACAATGGCACTGGTTTAGTTACCGAGATTGTTGGCGTCGTCGCGGATATTCGGTTCCGACAACTAGATAAGACCGACGAAGTCGAATTTTACCGGCCACTCGCGCAACGAATTTTCCCATTCTTTACACTCTCGATTCGAACATCGATCCGGCCCGACGCGATTGCCGCGACGGCGCGCGCGACGCTCGATAGAATCGACCGCGAATTGCCGATCATCCAGCCGACAACGATGACCGAGGTCATGGACACTTCACTCGGCCAACAACGCCTAACGACTACTTTGCTCGGAATTTTCGCCGGTGTTGCATTGCTGCTCGCCGTGATTGGGATCTACGGCGCGGTTGCCTACACCGTCGTGCAGCGCACGGGCGAAATCGGTGTCCGTATGGCACTCGGAGCCCGCACGTATGACGTCCTGCAGCTTGTTCTCTCACAGGGAATGATGCCGGTCCTGTTTGGTCTGGTTGCGGGCGTCGTGGTGGCTCTCGGTCTCGGTCGGCTGCTTACCTCGCAATTGTATGAAGTGTCTGCCAGTAATCCCGCGCTGCTCGCGGGAACGACGTTTATTCTTGCCGCCGTCGCTCTCGCTGCCTGTCTCATACCCGCGCGGCGCGCCACTCAGGTCAATCCGATTGTCGCGCTGCATTATGAGTAAGTTCTAAGACATAGACAGAAATCTAATACATCGTTATGCTTAATGATCTTCGCTACGCGGTTCGCTTGTTGATCAAGTCGCCGGGCTTCAGTTTGATCGCGATCGCAACTCTTGCGCTTGGAATAGGGGCGAATAGCGCGATCTTTACTTTGGTCCAAAGTCTTTTTCTGCGCGGTCTTCCCTTTAGGGAGCAGAGCCGCATCGTACGCGTCTACGGTGAAGCAAAGGAGCGCAACATGCAGCAGATGCCGTTTTCGCTGCCCCGCTTCTGGCATTACCGCGATGGCCAGACGGTTTTCTCCGGAATGGCAGCGGACAGCGGGATGGGCTTCATCCTCACCGGTATGGGCGATCCGGTCCAATTGAACGGCGCGATCGTCACTGCGAATTATTTCGATCTCGTCGGAGTGCGTCCTTTGCGGGGCCGTCTCTTTCTGCCTAACGAAGAACAAAATGCAGACGTTGCGCTGGTGAGCGAACATTTTTGGCGCAAACAACTCGCATCCGATCCGCAGGTGCTCGGTCGCAGTCTTACACTCAATGGTGTTCCCACCACGATCGTCGGCGTGATACCGACCATGCCCCTCTCCTGGTTTGGACCCGACTGCGAAATCTGGACGGCGAAACCGTTCGAACTTCCCGGGATGCCGCGCGAGATGCTCTTGCGTGGCGTCGGTTATTTGCGGGGCATCGCTCGGCTGAAACCCGGCGTCACAATCAATCAGGCGACCGCAGCTCTCGCCACTTTGCAGCAAAGTTATCGGCTGCGTTATCCCGGAATTTTCGACAGCAGCTGGACGCCCGTGCTTGTCCCAGCGGCGGAAGATGTCACGGGGAATTTGCGTCCGGCGTTTATCACATTACTCGCAGCGGTTGCGGTCGTATTGCTTATCGCATGCAGTAACGTTGCGAATTTATTGCTCGTTAGGTTCACGGCACGCCGGCGCGAGATTGCGCTACGCGTAGCACTCGGCGCTTCTCGTCGCGGTTTGGTGCGCCTGTTTATTTTGGAAAGCACACTGCTCAGTCTAATTGCCGGCGCTCTTGGCTTGCTCGTAGCATCGTGGATTATTGCGCTGGCTCCGAAGTTGGCTGGCAACAATGTTCCAATCGAACCGACGATCGCGCTGCAATGGCCGGTGTTCGCTTTCACCTTCGGGCTTTCCTTGCTTACCGGACTCGCGATGGGCCTTTACCCTGCGTGGCAAAGTTCGCAAACGAATCTCGTAGGAGGACTCAAGGATGGCGGCCGCGCTATCAGTGGCAGCCCCGGTCAGCATCGTGTCCGGCGCGGGTTGGTCGCTGCGCAAGTGGCGCTTTCCGTCCTGCTCCTGGCGGGAGCGGCTCTTTTACTCGCGAGTTTCGTGCGGCTCAGTCATGAAGAGATGGGTTTCCGCGCGGCAAATATTTGGGTTGCCGGTATCGGCTTGCCCAACGCCCAATATGGAGATGATGCGTCGCGCGCGCGTTTTGCCGAACGGCTGCGGACTGAACTGCAAAATATGCCCGGTGTGGTGTCGGCTGCGATTACCGATTCGATTCCTTTAAGCGGAGCATTCTCGCGCACGCCTTACGCGCGCGCCGATGGAGGCGCGCCGCCTGTGACACAGCGGCCCATTGGGCTTAGTCACAGTGTCTCGCCCGGTTACCTGCGCACATTCGGCATGCCGTTACTGGCTGGTCGCGATATTAACGAGCACGACACCGCTGATCATCCGCCTGTCGTTTTAATTAGCCGAACTACGGCAGAACGGATTTTTCCAAGCGTAGATCCGCTTGGTCGACAGCTACTCCTCGGCGGAATCAATGGCAGCGGGCAGGCAGTCGAAATCATCGGAGTTGTTGGCGACGTGCGCTCGATGCAGCTCGCAAAAAAAGACGACATCGAGTTTTACCGGCCCTTCGCGCAGCGAACCTCCTCGTTCCTTTCAGTTGCGATCGGCGGTCAAGGCCGTCCGGAAAAGCTCACGGGCACAGCGCGCGCCGCACTCGATAAGGTCGATCGCGAATTGCCGTACATTCAGCCGCAAACACTAAGACAAATCATTGGTGATTCGTTAGGCCAACAACGTCTCACCATCACGTTGCTCGGGTCCTTCGCTGCGATTGCTCTTTTGCTGGCTCTTGTCGGAATTTACGGTGCGGTCGCTTACACAGTCGAGCAGCGCACAGGCGAGATCGGCGTCCGCATGGCCCTTGGTGCGCAAGCGCGCGACGTTTTGCAGCTCATCCTCACGCAGGGAATGAAACCGGTCTTCGTTGGTCTAGTTGTCGGGATTGCTGTGGCACTCGCGCTCGGCCGCCTGCTTACGTCGCAACTCTATCAAGTCTCTGCGCATAATCCGGCGTTGCTTGGTGGAACAACGTTCGTTCTTGCCGCGGTGGCTCTGGCGGCTTGTCTCATCCCTGCGCGTCGTGCCACTCAGGTCGATCCGATAATCGCTCTGCGTTACGAATAAGAATCGAATACATCTCTAAAACTCTAAGACATCCCTATGTTAAATGATCTGCGCTACGCGCTTCGTATGCTGCTGAAGTCACCGGCCTTCAGCGCAGTCGCAATTCTCACCCTCGCGCTCGGTATCGGCGCCAACACCGCGATTTTTTCCATCGTCGAGGCAACCCTGCTTCGTCCCTTGCCCTTTCCACACGCCGAACGACTCGTTAGGCTATACGAGGCGGAGAACGAAAGCGGCGCGCGCGGCAGCACGCTTAGTCTAAGCGAGCAGACCTTGCGACAATGGCGCGAATTCGACGGTGAAATTTTCGAAGGCATCGCTGCCGCGACGGAAACCAATGTGGTCGTGGGAAGCACGAAGGGCGAGGCGGCGCGCAACATCGTCGCCGCGCGGATCAGCGCGAATTTCTTTTCCGTGCTCGGTTTGCCGCCGGCCCGCGGACGCAATTTCACACCGGAAGAAGATCGAGAAGGCGGCCCCGCGGTCGTCATCGTGAGTGACGATTTCTGGCGACACAATCTCGCCGCGCGCGCCGACGTCCTCGGCAGCACACTCACGCTCGACAGCGTCCCCCACACAATCGTCGGCGTCATGCCGAAAGCATTTCGTCATCCGTATCGCGCCGATGTCTGGGTGCCAATTGCGTTGCCCGCGAACTCGACGGGCGCTGGACTCAACCATTATCTCTACACGCCGGCGCGTCTACGCGCGGGACTTTCCATCGCGCAGGCGGAGGAAGCGGTGCGCCGCATGTGCGTGGCGATCAATCAGGCCTCGCCTTCGCCGACGAATGCGCGTGGCGTTTACATGCCGCAACTGCGCGACAGTTTCGTGCAAGATCTGCGGCCGAAAGTTTTGCTCATCGTGGCCGCGGCGCTTTGTGCCTTGCTCATCGCGGCGGCGAATTTTGCCGGCCTGCTTCTCTCGCGCGTGATCGAGCGGGAAGGGGAATTCGCCTTGCGTTCCGCCCTCGGCGCGAGTCGGCGAAAACTCGTTAGGCAACAACTCGTGCACGCGGTTTCTCTCTCGGTAATCGGCACGTTGCTCGGCCTGCTCGTGACTGCTTGGGCGACACCCGTTTTGTTCGCGCTCAGCCCGGAAGCGTCGGACACCTCAGGCAGCGCGATGCGCGAATTCGATAACGCCGTCCGCCTGGATTGGCCGGTCTTCGGTTTCGCTGCCGGCGTCATGTTGCTGGTCGGAATCGGCTTCGGATTACTTCCCGCGGTGCGCGCGGCTCGGACAGATTTGCGCGGCGCCATGAACACCAGTTCGCGCGGCGCGACGCTCGATCGCGGCACGCGCCGATTGCTCGGCTCACTCGTGATCGTCGAGCTGGCGGTGGCGGCGGCGCTTCTCCTGGCCAGCATCACGACCACGCAATATTTCCGGAAACTCCTCGACGAGCCGTGGGGATTCGCGACCGCGCAGCGGACCATTTTCAACACCATGATCTCCGATCGGCTCTTCAGCGAGGCAGCGGCGAAAGCCAGCGCAGTGGAGAGAACGCTGACCGCATTGCGCGCGCTACCGGGCGTGAGGAGCGCCACCGTGACGTCGCCCGCGCCGATGAACGCGCCGCGTAATCTGATGGGCTTCAATCCGGAAGGCGTGCCGGCGCCGGAGCCGTCCGGCTATTACTTCTCCTACTCGCGCGTGGCGGTGCCCGGTTACTTCAGCGCGATGGAGGAATCGCTTTTGCGTGGCCGCGAATTTCTCGAGAGCGATACCGCGGACACGCCGCCGGTTTGCATTGTCACGGAAGCACTCGTTAGGCGATTTTGGCCGGGACAGGATGCGATCGGCAAACGCATCAAATGGGGGCGGCTCGATGGGCCGCGGCCCTGGCTAACGATCGTTGGCGTGGCCGCCGACATGAAAGCGGTCGCCGATGCGCGCGACGGCGAAGTCATCGGCATGATCGCGCGGCCGCTCGCGCAAATCTTGCCGCTTGGCGCGCAGCAAATCGATGAAGTGGCTTATGTCGTGCGCACGGAGAACAGCTCGCTGCCGCGCCTGGCCGCCTACGAGATCAGCTCGTTAGACCACGCCGCCGCTGATTCGCGCATGGCGGAACGTTTCATCTTTGTCCTCGTCTCGTCGTCCAGTGTGCTCGGTGTCATCCTGGCCGCGGTCGGTCTGTATGGCTTGCTCGCGCTGCAGGTCGCGCGCCGCGAACGCGAGTTCGGCATCCGCAGCGCGCTCGGCGCCACCGCGCGGCAAATCATCGCGCTCGTTGCGCGGCAGGGCGCGACCTTGCTCTCGTTAGGCTTCTTTGCCGGCGCCGTCGCGAGCTGGGGTCTCGTCCGCCTGGTCCGCAGCCAATGGTCCGACATGCCCGCGCCAAATCTCATCGCATGGATCTGCGCCGCGATCGTTCTCGGCCTCGCGGTCATGATCGCGTGCTGGTTGCCAGCGCGGCGCGCGACGCGTGTCGATCCAGTTGTCGTTCTTCGTGCCGAATGACTGCGACGCAGCAATTCAGCGGCCTGGGTAACGCACGCGTCTCGCGTGCTGGTCGAGGCGTCCCCGCCTCGACGAACTTTCCTGTCAGCGCACGCCTAACGAGAAGTCCGCGAATGCGGGACGCATTCGCCAACACGCGAGACGCGTGCGCTACCCGGAATCAGATCGCCACGCTATGAGCAAGATCGCACTCAATATCAATGGCACGCGCAAGGACGTGGATGTCGATGACGACATGCCGCTTGTCTGGATTCTGCGCGACGTGCTCGCCATGACCGGGACGAAGTTCGGCTGCGGTGTTGGCGTCTGCGGTTCGTGCACCGTGCTGGAAAACGGAAAGGCCGTGCGTTCCTGCCAGATTCCGGCGAGCGAAGCGAAGGGGCGCAGCTTCACTACGATCGAAGGCTTGTCGCGCGATGCGAGCCATCCCTGCCAGCGCGCCTGGTTGGAGGAGGATGTGGCGCAGTGCGGTTTCTGCCAGCCGGGGATGATTCTCACCGCCTGCTCGTTGCTGCGTGATCAGCCGAATCCAAGCGACGAAGCGATCGACGCGGTCATGTCCGAGTCGGTCTGCCGCTGCGGCACTTACCCGCGCATGCGCAAGGCAATCAAACGCGCTGCCGCGCTGATGCAGGAGAAGAAGTCGTGATCACGTCGCGCCGCACATTTTTGAAAACGACCGCGCTCGGCGGCGCGTCGCTGATCATAGGATTCAACGGCAACCGCCTCTTCGCCGCGAATCGGCCTAACGAGTTTAAGCCGAACGGCTGGGTCAGGATCGATGCAGACGGAACAGTCACGCTCACGATTGGCAAATCCGAGATGGGGCAGGGTGTGCGCACGGCGCTGGCCATGATGTTGGGCGATGAGCTGGGTGCCGAGTGGTCGCGCATCAAACTGGTACAGGCTTCGCCCGGGCCAGCGCCGTTCGACGATCTCGGCACGGGCGGAAGCGGCAGCATGCAGGAGGGTTGGATGATGCGTCCGGCAGCGGCGGCCGCACGGGAGATGCTGATCACCGCGGCGGCGGCGCAGTGGAAGGTCGCGCCTAACGAGTGCAAAGCGGAAGGCGGCGCGGTCCTGCATCCGGCGAGCAAGCGCCGGCTCGAGTTTGGAAAACTGGTGGGCGAGGCGAGCAAGCTTCCCCTTCCGAAAAATGCGCCGCTGAAATCGCCCGGCGATTTCAAACTCATCGGGCAGCGCACGCCGAAGATCGACGGGCGCGACATCGTCAGCGGCGCGGCTCGCTACGGAATCGACGCGAAGATTTCCGGGATGCTTTACGCCTCGGTCGAACGTCCGCCCTGGCCCGGCGCGAAGGCGGAGAAGATGGATGAAGACAAAGCACACGCGGTGCGCGGGGTGAAATCGATTGTTCAGACGGAGAGCGGCGTCGCCGTCCTGGCCGAGAACACCTGGGCCGCGCTCAAAGGCCGCGCAGCTCTCGCCGTGCAATGGAGCGCAGCGCCGGTGGATGCGTTTGATTCCGAAGCGCACGCGAAGAACCTGGAGAAAGCCGCCCGCGAGCCGGGCAACCGCACGCGCAAAGAGGAAGCGCCTGCCGGAACGCCGCCGGTCGCGCGCACGATCGAGGCGATTTATTCCTATCCTTTCTACGCGCACGCGCCGCTCGAAGTCATGAACTGCATCGCGCATGTGGAGGGCGATCGCTGCAAGATGATCGTGCCGACCCAGGCGCCGAATCGCGTCCAGAAACAGGTGGCCGATTTGCTCAAGACGACGCCGGACAAAGTGGAGGTCGAGGTGACGCTGATCGGCGGCGGCTTCGGCCGGCGGCTGGCGGCGGACTACGCATTGGAAGCGGCGGAGATTTCGCGCGCCGCGAAAGCGCCGGTGCAAGTGCTTTGGTCGCGCCCGGACGACATGAAGCACGGCCATTTCCAGGCAGCGTCCGCGCATTATCTGGCGGCCGGTCTCGACGAGAAAGGCGCGATCGTCTCCTGGAAGCACACCAAAGCGGGTTCGTTTCATAATCTCTCCGCGATCGAGCCCGACGAAGTGCGCAACGAGGCGTGGTGGGGCGGTTGGTCGTGGGGCGTCTATGACGTGCCGTATGCATTTCCGGCGATCGAGACTGCGTATGTGCCGGTGGATTTGCCGGTGAAACACGGACCATGGCGCTCCGTGTTTGCGCCTTCCAGTGTCTTCGCGCGCGAAAGTTTCATCGATGAACTCGCGCATGAAAGGGGCGCTGATCCCATCGCGTTTCGTCTCCAACTCCTGCAAGGGCCCGACACGTTCAAGGTCGGACGCGAGACGTTTGATCGGCGTCCGTTGCGTCGAGTGCTCGAAGTCGTGCGGGAGAAATCAGATTGGGGAAAGAAAGTCGGCGAACGTCATGGACGCGGCGTCGCGTGCAACATTTACGATGGTCGAACCCACATCGCGTATGTCGTCGATGTGTACGTCAATGAAGACGGTCACACAAAAGTTGAACGCGTGGTTGCGGCCGTCGATTGCGGACTGGTCATCAATCCGATCGGCGTCGAGCAACAAATCGAAGGCGGAATCATCTGGGGAATTTCCTCCGCGCTCGGCGGCCAGATTACATTCAAGAACGGATCGGCCCAGCAATCGACCTATTCAGATTTCGCCGTCGCGCGCATGAAAGACGCGCCCGCGATAGAGGTCCACATCGTCGGAAACGAGAATGCCAGGCAGCCATTCGGAATGGGCGAACCGCCCGTTCCGCCAATCGTGCCCGCAATCGTCAACGCCATCTTCGCCGCCACCGGCAAACGCATTCGTAAACTTCCAATCTTGCCTAACGACTTAGCCTAACGAGTAGTGCATCATGATCGTTGATCTAAAATATGCATTCCGAATGCTGCTAAAGACTCCGGCATTCGCTCTCATCGCCATTGCCACGCTTGCGCTCGGGATCGGGGCGAATAACGCCATTTTTAGTGTCATCAATACTGTTCTGCTGCAGCCTTTGCCGTTTTCTCAGCCTAACGAACTGGTCATGCTCTGGAGTTCGCCCGACGAAGGCGTCGGACGGGAAACGCATTCCTTTCCCGATTATCAGGATTTTCGCGAGCAGGCTAAATCCTTTGCGGCACTTACTGCTTACACCGAGGCCAGCACTGTTTTGAACAATGGATCCGATGCGATCGAACTGAAGGGATTGGCGGCGACTTCGGATATTTTTGCGGTGCTGCGCGTCGCTCCCATGCTCGGTCGCGCCTTTACCCGCGCAGAAGACAATCGCGATTCCCGAGTGGTCATTCTTACCTACGAAGCCTGGCAACGTTATTTCAACGGCGATCCAAACATTCTCGGCAAACAGCTCCGACTGGCGCAGAAGCCCTATTCGGTGATTGGGGTGATGCCACCGGGTTTCCGTTTCCCGGTTGGCGTGCGAAGCGAGTACCTCATGCCGGTGCACCCTCTGGTGGCATCCATTCCAAATCGCGGTTCCCATTTCTTCCGTGTGCTTGGTCGATTGCAACCGGGCGTGAATGCTAAACAGGCGCGCGCGGAAGCGGTTGCGATCGCCGCGCGTTTGGAAAAACAATATCCCGGCACCAACACCGACCGCAGCGCGAACGTCGTTTCTTTTCATCAGGATTTAATCGGCAACGTGCGGCCTGCCTTGCTCATTGTGCTGGCCGCTGTCTTTCTCGTTTTACTCATCGCGTGCGCAAACGTGGCCAACCTGCTTCTCGCACGCGCGACTGCGCGCCAGCGCGAGATCGCCATTCGCACAGCGCTTGGCGCGAGCCGGATTCGACTCGTTAGGCAACTACTCGCCGAAGGTTTTTTACTGGCCTTGTTCGGCGCGGTCGGCGGCCTGTTACTCGCCTGGTGGAGCGTCGATTTGCTGCGCGCTGTTGGTCCGCAGGATGTGCCGCGCTTGGACGAAGTGCGCATTAACGGTATCGTGATTTTCTTTACCCTGGGTGTGGCGCTGGTGAGCACGATGCTCTTTGCCCTGGTGCCCGCTTTGCAAGTGACGCGACCGAACGTGAACGTGTCATTGCAGGAAGGAAATCGCGGCGGCGCTGGACCAGAATCGCAGCGGCTGCGCGGTATTCTTGTTGTTTCACAAGTGGCGTTGTCGCTTCTGCTACTGGCCGGCGCCGGTTTGCTCATTAAGAGTTTCGGAAATCTTCGCGCCACGAATCCCGGCTTCGATCCGAGAAAGGTTATCACCGCGAGTTTTGTTCTTCCGCGAGGAAGATATCCCGATCCGGAACAGCAGCGGAAATTTTACGAGCGCTTTTTGCCGCGGCTCGTCGCCTTGCCCGGCGTGGAGGCAGTCGGCGGCGTATCGCCGTTACCTTTTTCCGATAACGATAGCGCGAATTCTTTTTGGATCGCCGGTCGGCCCGATCCTGGCCTCGGCAATCATCCGGAGGCATCGAATCTCATTGTTCTCGGCGATTATTTTAAGGCCATGCGGATTCCGCTTTTGTCCGGCCGATTTTTTAGCGAACGAGACAACAAAGATTCGGCACCAGTCGTGATGGTGAACGAAACGCTCGTGCAAAAATTTTTCCAAAATGTGAATCCGTTAGGCCAGCATCTCCTGATCGATGAAGAGAAATCTCCGCTCATCGTCGAGATTGTGGGCGTGGTCGGCAGCTCGCGGCATGATTCGCTTGCCGTCGCGCCCAAGCCGGAATTTTATCTTCCGCAAAAGCAAAATCCGCTACGAGCGAGTTATTTGGTCTTTCGCACAGGGATGGCAAATCCAACGGGCCTTCAAGCTTCATTGCGCCGCACGATCAAGGAAATGGATAGCGAGCTTTTCGTTCCGGAAGTTGCGCCTTTGGAAAACCTGATCGCGGGCACGCTGGCGCAGTCGCGATTCAACATGATGTTGTTAGGCAGTTTTGCCGCGGTCGCGATGATGCTGGCGGCGATCGGCATCTACGGCGTGATTGCCTACAGCGTTGCGCAACGTACGCGCGAGATTGGCATTCGCATGGCGCTCGGCGCACAACGCAGCGACGTGCTGCAAATGATCCTGCAGCAAAGCATGATCATCATCGGCGTCGGATTGACGATTGGTTTGCTTGGCGCATTAACGCTCACGCGCTGGATGACGAGCCTGCTCTACGGCGTGAGCGCGCACGATTTTTCCACCTATTGTCTGGTCCTCGTGCTTCTCGGCGGCGCCGGTTTTATTGCCAGCTATATCCCGGCGCGGCGCGCCATGGCGGTCGATCCGATGGTTGCGTTGCGCTACGAATAACAGGCGATGTCTTAGATTCTAATCTAGGATATCGCTGGTGAAGCGGAGACTAATTGTTGTTGGCGCGCTTTTTCTGCTCGTTGGTTGCAAAGGCGGCGTCGATAAAACGATCGAGCAGGTTATTGAGCAAAACTACCGGCTCGATCCAGGTGGAAGTCTGTCGATCAGGAATCGGGAGGGCGCTATCCACCTCTTTGGTTCCGACACTCCGGAGTTGCGGATCAAGGCGATCAAGCGTGCATATTCGACCGCGCGTTTGCAAGCGATCGACATTCGCGTTTCGGCGCAGCCACAATCTGCATCGATCGACACGATTTTTCCGTCAGCTAAAAAATGGAGCCGGAGCGATCGTTCCGGCACCGTCGATTACATCGTCACCATGCCGCAGCGGCTCAAGACGGTCGATCTCGAGTTGGTCAACGGCGAGATTACGGTGGATGACCTGACCGAAGGAAACGCGCGGGTTCGTGTGCAAAACGGCCGGGTGAGTGCGCGCAATTGTTTCGCCAATCTGGACTATCACGCCATGAATGGCGCGATTGATTTCTATTACGATTGGTGGGTGCCGCTCCAATTTTCGGTCAAGGCAGCGATTCCTAATGGAAACATCGGAGTTTTGCTGCCGCGTGATGCGGCATTTCGAGTCGAGGCCGAGACACGTGGTGGAAGCGTTGCCTGCGATCTGCTCGATGACGATGACGGCGTGCATCGCCATCAAAAAAAACTTGCGACCAATATTGGATCGGGGAAAGGACCAACGTTTTGCCTGGAGTCGGTCAGCGGTAATATTCGCATTCGCCGCTATTAATCGTTAGGCAATCTCGTTAATGCAAATGTGCGGCCGTTAATTCCTGAAGTGCGCGCCGGTCTTCCTGGGCTTTGTTTGTCCAACCAACCATTCGATAACAGGCCTCCCGTTTTTCCAGAGCAGTTGCCGTTTGATTGAGAGAAAGGGCGCGCGAGAGAGACTCGATCGCGGCCGGATAATTTTTCTGCTCCATTTCCAATTCACCGCGGTACTGCCAGGCCGTGGCGTTATTCGAATCGAGCGTGGTGGCTTGTCGGATCTCTTCGAAAGCCTCAGTTGTTTTTCCTAGTTTCATCAGGGCGTAGCTTTTTTCCGCTCGGGCGCTGGCCGATTTTGGGTCCAACTGGGCGGCGCTCCCGGCATCGAGCAAAGCCAGGGCAGGTTGCCCGAGGTCGTTCAAATGCCAAGCGCGCGTGGCGTACAACTCGGCGTTTGTTCGCTCGACCGAGATCTCCGAATCAAGACGACTGATGGTTTCGAGAAATTCCGGCGTTAGCATTTCGATGCGAAACGACTTTCGGACCGAGCGTTTTTCCGCTTCGGCGGTTCGACCAAGCCGAAGAAGAGCAATGCCCGCGAAGAGTTTCGGCCGCGCCGCCCAGCGGGCCAGTTTTTCCGCTGCTTCCGCGTCTTCCAGCGCCAATTCAAAATCTCCGCCGCGCAGAAAACGCAGGCTTCGATCGGTCAGCAAAGAATAGTCGTAGGGGGAATTGCGAGCTGCGCGTCAAGATCGCGAATCTCCGGCAAAAATTTGTCGAGGTGTTCAAAAAGTTTGGCGCATTCAATCACGTCGGGATCGTCCGGTGCCAGTTGCTTTGCGCGACGCAGATCGGCGAGCGCTTCCGGCCAACGATGCCGATGCCGCCGGCACAAAGCGCGTTGCGCCAGAACTTTCCCCGTCACTTTCACCGCCAGCGTCGCGGTCCAGGCAGTCTCCGCTTCGAGCCAATGATGTTGCTTCTCCTCTGCATTCGCGACCTTGATCAACACACGCAAGTTGCGCGGATTCGTTCCCAGCAATCGGTGCCATGCCTGCAGAGCGCCAGCCGCATTGTTTTCCGCCAGGGCAACGTCGCCGATGTATTCGTCGAGTTTCGACGACGGGTTTGGGATTGTTGCCCGCCATTTAATGAACGTCTGCTTCGCGCCTTTATAATTGGCCTGCCCACATTGCGCCTGCACCAGGCGATCCCACGCGCTGTTGTCGTTAGGCATCAAAAGCAAAAGATGGCGCGCGAGAATTTCCGCTTCCCGATACGAATGTTGGCTGAGCGCGTGTTGCACATCGCGCCGCAAAGCTTTTTCCTCTTTCGAGATCTTGCGATGACAACCCGTGAAAACAACGCAGGCCGATAACGCCAAAATAAATACGGCTCGCCTTGGCTTGGAAAAAAATGTCATTTGTCGGCGTGAAACTGATCAGGCAAGCTGTCGTTATTCCTCCGGACAGCAAAATCCGAAATCGCAATCGACCATCGTCACCATGCCTTCATTCGACATTGTCTCTGAAATAGAAAAGCAGGAAATCGATAACGCGCTGAATCAGGCGCGCAAGGAACTGGCCACGCGTTTTGATTTCAAGGGGAGCGTCGCGGAAATTCTTTATGAGAAAGACAAGATCACACTGACGGCGGAAGATGCAGCTCGCTTGCGTGGCTTGCGGGATATTGTCATCGGCAAGTTGTCCAAGCGCGGGGTTGATCTGCGTAACATCGAACAGGTCGAGCCCGCCATTTCTCCGCTCGGTCACGCGCGGCAGGAATTGAAAATCAAACAAGGCCTCGAAGGAAACAAAGCGAAAGAGATCATTCAGGCAATCAAAGGTCAGAATTTCAAAGTGCAGAGTCAAATACAGGACGCGCAGATTCGGGTCACGGGAAAAAAGAGGGATGATCTCCAGGCGGTGATTCAATTCGTGGAGAGCCGGGATTTCGGCGTTGCCACCTATTTCAAAAATTTTCGCGATTAGCGCGCGGTGTTGCGCGGTCGTTACGGAAAATTTTTGGAGGAAGCGATTTAACCGCCTTGCACCGGCGGCATAATGGCAATTTCCTCGTTAGGCCTGAGCGCGTATTTTCTGTCGACGAATTCGACGCCCGAGCCGACGAGGATGGTTTTGTCCCAGGCGCGAAGCGCAGGTGTCAGCTCGTAAAGTTTGGCAAGCAAATCACTCACAGTTGCATCCTCGGCGAGCTCGACCGTTTTCTCGGCCGTTCCAACTGTGTCTCTTAACTGCGCGAAAAATTGCGCGCGAACGATCATAGCGAAGCGATCAGATCCGTTCGGAGAACGCCGATACATGGCAGATTCCGGTAGCGCTCCATGTAATCGAGGCCGTAACCGACGACGAATTCATCTTCGATTTCAAAAGCCACATAATCAGCCTGCACCGGACAGGCGCGCGCCTTTCGTTTTTGCAGCAATACGCACACACGAACGCTGCGCGGATTTGCCGTCTCCAATTTCTGTCGGATCGCGAAAAGCGTTAGCCCACTATCGAGAATGTCATCAAGAATCAGAACGTGACGATCCGCGATATCGGGCAGCGCGATTTGTTTGAAGATCACTTCGCCGCTCGATTTGGTTCCGCCGTGATAACTCGCGACGCTTAAGCAATCCAGTTTTAATGGCAACGGAATGCGTCGCAGCAAGTCGGCCATGAAAATAACGCTACCGTTGAGAACCGCGATCACGGTCAACTCCCGTTCACTGTAATCGCTGGAAATTTGCGCTGCGATCTCATCGAGCCGACCCAGAATAGTCGGTTCGTCAAAAAGCACGCGGTCGAGATCGGCTTGCATCAGATTTTGTTTAAAGGCCGAACACGATCGCCGCGTTCGGTAGTGATGCGTTCAAGCATAACTGCGCATCCGGACGAGGCAATGATTCCGCCATGCTTTCAAATTGCGCCGCAAAATACGAATCGTAGGTTCGCCGCTACACGCGATGCATACGCACACACAAAGTTTCGAAGTGACGACGTCTGGGAAAGGAACGTTCGAAATCACCGAACAGATCCAAAAGATTGTCGCGCAGAGTGAAATCAAATCCGGTACCGTCACGGTGTTCGCGCGTCACACAAGTTGCAGTCTCATCATCATGGAAAATGCTGCGCCGGCAGCACGACGCGATCTCGAGAAATTCTTCGATCGACTCGTCCCGGAAAACGCACCGTATTTCGAACATGATGACGAAGGCAGCGATGACATGCCGTCACATATTCGCATGGTCTTAACGCGATCGAGCGAGGTCGTTCCAATCGTCGACGGAGAGATGCAGCTCGGCACGTGGCAGGGAATTTTTCTCTTTGAACATCGCCGCGCTTCTCATCGGCGAAACATTGTCGTGACGGTGATGGGCGAATAGACCGTGGTGGATAGCTTCGTCTTTACGCGTATAGAGCATCCACAAGGCGCAGCGACTTGTCGTTAGGCAAAAGCGATTGTTCCATCTGATTCATGGCATAAGCGAACGCCAGGTTATTTTCCGGATCGGCGAAGGCGTGACTACCGCCTGCGCCAGGATGGCCGAAAGCGAGTGACGATGGCCCAAAGATTCTGCGTGTAGTTTCGGGCGGATCTTTCATGAAGCCGGCGGAGAACGCTGTCGGTATTTGAAAAACCCGATCCATTCCGGCGGTGAGCGTCGTTGTCATCCAGCGCATCGTTTTGGCGGAGAAAAATCGGCGACCGTCAATTTCTCCGCCCTTTGCCAGCATCGCGTAGAATTTCGCCAGGGACGAGGTGCAGCCAATTCCGCCCATGGAAACGAACGACAACGCGCGGATTGCCCGCGCATTCATTCCATTGACCGAGTGCAAGCCTGCTGGAGAAGTAAAGGTCTTGCGCGTCAGCGTGCCGGGCGTAGCCAGGTCTCGATAAAATTGCGCCGGCGTCGCTTCGCCGCCGGCCTTGGCTGCATAAATCGTGGCGACGCGATCGTTGTGTTTTTCGGGCAACCCAATCCAGATATCGAGATTAAGTGGATCGCCAAAAATCTTACGCCAGTACTCTCCTGCATTCGTTAGGGCAACTCGACGAATCAATTCGTCGATGAGAAAACCAAAGGTGCGCGCGTGATATCCGTGGGCGGTGCCCGGCGGCCAAAGTGGTGTTTGCTTTTCCAGCGCGCGAATGACGGCGTCGTAATTCAGCACATCAACTTTTTCATCCAACGCTGCGAGACCTGCCTGGTGCGAAAGCAATTGCGCGAGTGTAATTTTATCTTTTCCGCCCTCCGCAAACTCCGGCCAAAATTCCGCCACGCGCTGCGCAATATCGATGTCGTGTTCCTGCAAAGCGTGCAAGAGACACGCACTGCCGAGACCTTTTGTGGCCGACCAGATCAACACCAGCGTTTCAGCGGTCCAAGGTTGCTCGCGTCGCGCATCACAAAAACCGCCGTGCAGATCGAGCAACGGTTCGCCATTCCGCCAGATTGAAACCGCGGCGCCGAGTTCGCCCGTGCGCGCAAAGTTTTCTTCAAAAAGCGGCGCGATACGGCTACGCAACTCGTTAGGCGAAAACTCCATTCGAGCGCGAGCGTAGCACCGCCGCGCCCAATGTCACAGCTGCCGAATCAAATCAATTTCCGGACCGATTCGAGATCGGGATCTTTTTTGGCCAGCTCACGGAAAGAGGTGTCCATCTCGAAACTGATTTTTAAATGATCGCGCGCTTCGTCGAGGTTGCCGAGCAAGGCCTCATAACAACCCATGTTGTAATAATAGATTGGCTCGTCGAGAAGAACGGCGGGACCAGTGAGAAGAAGTTTGCGCGCAGCCGCGGTCTTGCCGAGTTGATGCAAACAAAATCCGCCGTGCAAAAATCCCGTGCCACAGTTCGGCGCGATGCGGCAAAGTTGACGGCTAATGCGATAAGCGCGTGTCCAACTTTTTCGCTGCATGAGATGATGCAGACGCAGATGAAGAACCTCAGGCCGATCCTGAAGTTCCGGATCAATCGCGTTGAGCTCGGCAAGCGACTCGCGCGCCATGCCTAGTTCGGCGTAACCGCAGGCCGCGCGAAATTGATGTTCGAATCTCACGCATGGGAGATGAGCAGAATCCTTGCCGCACTAAAGCACGCCCAGCGCCTGCCGCCGATTCGGAGCGCGTCGCTTAAGTAAAACACCTACGCGAGCAGAAGCTTTTCGAGTTCGTCCAGGCGTCGTTCGAAAAGGCGAAGCGTGCTCTCAACTGGCGCGGATGTGCTCATGTCCACGCCCGCCGTTCTCAAGGTTTCGAGTGGAAATTTCGAGCCGCCGGATTTTAAAAATCCGAGATACGCTTCAACGCTGCCCGCTTCGCCGTTCAAAACTTTTTCTGAGAGTGCAACCGCCGCGGAAATGCCGGTCGCATATTTATAGACGTAGAACGCGCTGTAGAAATGCGGAATGCGCAGACACTCGAGATCGAGCTCATCATCGAGGACGACGTTCTTCGCAAAGTAGGCCTGCAACAACGCGCGATATTCGTTTTTAAAAACGTCGAGCGTCAAACCGTCGCCGCGTTCTTCGATGGCGTGAATCGCTTTTTCGAATTCCGCGAACATGGTCTGTCGAAAAAGCGTGCCGCGAATGTCGTCGATCTGCCGGTTGATCAGATAAGCGCGCATCTTGGGATCGTTCGTTTTTCCCAGAAGGTGATGCGTGAGCAGTTCTTCGTTAAAAGTCGATGCAACTTCCGCGAGAAAAATCGGGTAATCGTAATCCTGAAAGAGCTGGGATTTTTGCGCGAAGAATGTGTGCATCGAATGGCCGGCCTCATGCGCGAGCGTGTAAACGTCGGCGAACACATCTTCCTTGTAATTCATCAGGATGTAAGGCGGCGCGCCGTAACTGCCGGAAGAAAATGCGCCACTGCGTTTATTTTTGTTTTCGAAACGATCGCACCAGCGGCCGCGCAAGCCTTCGCCTAACGAGTCGACATATTCCGCGCCAAGCGGTTGCAAAGCCGCCAGCACGTCCTCGACGGCTTCGTCGAATGAAATGTGGGTTTCGATTTCGGAAACGAGCGGCACGTAGGTGTCGTAGGAGTGAAGTTCGTCCAGGCCGAGAACGCGTCGCCGCAATTCGTAGTAGCGAAAGAGCGGTTCGAGATGCGCGCGTACTGATGAGATCAATCCCTCGTAAACCGCCGACGGAACGTCATCGCGAAAGAGCGATGCTTCGAGTGCCGACGGATAATTTCGGGCGCGAGCACGGAATACGTCGGCCTTCACCGAATACGCGAGCGATGAAGCGAGTGTGAATTGGTGGTCTTTGAACTCGTCGTAAAATTGGTGAAACGCGCGTTTGCGCAGAGCGTGATCGCGTTTGATCAGAAACGAGCTGAACGAGCTTTGCGTCAGCGGTTGTTCGCGGCCCTGCTCATCAGGCAGTGAACCGAACTTCATATCGACGTTCGTTAGCTGCGAGAAGGTGTCGTCGTAGCCATCCAGCGCGATGTCGCCAAGCGCGAGCAAGCGTTCCTCCGGTTCGGAGAGAACGTGCGGCTTCATGCGTCTAATTTTTTTCAGCTTTGTTTTCCACGATGCCAGGGCGGGATCATTTATAAAGAGCGCGAACTTTTCGTCGTCGATCGCCTGAATTTCCGGACTGACGAAAGCGAACGCTTCGCTGACTTTCGTGAGCAAATTTTGCAATTGCGCCGTGCGCGCGAGATACTCGGAATTCGCACTGTCCTCCGCTTGCTGCAGCGAGGCGTAATGATAAAGACGCTCGATTTTCTGATCGAGCTGCTTGTCGAATTCGAGCACGTCCGCCAGCGTTTTCGGCGATTCGCCGAGACGACCCTTCCAGCGGGTAATTTCAGGATAAGCGTTTTGCAGCCAGGCAAAATCCTCCTGCCATTTTCCAACATTGGCGAAGAGATGCGTCAGATCCCATTTATCCTTTTCCGGAACCTCATCGCGCGTGGGAATTTTAATTTCTTCCATCGATCGAAACAGTGTTCGCTGCTATACGACAACGGCGTGAAGCGCGCAACGAACGGCCTCGTTGCAATCGGTCAATGAGATCTGCGGCCGATGCGTTTTATCAATTCGGCAACTGCCGAATCATCCGATGAGCGAGCCAAAGCGGAATGAATCCCACGATTCCGAATGAGCTGTCGATCGCGCGCCACCAAAAAGGAATGCCGCGCATCGCACCGCAAATGAGCGCAGTTGGAATGACAAGAACGCAAGCGATCATACTCGCTCGAATGACCCAGACGTTGCGCACCGGATCGACAAATGCGCCGATGACGAAGAGCGCGACCACGAGATGGCCGAAAGCGAGCCAGTCAGTGCCATAGCCGATAAATGGATATGCCGCGTAGGTCGCGGCCAAGCCTTCGTGCACGTGTGTCATCCATGTGCGGACGAATTCCGGGAATCCAAATGCATTGACGAAATGCGCCATTCGTTCCGATTCGCGCAAGAGCGGGAACGTCGACAAGCCGCTGCCGATCAAGCCGGCGATGACGATGGCGATTAAAATGCGAATGCGGCGCAATTGTTCTTCACGCGTTTTCATGATGCATCCTTTTTGAACTCTTCATCGCTTCGTGGCGAGCAATCATCCTCATCGCTTTGCCGAGCAGATTTTCTCCTGGTGCGATTTTGTGCCAGGGCGATGCGCCGGATGGATGCGGCAATGGAATGAGAGCGTAGGAATGCCGGTTTCGGCTCATGGGAAAACTACGACCGATCACTTCTTCCAATTTCCCGAATGGAATGAATTGCGCGATCGCTAATTTTCCGACCGGGATAACGAGACGCGGACGCAATATTTCGAATTCATCGTTCATCCACGACGAACAATTTTGATTTTCCTGCGGATTGGGAACGCGATCCGTTCCGCCCGGCGCCTTTCCCGGAAAGCAGCGACAGACCGCTGCGAAATATATCGTGGTGCGAACCTCATCCTCAGGGAGTCCGCAGGTTTCGTTGAACCAGCGGAAGAGAGTGCGGCCAGCGGTCCAGGCGAAGGGTTTGGCGAGAACCGGTTCTTTCACGCCCGGCGCTTGGCCAATAAGCATGACGCGACTAACGATCGCTCCGCCGGAAACCGGCGGCGGGAACATGCGCGGACAGCGCCGGCATTGTCGAAGCCGCGCGACGTGATCGATCAATAGCGTTTGTCGTCGCGAGGCGTTCACGAATTGAAAATGCCTAACGACGAAAGAGCGAAAAGATGAGGCTCAGCGCAATGCTGATAAGGATGCAGGTCACGATCGGAAAATAGAACGCTGAATTTCCGCGCTCGATGCGAATGTCGCCAGGAAAGCGGCCTAACCAACTGGCACCGAAACCGCTCCAGAGGGCAAATCCGATGACGACCATCGCAATGCCAAAAATCATCATCATTTTTCCCACCTCATGCATTCCAAAAACATGATCGAGTTTCGGTACCGAATCCAGTGCCACAAATGTTCGCGCGCTTGATGCAGTTGCGCGATGCGTCCGATGCGAAGAAGTTCGGAGCGATTTAACGATGGCTGTTCAATTTCGAGATTATTACGAGACGCTGGGCGTTTCGAAGACGGCGAGCGAGGACGAGATTAAAAGCGCCTTTCGCAAGCTCGCGCGCAAACATCATCCCGACATGGCCAAGGCGAAGGACAAGGCCGCGGCCGAGGAGAAATTCAAAACGATCAACGAAGCGTACGAAGTCCTGAGCGATGCAGAGAAAAGGAAGAAGTACGATCAGCTCGGCGCGAACTGGAATCAGCCGGGCGGATTTCAACCGCCACCGGATTGGGGCGGGCGACAACAGCCGGGCGGTGGTTTTCATCGCTATGGAGGCGGGAACGGTGGCGGTGTGGAATTTGAATTCGGCGGCACAGGTTTCAGCGATTTTTTCGAAGCATTTTTCGGTGGAGGTCGAGGGCAATCGGCATTTGGCGGTGGCGGTGCTGGCTTTGGTCGCAGAGCCGCCAGTGCGGAGCGCGGCAGCGATGTCGAAGCCGATATCATGGTGCCGCTGGAGGAAGCGTTAAATGGAGCGAAACGAACGGTTTCGTTACGACGCGGCGGTTCCGATAAACTCGAAACGTATCAGGTAAAAATCCCGCGTGGTGTGCGCGAAGGACAACGCATTCGTCTGGCCGGCCAGGGCGAAGCGGGCGCAGGTGGCGGAAAGAGCGGCGATTTATTTTTGCGCGTTCGCCTGGCGCGACATCCGGATTTCACAGTCGAAGGCAGCGATTTGGTTCATGATATAAAAATTCCGCCGTGGCAGGCGGCGCTTGGAGCGGAAATTACCGTGCCGACGCTCGAGGGAAATGTGCGCATGAAAATTCCACCCGGCACGCAGGGGAACCAGCGTTTTCGCTTACGTGGACGCGGCCTTTCATCATCGACCGGAACTCGCGGCGATCTGTATGTGGTAACGCAACTCCAGATCCCAAAGAAATTAACGGAACAGGAAAAGAAAATCTGGAAAGAGCTGGCGCAGTTACACGATAAGCCTAACGAGTAATGAAAATTTCTCTCGGCACCGACCATGCGGGATTTCTTTTGAAGGAAAAGGTGAAGGAACTCCTCGTTTCCCTTGGCCATGAAGTGAAGGATTTCGGGACCTGGAACGAAGAAGCAGTTGATTATCCACTTTTTATTCGACCGGCGGCGCAAGCGGTGGCTAACGGCGAATGCGATCGCGGAATCGTCTTCGGCGGATCGGGCAACGGCGAAGCGATGGCGGCCAATAAAGTTCGCGGGGTGCGTTGTGCGCTTTGCTGGAATGAGGAGAGCGCGAAACTTTCGCGCCAGCATAACGACGCGAATGTCCTCTCGTTAGGCCAGCGACTTATTCCGGGAGAGCTCGCGCTGGAGATCGTGCGCGTCTGGCTGACGACGCCGTTCGAAGGCGGGCGCCATGCCAGACGGATCGCAGAGTTAGATCAGTAGCCAGCGATCGAGGCACACCGCCGCAACGAAGACGGCGCTGACGAACGCGTTGCTTTGAAAAAAAGCGCGATTGATTCCCGCGAGGTCGAGTTTTTTGACGATGCGATGTTCGTAAAAAAGCGCCGCGGCGACGAGGAAGAGAGAAGAGAAATAAATCGCGTGGAGTTTCGCGGAAACTCCGAATGCAATGAGAGAGACGAACATTGCCAGATGCAGCCACTCGGCCAGGCGAAGACTGCGCGGAATACCAAGTTTAACCACGAGTGAGCGCAGATTTTCACGGCGATCGAATTTGTAATCCTGCGTGGCGTAGATCACGTCGAAACCCGAGACCCAACAAATCACGCCGAAACCAAGAATGAGCGGCGCGATCGCGAATCGACCGGTTTGTGCCAGCCACGCTCCGACAGGCGCGACGGCCAAAGCCAGGCCGAGAAAAAAATGTGTCGAGTGCGTGAATCGTTTCGTCACGGAATAAAGGAAGATGATGAGGAGCGCGGGCGCCGCGAGGAATCCGGTCGTGCGATTGATAGCGAACGCACTCAAGACGAAAGCGAACGAGCAAAAGACGAGGAGTATTACAGCAGCCGATTTCGAAATGAGAAGATGACGTGTAGCCGTGCGGGGATTGCGGCGATCGAGGGACCAATCAACGATGCGGTTAAAAAGCATGGCCGCGGTCCGCGCAAAAATCATGCAGAGCAAAACGAGCCCGAGGACACGAATGGATGGATGCCCATTGGCGGCGACGACGAGCGCACCCAGCGCGAATGGCAATGCGAAGATGGTGTGAGAAAAGCGGATCAACCGCAGGAATCGCACGAATGCGTTCTCATGTTTTTCAGTAACGGCCGAAGTTGCGGACATCTCTGGAATCAGTCGCCGTTTTGCAGAAGTTCTTCGAGTTTTTTTCGCGCGGAATGCATAAATGGCGTGCCGTGAGCAAAAAGCATTCGCTCAAATTGATAATCGAGAAGACGTCGAAGAGAGCGGCGCATTTCTTTTGCATTCGAGCAGTACTTCGGCGGTAGAAAGGTAAAACCGTATGGCTCGAAATTGATGAGCGCATCTCCAATGATGAGCGAGCCGCCATCGTCTGTGTGGTAAAGCGCCATCTCGCCCGCCACGGCGCCTACGATTTCGATCGCTCCTACATCACCGGCAAACCGTTCGGTATCGGCTACCGCTCGCCCGGCGGACAATTCGCAAGCAGCGCACGTTTCCTGGTGCCCGAATATTGGTGCGCCCAAACTCTCCGCAAAATTGGCCGCGGAGCGGCAGTGATTCTCGTTGGTCACGAAAATTCCCACAACAGGCCCTTCATTGAGGAGCTGTTTTATTAACTCCTTCGGTAAAGGAATCGGATCAACGATTAGAATTCCGTCCTGCGTTCTGAGCGCGGTCGAGAAGAGTTCAGCTTTGACCGTTGCATCGTAGGACTGCCAAAATCGGAGCCCGTCGGAGACGCGGATCAGCTCGTTCGCTTGGGCCATTGCAGAAGACCATCGGACGGGAAGGGAGCGACTCAAGGCGCTCAATTTCGCAGAGGCGTCATATCAATGGCATTCCACCTGCTATATCAAGTGAAAATATCATAAATATGATGACCTTCTCTTATCAGGCCCGTGACGCCTCTGGCCGCATTGTTTCAGGTGTTCACGACGCTCTTAATGAAGACAACGCGGTGACGAGCCTCATGAGCCGCGGTCTGATGGTTCTTTCGCTGCAGAAAAAAGCGGCTGCGACACGCGTCCGTAAGCAGAACTGGACAGTCAAGGAAACCGATCTCGTCCTCTTTACCCGCCAACTTTCGACCATGATTGAAGCCGGCATCTCGCTCGTGCAGGCCTTGACCGCGCTTTATGAGCAGTGCGATCCGAAGCGACAGAAGAATTTGCGTCACGTCATTAGCGACGTCATTGCTCGCGTCCAGGGTGGCGAAACATTTAACGAATCGATCTCGAAACATCCGCGTGTGTTCAACCGCTTGTTCATCAGCATGGTGAAGGCAGGTGAGGCCGGCGGTTTGCTTGCTGAAATCCTGGATCGTCTCGCAGGCTTTCTTGAGGCCAGTGCGCGCTTGCGCAAGAAAGTGAAGTCGGCCATGACTTATCCCGTCATCGTCGTCTCCATCGCGTTTCTCATCACGACATTTCTAATCGTGAAGGTCGTTCCAATCTTCGGAGAAATCTTCAAGGATTTTGGCGCGAAACTTCCCGCTCCGACACAATTTCTGATCGACATCAGCGATTTTGTGCGCGGTGAATGGTACTTCCTTGTCGCCGGGCTCGTTGCTCTGATTGTCGGGACGCGTTATTTCATGCGTTCGCCGCGTGGCAAGAGATTCAGCGATCGCTGGAAGCTCAAGCTGCCAATCTTCGGACCGCTCCTGCAAAAAATCGCGATGTCGCGTTTCTCGAGAACTTTCGCGCAGCTTATTCGGAGCGGTGTGCCGATTCTTGAAGTGCTGGAGATCGTCGGTGGATCGTCTGGAAATCACGTCGTCGAACAAAGTATTCGCGGTGTGAGCGTGGACGTGGAGAAGGGCGACAACCTTTCCATCGCCATGTCGAAGAAGGCAATTTTTCCGCCCATGCTTTTGCGCATGGTCGCCGCGGGTGAGGCCACCGGTAAAATCGACACCATGCTCGAAAAAATGGCTGATTTTTGGGACGAAGAAATCGAAGCAATGCTCGATGCGTTGACTTCATTGATCGAACCGCTCCTGATCGTTTTTCTCGGTGTGATCGTCGGCGGAATCGTCATCGCGATGTTCCTGCCGATCTTCAAACTGAACGAAGTAGTTTCGCAAAGCAAAGCCTAGAGAGAAGCAGTCGCACAGAAAGTGAGGGGTCGATCGCAAGGTCGCCCCTCTTTTCTTTTTAGGAAAATCGACCGGCGCGAACGCTGAGAGGCCAGGTCACAATTCTTATTTTCGTCGTAGCCCAGACGGAACGCAGTTGATCGCTTAGGTCGCTCACGGGATCGAAAGCGTGCGCGGTTATGAATGCTTTCGCCGCCGACCAAGTTCGCAGATATCCAACGACATCTTCCAAGGACCATTCGGCCTGCATGTGAAAATCAGGCGTTTGAAGTTCGTTAAACGGAACTGCAATTGTCCGATATCCAGATTCCACGAGCTGCCTGTCGAAATCCCAATAAGGCCCGACAGTTTCGCGATAGAATATTTCCACCAGGCGATCGATTTCCGGTGAGATTTTGAAAAGGTTGTAAGACCAAAACGCGAGGATGCCGCTTGGCTTCAGAACACGTTTTGCCTCTGTGAAGAACGCTTCGCGATCGAACCAATGCAGCGCTTGCGCAGCCGTGACCAGATCGACTGAGTCCCTTTCCAGTTCGCTTTTTTCTGCTGGAGCGACGCGGTAAGTGACGCGGTCGTGCGCCAGCGCATTGGCGATTTGCTTTTCACTCGCGTCCGTCGCGATGACGTGTCGGAAGAATTCACCAAGGGCAACGGCAGCCTGGCCATTACCGGTGGCGCAATCCCAGGCACATTCCTTTTCTGCAGTCAGTCTCGCGAGGTAGACGAATAATTCTTGCGGATAATGCGGACGGAATTTCGCGTAATCGCTCGCGTGTCCTGAAAAGTGATCTTTAAATCTCATCTCGTTAGGCGGCGTCCTTGGCCGTGGCGGTTACGGCTTCGACTTTGGCGTACATTTCGCGGTAGATGCGTTCCAGCGCGCTCGCGGGATCTTCCAGCATCATGCTTTCCTTGATCACGCTGGCGTAAATCGGAAAGGAAAATGGCGAGATCACTGGAAGTTCGATCATGCGCCACTGGAATTGCTCGAGTTCATTCATGAGAACGAAGGCCGCCTCCGCATCAAGAAAATTGTGAGTCGCCTGTCGATAGGCTTCGCGCAGGAGGGGATGATTCGGTTCGTGTTCCACCAGCACGCGAAACAAAACTTCGGCACTCCAATTCATCTGCTTCTGTTTGCGTTGACGACCGGGAAGATTGCGCGGGACCATCAGGCCAGTTTGCGCGACTCCACGAAATTGCCATTTCACCAATTCCGAACGGTGCAACGCCGTTTGTAGATCATGCTCTGCGCCGTTTCGTGCGAAACAACGCTGCCATTTCTCAAGCGGTAATTCCTGAAAACGCCGCAGCGTGAGAAGAAATCCGTAATCATCAATCGTCACGAGCGCATTCCCGCCGATCTGTTTTTTCACGCGCAAAGCGACGATGCGCGACAACGCGTCATTCGCGCTACGGCCAATGAGCGAATGAAAAAAGTAATGCGTCAGATCGTCGTCGCGATGAATCTCGATCAGCATCTTTTTCCCGATCGGAATTTCTGAGATCGATTGCTGGGCGCGAAACTGCTCGACGATTGCTTGCGCGTTCGCCATGGAGAGATCGTAATTTTCGACCAGCCAATCTTGCGAAGCTGTGTCGTCCGATTTTTTTCGCAGTTGCCGCTCGAGATCGGTTCGCAGTTTTGTCACGGCGCGGGCGAGACCGGATGTCAGCGGCATTTTCGCGGCGTTCCAGCGTGGCACCGTCGGCAGATGTCCATCAGCACGCTCGACGAACGCTTCCTGCACGCCGGTATCGATAAGGCGCACAACCCGGCCGCCGAGGACAAACAAGTCGCCGATGTTGAGTTGCTTGATGAAATTGTCTTCCACGGAACCAAGCCGGCGGCGCCGCAGTAAAACGTCGACGAAACTGTCGGACGTGATCGTTCCGATGTTGACGAGGAAATCGCGTGCGACCCGTGGATGCGCGAGCGCGATCTTGCCATCGTGCACGGAAATTTTTCCAAAGAGATCGGCGTATTGTTTTTGCAGTGAAACGCCGCCGCCTTCGAGATAACGAACGATTTCATCAAACTCGTTGCGCGTCAGTTCGCGGAATGGATAAGCGCGCCTAACGAGTTCGAAAACTTCGTCAGCGAGAATCGGAGCCAGGGCCGCCAATCCGACAATATGTTGAGCCACGACATCGTACGGTTTGTTCTGAATGCGAATGGAATCGAGCGCCCGCTCCTTAACCAGCTTCACGGTCACGGTCGCTTCGACCAGATCGTTAATGTTTGTCGCCACGAGCACGCCGTGACTGGTGCGATTCAATGAATGACCGGATCGTCCGATGCGTTGAATCGCACGGGACACACCTTTCGGCGTCGCAACCATCACGACGAGATCGACCGCGCCGATATCGATGCCGAGTTCCAGACTGGTCGAGCAAACGACGGCGCGCAGTTCGCCGTTTTTTAAGCGATCCTCTACTTCCATTCGAACACTGCGATCGAGTGAGGCGTGATGCGTTTCGATCTGATCGCTCAACTCTGGCAACAGTTCTTTCAGACGAAGACCGATTTGTTCCGCCGCCGAACGAACGTTGGTAAAGACGAGGACCGATTGCCGCGAACGAATCAACTCCGCCAGCTCGGCATAAAGGCGTTGGCCCGTGTAACCCGCCGGCGGATATGGATGTTTCCGAATCGGCGAAAAAACTTCGACGATCGATTTCTTTTCGATCTGCGCTTCGGCGATGTGACACGCTCGATTTTTGCCGACGAGAAACTGCGCAAGGACATCGAGTGGCGCTGCCGTGGAGGACAATCCCACGCGACAAAGGTCCCGCGCGTTGGAGTCGTTCGAATTTCGCAACCGCTCTAATCGTTCGAGCGATATGGTCAGGTCCGCGCCGCGTTTGTTCCCGGCAAAGGAATGCAGTTCGTCAACGATCACAAACGCGACGTCGCGCAAATGAAGTGCGTAACTTTCCTGCGCGAGCATGACGGCGAGACTTTCCGGCGTGGTGACGAGGAAATGCGACGGCTTGCGCCGGAACTTCGCCCGCTCCGCCGCTGGAGTGTCGCCCGTTCGCAAATGCACGAGCAGTTCTTTCTCCAAGCCCATGCCCGCAATCGGCGCCTGCAGATTTTTTTGGATGTCGTAGGCGAGCGCGCGCAACGGCGAGACGTAAATGCATTGCACGCTTCGGGGCAGCGTTCCCTCATCCAGTTTTCGCATGACAAAATCGAAAACGCCGAGGAAGCCGGCGAGAGTTTTTCCGCTCCCGGTTGGCGACGTGAGCAGGATGGAGTTGCGCTCCAGAATCGATGGGACGCAACGCAACTGCGCATCCGTGAAAGTGGAATACGTGTCGCGAAACCATTTCGCCAGACGCGGATGGAGCCGGCTGAACAACTCGTTAGGCAAAATGGCGTGCGTCACGAACGATAAGATATCGATTTCACTCTTTTGTCATCCCGAGCGTACGCGAGGGACCTCACATGCGCGTTAAGGTTCGCGAATAGAGGACACACAATGAACCATTGTGAGGTCCCTCGCTATCGCTCGGGATGACAACGGGGTGGGGCGGTCGCTGGTTTAGGTCTCTGGGTTCACCGGGAAATGTTTGTTCTTCAATTTTTCCGGCACGCGTTGTGTTTGCTCAGATTCGATTTCTTTGGTCGCAGCGCCAAGCGCTTCGTACGCTTCGCGATTTTTCGGCGCGCGACACATGTAGGCCGTGGCATGCGCAAGCGGAATGCGTGCTTCGGGCATACCGACAAACTCAACCGCCTGTTGGGTGGCGATTGCCAGGGGCAACGCTTCCGCATCCGCGAGTCCCACATCTTCACTCGCGAAAATAACAATGCGTCGCGCGATGAAACGGAAGTCTTCGCCAGCATGCAGCATTTTCGCGAGCCAATAAATTGCGCCCTTCTCATCCGAGGCACGCATGCTCTTAATAAATGCGCTGATCGTATCGTAGTGCGCGTCGCCCGCGCGATCGTAGACGATGGCTTTTTGCTGGATGCTCTCCTGCGCGACCGCGAGATCGAAGCGAACGACGCCATTTTTATCGGGCGGCGTAGTCAAAACTCCGATCTCAAGCGCGTTTAAACATTTCCGTGCATCGCCGTCACTTGCCTTCCCGAGAAATTCGAGCGCATCGTCTGTAATTTTTACATTGTAGTTGCCGAGACCACGCTCTTTGTCGACCAACGCGCGCTTCATCAGGATGATCAGGTCGTTAGGCCGCAATGATTCCAATCGGAAAACCTGCGAGCGTGAGACGAGCGCGCTATTGACGTAGAAAAACGGATTGTAGGTCGTCGCGCCAATCAACCGCAGATTTCCGCTTTCCACGTCGGGCAGCAAAATATCCTGCTGCGTTTTGTTGAAATGATGAATTTCATCGACGAAGACGATTGTTTTTTTGCCGGAATTTTGCCGCCGATTTGCGGCGGATGCGACGACGCGCCGCATTTCCGCAACATTACTTTCGACACCACTAAGCCGGACAAATTTCGCCTGCGTTATTTCCGCGATGATTTGGGCGAGCGTTGTTTTCCCCGTTCCGGGCGGCCCGGATAAAATCACCGAAGGCAAACGATCGGCTTCGATCGCGCGACGCAGCAGTTTGCCGGGCGCGAGAATGTGCTCCTGACCGACGAATTCCTCGAGCGACCGCGGACGCATGCGCGCCGCCAGGGGAGCGGCAGCGTCGGTCGTCGCGACAACCTCATTTTCTTCGTTCGCGAACAGGTCGGGCATCACGAAAAATACGACGGCTCGCTTCCGTCGCATCTCATTTCATTTCTCAATCTTGTTGCTTGAGCCCACGATACGAATTTCCTACGCTGCAAAAAAAGGGCGCGAAGGGCGCGGTGATTTTTCTTATGAAACCGAACGTCTCTTTTCTGAAGCTGCTCATTCCGGCGATTGCCGTTTCACTCGTCATTTCGTGTGAAGATCCGAATTGGAAGAAACCGAAAGGCGACATTACCGACATTGCGGAACCGGTCTCGACGCCCGGTTGGATCACATTCAAGCCCGGCGCGAAAATCAATCCGAAGACGCTGTTTAAAGATCACGCGGCGCTTTTTCATCTTCCGCCGGGCAATGAAATGGTCGCGAAATCCGCGGAAACCGACGAGCTCGACATTACTCATTATCGTTACAAGCAATTCTTCCGCGAGATCAAGGTAGAGGATGCGGAATTTCTCGTTAGGGCAAAAAATGGCTGGGCGGTCTCCGCGAACGGGAAACTCGCCTACGATTTTCAGCCGCCAACAACCGCGCCGCAAATCTCGGAGGAGCAGGCGTGGGAGATCGTTCATCGGAGTATCCCGGCGGAACGATATTTTCGGGACGATAAGCTTGTTGATGACCTAACGAGTCAAAATCCAAACGCGACCGGCTATCGACCGAAAGGGCAGCTGCTTTTTACAGAGGATCCAAAGAGCACAGGCGGTGAGCGACGACTGGCGTGGATGTTCAAGGTCTACGTGACGCCATTCGACAAGTCGCGCCAAATCTACATTAACGCGGCGGACGGTTCGGTGGTGAAAGAGTTGCCGCTGTTTCCGGCGTGTTATCTCGGCTCGGGTCCAGTCACGTTTCGCGGGACGAAGAGCATGAACACGCAGAAGAAGGCCGAGCGCTTTTATCTGATCGATGATTGTGATGACACTTTGCTCACCGCTGCTTTGCTCGATACCGCGAACAAGCGCGTCGATATCTCGGACGACGACAATAATTGGGCGGGGAACAATCCTTCGGTCGTGACTTCCTATTGGGGTCTGCGCGCGGCTTACGACTACTATCACCTGATTCATAATCGTCTGAGCTACGACGGCAAAAACGGCAGCATGACGATCTTAAACGATCCGAACATGGAGAACGCCGGTCAGAATGCGACCGGCGGTGGCGGCAGTATTCGCATCGGCTTGGCGAATGCCGGCGACAATGACGATTACAACACGCTCGACATCATCGGGCATGAATTCACGCATAGCGTCATCGAACAAACCGCCAATCTTACGTACGACGCGACCAAGGAGTCCGCCGCTTTGGACGAATCGTATTGCGATATTTTTGGCCAAATGGTCGAGCAATGGCTCGAAGGCGGAACAAAAAAAGAATGGGTTATCGGCGATGATAAAGGATGTGTCGCTCCCGCCATTTGCCGCGATCTGCTTACGCCGAAAAACTTCAACAATCCCGACACCTACAAAGGAAATTTCTGGCAAACGACAAGCATTGATCCACACAACAACGGCAGCGTGCAGAATCGCTGGTACGCGTTGCTTTGTGACGGAGGAACTGGGACGAATGCCGAGCTTAGTTCTGCCTACAACGTCGCCGGCGTTGGCATGGTGAAGGGGAGAAACATCGCCTATCGGACGCTCACTCGTTATCTCACTTCCGCTTCTGCTTTCGTCGACGCGCGCGCCGGTTCCATCAGCGCGGCGGCGGATCTTTACGGCGACAATTCGAGCGAAGTTGAATCAGTCACCAATGCGTGGTGCGCCGTCGGGCTTTGCTCGTACGTGATTCCAACGCAAGGCGACATCTTCGATCGGCCCGGCGGCAATCCGAATCCAGCTTCGCCCAACAACAACAACACACTTGCCGGCGCGACTCCGCTGGGAACGGGCAGCCGCATCCTGGGAACGAAGGGTTATCCGTGGAGTGCAGGCGGGCAACCGACCTTGCGTATTCAAAACCTGAGCATTTATCCCTCGAACGACGTCGATTATTTCAACATCACTTTCCCGGAAGTGAATGCGCTTGGCGGCCGGTGTTTTTCCTCCGGCTTCGCTTTTGATTTTGGCGCGAAGGTGAACGCGCGGATTTTTGTGAACGGCGTGGTCACGCAAACCTACACGGATACGTCATCATTTTGGATTTCCACCGGAACGAAACCAGATCCGATTGTATTGGAAATCAGCGCGCCGTTTCCCGGGCAAATCCTGACTTACAATTTGAAGATCGCATTTTTCCTTCACTACAAGAGCGAATGTTTCCAACCGGGTCGCCCGAATATCTGGGATGAAATTCACAGTTGCCCGATGTGCGATCTGCAGGTTTTGAACGGAATCGATCGCGTGATTCTCAATCCGTTTTATCGGCAACCCGAAAATGTCGAGATTCAGGATCATTATTTTTATTGGAAGGGAGAAGGCGCGCTGCAAGTTCCGGTCAATGTTTTGCAGGGAAACAATCTGCACGTCGATTTGGTGAATCAGGCCGGGCAAACAGTTGCGACGGCCGACCGCGCGGGACTCAACGATATGGTGATAAACGCGCCAAATGCGGGCGCAGGTGTATATTCATTGCGTTTTAGCGGTTTCGGAAATGGAACAGAAATTTTAGTGCGAACTCCGCGGCTCGAAACTTCAACAAGATGAAAATTATTTTGGTGCCGATCGATTTTTCTCCGGCGACGCCGCACGTACTCGACCTGGCGCGGGACCTGGCCAAAGCGTTCAGTGCGCAAATTCACATCGTGCATGTCTGCGAAATTTCGCGGCCTCTTCCTGCCAGTCCGCTGGGTTACGGAGCGCTTGGCATGCCTGAACTGGTTCCAGCTCCCGGTTCGGAAATGGTGGGACGTCCGATCATGCCTAACGAGGAGCAAAAAAAGAAACTGGAAGAATGGCAGGCTGGAATTAAGCGTTCCGGTTTAAATGCGATCCTGCACGAACCGGATGGCAACGTGGTCGAAGAAATTCTGGAATGCGCGGGCGCGGTGAAGGCCGATGCAATTGTGATGGGCCGGCATGGGCACGGCGCGATGTACAATTTACTGGTCGGAAGCGTGACCGAGGGAGTGCTTAAGCGCGCATCCTGTCCGGTGATGCTGGTTCCGGGTGACGAGCCGAAGGGATAAGAGTTCGGGCTCAGTCGAAATTGGGTTCAATTTCCGCATCCGTGGGCACGTCACTTGCGGATGAATGATCCTGTCGGAAAGGTTCGATGATGCGCCTCGCAAAAATTTCTGCTCTTATCTTCTGCCTCTTTAACTCCGTGGCTTTGGCCGAACCGCGCCTGCCATTCACAACGGTCTTCAAAGGCCACGATCGATTCGATCGGCTCGTTGCGCTGGCGAAAGCGAATGACTGGAAGTCTCTTCCGATTGGCGAACGAACGGCCGCGGTTGGTCGCGCCCTTGTCGGGACGCGTTACAGATCGTTCACGCTCGAAATCGATAATCGTATCGAAGCGGCTTCCGTGAATATGAACGGCATGGATTGCTGGACGTTTTTCGAAATCGCGCTCGGCTTCGCGCGCATGCTCGACGAATCAGCCGAGGACTGGACGCCTGGACGATTGTTGCATTACGTGGAACTCGATCGCTACCGCGGCGGTGAATGCACCGGCGAATATTTGTCGCGACTCCATTATCTCGAAGACTGGCTTTACGATAACGATCAGCGCGGCCTGGTTGATGATCTCACGCGCGCTCTTAGCGGCGTGAGCGTTCCGCATTCCGCGCGCGAGATGACCGTGGGTTGGCGGCACTATCGTTATTTAAAAGCGAATCGCCGATTGCTTCGTCCGCTTGGACAAATGGAAGCGCGCGTGAGTTCGCGCGCATTCTACATGATTCCGAAGAGTCGCGTGGCCGGGATCGAATCGAAGCTTCGTTCCGGCGACATCATTGGGATTATTTCGCGCGATCGAACAGGATTATATTCCACCTCGCACGTTGGCCTCGCCTTGCGCACGAATGACGGTTTGCATTTTATGCACGCTTCCTCGCCGCACAATTACGGACACGTGGTCGTGGATTCGCGACTCTCGAGTTATCTTTATCGCTACGGAACCGATGCCGGCATTCTCGTCGCGCGACCGCTGAAGTGATCATTCGGTCCGCAGCGCAGTCATTGGGCTAACGCGCATCGCGCGTCGCGCCGGAAGAAAACACGCCAGTAACGCCGCAGCAGAAAGTAGTGTGGCGGAGGTGAGCAACGACAGCGGATCGGCCGGACTGACTTGAAAGAGTATTTGAGCAAGGACTCGACCTGCCGCGAGCGACAATAGGATTCCGAAGGCTAACGCCAGGACCGTTTGTAACACGCCCTGTCTCATGATGAGCGCGAAGACGTCGCTGCGATTGGCGCCGAGAGCCATGCGAATGCCGATCTCTCGTGTGCGACAAGCGACCGCATATGCCTTTACGCCATACACTCCGACGACCGCGAGCAGAAGAGCAATCCCGCCGAAGAGACCAAACAAGATTGCGCCCAGCCTAACGATCCAAAGACCGACGCTCTTTTCCATCAGATCGCTAAAAGGGGCAATGCTGAGGATCGGCAGGTCTGGATCTATCTGGCGGAAAGCTTGACGAAGCGTCGGGATAAAATTGACAAGGACTTGGCGATCTTTCGAAGCGAAGCGGATGTGCAGGTAAACATTGCCGAGGTAGCCTTGCGCAAGCGGGATAAAGAGCCGGCGATTCAGGGTATCGCTTTGCACATCATGCCGGTGTGAACTGACTACGCCGACAATCACGATGTCGTTAGGCGAACCGTCCTTGGGCGGTTGCGTATACCGAATGTGTTGACCGACGGCGTCTTCATTGGGAAAAAGTTTCTTCGCCATTTCATCATCGATGATGGCCACGCGCGGCGTGTCTTTGTTTTCCGCTTCCGCTTGAGTGAAATCGCGGCCGCGCAAAATCTTCACGCCGATGGTGTCGAAGTAACCGGGCGTGATGGAAGTATAAAGTGCGCCCGCGCCGGGATCTGGCGCTTTCGGATCGGTGGGCAGCGCCTCTTTCATCGACATGATACGGCGCGTATTCGTGAAATTGCCGTAGGGCAACATGGTGCTAAGGGCGGCGATCTGTACTCCGGGCAATTCCGCCGCTCGATGGGTGGCCGCAAACATCAGACGCCTCGCTTCCGCCGGATCTTTTTTGATCAGGGTGAAATCAAACTCCGTCACCAAATCGCCCGCGGGCTGGAATCCTGGATTCATGCCGCTCGCTTTGAGAGCGCCGCGAAAAAACAGGCCCGCGCTAAACAGCAGCATGAGGGAAAGCGCTATTTGCGCCATCACAGAAATATGGCGCGGCGCGAAGAAACGGTTGAAGCGTCCGATGCGCGCCGGTTCGCCAACTTGTTGTTTGAGATCGTTAACCAAATCAGCGCGGGTGGCTTTCAGTGCGGGCCCGAGACTGAAGAATACTGTCGCGAGCACACAAAAAAGAAAAGTGACAGTGAGCACGGCCGCGTCCGGATGCAGATTGACGACAAACGAGAAATTCATCGAACCCAACAGCGTGACCATCGAATTGAGCAGAAGATCGTTGGCCCAGACGCTGACGAGCAGTCCGACGAATCCTCCAAGGACTGCGAGCAGCAAACCTTCGCAGAGTAATTGACGGACGATTCGCCAGCGCGATGCGCCGAGCGCGAGACGAAGAGCGATTTCCTTCGAACGGGCAGTGCCGCGCGCGAGCAACATGTTGGCCAGATTTAAACTCGCGATGAGGAGGACCGCGCCGGCCATGCACATGAGTAACGTCCCGATGAGCGTGACCGGTCCATCATCCTGCGGCGTTGTGCTAATACTGAAACGAGACGGCGTCTGGATTTGCAATTCGCGCGCACCTTCGGCATCCGGCGGTTGAATTGCTGTGAGGCGTTTGGCTTCTACCGGTAGGCGCGCTTTCGCCGCGTCGGTCGTTAGGCCGGGTTTCAATCGCGCGGTGACAATAAGCGCAAAATTTTTCGGATTAGCCAAATCGTGCAGATCTTCGGAATCGGCAAAAGCGGAGCCAAGCTGCGCATGCATGCCGAGCGGCAGCCAAATATCGGGCGCGATCAACGCACTCACGCCACTGAATCCGTCCGGCGTGATTCCGATCACAGTGTAAGGCTGCTGATTGACCTGGAGCGTGCTGCCGACAAAATCCGCGCGACCGCCCATGCGTTTCCAGAACGCGTAGCTCGCCACCACGACCGGTATGTTTGCATTGGGCCGACATTCCTCGGCATTATAAAATCGGCCGCGCAGCGCTTGCACGCCCATGAGCGAGAAAAAGTTTTCTGAAGTCAGGAATGCGAAACTACGCCGCATCTCGTGGTCGCGTCCGATGCCAGCGACGGCGAATTCAAGCGCGGCCACGTCGACAAACAAGTCGCCACCGTTTGTGCGCAGCTCGCGATATTCCGTATGCGAGAATGGTCGATAGTCGTGGCTCGCGTTTTGTCGCGCGGTGAAAACGTTTACTACTTCCTGCGGTCGGAGCGGGATCATTTGCCGCAGGACGACACCATTAACGAGCGCAAACATGGCGGAGTTCACACCGATGGCGAGAGCCAGCGTCAGTATCGCAACCGCTGTGAAAGCCGGCGATTTCAGCAATTGCCGGGTGGCGAATTCAAAATCTTGAATCATGGATATCGGGTTTCCATTGAGATGCCGCTTATCCGCGGTTTGGATTCAGGGAAATTATTAAAAGGCGAGGCGCGAGTGGTCGCCTTAAAACTACTCTGTGCGCAACGCGCGCATCGGATCCACACGCGTCGCACGGCGTGCGGGTAGCCACGTCGCTCCCAGCGCCGCCACTGCGAGCAACAAAGGCGCGACCGTGAATGCGATCGGATCGAGCGGACCGACTTGATAAAGTATTCCGCTAAGAATTTTTCCCGTCCCCATCGCGAGCACGAGACCGAGCGTCACGCCGCACAGCAGCATGATTAGACCTTCGCGCATGATCATGCGCAGGACCGCGCCGCGTTGCGCGCCCAACGCCATACGAATCCCGATCTCACGCGTGCGCCGCGCGACCGAGTACGCTTTCACGCCGTAAAGACCAACGACCGCCAGACCTAATGCGAGGACACCGAAGATGGAGAACAACGCAGCGCCTGTCCGCACAATCCAAAGTTGCAGATTGGCATCGAGATGTTGCGCAAAAGTTCGCAGGGAAATAATTGGAATCGCGGGATCGACATCGCGCACGGTGCGCCGCAACAGATCGGCCGTAGCGGATTCATTCCCGGTTGGGAGCGAGTGAAATCGAATAAAGAATGAAACGTCGCTTTGAAATCCCTGCACAAACGGCAAGTAGATCGCGCCGCTCGGATCTTTTTCGAACAACGCGTGGCGCGTCGCCGGCACGATGCCGACAATTTCAATGGTTTCGTCGGGTTTGATCTGGCCGCTCAGATCCTCGCTCATTCCCATGCTATTCCCGCCGTTACCTTTTGCGCGCGGCGCGTTATCGCCTGCAAATTGAATGCGCTGGCCGAGCGCGTCGCCATTCGGCCAGAGTTTTTTCGCAAGCACGTCATCGATAATCGCCACGCGCGTGGTGCCGGACTGCGTGGCTTCCGATTCATTGAAAGCACGACCGCGCACGACAGGTAAACCAACCGCCTGAAAATAATCCACGCCAACGCTGTTCCAGGTTGCGTTAAAAGCGAGACCTTCCGCCGCGGTGGCTGGTTTGTCGTCGGGGCCGGGACGGATCCCAGCGCGCTGCACATTTTTGCTTAGCGAAATCATCCCGAACGGAACCGTCGCACTGATGGCTGCGTGTTCGACGCCCGGCAAGGCAGCGAGGCGCGCATTTAAATTGCGATAAAGTTCCTCTGCGCGCTTTGGTTCGTAACCAGCCAGGCTCGCATCCGTCTCGAGCAGGAAACTTGCGCCCGGTTTCAAACCCGTATCGACGGAAGCAGCTTTGTTTGCTCCGCGAATGAACAGCGTCGCCGCCGTCAGCAGAGCGAGCGAAAATGCAATCTGCACTACGACGAGCGGATGGCGCGGCAGAAATTTCCAGCGCCGCACCACAACGTCTTCGCCCGCTTGTTGTTTTAGATCGCCAATTACCGCGCGACGCGAAAGTTTCAGGGCCGGTCCCAGCGCGAACGCGAGCGTGCTGAGTAAACAAAAGCCGAACGTAGCCGCCAGGACGGCCGGTTTAGGTCCGCTTATCCAAACAATATCAACGGGCATGAAATGAGGAAGTGAACCGACAAGAAGATCGGATGACCACAAACCGAGAAGAAGGCCGCCCGCGCCTCCGAGAAGAGCGAGGACCAGACCTTCCGTGAGAAGTTGTCGCACAATACGGGAGCGACTGCCGCCGAGCGCGAGACGAGTCGCGATTTCCTTCCGTCGCGCCGTGCCGCGCGCGAGCAACATGTTCGCGAGATTGAGACACGCCACGAGTAACACGACCACCGCCATGCCAAGCAGTAACGGAATGATCTTCGTCATTTCGCTGTCGTCAGGCGGACTTGAGCTGACCGACGAACGCGAGACCGGCGCTATCTGGAATGTTTGATCTTTTTGTTCGACCGGAAATGTTTTTTCCAGATTCGCCGCCAACCCTTTGAGAGACGGCTCGGCCGCGTTTGCGGTCATGCCCGGTTTGAGGCGGCCGATGAGGAGTAATTGTTGTCCCGAGCGGTCGCCCAACACCGTCTTCTTATCGGACGATTGAAAATCATTCTGCACCGCATCGTAAACGCTCAGGGGCAGCCAAACTTCCGGGGAAAAAATTTGCAGCGTGCCGGTAAAACCTCTCGGCGAAACGCCGACAATTGTGAACGGCCTTCCGTTGATCAATAAAGCCGAACCGAGAGCGGGCCGATTGTGTTTGAGCCAATAGTTGTTGCTCACAATCGCGACCTGCGTATTGCCGCCTGGAGTTTCCTCTTCCGGCAGGAACGCGCGACCTTGTGCGAGAGGAACACCGAGCACGGAAAAATAATTCGCGCTGACGATGGCAGCGAACGCGCGTCGCGTATCACCCTTCTGGCCGAGACCGACGAGGGCGAGATTGTATCCCATGACATCGCTGAAAATGCTATTTTGCGCGCGGATGTCGCGGTATGTCGGATACGAAGATCCGCGATAGCTCTTTGGATTTTTTTTGTCTTGCGAGAAAATCTGGACCAACTCGTTAGGCTTGGAATAAGCCGGCGGCGCGAGAAAGAGCGTATGGACCAAACTGAAAACCGCTGTGTTCGCGCCGATTCCCAGCGCCAGCACAATCACCGCCGCAATGGTGAACCCCGGCGCTTTAAAAAGTTGCCGAACTGCAAATTTCAAATCCTGAATCATCGATGCCTTCGTTGCATTTCCATTGTGATGCAGAGAAAACGCTGTTCGGATTCAAATTTCTTATTCACCTCGCAGCGCCGTCATGGGATTGACCCGGGTCGCGCGGCGCGCCGGGAGCCAGGTTGCGATCATCGCAGCCGCCGCGAGCACGAGGGGTGCAATCGTGAATGCGACCGGATCGAGCGGGCCGACTTCGTAGAGCATGCCCCGGAGTATTTTTCCGATCGCAACCGCCAGCAACAAACCAAGAGCAACGCCGCAGAGCAGCATGATGGAACCTTCGCGCATGATCATGCGCAGGACCGCACCGCGTTGCGCACCCAGCGCCATGCGAATCCCAATCTCCCGGGTGCGCCGTGCGACCGAGTACGCTTTCACTCCATATAAACCGACGACGGCAAGGCCGAGTGCAAGTGCGCCGAAGACGGAGAATAAGGTTGCTCCGGCGCGCACGATCCACAGTTGAAAATTGCTATCGAGATGTTGCGCAAAAGTCTTGAGAGAAAGTACGGGCAGGGCGGGATCGACTTCGCGGACCGTGCGCCGCAAAAGTTCGGCCGCAGCGGATTCGCTTCCGCCCGGCAGAGAAGCGAATCTCACATAAATAAATACGTCGCTCTGAAAACAGCGGACGAATGGGAGATAGATACTTCGCGGTTGTTTTTCAAAGAGCGCATTTAGTGTCGGCGGTACGATCCCTATGACTTCGATCGCGTCGCCGGGTTTAATATCGCCGGTGTTGTTGCGACTGATACCGACACCGCCGCCGCCGCCATCTTCCTTTGCCCGTACCGCACCGTCGGCCGCAAATTGGATGTGTTGACCGAGCGCGTCTCCCTCCGGCCAAAGTCTTTTCGCCAATGCTTCGTCGATAATCGCCACTGCGGGTCCACCTGGTAGCGTTGCTTCCGCGGCCGTGAATGTGCGACCGCGCAAGATCGGCAACCCAACCGTGGCAAAATAATCTCCGCCGACGCTGTTGAATGTCGTCCGGTAAGCGAGGCCTTCGGCAGCTGTAGCTGGTTTGGCGTCGGGTGGAGGATTAATCCCAGCGCGCTGGACGGCGCGGTCGAGCGAGATCATTCCAAATGGAACTGTGGCGGAAACGCTAGCGTGCTCGACGCCCGGGAGAGCGGCGAACCGTTCGCTCAAGGCGCGATAAAGTTGCTGGCCGCGTTTTTGATCCTGACCGATGAGACTGCCGTCAACTTCAAGAAGAAAACTGTGCGCCGGACGCAGACCGGTGTCAGCTGCGGCGGCCTTGTTCGCGCCACGAATAAAGAGCGCGGCCGCCGTGAGGAGTGCGAGCGAGAGTGCGATTTGCGCGACGACGAGCGGATTGCGCGGAAGAAATTTCCAGCGCCGCCGTACCACATCTTCCCCGGCTTGCTCCTTTAAATCTGCAACTACTGCGGTGCGGGAAAGTTTCAAAGCCGGCCCGAGCGCGAAACCAAGCGTACCCACGACGCAAAAGGCAAACGTCGCCGCGAGCACCGAAAGATTCGGGCCGCTCAACCAGACGAGATCGACCGGCATCATTTTGCCTAACGAGGCAACAAGAAGATCGGATGACCAAAGGCCAAGCCCGAGACCAACGATGCCGCCCAGAACTGCAAGCACCAGTCCTTCAGTGAGAAGCTGGCGGACGATCCGTTTGCGCGCGGCGCCGACGGCGAGGCGAATAGCGATTTCCTTGCGTCGCGCTGTCCCCCGCGCGAGCAACATGTTCGCGAGATTTAGACAGGCGACGAGCAGCACCACGATCGACATGCCGAGCAGCATCGGTCCGATTTTTTTAATCGCGTCATCGTCCTGCGGGCTCGTGGCCGTGGAGAAACGCGAGAGCGGCGTTGTCATCAGGGTCTGATCTTTTTGCTCCACCGGAAACGCTTTTTCCAGATTCGAGGCCAGGCCTTTGAGCGCGGGTTCAGCTGCGGCCGCACTGAGACCCGGTTTCAAGCGGGCGACCACGAGCAATTGCGGATTGGCGCGATCGCTCAAAGTTTTCTTCGAGTCGGGTTGAAAATCGTTTACCACCTGATTGTAAACGCCGAGCGGTAGCCATACTTCCGGTCCGAAGAGGTGCATCGTGCCCGTGAATCCTTCCGGCATGATGCCGATAACGGTGAACGAAAGGCCGTTGATCTGAATTTCCGATCCGAGCAGTCTCGGATCGCGATCGTTCTTCTTCCAGTAGCCGTCGCTGACGATGGCAACTCGCCTGTTCGAATCCGGTTTTTCTTCCTCCGGCAAAAATGCGCGCCCTCGCGTTGGGGCTACGCCGAGGACGGAGAAGTAATTTGAACTGACCAGCGCGGCGAATTTGCGGCGTGTCTCGCCTTTCTGACCGATTCCAACTAAACCGACATTGTACGCCATCACATCGGTGAAGACGCTGTTCCGCTCGCGAATATCGACGTAGGTCGGGTAGGAAAACTCGCGGAACGTTTTCGGGTTCTTTTTATCCTGCGAAAACACCTGTACGATTTCCTGCGGCCGCGCGTAGGAAAGCGGCTGAAACAACATCGTGTGGACCAGACTGAAAATGGCCGTGTTTGCTCCGATCCCGAGAGCCAGCACGATCACCGCCGCAATGGTGAATCCCGGCGCCTTGAAAAGTTGCCGAACCGCAAACTTCAAATCTTGAATCATGGAGAGCTCCTTCAGTGCATTTCCGGTAGGATGCAGAAGGAGGCCCGTTTGGATTCACAATTATTGGAGTTCCTTAACCCGCGCGAGGGGCGCTCGGACGAAACCGCCCAAGACAACGATTGCTGCTAGGACGCCGCGTGTCCGTTCGTTGCGCGAGATTTTTGCGATCGAAACGATTCCGAGTTCCGAGCCAGGTGTCCTTTTAGCTTATCGGCAATCAGTTGGACGGACGGATCTGCCAACATCGACGAATGAGGGTACTGAATAGTGTGGAGATCTACTTCACGAGCGAGTGCATCCCATCCAAATAGCGTGCTACGCAGCGAGGTCCCATAGTCCGGAGAACGGAAAAGTAACAGCTTGCCACCAAAGCGCTCTGCGTTGTGCAAACGGACTGCTTTTTCATGAGCGGCAAATGGTGTCTCGGGTTTGTTCTCAATTACATTGTGACTCGTGCGCTTGAATCTGCGGGCGATAGCAGGGCCGAGTCGCTTCACTATCGTTTGCGGCTTACGTAATTTGTCTCGCCACCAAAAATATTTCAGCCGACGGGTAGGCGCGAACTCGTAGGCCACGCAATCAAGGATGCCGAGTAGATCGATTTTTTCGCCCTGTTGCTCCAGTTGCTGCGCGATGTCATAGGCGACATGCCCGGCGTCGCAGAAGCCGATGATAGAGTAAGGCCCACGAGGTTGGGTTTCACGAATAAGTCGAATGCAATGCAGGGAGAGATTGCGAATATCGGAAAACTGTGGCGCGGGGTCGAAAGCGTAAAACGAAAGATCGTCACGCAGTAATTCGACCAATCTATCGCATTCGATAAAGCGTTCGACGGAGCCAACCGAAGGCGCCCAGAAGACCGGATGTTTAGGCTCGCCTGACGCCCACACGAATAAATGTGGCGGACGAGACTGGAACTCTTTTCCGGAGCGGATGGCAGTAGCCATTGCCTCCACGGTTGGCTCGCGAAAAAGTGCCGCAAGCGGAAACTTGAAATTAAAGCGCTTATCGATCTCGTTCAGCAATTGAACAGCAAGAAGTGAGTGCCCTCCCAGATCGAAGAAATTGTCTCGAATGCCGATGCGTTCGATACCTAACGAGTTTTGCCATATGGTCATGACGTGCGCTTCGATTTCGTCCCGCGGGATGACGCATTCACTTGCCGCCTCTTCCTCGTTTTGTGGTAAATCCGGTAGCGCTTTTCGGTCGATCTTTCCGGTGGCAGTAAGTGGCAGCTTATCTTGAACAACAAAGCGTTTAGGGATCATGTAGCTCGGAAGCCGCTCGGACAAGTCACGCCGCAACTGTCTTGAATCGAACGTCCCCGGCTCTTTCATGACGACGTACGCCACTAACTCGTTGCCCATCGCCCCCTGGTCGCGAGCGATTGCCGCCGCCTCCTTGATGGATGCAAGGTGATTGAGTGCAGCTTCCACTTCTCCCAGTTCGACGCGATGGCCACGGATTTTGACTTGAAAGTCTTTTCGCTCCACGAATTCAATCATGCCGTTTGTGGCCAGCCGGCCTAGATCGCCCGTGCGATAAACCATTTTGCCTTCGCCCTTCGGATCTTTTTGAAGGACCGAGCTGGTAAGTTCCGGCTGGCGCCAATAGCCGTGCGCGAGACTTGAGCTACGAATCGCGATCTCGCCATAGACTTGCCCCGGCTCTCCGTGGTTGTTGAGTAGAAGCACTTCCAAGTCATCGACGGGGTAGCCCATCGGGACGCAGTGTTCGTTCAGCGTAGTCTGGGCATCGGCGTAGTATTGAAGAGCTAGCGTCGATTCGGTCGGTCCATAACCGCTAAGGAAAATGCAACCCGGCTCCAGGTGCTTCTGAAACAGTTCAACATCGTGAGGGACGGCCTTTTCACCACCTAAGACAACTAATCGTAGTTTAGGAAAGCGCTGATCCTCTGTAAGCGTGCTGCAAAAGTGACGATAGAGAGTGGGAGTGGAGTGGTAGATCGTGATTTCCGCGCGGGCTGTCCAGTTCGCGAATTCATTCAAGTCATCGTTATGTACGTCATAGGGACAAAGCGTGGCGCCGTTCAGAAGGGCGCCGAAAATGTCCATGATTGATGCATCGAAACCATACGAGGCTACGAGAGCCAGGCGATCATCTTCAGAAATGTGCAGACCGTTCGTATAGTTACGAATATGTTGCAGGACATTGCGATGTATCTGCGTTACTCCTTTGGGCATGCCCGTCGAACCGGAAGTGTAGAGTAGATACGCGATTGTATCTGGAGTTACAGCCAACTTTGGCGAATCAGAAGTAACTTCAATACTCGGTTCGTCCAAATTGATAAGGCCTATGGCGCTAGCACTGAGTTCCTTGGCGAGTCCGATGTTTTTTGCATCGGTAATGAGCGCGGTCGCCTGCGAATCTTCCATTACGTAGGCAAGCCTCTTCTTCGGATACGCTGCATCGAGCGGCACGTAGGTCTTTCCTGCCTTTAGCACGCCGAGAATTGCTGCCACCATGGGCGCGTTATGCTCAAGTAATAATGCTACTCGACCAACTCTATCGCCGCACAAATGCAGAATTCTTTGCGCAATAATGTTCGCCTTGGTGTTCAGTTTCTCATAGGTCCAGCGATGTTGTGCTGTTTCAACGGCGATATTCGTGCGGTGAGCACTCGTCACTTTCTCGAAACGGGCAGGAATTGATTGCTCAACCTCGTTCGCCGCAAACGGAACGTATTCGTGGATTACTTGGACGGGATTGTCTCGGATCGAATAGCGGACATGATCTTCTTCGCTCAAGAGTGGCAACGTCCCGATATTGTGTTCTGGGTTGGCAACGATTCCCTCCAACAAAACACGATAACGATGCAGCATTCGTTCAATCGTTGCGGCTTCAAACAGCTCCGGCTTATAAACGGCGCGGAACTGGAGCGCACCTTTTTCCTCGTTTGCGTAGAGCGTAATATCCAAAATCGATCCCGGCTCTCCGAGCGGAATTTGTTCCAGGTCCAGGCCGGCGAGCGAGAGCGGCAACTCTTCAAAGTTGTGCATGTTGAAGAGCACTTGGAAGACCGGCGTGTAACTAAGGTCTCGTGTCGGGTGAAGCTTCTCCACCAACTTCTCAAACGGCAAATCCTGATGCGTGTAAGCTTCAAGCGCTGTCGTACGCACACGCTGAAGAGCTTCCTGAAAAGTAGGGGAACCAGACAAATCGGTCCGGAGAGGAAGCGTGCCAAGGAAAAACCCAATCAGTTCTTCCATGCTGGCTTGATTTCGGTTCGCGATAGGTGTCCCGACGACAATGTCTTCCTGTCCGGAATAACGAGCGAGTAATACCTTGAACGCCGTTAGTAACGTCATGAAGAGCGTGACATTTTCTCGCCGGCTTAGAACGGTTAGTGCATTGGTCAGTTCTTTGGATAAACGCAGTGTCCGAAATTCGCCGCGGTAGCTTTTCTGTGCTGTGCGTGGCTTATCGAGTGGCAGTGGAAGCAAAGGAGGGACATTTGCTAGCTTGTTCGTCCAGTAATCTAAGCGTCGTTCAAGGTCGTCACCTTGCAGCCAGTCTCGCTGCCATAGAGCGTAATCAGCGTATTGAACAGCAATTGGCCGGAGTGGGCTCGGTTGTTCCTTGCAAAAGCTTTCGTAAAGAGCGCTGAGTTCTCGATTGAAGATACCTGTCGACCAACCGTCGTAGATGATGTGGTGAAAAGTAGATAAGAAGACGTGCTCGTTTTCGCCGAGGCGAAATAGCTTCATCCGGAGCGGTGGCGCTTCATTTAAGTCGAATGGCCTATTACGCTCCCGCTCCAAGGCCGTCTGGATATTATCCCACTCGGCTCCGATAAGATCATCCACCGGTATAGCAAACGAGGTAACCGGTTGGATAACCTGAACAGGCTCGCCCTCCATCTCGACGAAACGAGTGCGCAAGATCTCATGCCTTGAAACGATTTCGCCGACAGCTCGTTCCAAGGCGTCGTAGTTAAGTCGTCCGCGCAGGTGAAATGCCTCACCTAAGTGGTATTCCACGCTCTGACCTTCAAGCCGATCTACAAACCACAGCCGCTGTTGGGTAAAGGAAAGCGGCAGTTTTCGTCTTCTCGGCATCGGCTTTAGCCCCGGAGTAGAAAACTCTTGTTTGCATCTCAACGGCGTTAGTGCGTTTGCCAGCTCGGCGATGGTTGGAGCTTCAAAAAAGATTCGAATTGGCACTTCCAGTTTCAACCTGTCGCGGATTCGCGAAACAACCCGCGCGGCCAGGAGAGAGTGTCCGCCGAGCTCGAAAAAATTATCATCAACACCTATTTCGTTGATTCGAAGCACTTCCGACCAAATAGCCGCCAGCGTTTTTTCTTCGGAAGTTCCGGGCGCTTTATATGCCTTGTTCCGTTGGACGTTAGTAGGATCCGGTGATGGCAGCGCGCTGCGGTCGATCTTACCGTTCGGTGTCAACGGCAGCTTCTCCATCATTACGAACGCGGAAGGAATCATGTGATCGGGAAGCGCGCCCTCGAGAAATTCGCGTAACCGGCTAATCTCAGGCGGGGCCTGAAAGTCGTTAGGCGCTATGTAAGCGAGAAGCCGTTTGTCGCCCGACTCGTCCTCGCGCGCGATGACGATGCATTGGTCAACAGCGGGATATTGTCCAAGTCTGATTTCGATTTCTCCAAGTTCGATGCGAAACCCACGGATTTTTACCTGATGATCGATTCGTCCTAGGAAAACGATATTGCCGTCGGGCAAATAGCGGCAAAGATCCCCTGTTCGATAGAGCCGTGAGCCAGGTATCGACCTGAAGGGATCAGAAACGAACTTTTCCGCCGTGAGCTCGGGACGATTAAGATAACCGCGAGCTAGCTTCGCTCCCCCAAGGTGAAGTTCGCCCTCAGTACCGGCAGGGACCAGCTGTTTCTCCTGATCAAGGATGTATGCTATTTCGCCAGCGACAGGACGGCCGATCATTTCGACACCGTCAGCCGTGCGCAAAGCAAAAGTGGAATAGACGGTGTCTTCCGTTGGTCCGTATAGATCAATTACTCGCCGGATCGACTGTTGCTGATAAAGCTTACGCACCAAAGATGCTTTCAGCACTTCTCCGCCAGAGGTAATCGCAGTCACTGATGAGGGGAAACCATTCGATCGAGCCAGTTCCGCCAGGGCCGACGGTACGGTATTGACCAGCGTAACCTGCTCAGCGGCGGGTAAGAAAGGTAGTTCCAGAATATCGCGGGCTAGAATGAGTTTGCCGCCACGAGCAAGGGTGAAAAAAAGTTCGAAGACCGACATATCGAAGCAGATTGAAGTCGATCCCAAAACACCGGCGAGTTCTTCCGCTGAGAACAGCGCGTCCATCGCTCGCGTAAAGGCAATCACGTTACGGTGTTCGATCACGACTCCTTTAGGTTGGCCGGTGGAGCCGGAAGTGTAGATAACGTAGGCGGCGTTGTCGATTGCAATACTACTCGTTAGGTCATGCGCGTGACGATCGGAGAAATCCGTATCGAGCAGAACCAAACTCGCTTGATGAGAAGGGAGAACCTCGAGGCAACGGCTTTCAGTGACCAAAACACCTACCGCAGCGTCTTTCATCATGAAAGCAATGCGCTCCTTCGGATAGGCAGGGTCCATGGGCACATAGGCGCCGCCCGCCTTGAGGATCCCGAATAAGCCGGCCACCATTTCCAGCGAACGTTCGGCGCAAATACCTACCAGAGTTTCGGGACCAACTCCGAGACTTTGCAGCCGATGCGCGATGAGGTTTGCGCGAGTGTTTAATTCTCTGTAGGTCCAACGCTGGTTCCCAAAGATGATCGCTATTGCTTCGGGAGCGTGCTCAACCTGCTCCTCAAACAATTCGTGAATACCTCTATATTCTCGGTCGAGCGGAGCCGACGCTCGACTTGAGGAATTAGATTCGTCAGCTGCAATCAGCATGAGTCAATCTCGGATCCAGGTGTCCGCTAATTCTGGCGAAGGAATATAGGTCGTCAATTGAATGATCCTGGCGGGGAATGTTTATGAACCTCAATTTTTCAACAAATGAGCCGAAGGCGTCAAGGTACAGCTCGTTCCTCATTTTCACCCGAGGGAAGACTGCGACCCGGTTGGCCGAAGGTAGACTCGTAAGGCCACGCCGATAACGTTCTTGCGCATTCTCAAGTGACACAGTATAGTGTCTCACTTGATCACATTATGGCAACAGCAGCATTGAAAACCGCTCAGCCGATCGCGAGCGTCCATGCGCAGATCGATCGGATTCAAGCGGGATTGAGTTTCCGCCTGGTGCAAAATCTACAAAAGGCGCTCGACGTCCCTATGGAGAGGCTCGCGAGCGTCCTTGGAATGTCGCGCGCAACGCTGCATCGTCGCAAAATCCAAGGGAAGATCGACAAGGGGGAATCGGAGAGACTCGTGCGATACCAGCGTCTCTTGCAAAAAGCGGAAGACGTTTTCGGTGACGCGAAGAACGCGCGCGAATGGCTTTCGCACAAGCAGACCGGATTGGGGAACGCAGTCCCGCTTGATTTCGCAAAAACCGAAATCGGTGCGCGCGAAGTGGAGAGCTTGTTAGGCCGTATTGAATACGGCGTCTATTCCTGATGGCGGCAGTCGTCGGCTGGCGCATCGTTAAAGAAAAGCACGCGAAGTCGGCTTTCTCCGGCGAGGGCGCGCGGATTTTCGAAGGTCGCTGGAATTCTGCCGGCATGCGTGTGGTGTATTGCAGCGAAAATCTCGCTCTTGCCGCGTTGGAGATTCTTGTGCACACGCAACCGGTCATGATCCGCGACAAATTTTGTGCGTTTCGTGTTACGTGGGACGGATCGCTCATGACCACGATCGAGCTGAAGAAGTTGCCGAAAGGTTGGAATGCCCAGCCGCCGGGGCTGATTTCGAGAAAAATCGGAGATGACTGGATTCAATCGGAACGGTCGGCTGTGCTTGCTTTGCCGAGTGTCGTTGTTCCGCTCGAGCGAACTTTTTTGCTCAATCCGAAACATCGAGATTTCAAGAGAATCAAGATCAAGGAGGAGAGCGGTTTTACCCTTGATCCGCGACTGCGCTGAAAGCCAACGGGCATGAAGTTGATTGCCTAACCAGCCTTGGTAATTCAACATCGCGCATGGCTGATACCCAAACGCCGCCGCCATTAGGGAAATCGGCACAAAACATCGGTTCATTAACTGTGCCGAAAAGCCAGTCGTGACTTTCAACGTTTACTCGCCGCCGGAATATCCGGCCGCGAGCAAAGGTTAAAGGTGCTTACGCTGCGAGCAGCGGAGTGCGATCGATCGGCGCAGAGACGCCTTGGAATTTTGGATACAAAAATCGCGCGACCGAAGTGTTGCTTCGAGTAAGCGCAAGAGCCCGCATCACGCTCGCTTCTCGTAGGACGTGGAAAGAATGTTCGAGCAAGTGAGAACCGAAACCGCGATTGCGATATTCCATCGCGATGCATGGTCCCGGGGAGAGATGATTTTCATTCGCCGGATCGAGCGAAATCACGGAAGCGCCGATGATTCGTGTCCCGTGTCGCAACGCGAGACAAACGTGGCGATCGGATTGGAGGGCGTGGCCGATCCAGGAATCGATCATGCGCAAAGTCTCATGCAGGGCCGGACTCCACACGGGATCGAGACGAAAGCAGCGCAAAATTACTTCGCGTAATTCTTTTTCATTTTCCGCCGTCGCCGGCTCGATGCCATAGTGCGCGGGCAAATTCAAATCCAACGGCGGGATGTTGGCGAAATCCCACGAGAAGCGCAGCCACTCAATAAGCTTCATAAAAGTTGCTCATCAGTATCATGCGTGCGGAATTGGACTCAACAGGATTCATGAAAAATTCGTATCAAGTTTGTCTCCACCTCATGGAGACGGTGCTGGAATATCGGCGCGAGCCGATCAGCCGTGAGTTGGAAAAGATTCGGCACAAGCATTCAATGCTGCATATCGACGTGCTGCTGCTGATTTATTATTTCGCCAAGACAACTGCGGGCTCGATCCTCGAGATCGGATCGTATCTCGGCGGGGGCACGATCGCGGCGGCGTGGGGCGTGCGCGATTCCGGTCGCGCGCGACGAATTATCAGCATCGAGCCGGGTGGCGCGTGCGAGCATCCGCGATTGCCGACCAAAAATATTTTAAAAGATCTGAAAAAGAATCTGGCGAAACACGGCGTCTCCGATCAGGTGATGTTAATCGAAGGTTTTTCGCGCGATAAGGAAGTCGCCGCGGCGGTGAATCAGCAACTCGCGCCCGGCAGCGTCGACCTGCTCATCATCGACGCCGACGGCGACGTGAAAGGGAGCCTCGACCTTTACGGCCATCTCTTATCGGAGAATTGCTGGGTCGTGATCGACGATTATTACTGTCCCGCGCCCGGTAGCAAAGACGTCATCGTCAGGCCGCAGATCCATGGCCTGGTGAATGCGGGGCAGTTGGAGACTCTGGGCTTTTACGGTTGGGCTACGTGGGTCGGACGCTGGCTTGGCGGCCGCAGCTCGAATCAAACCGTTTGAATCGCCTTCAACGTTTCCAAGAACGGTAGATAGGTTTCTCGGTACTGGGCGACGCCGCGCCGCAAGACCGGTTTTAAGTTCGCCAGGTCGGCAATGTTTACAATTTGGTCGACGCTATGCACAAACGCGCTCATAGCGTCATTCGTAGCGAACCGTTGGCTGAGCAGAACAACGAAATGTTCGCGCCGGACGTGTCCAGGCTTGTTGGTCATTTCGCGCAAAATCGGATTCGTCTGCAAATTCGAACCTTTGAAGTTCTCGTAAATGATAACGACGTTGTAGGCGTAGGTTTTTAATTTCAGCAGCACGTCTTCTTCGTAAAGCCCGAGGTGGACTTTGTAGTTCGTGTCGATGAGCTGGGGAACAATCAGCTTTTGATATTGCTGATGATCAACACAGACGAGGGCGGTGTTATCATCGACATCAAAAAACGTGCTTTCGTGTTCGGATTCCATAATCAAGGCCTAACGAAAGGCGTTGGTGGGAAGGTCGAGACGCAATCCCGATTCGAGATCGCTATCGACACCGCGCGCTTTTTGAATGAGATCGATGCCGCGGGCGATTGTTCCCTTGCGCGACGCGTAGAGCCGCGCGGTTTCTTCGGTAATGAGATCCTGCTCGTAGGCATTAAGGATCGATTGATCGAAAGTCATCCAGCCAAAGGGCGAACTGGCTTCAATGATTTCGTAGAAGCTGCGATGTTCGCCTTCGCCGATCGCGACCGTTTCTTTCGTGCGCAAGTTGTTGCCCATGATCTCCGCGATCAATTGCCGGCCGCCGCCTTCTCTCGGAACAAGACGCTGACTGACGACATAGCGCAGACTGTCGGAGAGTCGCGTCCGCAGTTGTTGCTCTTCGCCTAACGAGAAGAGTCCAAGAATGCGGTTGATCGACTGACCGGCGTCGACCGTGTGCAATGTGCTCAAAACGAGGTGGCCCGTCTCCGCCGCCATGAGCGCCACTTCCACCGTGGCGCGATCACGCATTTCACCGACGAGAATGACTTTGGGGGCCTGACGCAGCGCCGCGCGCAGGCCGTTCGGGTAATTGTTAAAATCGTGGCCCAGCTCGCGCTGGTTGAAGGTGGCTTTGCGCGTCGGATGCACAAATTCGATTGGGTCTTCCAGCGTCACGACGTGCACCGGCAGCGTTTCATTGATTTCACTCAAGATCGCAGCCAGCGTCGTTGTCTTGCCACTTCCGGTGGCTCCGGTAATGAGGACGAGGCCGGTCTTTTCCCTCGCGATTTCTTCGAAGATCCGCGGCAGGCTCAGACTCTTTATCGTCGGGACTTCGCCCTCGAGTTTTCGCATGACGATGGAAAAATTTCCCTGCTGTCTGAAAATGTTGACGCGAAAACGCGCTTCTTCGTTGAGTGAATAGCTGCAATCGCATGAACCGCCGGTGAGAAAATCGTAGATCAAACGGCGGTTACCCTGCATGAGCGTGAGCGCAATCTGCTCCGTCTGGTAGGCCGTGAGCGCATCGATGGGCGGCTCGACGAAAACCGGTTTGAGCTCGCCGAAATCTTCCACCTGGAGTGGATGGCCAATGGAAAAATTTAGATCTGAAATCCCTTCATAGGTTTGCAGCATCGCGGAGAGAATTTTGTCCAGGTCTGGGATTCTCATGAGTTGCTCCTATTCGTCCGACATGTCGGAGGGCGGCTCTTTCAGGAAAGCCCGGAATTTTTTCTTATCGATCGCCTTGTCGTAGGCTTCTTCCGGCGAAATGCGCGTGTGGCGCAGATGATCCATGATGGCGTCGTCGAGCGGCTGATTACCTTTTTTCTTGCCGACTTGAATCATGCCCGGGATTTGATGGGTTTTGGCTTCGCGCACCAGATTCGCGATCGCCATATCGACCACGAGAACTTCCAGCGCGGCCACGCGCCCCGGTTTGTCGATGCGCTTAAAAAGATTTTGGGCGATGACGCCTTTCAACGATTCCGCAAGCGTCGCGCGAATCTGATTTTGTTGACCACTGGGAAAAATATCGATAATACGGTCGACCGCTTTAGACGCGCTCGAAGTATGCAGGGTGCCAAAAACAAGGTGGCCAGTGGCGGCGGCGGTAAGTGCGAGTTCGATTGTTTCGAGATCGCGCAATTCACCAACGAGTAGAATGTCCGGATCCTCACGTAAGGCACCGCGCAAAGCAGCTGCAAACGATCGCGTATGCACGCCAACCTCCCGGTGCTGGACCAGGCAATTCTGGCTGCGATGCACGAACTCGATCGGATCTTCAACGGTAATGATATGATCGTGGCGTTGCAGGTTCGCGTAATCGATCATCGCCGCGAGCGTCGTTGATTTACCCGAACCGGTCGGTCCTGTGACGAGAATCAGACCTTTCTTCAACATCGGAAACTTCTTCAAGACCGGCGGAAGATTAAGATCCTCGACCGTCAATATCTTTGAAGGAATTAAACGGAAGACGGCGGAGATCCCGTATTTCTGCTGGAAAAAGTTGGCGCGATAGCGAGCCTGATCAGGAACCTCGTAACCGAAATCCACGTCCGAGGTTTCTTCGAAATGCTTGATCTTCCCTTCGGGCGCGATCTCGTAAACCATCGCTTTGAGGTCGTCGTCCTGCAGAGGCGGGTAATCGACACGCACCAGTTCGCCGTTAATGCGAAGCATGGGCGGATTATTTGTGGCGAGATGGAGGTCCGAAGCTTTTTGCTCGGCCATCAATTTGAAGAAAGCGTCAATGCGAGCCATGGGCGTCTGCTATGGTGAAGCTAAATCAGTGCCAGCGGATCGGAATCCTTCCGCCTGTTTCGCACCGGCCATTTTATCGCGCTGCCGGTTGCTGGCGCGCGGCATCGAGTGTGGAGCGAACTTGTTCCAGCAACTTTGCTCGCGAATAAGGTTTGGGAATAAAACCGCGCAGTCCTTGGGCGAGCATATTGCCAAGCTTTCCCTGTTCGGCGAAGCCACTGCTCAAAACCACGTCGATCGCTGGATTCAAATTTTTCAACTCGTCGAAGACGGCGTCGCCATCCATGACGGGAAGGAAAAAATCGAGAATAACGAGTCCGATTTCTTTGCCTTTTTGTTCGTAAATTCGGAGCGCTTCAAATCCGTCGTGCGCGATAATGACTTTATAGCCTTCTCCCGTGAGCATTTCACCGGCGAGCTCAGCAACTTGGGCTTCGTCCTCCACGATCAAAATCAGTTCGCGATTTCCACTCGGATTCTTGATTTCCTGTTTGTCCGGGCTTTTTCTCCCGCTAGATGATTTTTTTAGTCCCGGAAGTTTTGCTATCACCTGTGGCAGCAATGCCGTCGGAGCAGTCCTTTCCTGTGTGGCGGCCAGCGCAGATTCAATGGCGGAGCGAACGACCGTAAATGAAGGCAGATGCGGGGTTGGGCCGAGAGTCGTTTTTCCAGTCGTGCCTTCGAGAATTCTCGAGGTCACTCGATCGAAGAGCGATTGCGCCGTTTTTGAAGCAAGCTCAACGCGTTCGCCGAGCAGGCTGATGTAGTTGTATTCGCCTTTATGCTGTCGGGCGAGATCGGAATATCGCGAGATTTGCTGAAGCATCGCGTTGAGCTCCGTCGAAGTGGACGCGAGCCATTTCAAATCTTCGTTATTCAGCATGGCGTGGGCAGTTTAAGTTTCGTCTCGATCGTTCATGGACGCCCACCAAATGCAGCCGAGTACCGCCACGAGGGTGAGCGCGAAGGAGACCAGTGTTAGCATACATGGGAAGCCCACACCCAATTCAGCACGCTGCGTGCCGTTCGAATTAGTGCGATATCCCAGTCTCGCCAGATTTGGAATTGGAAAGCGGGTTGGGCGATTTAGCTTCGAGAATGCGATTCACATTTCGGCAGGGATTTATTGGTGGTGCCATCATCGCATTCGCAGTTGGTATTTATCTCTTCTGGCTCTGGCAATCTGGGCACCAGGTCGAACTTCACACCGCGCATTTTCTGCGAAACGTGGAGCAGCACGATTTTGCCGCGATTCAGGACGCCGTCGCGCAGGATTATCAGGATGATTGGGGAGATAACCGCGAACGTCTGCTCGAGCGCATGCGCGAGATTCTGCGATTCACTCGCAACATGCACATCAACGCGATCGTACCGGCCATTTCAGTGGAAGGTCGCGACGCTTCATGGCTTGCGATGGTCAAAGTCGACGGCGACGACAATGAAGTGATGGCGGAGATCAAGCAGCGGATCGATTCGCTCTCGACGCCTTTCAAACTTCAATGGCACCGACAATCGGGGAAGCCGTGGGATTGGAAACTAACGCGCGTCAGTAATCGCGAGTTGCAGATCGACGAAGCGCGATATTGAGGGCGTCTTTCGGTTATTTTCCGAGAGCCGTACGCAACTGCGTTTTCGCTGTGTCGACATCGCGCTGACTTTGCTGACAAAGCAGAATCGCGCGGAGTCGATCTCCCAGATAATACCGCACCGTGAATTTCTTTTTCGCGTAAGTGCCGCTCAGCTCCACCCGCGTGGGGGCGATGGAAAAATCGCCGACGAAATCAAGTTTCAAATCGAAAAATTCCGTCCAGAAATACGGAATCTGTTCGTAGCGAATCCGTTTCTTTCCCGTCATGTTCGCACCCGCCACCAGGCCTTGTTCGCGCGCGTTTTCCCAGTGCGTTTGCCGTCGCATACCGCCCATTAATCGATCGGGATAAAAAGCGAGATCGCCAATGGCGTAGATGCCTTTTTCTTCCGTCTCGAGGTAATCGGTCACTGGCGAACCGTGCGGTCCGGAGAGTGGCGTATTACGCACCAGATCGAGATTCGGTTCCGCACCGCACGCGACCACTGCGACCCCGGCGGCGACGCGATTGCCGCTTTTCGTCTGGATGTTGCGCAAAACGGTTTTGCCTTCGAAACCGTTTAAACTTTCACCCATCAACAGAGTGATGCCGTGTTTGGTAAAATAACCCGTGATCCACGCGCCTGTTTCCGGATCGAGGTAGCGATTAAGCAAATACGGATGGCGATGCATCATGCTCACTTTCACTTTCATCTGCCGCAAACTCGCAGCCACTTCACAAGCAAGCAGGCCGCCGCCGACCACCATGACGGTTTTCTCGAGTCCAGCGACTTCTCGCAAGGCGAGGCCGTCGCGGATCGTCCGCAAATAAATCACATTGCCGAGGCCGACTCCCGCAACCGGAGGACGGACGGCGCGGCTGCCCATGGCCAGGCAAGCTTTGTTGAACTCGATCGTCTCGCCATTGCTCAACACCGCGAGGCGCCGGTCGATATTGAACTGCGTTACGAGTGTGCCCGAGCGCACTTCGATCTTGTTCTTGTCGTACCACTTCTCATCGTGCAGCGGCAGTTTTTTAAGCGGCGGCTGTTTTTCGCGCAGGAATGTCTTGGAAAGCATCCAGCGTTTGTAGGGATGAAAAGTTTCCGCGTTCACCATCGTGGCCGAGCCGCGTTTGTCATGGCGACGAAGGCCTTCGCACGTACTCGCAGCGCCGATGCCTGCGCCGACAATCAAATAGTCACGTTGAATCATGGGTCAGAAAACCGGACGATAGAAAAGCAAGTTACCGGCTGGCGAGGCAAAAATTTTTAAATTATTCGTTAGTCAGACCGGGCGCCTCATGATAGCTCGGTCGGCTGATTGTTAAAGGACCGCCCGGCAAATAATGACCGACGCAATCACGCCGGTTGCATCTGCCAGTAGTCCCGCCGGGATGGCATGTCGCGTTTGTTTCACTCCGACCGATCCAAAATAAACCGTCGCGACATAAAATGTTGTTTCCGTACTCCCGTAAACCGTTGCCGCCATCAAGCTGACGATGTTGTCCGGTCCCAGACGATGCACGACGTCGGTGAAGAGCGCGAGCGTTGCGCCACCGCTCAACGGTCGCATCAATGCGATGGGCAAAAGATCCGGCGGAAAATGCAATGGCCCGAGCACCGGCGCGAGAGCGCGCGTCAGCATGTCGATTCCGCCGGCGCCTTTGAACATGTTGATCGCGACCAGCATCGTGACGAGAAACGGAATGATTTTCAGAATCACACCGAAGCCTTCTTTCGCTCCTTCGACGAACTCATCATAAACCTTCACTCCGCGCACCGCGGCATAGAGCGGGAAAAAACTAAGGAGAAACGGAATCGCGAGAATCGAGAGTGCGCCGACGCAGCGGACAAACACGTTTTGGTTCGTTGTCGCATCTGCCGGCAGATTGAAAATTTGCGGGAAAACCATCCTGGCGAAGAGAACCGTGAAGAAAATCATCAGCACGATCAGGATGGCTGAACGCCAGAGCGGAACGCGCGTCTTATCAACCAACAGAATCTCTTCCGGCACGGCAGCCGCCGCGTCCGGCTCGTTTTTTTTGGTCGTGGTCTGTTGTTTCACCTGAAACCACGGCAATTTTTCCAGCAATTTCACCGAGATGATTGCGACGCTGGCAGCGCAGAGCGTGGCGATGAGCGCGGTGCCGACAATTGCGGTCGGCCGATGCGATCCAGCTGCGACAAGGATCGCAATCGCCGTCGTAGGTATTAATTGTACGGAACTGGTGTTGATCGCGAGAAATGTGCACATCGCATTCGTCGCGCTGCCGGGATGCGGGTTCAACGTTTCCAGATCGCGCATCGCACGCAGCCCGAGCGGCGTTGCTGCATTGCCGAGACCGAGCATGTTCGCCGCCATGTTCATCAGCATCGATCCCATCGCAGGATGATCCGCGGGCACATCGGGGAAAAGGCGACGCATGATCGGGCGAAGCGTGCGCGCGATGCGCTGCACAAGGCCCGCGCGTTCGGCCAGACGCATGACTCCGAGCCACAGCGCCATGATCCCAATCAAACCAAGGGCGATGGTAACGGCGGTCTTTGCGCCGTCGAACGCGCCGTCGGTGACATCTTTGAGCCGATCGTTCCAGCCGCCAATTGCGACGGCGAGTAAAACGAGTGCGAGCCAAATATAATTCAGCACCAGTTCCGTATAACGATGGCGATCAGATCGGAAACCTGTTTTCTGCGGCTGGCGTTATGAAACCGACGCGTTAGATAAATGTATGATTGCGCAATTTCCCGAAGAGCAATCGGAGTCCGGCGAATTCGAACGCCAGGAAGATGCGTTTCGTGAATGGATTTCCGCGGACGGTTCTATGCCGTATCCCGCTGTCGCCGGCCGCCATCATCTCTACGTATCGCTCGCATGTCCGTGGGCGAGCCGCACGGTCATTGTGCGGCACTTGAAGGGATTGGAAGAGGCGATCGGAATGACAGTAGTCGATCCAATTCGCGATGAGCGCGGTTGGGCATTTCGCGACGGACCGGGCCACAGCAGTGATCCCATCAACGGTTTTAAATTTCTGAGCGAAGCTTACGCCGCGAGCGATTGCAATTTCGACGGTCGCGTCACAGTGCCGGTGCTTTGGGATAAGGAAACAAAAAGAATCGTGAACAATTCCGAGGACGATATCTGCCGGATGTTCAACGATAACTTCCAGTCGGTCGCGAAGAATAAAGCACTCGATTTGTTTCCAAGGGAAATCGAAACCGAGCACGTAAAGCTATCGGATTTTATCTATCACAACGTCAACAACGGCGTTTACAAAGCCGGCTTTGCGACGCGTCAGCGTCCGTATGAAACTGTGTGCAGAAAACTTTTCGACGCCCTCGATCAGCTGGAAAATCGGCTGGAAAAGAGTCGCTATCTGTTCGGTCCGCACTTTGTCGAAGCTGATTGGCGTCTTTTCGGCACACTCGTTAGGTTCGACATCGTTTACTACATTCATTTCAAATGCAGCGTGCGCCGCATTCTCGATTATCCGAATCTACAAGGCTATTTGAGGGACCTCTATCAGCAACCGGGCGTTGCCGAGACAGTGAACTTCGATCACATCAAACGTCATTACTATATGACGCACACCGAAATTAACCCGACCGGTATCGTTCCAATCGGACCTATCCTCGATCTCACTCGGGCTCACGGCCGGGAAAGGCGATTCGGTGAAGTGAGCGCGCTCTAAGGCACTGTAAATGCTGAAAAACGGTGGCTCGTTACGAGTTGTTTCCATGCGATGCTAGACGGGAAGAGAGAACCCGTTACGTTTTGCACGCGATTCTTTTGAATGAATATCAGGGACGCCGTGCAAAATAGAGAAGAACGTTACCGGCTTTTGATCGATAGCGTTCAGGACTTCGCGATTTTCATGATCGATCCGGGCGGATGCGTGGCGACTTGGAATACCGGCGCACAGCGCATCACTGGTTACACCGCCGACGAAATCATCGGCCAAAACTTTTCGCAACTCTACCCGGAGGAAGAAAAGAAATCCGGCAAACCCCGTTGGAAACTCGATTGCGCGCGAGTGCAGAACCGCATCGAGGATGAAGGCTGGCGAGTGCGCAAAGGTGGTGCGCGCTTCTGGGCTTTCGCCGTCGTTACCGCCATACGCGATGCGAAAGGCCGTCTCACTGGGTTTGCAAAAGTCATTCGGGATTTAACCGATCGTAAAGAGGCCGAGGCGAAACTGCGTGCGAGCGAAGACCAGTTTCGCATGTTGGTAGATGGCGTAGATGAATACGCGCTCTATTTGCTCGATCCGGTAGGTAACGTGGCTACCTGGAATGTCGGCGCGGAAAGAATAAAGGGTTACACCGCGAGCGAAATTATCGGGCAGAACTTCGCGTGTTTTTACACAGAAGAGGATGTCGCGGCGGGAAAGCCACAGCGCAACCTGGAGGAAGCACGCAATAAAGGACAAATGCGCCATGACGGTCTGCGCGTGCGCAAGGATGGCTCCACCTTTCGGGCGGAAGTGGTCATGACGGCACTGCGCGATGAGACCGGGAGTTTGCGTGGTTTTTCCAAAGTGACCCGCGATATCACCGATCAAATTCGAGCGCGCGAAGTGGAAGCAGCAAAGATTGCGGCCGAAACGGCAAATAAAGCGAAGGATGATTTCCTCGCGGCGCTCAGCCACGAATTGCGCACACCGCTGACTCCGGCGCTCGCGGCAGCAAGTTACCTGGTCGAAAACGTGGATAAATTGCCCGCCGAGTTTTCAAGGGAGTTGGATACGATCCGGCGCAACATTCAGCTGGAAGCGCGACTCATTGACGATCTCCTTGATCTCACGAGCGTGATGCGCGGCCAGCTCAAACTGCATTTCAATCGCATCGATGCTCACGATGCTATTCGCGAAGCGCTCAACTTCGCGCAGTTAGGCATCGCGGAGAAGGGATTGAAGGTTTTCGTTTCCCTGTCTGCGCAACATCACCACATCTGGGCCGATCCCGTGCGCATCCAACAGGTCTTTTGGAATCTCATCAATAACGCGGTCAAGTTTACCGGCCTCGGCGGGAAGATCGATATTCGCACTTGGAACGACGCGGCCGGTCGTTTTGAATTCGATGTCACCGATACCGGCACGGGAATCGAACCGGAACGGCAGGTTTTGCTTTTCCGGCCCTTCGAACAAGGCGATCGGGCAATGATTCCACAATTTGGCGGGCTTGGTCTTGGTCTTGCTGTTTCAAAACACCTGATCGATTTGCATGGCGGCACGATCACCGTACAAAGTAGAGGTCGGAACTATGGAGCGACCTTCAAAGTTGTCCTGGACGTGTCCGCGGAGAGCATGAGTACCAGCGAACCCACACCGATTTCCTTCAAGCCAGATAAGCCATTGCGCATTCTGCTCGTGGAAGATCATCAGGACACGCGCCGCACGCTGTCGCGACTTCTCACTCATTTCGGGCACGACATTTCCGTGGCTGATTGTACGCAGAGCGCGCGAGACATTGTCGATTCGAAGGAATTCGATGTCGTCTTGAGCGACATTGGGCTGCCCGATGGCAGCGGATATGAAGTCATCACCCATGCGAAACAGAAGCAGCCGGTGAAAGGTGTGGCGTTAACCGGTTTCGGCATGGAAGAGGACATCCGGCGTAGCAAGGAAGCAGGGTTCGATTATCACCTGACCAAACCGGTGGATTTTGCCGAACTGCGCACCGTCCTCGGTCAGCTCGCTTAGTTTTTTTCTTTCAGCAAAGTCGCTGCATGCCGCAGCGCTGATTCCGTTTGGCCACCCAGCATGCGCGCGATTTCCTCCCGTCGTGGCTTTCCGCTTACCTCATGCAATCGCGTGTAGGTGCGTCCGTCGGCAACTTCCTTCGTCACGATAAAATGCGACGATGCCGCTGCGGCGACCTGCGGCAAATGCGTGATGCAAAGAACTTGATGCGCGCGTCCGAGCATTCGCATTTTTTCGCCGACCGCGTTTGCAATTTCACCGCCAACATTGGCGTCGATCTCATCGAAAACTAAAAGCGAGATCGCGTCGTGAGCCGCGAGCGCAGACTTGATTGCGAGCATCAACCGCGAAATTTCGCCACTCGAAGCAATCGCACGCAAAGGTTTCAACGGTTCGCCCGGATTGGGCGAGAAAAGAAGTTCGATTGCGTCGAGTCCGGTGGCTGCTGGCTCCGGTAACTCCGAAACTTTCGCCTCGAATTCCGATTGCCGGAATCCGAGATCGCGCAGATGCCCACGAATTTGCTCAGACAATCTCGGCGCATTTTTTCGGCGCAATTTTCGCAATGCTTCACCTACTTGCAGCATTTTCTTCTCCGTTGCTGCGATCTCTTTCGCCAGGCGATCCAACTCCGCGTCGCGTCCTTCAATCTGGCGCATTCGTTCCGCGGCGCGTTCGCCGAACGCGATGACTTCCGGAATCGAGCCGCCGTACTTTCGCTTTAGTGTTTCGAACAAAGAGACGCGCTGCTCGAGCGCGACCAGCTGCTGCGGATCGAGATCGAGTTGTTCCGCGTAACGGCTGAGCGCGCGCGCAATCTCGGAGAGTTCCAGCAAGCTGGCTTCGTGTGTTTTTGAAAATTGCGCGATCGATCCGTCGATTTTTTCCAACTCCCGCAACAAACGCTGCGTTTCGGCGAGCTGTGTCAGGACGGAATCGTCCGCTTCCGCGAGGCGCTGCGCGATCGCGCTCGCCAGTTCGATCAAACGCCTGCTGTTACTCGCGCGTTGATAACGGGAAACGATTTCTTCCTCTTCGGTCGCGTTGAGATTGGCGGAAGAAATTTCATTCGCTTGATGCCGTAATAAATCGAGTTCCTGTTCGCGCGCCGATTCTGCGGTGCTGAGACTCGCTTGTTCGGCCACCAACTTTTGCAGATGTCGGTAATGCTCCTGGAATTCGCGAAGCGTTTCTTCCGCGCGAGCGAATCCATCCAAAAGCGCCAGTTGTCGATCTGTTGAGAGCAATGATTGGTGATCGTGCGGACCATGCAGATCGACCAATTCGTCCCCGAGATTTTTTAAAACTCCGAGCGTTGTTGGCGATCCATTGATGAATTGACGATTAGCGCCAGCTGCAGAGAAACTGCGTTTCACCAAAAGTTCGCCGTCGCTTCGTTCAATGCCCGCTTCTTCAAGCTGTCGATTCAATTGCTTGAAGTCCTCGCTCGCGAAGACGGCTTCCACCGTGCATGAATCCGCACCGGTCCGGATGAGCGATTTGTCCGTGCGTTCGCCGAGCAATAATTGCAGCGCACCGATGATGATCGATTTCCCCGCGCCCGTTTCGCCCGTGATCGCGACAAATCCTGGCGCGATCTCCCATTCGAGATCCTGCACGAGCGCCAGATTTTTTATGCGCAATAAGTTGAGGACGGCGGGCATCGGGAAGGGAGAGTTGAGAGTTGGTGGTTGAGAGTTGAGAGTGCGGACTTTCGAATCTTGCAAACTCTGGCCTCAGTTTCCAACTCGCAATTATCCGTCACCTTTCTCGGGACTGGCACTTCGCAGGGTGTGCCGATGATTGGCTGCGATTGTGCCGTCTGTCATTCGCCCGATCCGCGCGACAATCGCACGCGTTCGTCCATTTTTGTGCAGACACCGGAATGCGCCTTCGTTGTCGATACGGGAACGGATTTCCGCACGCAGGCTTTGCGCGAAAATATTCGCCATCTCGATGCCGTCGTTTTCACACATTCGCATACCGATCACATCATGGGATTCGACGATTTGCGCCGCTACGGTTGGGAACGCGGCGGAACCATGCCGGTTTACGCTTCCGCGGAAACCATGGCCGATCTCGAACGCGTTTTTGAATTCGCTTTTAAGGCGCTCAATCCATTTCCCGGTTATCTGAAACCTGAACCGCACATTATTAGCGGTCCGTTTCAACTTGGCCTAACGACTCTGACGCCACTGCCTGTGCCTCACGGGAATTCTGAAGTGACCGGTTACTTGTTTTCGCGCGATGGTGTCAAACTTGTCGCTTACCTGAGCGATTGCAGTGCTGTGCCCGATGGGATCGCGCGAAAAATCGAGGGCGTGCAGGTGTTGATCATCGATGCTTTGCGGCACAAACCGCACCCGACGCATCTCAGTGTGCAGCAGGCGATGGATGTGGCGAAGCGAGTGCGGGCCAAGGAAACTTATTTCACGCACATCGCTCATGAATTGCCGCAGGCCGCGGAATCCGATTTGCCGCCGCAAATTCATATCGCGTACGACGGCTTGAAACTGGCACTCTGAAAATGGTGGCGCGTTTCACACTAATATTTTGCGCGCTCAATTTTTTGCTCGCTGGCCTTGCGCGCGCGGATGATCAACTTGCGGCGGCGACGGTCGTCATCTTCAACGCCGAGATGCGCGATTCTGCAGCGCTCGCGAAATTTTACGCGCAGAAGCGCGGCATCGCTCGTGATCACCTCGTCGGTTTGCATTGTCCGGTCGAAGAAGAAATCAGCCGCAAACAATACGACGCTACCATCGCCGAGCCGCTGCGGTCGATATTTTCGAAACGGCATTGGTGGAAACGGCGCGATGAGACAGATCCCGCGCGCGGATTTTTTGTGAATTCCATCCGCTTCGTCGCTTTGATTAAAGGCATTCCGCTCAAAATTCGCAGTGAGGCTCTTTATCCCGGCGACAAAATAGGCACAGGACCGACCGGTCGAAATGAAGCCTCGGTTGACTCGGAACTTGCGACGCTCGCTTCACTCTCGCGCGAGATCACCGGGCCCGCGGCCAATCCATATTTTCAGAGTTATCGCCCGATCACGGAATTTACCGACTCCGCGCTGCTTTTAGTTTGCCGGCTGGATGCGCCAACCGGCGAGGCGGTTCGACGCATGATCACCGATTCGATCGCCACGGAAAAAACTGGTCTCTGGGGCCGCGCCTACATCGATGAGGCACGCAACAACACGCCCGGTTTTGAAGTGGGAGATAAATGGCTCGAGGAAATTCACGCGCAACTTCACAAAGTCGGCATCCCGTTGGTCTACAACGACGAGGTCGAAACTTTCCCTGACGGATTTCCCATGACGAATTGCGCGCTCTATTACGGCTGGTATGCGGGCAATGTCACCGGACCCTTTAGGCAACCTGATTTTCGCTTCGTTCCCGGCGCAATCGCCGTGCACATTCATTCGTTTAGTGCGGTAACGTTGCGCGATCCAAAAGTTGGCTGGGTTGGGCCGTTCTTACTGAAAGGTGCGGCGGCATCGCTCGGAAATGTTTACGAGCCGTACCTGCAGCTCACGCCTAATTTAAATATTTTTAACGACCGGCTGCTGCACGGATTCACGTTTGCGGAAAGCGCATACATGTCGCAGCGCGCAGTCTCGTGGATGTCGGTCATGGTCGGCGATCCGCTTTATCGCCCCTACGGAACATGGTTGCAGCTCGATTCCAAACGCGACGACGCGAAAACGGCGTCGAGTTGGAAAATGTATCATGATTTTGCGCTTAAAAATTCCGACAAACCAGCGGAGGAGTATCGGAAGCTCGCGCGACAAACAGCTTTGCGTTCCGACAACTGTCCCATGCTGGAAGATGTCGGCTTAATGGAAGCGCGTGATGGAAACTGGCCTGATGCGATAAGTTGTTTTCAACAGGTACGCGCGTGCTACACGAAGCGTGACGATATTTTGCGCGCTGTTTTGGAAGAAGCGACCGGATGGAGCAAACAACAAAATCCGCAGCGCGGGCTCGCCGTTATTCGCAGTGTCCTGCGCCTGGTGTCGGACGCGCCGGCCGTCGAGCTTTTGCGACAGATGGCGCACGATCTCAAGCCGCCGGAGCCTGCGTTGACGCCGACGCCGAGTCCGCCCTAACGAATAATCCCGCGTTCGCTCGTTTCGATAAACTCGATGATTTGCGTGATCTCATCGGTCTGCGGCAGGCCTTTCCGAATCGCTTCGAGCGCCTGACGCGTGTTCAGTTTCGAACGGTAAATCAAACGGAACGCTTCCTTAATCGATTTCAAGTTTTCCGCCGGAAATGCTTTTCGCTCGAGTCCGATCAAATTAACGCCGCGGATCTTCGCCGGATTGCCGTCAGCGATCATGAACGGCGGAACATCCTGCACGATTTTCGAGCAACCGCCGGTAATGGCGAAACGTCCGATGCGGCAGAATTGGTGCACCGCGGTTAAGCCGCCCATAACAGCGTGATCGCCCACCTGCACATGACCGGCGAGCGTGCCGTTGTTCGAAAAAACCACGCCGTCGCCGACAGTGCAATCGTGACCGATATGACTATAAGCGAGAAAATTTCCGCAATTGCCCACGCGCGTTTTCCCGCTGCTCGATGTGCTGCGATTGACTGTCACGAATTCTCGAAATGTATTTTCGTTGCCGATCTCTAAATAAGTTGGTTCGCCCGCGTATTTTAAATCCTGCGTTTGCTGTCCGATCGAGCAATAGGCGTAGAATTTATTCCGCGCGCCCGTCTTCATCGGGCCGCTGAGCGTGACGTGATGTTGCAGCCAGCACTCGGGGCCGAGCGTCACGTCCGCTGCGATCACGCAATACGGTCCGATGATTGTCCCGGCGCCAATTTGCGCCTTTGCGTCGACGATCGCCGTCGGATGAATTTGCACGTCACTCATGATGCCTGGATAAGCCTAACGAATTTTCCGAAAACGAAACCCACGTCGCCTCTCCCTTTCAAAAGGAGAGGGTAGGGTGAGGGTTCAACGGTTTGCCGCATTGCTCGGACCCCTCACCTTAATCTTCTCCCCTTGAAAAGGGAGAGGGAAGACGCGCGCAATTGAAAACTATAAGTCTCGCTTTGATGCACACCAGGACGCGCAATTTTTTCGGTTTCGACTGCAGACATCGCCTTTTCATTTATCGAGAAACGTGAACATCAATTCGCCTTCGGAAACAACGGCGTCGTTGACCATGCAGCAGCAGCTCGCTTTCGCGATGCGACCGCTGCGCGCTTTCGTCAGTTCCGCTTGAATGATCAGCGTGTCGCCGGGAAAAACCGGTTTACGAAATTTCACACTATCTGCGCTCATGAAATAACCGATGCGGCTCGCGCTTTTGGCCAGACGCATAAGCAGCACGCTCGCCACCTGCGCCATCGCTTCCACCTGTAATACGCCGGGCATCACCGGATGACCGGGGAAGTGTCCTTCGAAATACGGTTCGTTGATTGTGACCGATTTTACGCCGGTGCATTTCGTTTCGCCTTCGAATCCAAGAATGCGATCCACCATTAGAAATGGAAAACGATGCGGCAAAATCTTCATCACTTCATTGATATCGAGACCGCCTTCACCTGGTGGAAATTTTCGCGGCGCCGACATCGCGATGGTCTTGGCCTGTTCTTTCATGATCGCGCGCGAAAGGTCCGCGTTGATGCCATGACCGGGTTTTACCGCGACGACGTGGCCGCGAATGCGCTGACCGGCGAGCGCAAGGTCGCCGATGATATCGAGGATTTTGTGACGAGCGAATTCATCGGCGAAGCGCAACGGCTCCTTGCTCAGCACCGCATCCCCGCGCACAACGACGGCGTTTTCGAGACTGCCGCCCTTGATGAGATTTTTCTCCATCAACGGCTGAACATCTTCGTAATAAACAAACGTTCGCGCCGGAGCGATCTCGCGCTCGAAAATCGCGGGCGAAATTTCGGTGGAGAAAAATTGCGTGAAGCGCCCGTTCGGTCCGGCCTGCGTGCAGGAGATGCGAAATTTATTGTCCGGCAAGAGAACGACAATCGAACCCGTTTTCGATTCCACATGGATCGGCTCGCGCACATCGAAAAAGCGGCGCGGCATTTCCTGCGTCGCGACGCCGGCTTTTTTGATCAGCTCGACAAAAGGTTGCGCGCTGCCGTCGCCGATGGGCGGTTCGTTCGCGTCCATTTCCACAATGGCGTTATCAATTCCCATGGCGGAAAGCGCCGCCAACACATGCTCGACCGTGTGCACGCGCACGGAGCCTTCGCCAATCGTGGTCGCGCGCTCGACCGTTTTCAGATTCTCGATCCGCGCATCGATCGTCGGTTCGTCCTGCAAATCTTTGCGGCGAAATTTAATTCCCGAATCCGGCGGGGCGGAGTGGAGCTTGAGCGTGACTTTTTCGCCGGTGTGCAGCGACGTTCCGCTCATCGCGGCCGATTTCGCGACCGTCATTTGTGGCTCAGACGTGGAAGACATGCGGCCTAACTAACAAAGAATTCGCGCGCTGACTAGGATGGCAATTTTGCTTTTCATGACGACTGCTCGTAACTGTTGGTTCGATTAAAAGTAAAGCGGAGGGTTCGCTGATGAAGAAAAGGGCTTTTATCTCGGGTGGAATTTGTCTCGTCGCAGCGCTGGTTGCGAGTGTTTCTTTAGCGCAACTGCCGCGCATTGCGCTTGGCCCGGTTAGCGTGGAGTTGCAATCGGTCGCGACCGGTTTGTCCGCGCCCATCGATCTCGAATCAGGGCACGACGGATCGAATCGCCTCTTTATCGTCGAGCAAACGGGAAAGATTCGCATTTTGAAAAACGGCGCGCTCGTCGCGACACCGTTTCTGGATGTGAGCGGGCGCATCATCGCTTCGGGCGAACGCGGCCTCCTCAGTATCGCGTTTCATCCGGGTTTCAGTGACTCCTCCAGCCCGGGTTTTCATAAACTCTACACCTACACGAGCGAACCGGTTTCCGGCGCGGCGGATTTCACGGTGCCGATCTCGGGTGGCTTCGATCATCAGGGCGTGCTCGCGGAATGGACGGTGTCGACGGGAAATGCTGATGTGGTTAATACAGCGACACGCCGCGAAGTTCTGCGTCTCGACGAGCCGCAAGGCAATCACAACGGTTGCAAACTGGCTTTTCGCGCGAGCGATCATTATTTGTATCTCTCGTTAGGCGACGGCGGCAACGGGAACGACGTCGGGCCCGGCCACGCGGCCAACGGCGGGAACGGGCAAAGCATCACCACGGTGCTGGGAAAAATTCTTCGCATCGATCCGCTCTCACCTGCGTCAACACCGGGCAGTGCGGATGCAGCGAGCGCAAACGGAAAATATCGAGTACCACACACGAATCCATTCGTCGGAAAGACCGGGCTCGATGAAATTTTTGCCTACGGTTTTCGCAATCCGTTCCGTTTCAGTTTCGATCCTGTGACCGATCAACTTCTCGTTGGTGATGTCGGTCAGAATTCAGTAGAAGAAGTCGATATCGTTCGGCTTGGCGGGAATTATGGATGGAATCGCAAGGAAGGAAGTTTCCTTTTTAATCCGGCGAACGGTTCGATCTCCGCTGATACGAATCCGAATCCAGGTTTGATCAACCCGACTGCGCAATACGGACATCAGGATGGCGTCGCTGTTATTGGCGGATTTATTTATCGCGGCACGAAAATTCCCGCACTGACCGGCAAGTATGTATTCGGCGACTTGCAGGATCCTAATGGAACCGGCCGATTATTTTATTCCAATCTTCCGACGCATCTCATTCAGGCGTTGCGTATCGGCGTTACTGCGCGCGAGCTGAGAACGTCGCTCTACAGTATTGGCGAGGACGATGCCAACGAACTGTACGCTCTCCTTGGATCAGGTCAGTTAGTAAAAATTATTCCCGCGCCTGTCTCGCCCGCGCTTCTTAACCTCTCTACCCGAGCGCGCATCGATACCGGCGAAAATGTTCTCATCGCTGGATTTATTCTGACGGGAAGCGCGCCGAAGAATCTTGTTCTCCGCGCGCTTGGTCCTTCGCTCAACGTGAACGGCCAGCCGCTCGCGGGACGTTTGGCGAATCCAAAATTGGAATTGCATAACAGCGCCGGCACTTTGCTCGCCACGAATGACAATTGGATGACGAGTGCGCAGCGCCAGCAAATTATGAATCTCGGTCTCGCGCCGTCCAGTTCGCTGGAGTCGGCTCTGTTCGCCTCACTGCAACCGGGTTCTTATTCTGCAATTGTTCGTGGCGTGAGCAGCACCGGCATTGGCCTCGCGGAATTGTACGACGTTGATCAAACGAAACCGGCGAATGCAGTAAACATTTCTTCACGCGCCCGTGTGCAAACTGGCAACAACGTCATGATCGCCGGATTCATTATTGGCGGAAATCAGTCGCGCAAAGTTATCCTGCGCGCGCTTGGGCCTTCGCTCACCGCGAAAGGAATTGCCGGTGCGCTCGCTGATCCGACACTCGAACTTCATAATTCCTTCGGCGCGCTTGTGGCGCAGAATAATAATTGGCGTTCGAATCAGGAAGCCGAGATCAACGCGACCGGTATTCCGCCAACGAATGACAACGAATCGGCCATCGTCGCGATTCTGCCGCCCGGCCGATACAGCGCGATCGTTCGCGGCGTAAATAATTCCTCCGGTGTGGCGCTGGTTGAAGTCTACCAAATTCCCTAACGAGTCGCACTCACCAAATCGCGAACGGTCTCCTTCCGCTGTCATTCCGAGCGAAGCGAGGAACCCTCGATCGTTTCTCGGCGTGAAGACACAAAGTTTGGTGTGAGCTCCCTCGCTCCGCTCGGGATGACAACGCTTTTTGTGAGCGCTGGAACGCTAGCTAAACTTCGTCGAGGTGCGCCCAATCGATCGGCACGCGCTGTTTTTGCGCGAAGCGGTCGTTAAAAAATAATTCTTTGTGCCGGCAACCGTGTTCGTGCACCAGCTTTGTCACCTTTACGTCGAAACAGCAGTATTCCGCAATTTCGAGTATGCGCCCTTCGCGCCACCAGCGGATCGCATCAAGACCTGCCGCCGTTTTCTGAATACCAAGAGTCGCCTGCGCCACCGAATCGAGCGCAAGGCGATGACCAAGGCGTTGCTCCATGTCGAGCATCAGATCTGCGGTGGGCAATTCCGTACAGAGATCGAGCACGGTGTAGCCCATCAAGACGTGATAATCGAAATTCATGAGATTGAATCCGACGACGAGATCGGCGCGACGTAGCCGCTCGATCAAATCGTGCACGCGCGCTTCGCTGAAAACTTCGTAGCGACCAGTGTTCGTGCTAAAAATCACGCCGATCGACATGCGCATATCGCCTTTGCGCAGCCAGCCGCCAGCATCATTCGCCGTACGTTGCGTTTCGAGATCGAAGTAAACAATCTCGCGCGGCATCCTCTTCGATGTCGTAAAGCGCGCGTTATTTCAAATCAAAATCTCCGCAGTCGAACGCAATCATCTGATCGGCATTGGAAATGCGGAATTGTTCGACCACCGCGCCGTCGTCTTGAAAAACGTCGATTGCTTTGTCACCGCTGGGAGCAATCAGTGCGCGCACCAGATTTGGCGTGTCGCTAATCGTTCGCAGCGGAAGTCCATCGTTCGTTTTCAAAAAACTCCCGTCCTGATCGAATCCGAGCGCTACCTCCACGCTTCCGGGTTTATCGCGTTTCAGAGGATTCGATCGTAATCGCAGAGCGAGTTTGTCCGGACCGGGTTTCCCGCCCGTTGCCACAGGCTTCCCGTTTTCGAGCCCGAAATCTTTGTGCGCTACAATCGATTTCTCGAAATCGATTTTCCAATCTGAAATCGGTTGTTGTTTCTCCGCGTCGACTTTTGTCGCGATCAGAGTGAGACCTCGGACACGCTGCGTGGTTTGATTTTCCTCGAGCACAAAAATTCTGTCTTCGTGATCGGACGAAGCAATCGCTTTCGGTTGCGGTTCATTCGGCTGATAGGCGAGTCGGCGAAGAATTTCATTTGTCGGCGCAAGCTGCTGTATTTCGCCATTGGCAATCGTCCAGTGCGAACCGTCTTTGCCGCGTGAAGTTTCCGCAACGGAACTGTTTTCCGTTCGCGCAAGCTTGTCCTGAACGGGATCGTAAGAAATCTGAGCCTTTCCACTTGAAGCGAGCTCTGTCTGTAAGATCAGGTTGGAATCCTTCAAGGCGAGGTTTTCAATGCGTTTGAGATGTGGCGAATCCTCATCAACCACCCAATCGTTAAAAAAATAATCAACGCCTTCGATTTTCAGCGCACCGACCATGTAGCCGTGGGCGGCGTACTTTCCTGCGGGCAAATCCTCACCCGCATCACTCTTCCCATCCCATTCCGTGATGAGCGCATCGTGTCCGATAGTGAAATCATCCGTATCGGATTCGCGATGCAAGACGCGCACGAGCTTTCCGCTCTTGTCATAAACGCCGAGGGAAATTGTTCCTTCAATCGGCGGCGGAACAAAACTGATGCGAACGTCGCGAGCCGGTGGCGGAGTGGGGGAAGCTGGTAACGCTGGCGGCGGCACGGTTGCCGAAGGTGACGGCATTGCCGTTTCCTGTGCGATGGCGGCGCAAAGCAGTCCTGCCGCGAAAAAAATCGTGATCGCAAATTCCTTTTTCATTTCAGATCAGACGTAGTAGCGCCAGTTCACTCTCGGAAAAAGATTATCGCGCGTTTCGCATTCGGTGAGGAAATTTTCCTCCACGTTCCCGGCGACGAATTGATCGCGCAACTGATTGAAACGACGGATGTGATCCTGTGTTCGTTGCGTGGCGTATTCACGCGCAGTTCCTGTTTTCATGAGAAACGCCCAATCGCTCGATTGCGCGAGCAAAAGTTCGCGCGCCAGTTGTTTCATGATCCGATCGATCTGCGGTGTTGCATCGTGTTTGTGCGCGCGTGCGAGCTCGATCATTCGCCGCGCTGCCGCGTGGAGATGCGGATAAATCCACGAGTTGCTCTGGTCCAGCCAGACTTCGAAATATCCTTTATCGCCCCAGCTTGACGCTGCTGGCGCAATCACCTGTTGCTGTGGGTAGCGCGTCAGATATTCGCTCGGTGTCGACATCTCGAAATCGTGCTGATCGAATGCTGCCTTCCGAATAAAAAGATCTAGAAAGCGCGGACCTTCGAACCACCAATGACCGAACAACTCCGCGTCAAACGGCGTGACGACAATTGGATCAGCGCTGAAATCGCAAACCTTTGTTACCTGCGCGCGGCGTCGAGCGAGAAAATCGTCCGCATGTGCTTCGGCCGCTTTCTCTGCCATCGGCTTATCGTACAAATCCTTTTCTCCGCCGCCGCCGGTAACCCGATGATATTTCAATCCGCTAAAGTGCGGAACACGATTGCGTGATCGGGGCCAAAGATATTCGAACGGCAGATCGTAACCGATATCCCGATAAAAATCGCGATACGCTGGATCGCCGGGATATCCTTCTTCCGCGCTCCAAACCTGCCGGCTTGATTCTCCATCGCGTCCGAATGCAGCTGGACCGGCCGCGGTGAAATACGGCGCGAAAATGGCGTGACGCGGCGGCGGATTGCCGAACATCACGCCGTGCGTATCGAGAATGAACCAGCGTAAATTTGCTTCCTGCAGAATCTTTTCGATTCCCGGCGCGTAGGCGCATTCCGGCAACCAGAATCCGGCCGGTTCCGCTCCAAAGGCGTCTCGAAAAATATCACAGCCGATCAAAATCTGTGCGCGCACAGCTTCCGGCGATTGGAGTAACAACGGCAAAAGTCCATGGGTAGCCGCCGACGCAATCAGCTCGAGCGAACCGCTGAACTGCAGTTTCGCGAAAACGGAAATCAAATCGCGTTTCCATTCCTCAACAAAAAGCTGGCGGCATTCGGTAAAACGTTTGCAGTAAAACTCCGCCAGGATGCGTCTCCGTTCGTCGTTCCAATTTCTGTCGATCTCGCGATGCGACAGATCGATGCGGTCGTCGAGATAACGGACGTAGCGATTTTGCAGCAACGGATCCTGCAACATCGCGCAAAGCGTGGGCGTAACCGACATCGTGAGCTTGAACGGAACGTCGTCCCGGACGAGTTGCTGCATCATGAAGAGCAGCGGAATGTAACTTTCGGTGATGGCCTCGAAGAGCCAGTCTTCTTCGAGAAACTCTTCGTGTTCCGGATGCCTAACGAATGGCAAATGCGCGTGAAGAATGAGCGCGAGATAACCCGGCATGGTTTACAAAATTCCAGTCATCCTGAGCGAAGCGAAGGACCTCACAAGCTCAGAATGCGGCACCGCTCGAAATTATGTGAGGTCTCTGGCTGCGCTCGGCATGACCCGCGATTCGAGAACCAACTTTTACAGCGTGCGGCAAAAATCCTGAAAGCGATCGAGACCTTTTTTAATGACGTCGATGCTCGTCGCATAACTCAAACGCACGGTTCGATCGTCGCCAAAAGCCGCGCCGGGAACGACCGCCACATTGGCCTTGCTCAAAAGGCGATCGGCAAAATTCTGCGAAGACAAACCGAGCTGGCTGATGTTGACCAAAACGTAAAACGCGCCCTGCGGTTTCACCGCGGTGATGTTCGGAATTTTTGTGATGCGATCGTACATGTAATTGCGACGCATATCGAATTCGTCGTGCATGTCCTGCAGCGGCTGCTGGTCGCCTTTCAATGCTGCGAGCGCGCCCTTTTGCGCGAAAGAACAGGGATTCGAAGTGCTGTGGCTTTGGATCGAATCGACCGCTTTCGCCACCGCTTCCGGCGCGGCAAGATAACCGAGGCGCCATCCTGTCATCGCATAGGCTTTGCTGAAACCGTTGACCGTGATCGTGAGATCGTAAGCTTCCTTCGAAATCGAGGCGACGCTCACATGCTCCGCACCTTCGTAAACGAGCTTCTCATAAATTTCGTCGGACAAAATGTAAATGTCTTCTTCGGTCGCGACATCGACGATCGCCTGCAATTCTTCCCGCGTGTAAACAGAACCGGATGGATTGCCCGGGCTGTTCAGGATCAGCATTTTCGTGCGCGGCGTCATCGCATTTTCAAAATCCTCCGCGCGCAATTTCCAGGAATTACGTTCGGTCGTCGGCACGATGACCGGATCAGCGCCGGCTAGTTTCACCATGTCCGGATAACTAACCCAATAGGGCGACGGAATGATCACTTCATCGCCGGGCTGACAAGTCGCGAGGATGGCATTGTAACAGGAATGCTTCGCACCATTGCTCACGACGATCTGGTTGGCGCGATAATTCAGCTGATTGTCCGCCAGCAACTTGTCCGCAATCGCCTGGCGCAACTCGGGAATGCCGGAACTCGGCGTGTATTTCGTGAAGCCGGCTTCGAGCGCGGCAATGGCCGCAGCTTTGATGTGCTCGGGCGTATCGAAATCCGGTTCGCCCGCGCCGAAACCGCAGACGTCAATGCCTTCCGCTTTCATCGCTTTGGCTTTGCTATCGATCGAAAGCGTGAGGGACGGAGTTAATTGAGCTGCGCGCGCAGAAATTTCCATGGCTGAGAGGTTAAGTGTTTCCAAAATGGGAGCGCAAGCTATTGGCGCTTGTAAAAATTTTCAATCAAAGGTTTGAGATTGTTTTCATCCACCTGCACGATCGCCATCTCGCGTTTCGCATTTTCCACGGAATCGGAAGCGTGTGCAGCGTTTATCATGATTGTCTGGCCGAATTCTTTGCGGATCGAACCTGGCGGCGCTTTTTGCGGATCGGTTGGTCCGAGGACTTCGCGAATTTTTCGCACGGCATCGATGCCCTGATAAACTAGCGCGATGCATTTTTCCGAACCGGCCGCTTCGCGTTTATCGGGAGGACATTCGGTCGGCGTCATCCCCGCCATGAACTCGACGATGCTTTCCCAATTCTCGCGACCTTTTTGCGCGCCGAGTTTCTCTTCCAGAACGGCCAGAACCGGCCCGTAAAATTCCTCGGCCTGCGCTACTGTCATGCGGTGCACTTTGAATCCGATAATGTAGAGATTCGTGCGCGAAAAAACTTCAATCACTCCGCCGGGTCGCGCGTTTGGAAATTTGAAATTGTCCGGCTTAATCAGCACCAGCGTCTTTTCGACCGTCTCCTCGGCGGGAAACTCAATCACGTGATCGAGAATGCCACCGTCGGAATCCGAAAATTCCGCCCACAATTTCAAATCGTGTTCGATCGCTTCCGCATCGAACGCCGCTAAAACGCCCGGCTCAAAATACGTCACGTAGCCCAGCGCGTCCGCGATGTAATCGCCGAACGTGTCGCGGATCGTTTCTCCGCTGGTCCGTTCATGAACGATGTGTCCCACGGTTGTGCGAATTTTTTGCACCGCATCAGCCCCGCGAAAAACCAAAAGAAGAACGCGCGCACGCTGCCCGTTCACTTCACCTGTAAAATTCTTGAGCACGTAATCGCGAATCAACTCCTGCGTGGCGCGATACCGCGGTTCGGTCGCGGTCACGATGGTTTCGGCATAGCGTTTCGCGAGTTCGGCGCTTGGCGCGAACATACGCGCGCTGACCAGATCGAGGCCGGTGCGCGAAATTAATCGTGAGATGATTCCACCGGTGCGCGATTTGCGCATCGAGTACGGAGTGACGATGACGTAGGAAAGTTCTTCTACCTGCATGAAATTTCGCCGCGGCTTGGATTAAACCGCGCTAGGTGCAGGAGAAATCGCAGCCGCCAAGGCTGCTGAGAAAATAGCTGGACGGACGCGCCCTTCAACTATTTTCAGGGGGCGCCATCAGCCTCTACCTGGCGTTTTGAGATGCGACAATCGCAATCCATTTGCCGCGTCGGCGAATTTCTCCGATCGCAAACCTTTGTTTCCTAAGCGCACGAACTACTCCGCGTTCTTGAGATCTTAAGAGCCCGGAGAGGATCAGATTTCCGTTGGATTTTAATCGCCGGCGCCAACTTGGGATTGCCGCGATCAACAGCTCGCTGAAAAGATTTGCCGCGATCACATCCACTTTCCCGCGCGTATTCGGATGTCTTGCTTCGGCGATTTCAAATCGAACTCCGCGAATGTGATTGAGGCGCGCATTTTCCTTTGCAATCGCGATCGCGCGCGGATCGTTGTCGATTGCGATAACGTCTTTTGCTCCAAGACACCTCGCCGCGAGCGCGAGAATTCCAGTGCCCGTTCCTGCATCGAGCATCCGCCATTTGTTTCTCAAACCGCGCGAGACTCGCTCGATCATGCGCAAGCACATCGCGGTGGTTGCGTGTTCGCCGGTTCCGAACGCGCACGCCGCGGGAATGATCAAGCACGGCGTGTCTCGACTCTTTTCGCGGCGAGCCCTTCTTGTGCTCTGAATGATGAGACGGGTTCCGACTCGGAGCGGCCTTAGTCGCGCTGTTTCGCTGAGATGCCGCCGCCAATTTCGCGGCAGACGTTCGACCGCACCACCAAACTGACCGTAAAGCGATCGCATTAAGCGCTGCGATGATGAAACAACTTCCAGTCGAAGTTGTTTACGGTTCGGCGACTGAATTAGGGCCAGACCGTACTTTGTCTGCTCTTGCAAAGTCGCTTCGTGACGCATCAACCATTGCGACGAGACAAATTTGCACCAGCGATACACGGCAATTCAAAATACCATTGTCCGGAGTTTCGGCCGCAACGGTTTTTGAGACTATCCCTGGTGAATGCTCAACTCGGGGTGTTCGATCAGGGGCGGTGATTCGCGATGGACGGTCGCGCTCGGTGCGCTCTCCGACGGTTGAGCAGTTTTCTTAAAGAGCCAGGTCAACGCTTTCACCGCGAGTTCGACCAGCAGAAACGGTTTCGCGATGAAATCGTTTCCGCCGCTCAAAGTCGATTGCGCTCGACTTCCGAAATCGGAATGAGAAGTGACGAATACCACCGGAGTCGAAGAGTTCGTTGCCATTTCGCGGATTTTAACGCAGAGCTCGAGACCACTTTGTCCCGGCATCTCGACATCGAGAAAGATAAGATCGAAATGCTCTTCTCCGAGCAGCCGTTGCGCGGCGAGCGGATCATCCACAGTGACCGCGCCAAGGCCGGCCTTTGCGAGCGCGGAAGAAATCGTTTCCCGGGAAATAATGTCGTCATCCACAATGAAAATTTTCGGCGCGGCCAATATTTCATCCCGAGAGTGTGCTGCCTGATCAAGTAAGGAAGCCAGCGTGTCGATGGCCTGTGCAATGGTGCGAACGACCGAAGGCGAGATTTTTCCCGGTTTGAGGTGGAGCTCAATGAGCAACGCTTCCAAACCATTCGTCATTTGCGCGATTTTCTGGAAGCCAAAAAGACCGATAGAGCCAGGGAGCGAACGAAGCTGCCGGTGCATTTCGCCGAGCTCGGCCTGCTGTGCCGATCCCGGTTCTGCTTTGGCCAAAACTTGATGACTTGTTCGCAGCTTTGCCAATGTCTCCGGCGCGTTCACAAAAACGGTTCGAACCAGCGCTTCTTGAAGTTGCGTTTCAGATTCCACCTCCGTCGCGCCGGCGCCGGCAGGACCACTGCCGAGCAACTCGCGCACAAGTTCCAGGATCTGGCTCGGCGTGCTCTCTGATTTCACGAGACATTTAGTGGCTCCGGCCTCGGAAGCCGCCCGGCCCAAACTCCTGAGATAGGAATTCGAAAACGCGATAATTGGTAATGTCTGCGCGTCAAATTCCGAACGGATATTCTTGATCTGTTCCGCTCCGTTCAATTTAGGGAGGCACAAGTCGAGAATTACGAGATCGACTGGCTCTCTCCGGATTCTTTGTGCCGCGTTGCCCCCGTTTTCGGCAATCTCGACCTTGAATCCATGACGTTGGAATTTCTCGAGGTAGATGTGGAGCGCGAGCAGATCGTCGTCCACGATCAAAATCGTTTTCTTTTTTACCGGTGTGAAAACTCGCTTCATCGGATCAGGAATTGGAATGCTGCAGCGCCTGCATGAACTCACTGAAAGCATTTTGTACGCGCGGGAACTTGTGACGGACGTCTTCGAACAGCGCGGGCGCCGCCGAGAGATCGCCTGCCTGGCCCAGCCGTTCCAATTCGCGCAGAGGGAATGTGAACGCCTCCACGCCACACGAAACGCTGGAGCCGAAGAGCTTATGAGCGATGCGCGCGACATCGCTGCTGGCATTGGTCTGGATTGCTTCCTTGAGTCCGTCCAACATCGGCCCGGTCTGAGTCAAATAGAGTTCGATCAATTGCTGCATCCGGTCCGGTTCATCGCCGGTGACATCGCGCAGGCGCTCAATATCGACCAGGACTTCCTTGGATGATGACGCTGTCGACTGTTCCGCCGTGGCCACAATTGGCAGGATTTCACCAGATCGCTCGAGCGCGGCTTTGAGTTCGTTCCGCCGCACCGGCTTACTTAAATAATCATTCATTCCGGCAGCGATACATTTTTCGCGATCGCCCTGCATGGCATTCGCCGTCATCGCGATGACGTGGACAGGCGCTTTCCAATCGAACGGCACCGTGCGTTCCTGCTCGAGCCGACGGATGCGGCTGGTCGCTTCGTATCCATCGAGGTGCGGCATCTGGCAATCCATAAGGACGACGTCGTAACGAATGCGCTTGAGCGCTTCCAAAACTTCGTTGCCATCGGCCACCGCGTCCGCGCGGTAACCGAGTTTTTGCAACAGGCCGAGGGCGACCTGCTGATTCACGGTATTGTCTTCCGCCAGAAGAATGCGCAGTTTCTCCGTCGCGGGAGCGGACACGCTCAGGGGTAGCAGGACTTTTTTCGCTCCGCTGGATGAACTGACGGCAGCCTTCCCCATGACCGTGGCGAGTGAGTCAAAAAGAAGCGATTGTTTCACCGGCTTCACTAGACAATCGTCAATGCCCGCGGCTTTCAATTCTTCGCGATTAACGCGGCCGCCTAACGAGGAGAGCAGGAGGAGGCGAACTCCCGTCAGATCACTCTCGGCTCTGATCATGCGGGCGAGAGTTAATCCATTCGTCCCCGGCATCTGCATGTCCAAGATAATCACCTGATATGGATCGCCGTTGCCGACACCGTTGCGCAATTCCGTGAGCGCTTCGGAAGCATTTGTGGCGGTGCCACTCCGCATTTTCCAAGCGCTCGTCTGTCGTTGCAAAATATGGCAATTGGTTTCGTTGTCGTCCACGATGAGAACGCGCAAGTTTACCAATGGATTTTCAGCCTCGGACGAAGCGTGCGCGCTTTCCGGTTGTTTCGTTAGGCGCGCCGTAAACCAGAACGTCGACCCTCGGCCCGGGATACTTCTGATCCCGGGCTTACCGTGCATGCGCTCAATCAGTTGTTTGGAAATCGCGAGGCCCAACCCCGTACCGCCGTACTTCCGAGTCGTGGAGCCATCGACCTGATTGAACGCCTGGAAAAGGCTCGCCTGCGCTTCCTTTGAAATTCCAATGCCAGTGTCTTTGACTTCGAAGCGGAGAAAAGCCTCCATGTCAGTCTCGCTTTCGAGTGAAACTGTCACCACCACTTCACCATGGTCGGTAAACTTGATCGCGTTGCCGACAAAGTTAATCAGGACCTGGCGCAAACGGCCGGGATCGCCGCAAACATGGATCGGCACGTTGGACTCTATGAGACAGGCGAGTTCGAGGCCTTTGCTTTCAGCGCGCTGGGCCAGCATTTCAAGGCTGCCATACACTGCTTCGTGTAAATCAAAATCCAATTCCTCGAATGTGAGTTTGCCCGCTTCGATTTTGGAAAAATCCAGAATGTCGTTAATCAAAGTCAGGAGCGATTCGGCGCTATTCTGAATTGTCTCCGCAAATTTGCGCTGCTCTGCGTCGAGATTGGTGTCGAGAAGAAGGCCGGTCATCCCGATGACGCCATTCATCGGCGTGCGAATTTCGTGACTCATGTTGGCGAGGAATTCGCTTTTCGTCCGCGTCGCTGTTTCCGCGGTTTCTTTCGCGCGAACGACCGCGACTTGCGCGCGCTTGCGCTCAATGGCCAGTGCAATCTGATCACCTACGGAGGAAAGGAATTCCAAATCCCGCACACTGTAAGCGTTTTCCAGTTCGTAATGCTGCACGACCAGAACGCCGATAGTGCGGGCCGGAGTCCGCAGAGGCACCCCTAACCAGGAAGGAGAATCGGAGCCCACTAACTGGAGTTCGCCTTTTTCATGCATCTGCTCTTTAAGCTCTTTCGTCAACAGAAGTGGCCGACCCGTGCGCAGCACGTAGCTGCTTCCGCTCAAGCCTGTGCCGACAGGTTGCGGTGGCGGCACCGGATCTAACTTGTCGATCCAAAAGACAAAACGCAGCAGATCGTTTGTCGGATCGTAAAGACCAACGAAACAGTTTTCCGCGAAGAGAAGCTTTCCGATGGAACGCCAGGCAAGGTCGAGCAGCTCGTCGATGTTAGTTGTGGTGATGACGCTCTGCACGATCTCCGCGATGACCTGATGTTCCGCTTCTGCTCTCCGTTGGTCGGTAATATCTTCAACGGTGCGAACGTGGCCGGTGACGGCGCCGTCGTCGCGGATGACGGTCGATTTGGCGCGCACCCAACGAACGTCACCCGTGGGTCTCTGAAAACGGAATTCCATGCTGAACTCGCCGGCTGTGGCCGTGGTCTTGTTCCATTCCGTAACGACGGTGGCGGCATCCTCCGGATGAAGCGCGCGAACCCAACCCTCGCCCAGGCTTTCCTCCAATGTTAAGCCAGTGATGGTCTGCCAGCGCCGGTTCGTATAAAGGCAAGTGCCGGCGGCATCGGTTTCGACGATCCCGATCGGCGAAAAGTTGCTTAGCGTGCGAAAGCGCAGCTCGCTCCTGCGCAGTTCCTGATGTGCCACAGTGAGCTCGGCGGTGCGCGCAGTAACTTTCGACTCCACTGCGGCATTTGTTTTCTCCAGCTCGGCCCGATGTATCGCGATACCGCGCATTTCGCGCCGGCTTTGTCGGATGGCCATGATGAGGAAGACATCCTCAAACAACACCCACGCTGCGTGCTCGAACCAGCGCCAGGAGCTGGCCGTAAGTACTCCGAAAACTGATTGGGGCCAGTAAACACCGCGCAGGAAATGATCGGCGGCGACGACAACGGTCGCCGTCACCATCACTCTCCAGTCACGATAAAAAGCAAGAAAGGCAAGCGAACCGAAAACATGAAAGTGCGTTTCGATCCGGCCCCCCGTGAGATGAATCAGCAAGGCCGACATCAGCATTTGTCCGACCGCGATAGTTTGCCGGGTTATGGCTTCGCCTGGTCGCGTCAGCGTGAAAAACACCGGCAGTGCAGTGAGGACGCCGCCAAAGAAAATTGCAGCCCAAATATGCGGATGGACCTGGCTGGCTTGTCCAATCCAGGTGCGCGGTGTCACGAACAAAGCGAAAGCGATTCCGGCGAGCCATTGCACGATCATGAGCCGGCCGAAGAAAGAATCAGCGCGCTTGTAAATGAACTGCTCGTGTGCTCGGAAAATCTCGGCCGCCCGCGGGGGCAGCTGTGAAGTTGCAGTTTGCGAGTCCAAGCCGGTTGCGATTTGAGATTCGTCGATCGCACTCTGTTTCATATAATGTGTGCGTCCGTTTGCAGAAGGTGATCGGCCACAAACTTGTTTCAGCACATCGCAGTCCAAGCAGGACCATAAAACGAACCTGGCCTGCCATGCCGTAGCCCTTGAGCGCTGAAAAAATGCGATGAGGCTCGCCTGCGTTTTGCTTCGGCGTGGCGCTCCTGCTCCGAACGTTTTCGGGGCTGGAGCGGGTGACGAGACTCGAACTCGCGACGTCCTCCTTGGCAAGGAGGTGCTCTACCACTGAGCTACACCCGCGCTGAAAGCGAGCTAGGAATAATGGCCATGCCGCCCTTTGGCGCAAGGGCTAATTCCCTCGGGGAAAATACGTCGTCCATGCTAAATTCTTGAATCCAAAACGCCTGCAAGCAGCATCTCACTGACAAAGAATGACTATGAAAAAATTACTCCTTACATGTCTCTGTGCGCTGGCGCTCGCCGTGCCCGCATGGAGCCAGACCCCAACCGTTTCGCCTGAAGCGAGCGTGGCAACCACACCTGGCGCAGTGCTAACGCCTTCGCCAATCGCGACTGCTGCTCCCGCGGCCACAGTCTCTAGCACGTCCGACAACGACGAAGACTTTGACAGCAAAATCGAAAAGAAACTGAAGAAACACCTGAACTTCACCTTCGATGGAGACCATCATTCTGCGAGCGACGACGTTCCATGGATCGCAGTACCGATCGTTCTCATCGTCTTTCTCGCCATCTTCGGGACGCCGGTAATGATCGTAGGATTGATCATGTATTTCGGCTTTTCCAAAAGCCGGGCCTTGCATCGCACGGTGCGGATGATGGTGGAGAAAGGTCAGCCTGTGCCGGAAGCATTGCTCAATCCGCCGCCGGTAGTACGGCAGCGTTCAGACCTGCGCCGTGGGGTGGTACTGCTGATGATTGGCCTCGGCGCGACGATTTTCTTCGGCGCCGTGAATAACTGGGAAGACGGCGTTTGGAGTCTCGGTATTATTCCATTCCTTATTGGTGCCGGTTACCTGCTGGTCTGGAGATTGGATGTGCGCCGTGGCGATGAAACATCTCGCAAAGAAGAGACTTCCCCCAAGGTGTAGTCTCGATACGTGCCACTGAATGATGCCGACCTTGTCGCACGCGTTCTTCTCGATGATGATCACCATGCTTTTGCCGAGTTGGTGCGAAATCATCAGTCGCCCGTGCGCGGGCTCTTGCGGAATCTCACCCGCGGCGACGCGGCGGCCGCAGATGATCTCGCTCAGGAGACTTTTCTGCGCGCTTACAAAAACATTCGCAGCTTTCGCGGTGAAGCGAAATTTTCCACGTGGCTCTATCGCATTGCCTATAATTGCTTTCGCGAAGAAGCCCGCAAACGCAAGGAGCTCGTGGGCATCGACGAGAGGCAACTCGAGAGCGAACCCGATCCGCACACCGTCGATCCGGCATTAAAGCAAGACCTTATGCAGGCATTACAACTTCTCCCTCTCCACGAACGCTCAGCCGTGGTGCTTTGCTGCCAGAATGGTTTATCGCATGACGAGGCATCGCGCGTGCTCGATATTCCTCTCGGGACGGTGAAAACGAATGTGTTGCGCGGACGCGAGAAATTGAAGAAAATACTGGCGGCTTGGGGACCGAATTAAACATGAACGAAAACCTTCAGGAAGACTGGCTCGATGCGAGGTTGCGCGAGGAAACGCCCTACATCGATGACGCCGGATTTACCGCGAAGATATTGCATAGCCTGCCCGCGGCCCAGCCACGACGTTCCTTTCGCGGTCTCATTCTGATCTGCCTCACGCTTTTCGGGAGCGTTCTTACCTACATTGTTTCCGATGGGGGAAAGTTCATCGGAGTCGGGATCGATCGAATCGCCACCTTACCAGTGCTGTGGGTCGTCATCTTGGCTGCCGTCTGCGGTCTCGTTCTAACTTCGGTTGCAACTGCCGCTGCCGTAGTTCAAGTGCGCGACGGACGAAGCGGGTAACGCTTGTCTAAGCGACTGCTTTCGAAATCTTAGATCTAAGACTTGAATAACACATGCCCAGGATAACATTCAGGTATGCTCAATAATATTCCGAGCACCACCCTGAGAAGGCTAGTCGCTCTTTCGGAGCGTAAGGAAGCTCTCGTGGCACGTGTGCAGGATATCGAACGCGAAATGTTGCGCATTCAGCGCGAGACGGAAGCGGTTTCGAGTGATAAGCCTGCGCGTCCCACCATCAGGCGATCGGGCCAAAGCACGCGTCGACGGCAAGCCCGCCGTGGCGAACTGAAGAAAAAAATAATCTCTGCTCTTAGGACGGCCGGCCAGGGCGGACTAACCATTGGCGATTTGTCGAAGAAGATTCACGTAAAACGCGCCAATCTCTATGTCTGGTTCAACGGAACCGGTCGGAAGGTACGTGCGATTAAAAAAATCGCGCCGGCTACGTACCGACTTAGTCGTTAGGCTTTTCCTGCGCTTCCTTCACGTCGAGCGCGATTTGTTCGGAAAGCGCGGCGAGATTCTCAAACTTCTTTTCCGGGCGCAGAAAACGCACAAAACGAACCTCCAGATCTTCTCCGTAAATTTCGCGATTCAAATCGAACAAATGTAACTCGAGCAATCGTTCCGGGTTCCCGCCATCCACGGTTGGTCGATGACCGAGATTCGCCACACCGCGAAAAGTCGCTCCATTCAATCGCGCCTCCGCTACGTAAACGCCATTGGGCGGAAACTGTTCTGAATGCGCGCTGAGATTTGCGGTCGGAAAACCAAGCTTTCTTCCGAGGCGCGCACCGGCTTTGACCGTCCCGAGGATCGTATACTCGCGACCCAGCATTGCTGCCGCCGCCGCAAAATCACCATGCTCGATCGCGTGACGGATGGCGGTGCTGCTAACGACTGTTCCATTAACTGTCACCGGTTTTATTCCCACGACGTTGAATTCACATTCGGCGCCGATTTTTTCGAGCAAGGCGAGATTTCCGGCGCGCCCTTTTCCGAAAGACCACTCGTGACCCACGCAAATCTCGCGTAACGGTTTCGCGTGCCTAACGAGTTGTTGGACAAATTCCTCAGGCGGTGTTGCGGCGAAATCCCGGTCGAATTTTAGAACGAGCAGATGCGCCACTCCCAGATCGCGAATGAGCGCGATCTTATGTTGCGTCGCGGTCAGGAGATGCGTCGCCTTGTCCGGTCGGAGCACTTTTGCCGGATGCGGATCGAATGTCACGACGACAGGTGTGCCACCGGTTTCCTGTGCATGACTGGCAGAGGTGCGAATGACGGCCTGATGGCCCAGATGCACGCCATCAAAAACTCCAATCGCGAGAAAGATCGGCCCGCGCAATCGTGCCAGTTCGGGAATGGAACGAAGGATTTCCATCATTCCATAACTCGTTAGGCGCCGCGCATCCGCGAAACTTCCGGCAGGCTCAGGATACGATCGATGATGGCGAGCGGTTCGGTCGTCTTGAGTTCCTCCACTGTGATGGCGCCGTTGACCTCGAACCTTCCAGATTTCGTGCGTCGCAGCGATTGCAAATGCGCACCGCAGCCAAGCGCTTCGCCGATGTCGTGGGCGTAAGTGCGGACGTAAAAGCCCTTGCTGCAGACGACGGTGAAATCGATTTCCGGCAAACCGATGAGGTCGATGCTGTAACGGTAGACATGCACAAGCCGCGGGTCGCGTTCCACCACTTTGCCCTGGCGCGCCAGTTTGTAGAGCGGCACGCCATCTTTCTTGATTGCAGAAACCATCGGAGGCATCTGATAAAAATCGCCGCGGAATTTTTCGAAAACATCGCGGATCTCCGCGTCGCTTAACGCGGGAACATCTCGTTCTTGGAGAACTTCACCGGCACAATCCTGCGTCGAAGTTGCGATTCCCAGTTTCATCGTGCCGACGTATTCCTTATCTTCGCTCATGAGAAGATCTTGAATTTTAGTTCCGCGCCCGAGCGTCAGGAGAAGCAACCCGGTCGCAATCGGATCGAGCGTTCCGCAATGGCCGACCTTCTTGATTTGCAAACGTCGCCTAACGAGTGCTACGACATCGTGTGACGTCATGCCCGGCGCCTTGTCGACCAGGAGGACGCCGTCAGGAGTTGCTGTCAACGACATGCGAAATTTCCTTTAGGACCCGTTCCTGCACTTCCGCCAACGTCCCACGAACACGTGCGCCCGCCGCGAGTTTGTGACCGCCGCCGCCAAATTTTTGACAAATCGCGCAAACATCAGCCTTCTCGCTTTTCGAGCGCATGCTCACGCGCACTTTGCCTTCGGCGAGTTCCTCGAGGAACACGGCGACAATCACGCCTTCGATCGCTCGGATATGATCGATCAAGCCTTCGTTATCTTCCGGTTTGGCCCCGACCTCGGCTGCCGCCTTCAAACTTAAACTGAAACTTGCGATCTTGCCGTTGGCATCGAAGCGCATGTCGCCCAGTAACACGCGCACCAACTCGATGCGCCGCCGCGGATAATTTTCGTAGATTTGCTGACTCAATCCCCCGACGTCCACTCCAGCGCGTATGAGTTCCGCCGCGATTTCGAAAGTTCGCGCCGTTGTGTTTGGATATTGAAACGAACCGGTGTCGGTAGAAATCGCGACGAAAAGATTTTCGGCGATCGCACGATTCATTGGCAACTGTTCGCTCTTGAGCAGCTCGAAAAGAATCTGACCGGTCGCCGGTGCATGTTCGTCAATGTAAACAAGATCGCCGTAGCGCGGATTGCTCGGATGATGATCGATATTGATCCAAAGTTTCGCGCTCCGCACTCCGTCGGCCGATGTGCCGAGGCGGTTTTGCGTCGCGGTATCGAGCGCGATCACAACCTCAAAATCTTCCGGCGTTGCCGGCGGCGGCGTCAGAATCTCGGCGCTCGGCATGAAGTTGTATTTTTCCAGCATGCCGTCCTCATTCCAGACTTTCACGTTTTTGCCCATCGCCTGCAGCGAAAGTGCGAGCGCGAGCTGGCTGCCGAGCGCATCGCCATCTGGTCGCACATGGCTCAACACGGCGAAGCTTTGGTGCTCGCGCAAGACCCGACCGATTTCAACAAATGGACCTTCGCTCACTCGCCTTTGCTTTCGGGGAATTCGATCTTCTGCAGAATTTCGATCACACGCGCGCCGCGCTCCACCGAATCGTCGAGACGAAATTTGAGATGCGGCGTGTATTTCAAGACTACGTGACGCGAAAGATCGACCTGCAGCATGGTGCGATTTTCTTCCAGAGTTTTTATCGCGGCTTCGCGTCCCTTACCCAGGACGCTGACGAAAACATGAGCTGATTTCAGGTCGGGCGTGACATCAACCTGGTTGATCGTGACGAGCGCATCTTCAAACGTGAGGTCGCGTGTAATGAGGACGCTGAGCTCGCGCTTCAGCAATTCGTTAACGCGAAGTAATCGATGTTTCATGGCAATGCGGGAACTACGCGATGGTAGGATCCGCTTCTGCGCTGATTAAAGTTTTTGCGGCAACTGCTCGAGTTGATAGCACTCGATAATGTCGCCGACCTGATATTCGTTGAAGTCGCCGAGCTTGATACCGCATTCCAAGCCGGATCGAACTTCCTTCACGTCATCCTGAAAACGTCGCAGCGTCGATAAGCCGCCATCGTAAACGGGTTGGCGCCGGCGCAACACGCGTGCGCGTCCCGTGCGTGCGATTCGCCCATCGGTCACCAGACAACCGGCGACAATGCCGCGGCTCAACTGGAAAACTTGTTTCACTTCCGCATGGCCGATGACGCTCTCGCGATGCTCCGGATCGAGCATCTCGGCCATAGCTTCTTTGATCTGATCGATCAGTTCGTAAATGATGCTGTAAAGCTTTACCTGCACGCCTTCGCGTTTCGCCGCCCCCACCGCCATGCTCTCCACTTTTACGTTGAAGCCGACGACGACCGCGTTTGATGCGCTTGCGAGCAACATGTCGGACTCGGAGATCGGTCCGACGCCAGCATGAATAATCTCAAGATCGATCTTCTTGCTCTCAATTTGATTGAGCGCACCGACCAGGGCTTCGAGAGAACCTTGCGCGTCGCATTTCAAAACAATCCGTAAAAGTTTTTTGCCGTCCGCGGCTTCAAGCAGACTTTCGAGCGTTGCGCGTTGTGGCGTGGTCAGCTTCTCGGCGCGTTTCGCAATGAGGCGTTCTTCGCTCAATGTCTTGGCCGAGCGTTCCGATTCCATCACGAGAAATTCGTCGCCGGCATCTGGCAGACCGGTGAATCCCAAAACTTTCACCGGCGTAGAAGGCCCAGCTTCCTTCATCGGTTCGCCGCGATCGTTCATGAGCGATTTCACTTTGCCGTAGTAATCGCCGCAGATGAAAGGATCGCCCACTTTCAGTGTTCCCATTTGCACAATGACCGTAGCCGTCGGTCCGCGACCGGGTTCGACCTGCGCTTCGATGACCGTGCCGCGCGGTGTGGCGGTCGGTGACGCTTTCAATTCCATCACTTCCGCCTGCAACGCCATCATCTCGATCAGACGATCGATCCCCGTGCCTTTGGTCGCGGAAACTTCGCAGATGACCGTTTTGCCGCCCCAATCTTCCGGCGTAAGATCGCGATCCTGTAATTGCTTCTTCACCCGATCAATATTCGCGGAGGGCAGATCGATTTTATTAATTGCGACCATGATCTCGACATGCGGTGCCGCTTTGGCGTGGTTGATCGCCTCAATCGTTTGTGGCATCAGGCCATCATCCGCCGCAACCACCAACACAACGATGTCGGTTACGTTCGCGCCCCGCGCGCGCATTGCCGTGAACGCCGCGTGACCAGGCGTATCGAGAAATGTGATTTTCGTTCCTTTATAATCGACCGAGTAAGCGCCGATATGTTGCGTAATGCCGCCTGCTTCGCCCGCGGCGACGCGCGTCTTGCGGATCGCATCCATCAATGAAGTTTTGCCGTGATCGACGTGCCCCATGAACGTGATGATCGGGCCGCGCGTCTGCAGCTCTTCTTCCTTCTCGATGACCGGCGGTGGCGGCGCGACCACAACTTGCTCGACTTTGTGAACGCCTCCGCCCTTTTCGCGGCGTTCCATTTCGAAAACGAAACCGTGAGCTTCGCAAATCTTCGTCGCGACATCGGGCTCGATCGTTTGTTCCGCATTGGCAAAAATATTAAACGTCACCATCAGCTCTTTGATCAGCTGGTGATTTTTCAATCCGAGATGGCTCGCGAGGTCTTTCACAATGATCGGCGGCTTGATGTGAATGACTTTTTTGTCGTCAGCTTCTGCTTCCTCCGGCGCGGTGGTGCCGTCTGCGATTGTTGCCTGGCCATCTGGCGCTGATGTAATCGAAACCGCCGGCGGTTCGATTTTCTTTGGCGGAGCTTCGGGTGCGGGGCCTGGAACCACTTCCGGCGTTGCGCGAATACGAGAGATCGGCGGCAAGACCGAACGCCGAACTTGTTCGTCGGTACGTTTTGCCTTTGGCTTTGCTTCATCAATGAGCGAAACAGTTTCGCTGCGCACTTTTACAGGCGGCTGGGGAAGCGCGGGCGTCTCGGCCGGCGTGGCCTTTTCGATTTTAGGTTTCGCTTTCGGCGCCGGCGTGGCGTGCGCAGCTTTCGGCGGCGGAGCCGGAGGCGCAGTCACCTTGCTGCTCGCCTTGGTTTGTTTGCGCTTAGGCGCGTCTGATTTGTGCGAAACGGCGGCAGAAGATTTGCGTGCCGGCGTGGATTTGCGCGCCGTCGTCTTGCCCGTCGTTTTTGTTGCCATCGTGTTTTTCTAAAAATTTGCTCATGGCTCCGAGCGCCTAACGAGAAGCCATTTTATTCTGCTGCCGCGGTCTCCCTTGGCACTGCGTTGAAAATTTCCTGCGCCTTCGCTTCGTCCACGCCGAGAATGTCGACGAAGTCGCTCGCATCAGCATCGCGCAAACCTTCCAAATTCGTAAAGCCGGATTTCACGAGCGTAAGCGCCTGCTCTTCCGTAATAGGAAGCGCGCTGCCGAGACTCTGGGCAGCTTGCGCAACCTTTTGCTCGACTGCGTTCGTCGCCGACGTGTCCTTGTCGATATTGATTTCCCAACCGGTCAGACGCGAAGTGAGCCGCGCGTTTTGTCCCTTTTTTCCGATCGCGAGCGAAAGCTGATCTTCATCCACCGAAATCTGCACGCTCTTTTTTTCCGTATCGAAAACCAAATTTTTCACCTTGGCCGGCTTGAGCGCCTCGAGCACGTATTCCTTTGGATCGGAACTCCAACGAATGATGTCCACCTTTTCGTTGTTGAGTTCGCGCACAATATTTTTCACGCGCGAACCGCGCATGCCAACGCAAGCGCCGACCGGATCGACTTTGTCGTTCGCGCTCGTGACCGCAATCTTCGTGCGATAACCTGCTTCGCGCGCGATCCCGCGAATCTCGACGGTGCCGTCGTTAATTTCACTCACTTCCAATTCAAACAAGCGACGGACAAAATTCGGATGACTGCGCGAAACGATGATCTCCGGGCCGCGAATTCCGTTCTCGACGGCAACGACGTAAGCGCGCAGGCGATCGCCCACGTTGTAATCTTCTACCACCACGCGTTCGCGTTGCGGCATGATCGCTTCGAATTTTCCGAGATCGAGAATCACATCCGAGCGATCGAAGCGACGCACCGTGCCACTCACGATTTCGCCCGCACGATCCTTGAACTCTTCGTAGATCATTTCCTTCTCGACCTGACGAATGCGCTGCATCATCGCCTGTTTTGCAGTCTGCGCGGCGATGCGTCCGAAATTTTTCGGCGTCACTTCCACTTCCACTTCGTCGCCGACTTTCACGTCTTCTTTAATCCTGCGCGCCTTGGAAAGCTCGATTTCGTCCTGCGGATTTCCGACATGATCGACGACCATGAGGTTCGCGAGCGCGCGAATCTCCCCCGTCTTGGGATTGATATCGATGTGGAGATCACGCGATGCGCTGACGCTCTTTTTCGAGGCGGAAAGCAGCGCGTTCGAAACTGCCTCGAGCAAAATTTCGCGTTTGATCCCGCGCTCTCGCTCCAGGTAATCCAGCATCGCAATAAACTCGGCGTTCATAAAATAATCCCGTCCGCAGACAAAAAAGAGTGGGACACCAGCTCCCACTCCAATCCGGCTCGGACTAGGTCAGCAACTTAATTTACCTCGGTAATTCGTCAAGTAGCTGTAGCCGCCGCCCTGTGGGCGGCGAACGCACGACGAGAATGCAAAACTATTTTCGCTTCGCATAGCGAAGCGGCTACAATGCGCCGAATGCCGCTCCGGTTATTAGTTGTGCTCGCGCTCTGGGCCGCGATTTATCTTCCGGCACTCGGTTCTCTCGAAATCAAAGGCGAAGAAGGTCGCCGCATTTTGCCGGCAGTCTCGATGCTCGAGACTGGAAACTACATCGTCCCGCAAATCGGAAGCGAACCGTATTTGCGCAAACCGCCGCTCATAAACTGGGTGGTCGCCGCATCGTTCAAGGTTTTCGGCGCGCGCAACGAATGGACCGCCAGATTGCCCTCAGCGCTTTGTGTTCTCGCGGTCGCGCTTGCGTTCGTTGCCATCGCGCGTTCGAGCCTTGGCGAAAATGGTTCCCTCATCGCCGCCATTATTTGGCTTACTAATTTCGGGATCATCGAAAAGGGACGGCTCATCGAGATCGAGGCGCTTTATGTTTCGCTATTCGCTCTCGCGTTTGTCTGCTGGCTGAGTTGGTGGGAACAGCGCCGCACGCCCTGGTTGGTTTGGACGGTGCCTTTTCTGTTCTTCGGTTTTGGTCTTCTTACCAAAGGACCACTGCATCTTTTTTTCTTTTACGCTATCGTGTTCGCGATCTTGTGGCGCGCTCGCAAGATCCGCGAACTTTTTGCGCCCGCGCATTTTCTTGGCCTCGCAATCATGGTGGGAATTTTTGCCGCGTGGGCTGTTCCGTATTTGCAGATGACGGCAAGTGAACACGCGACCCATGTTTGGTCGCGCCAGTTTTCCGGTCGCCTCCTCGGTGAAGGTTTTAATTTTCGCGGCTGGATTCTTAATATTCCACGCGGACTGGGCTACTTCCTGCCGTGGATTTTGCTCCTGCCCTTCGCGCATCGCGCTGAATTTGCGAATGAAAACGATCGCCGCATTGCGCAGGGATTAGGATGGGGAATTCCCGTTTCATTCGTCATCGTAAGTCTGGTTCCAGGATCGCTTCCGCGTTACACCATGCCGCTCATCGCGCCAATGTGTTGGTTGATGGCAACGCTTGTTTGCGCGGAGCGTCTGGATATTCCCGGATGGCTGCGATTCACCCGTCCTGCATTCGTTAGGCCACAGCTACGGCTCCCTGTCGTGGTCGGACTGGTTGCGGCCGGGGCCATATTTGTCTACGCGATCGCAGTCGTCCCGCGATTACAGCCGAGGCAAAAAATCAAAACGATAGCAGCGCAAATCGACGCCCTCGTCCCGCCTTCCGAGCGGATTTACGCGATCGATCCGGATTATCAGCCATTTCTTTTTTATGTGCAGCGACCGCTGCGTTATGCCGACACCGTTGCGGAACTCCCGCGAGACGCGCGATTTTTTCTCGTTCGGCCTGCGAATGAAACTGCGGCCAGCAGCACAACTCAATTTGCGCCAGAGCATGCCCGGCCAATCTTGCGCATCCGCGATTATCGTAATTGGCGAACTGTTCTGTTTGCGGTGACGCCCTAAAACATCGCGGTTTATTTGACACCGGCCGGGTTCGAAATTAGTTAGCGTGCTAACTGTTTCCTATGCCGTCTGTCAATACCGACGAATTCGGTCTCATTCTCTTCGGCACTGCGCGTGCCTGGCGCACTAAGCTCGACCAACGTCTGCGACCGCTGGGCTTGAGTCAGGGGAAATGGCGGACTTTGATGCATCTTTCGCGTGGTGGGAATGAGCTTACGCAGAAAGAGATCGCCTATCGGATGGGAATCGAGGAACCGACGCTTGCCGGCTTGCTCGATCGTTTGCAAAACGACGGCTGGATCAAGCGTCGCAATGCCGCCAAGGATCGTCGTTGCAAAACGGTCCATTTGCTACGCCCTTCAAATCCTGTGCTTACTCAAATATTTGATACGGCACACGATCTGCGACACGAACTCATTGCCAAGATTTCCGAACGAGATTTGCGAACGTGCGTTCGGGTCCTCAACCAGATCCGTGAAAAGGCCGAGTCGACCGACGCCCGGGAAGGGAAGGGCCACCGAAGCACGAGCAGAAAGAAAAAATGAGTGTAGCAGAACTTAAGGTCGCCACGAGCGAGGCGGTGGGGAATATCGAGCAGCGCTTTGGGCGCAAGCGCACTTACATCGTCGGCACCACGATTGGAGTCGTCCTGTTAATTCTGGTTTTACGTGCGTGCACCTCGAACGAAAAAAAATCGCCGCCGCCGCCGCCGCGTCCGGTCGAAACGGTGAAGGTCATCCAAAAAGATGTGCCTCTTTATCTCGATGAAATCGGAACGTGTGCCGCCTACGAGATGGTGCAGATCCAGCCGCAGGTCAGTGGAAAAATTGTGGCGCGCAATTTTAAAGACGGTAGTGACGTAAAAGTGGGCGATCCGCTGTTCACGATCGATCCGCGACCGTACCAAGCGGCCCTCGATCAGGCAAAAGCTCAAGCCGCATTAGATCAGGCAACGTTGAAGCGACAGGAGGATTTGCGTGCGAGGAAGGTGATCGCGCAACAGGACTACGATACTGCTGTAGCGAACGCACAAAAATCCCAGGCAACGACCGAGGTCGCGCAAGTGAACCTCGATTATTGCAACATTAGTTCGCCCATAAATGGACGCGCCGGTTTGCGCAATGTCGATATCGGCAATGTCGTTAGTCCGAGCGATACAACGCCTCTCGTCACGATTCAGGGGATGGATCCGATCTACACTGATTTCACGATCGCGGAGCCGGACCTGCCACTCGTTAGGCAATATCTCGGAGGCCCGAACCTCAAAGTTCTAACCGATGCGGAAGGCGATAAAATTCCGCCACGCACCGGCGATCTTTATTTTATCGATAACGCAGTCCAACCCGGCGCTGGTACGGTGAAGGCGCGCGCGGTGACGCCGAATCCGGATCGCGCACTCTGGCCATCGCAGTTTGTCCACGTTCGCCTGATTCTCGACATCATTAAGAATGCGAAGCTTGTGCCGAACAGCGCTGTGCAAATCGGACAAAATGGTCCTTACATCTTCGTGGTGAAAAAGGATTCAACGCTCGACCTGCGGCAGGTGAAAGTTGGGCAACCGCAAGATGGCGGTCTGACCGCAATCAAGGAAGGCGTGCAACCGGGTGAAACCGTTGTGACGAGCGGGCAATTGCAGCTCGCACCCGGAGCAAAGGTCGTGGTGAAGGAACAAAAGAACCCCACGCCTAACGAGCCGGAAGCGGCGGACGCAAACGCGGTGCCCTAACGAATGGACACATTCGGAGACACAAACGACGGCGAACGGCCGAACGGCGCAACTGAAGAAACAGCGGCTCCGCGCCCCAAAGGCCACAAGGAAAAGAGCACGACGGCGAAGAAGCTGGTGCAATTTTCTTCCGGACTTTCGCGTCCGTTCATTCAGCGGCCGGTCATGACGATGCTGCTTACGGCGTCGATCATCGTCTTTGGCATCCTGACCTACAATCAACTGGCCGTGAACGACCTGCCCGCGGTCGATTACCCGGTCATTCGCGTGGAGGCAAATTATCCGGGGGCGAACCCCGTGACGATGGCGAACACGATCGCGACGCCGCTCGAAAAACAATTCACTCAGATTCCGGGCCTCGAACTAACGACGAGCACGAGCTCTCAGGGCAATACCATCATCACGTTGCAGTTTGATCTCACGAAAGGGATTGATGCGGCGGCGACCGATGTGCAATCGGCGATTCAGCGCGCCTCCGGTCAATTGCCTAACGATTTGCCGAGCCCGCCTACTTTTACCAAGACCAATCCAAACGATCAACCGGTCATGTACGTTGCCCTAACGAGCGATACGCTGAGCGACGGCGAGCTTTACCGTTACGGCACGACCGAAGTTTCGCAGCGCATCAATGTTTTGCCCGGCGTTTCCGAAGTCAATATCTACGGAGTCAAAGGCGCGATTCGCATCAAGGTCGACCCCGGAAAACTCGCCACGCGCAACATGACGTTCGGTGATCTGGCAAAAGCCGTTGGCGCTGCCACCTCGTATTCCGGCGCGGGGCAATTCGATGGGAAAAACAATTCGATCATCTTGCGCCCTAACGGCCAGATCGATACGGCCGAGGGATACGCCAATATCATCATCAAGCGCGGCACTGATGGCTCGCCGGTTTATGTTCGCGATGTTGCGCGCGTCGTAAATGGAGTGGAGAACGAGCGGCTTTCGCGACATTTCTTTGTTCGCGGCTATAAGACACCCGCGTCGGTAATTGTTTTCGCGGTCTCGCGTCAGGCCGGTGCGAATGCGGTCCAGGTCGCGCGTACGGTGCGCGCTTTGTTGCCCAGTCTTCAGCGCGAATTGCCCGGCTCGATTCGCTTGATTCCCGTCTTCGATCGCTCGCAATCGATCGTCAATTCGCTCCATGACGTGCAGCTCACGCTCGCGATCGCCTTCATGCTGGTGATCCTTGTCATCTTCGTTTTTCTCGGGCGCGCGAGCGACACGCTCATTCCGATCGTGGCTTTGCCGATGTCGTTTCTCATCACCTTTGTCGCGATGTGGTCGCTGGGTTATTCCATCAACAATCTCACTCTCATGGCGCTGACGCTGGCCATTGGCTTCCTCGTCGATGACGCGATTGTCTTCTTGGAAAATGTCGTTAGGCGCGCGGAAGCAGGTGAATCGATTTACCGGGCCACGCTGAATAGCGCTGGCGAAATTTCATTCACGATCTTGTCGATGACGTTGTCGCTCGCCGCCGTCTTCATCCCGCTGGCGTTCATGCCCGGTTTGTTAGGGCGAATTTTTCGCGAGTTCGCCATTACCATCATCGTCGCCATTTTTGCGTCGGGACTGGTTTCGTTAACTCTGACGCCGTTGATGTGTTCGCGGATTCTGGCGGAGCGCGGACCGGGACATCGCAAAACGTGGACAGAGCGGCTTGTGGAAAGATACTTCAATCCGATACGCGATTATTACGGTCGATCACTCGATAAATTCCTCGACCACGGATGGCTCGCGGTGCCGATTGTCCTCGCTTGTGCGGTGGGAGTTTGGTTTTTCTTTACGCAGCTCTCCTTCACGCTGCTTCCGACGGGTGATAGCGGCACGATTCGTGGCTCGTTCATCGTGCCCGAGAGCGCATCGCCCGATCAACAACGCCGATTGCAGGACCAGCTCGATCCTGTGCTTCAAGGAAATCCTGCGATCGATAAATATTTTACCGTCGCCGGACGCTCCGGCCGCGGCGCGGGAGTGTTCACCGTCTTATTTTTGAAAGATGCGAGTAAACGCCCCGACATCGAAACGGTAGCGGTCCAATTACGCAAAGCGTGCAGTGGAATTCCGGGAGTTTTCCCGACGCTCAATCCGCAGCCGGTTTTGCAAATCAACATCGGCGCGACCGGCAGCTCGTTTGGGCGTTACACCTATGCCTTGAGTGGGATTAATCCCGAAGACGTTTATGCGGCTGCCGACAAACTGGAAGCCAAGCTGAAGGATTACGACGGCTTCGCCAATCCTCCTCGTTCCGATCTGTTTCGCCAGACGCCGAATCTCGACATCGACATCGAACGCGATCGCGCCAGCCTCTACGGTGTTTCCACGACAACGATCGAGAGCCTGCTCCGCGCCGCCTATTCGCAGAACTACGTCTACCTGATCAAACAAGCCGATGATCAATACCAGGTGATCGTCGAGGCCGACGACAAGTCGCGCTCTGGCCCGCAGGATTTCCGCTTCATTTACGTGAAGCCCGACAACGGCAACAAATTGATCCCGATCCGGGCGGTGACGAAATCGAGCGAGTCGTTAGGCTTGCAGTCGGTCAATCACACTAACCAATTCACCAGCGTCACATTCGGTTTCGATACCAAACCGGGCGTCGCGCTGGGCGATGTCACTAACTATATAGAGAAAGCGGCGGCGGAGGTCTTGCCGCCGACGGTGAAAGGCGAACTACAAGGCGAAGGCCTCGTCTTGGAGCAACTCTTCAAGGCGTTGCCGTTCCTTGTTATTGCAGCCGTCTTCGTCATGTATGTGATTCTCGGCATTCTTTATGAGAGCTACGTGCACCCGGTCACGGTTCTCTCGACTCTTTTTCCGGCGGTCGTCGGCGGTCTTTTCACGCTCTGGCTTTTTCACTCCACGCTCTCGCTTTACTCGGTCATCGGTCTCTTCCTGCTCATGGGCATCGTGAAAAAGAACGGCATCATGATCGTCGACTTCGCGTTGCACCGGCTTGATGAAGGCTACGATCGGCGCAGTGCCATTCATGAAGCGAGCGTCGAACGCTTCCGCCCTATTATAATGACAACGCTTGCCGCCTTGATGGGCGCGCTTCCCATCGCCATCGGAATCGGCGCCGACGGCGGATCGCGACGGCCCCTTGGTCTGGTCATCGTCGGCGGACTGATCTTCTCGCAATTGATCACGCTCTACATCACGCCGGTCATTTATCTCGCCCTCGAATGGTTTCAGGAACGCGTCCTTGATCGCGTCCCCTTTCTGCGCAGCTCGCACAGTCATCACGAAGCCGACTCAGGCTCGGGTCCAAAGTACGGCGAGGTCGAGCCAGCAACGGCCAAGGCCTAACGTCCGGACCAAAGTCGGGCGCTTATTTTCCGAAAACTTTCTTAATCTCCCCGACCTTGCGTTGCACTTTGCCGCCGACTTTTTCGGCAGTGCCACGATCCTGCATGTCGGGATCGCGCGTTGCGCTGCCGGCTTTTTCTTTCAGTTTCCCTTTGGCTTCATCCAATCTGCCTTTTACCCGATCCTTTGTGCTCGATTTCATACTCATCAATCGCATTTGGGTCCGCCAGCAGTGGGTGTCGAAAAACCGATCAGATCAAAATAGTGAATAAGGCGACGATGAGACCGAGAAAAAAGCCGCCCGCAATTTCAGCAGGAGCATGGCGCGAAAGAAAGAGTCGCGACCAGCCGAGCAAAGGCAGAAACAGAAGCAACGCGACTCCCAGATTGGGCACGAGACGCATGATGATTATCGCGGCAAACGTCGCGATGGCCAGGTGAACAGAAAGCTTAATCCAGCGATTTAGTCCGGCGAGAAGCCCGATCAAAATCGCAACGGCCGCAATTCCCCGGACCATTTCCGTATCGCGCCCGCGCAGGATGAAGTAAAGACCGACGGGAATGAGCAACAAAAACGCCGCTGTGTATAAGGCCGGTCTATCAGTCGGCGCCGAAGCATCCACTGTTTCCCATCGGCCTAACGAGTATCGATTCCAGATAAATGAACCGAGCGGCATGAGCATGGCAGCGACGACAATTCCAGTCGTGCGCAACGCCTGCTCACCTCCATGCAATTTCCACGACGTGATCGCCACGAGCAGAACGGCAAACGTAAATGGATGACCGACGATTGAAATCCATCGCGCAAGTTGTCTTCGCCCGTTCATCCGTCGCACAATTTGCCAAAATCAGCTTGAGATGACCAGTGATCCGCTCAATCGTTTCCATATGGCAGGTCAAGGATCGACAGGAAATGTGCTCGCAGCGCTCTGCAGCCTTTTCATTCCCGGCTTGGGGCAACTACTTCAAGGCCGCTTGTTGATGGCGATCATCCAATTCTGTCTTGCCGCCGTCATGTGGATCGTCCTCCTCGGATGGCTCATCCATCTTTGGTCGATCCTCGATGCGGCATTATATAAGCCGCGCGGATGATAAGTTTCGAGCGATCGCGGAGAGTGAGGACGTCTGTTGCTCCGGCGTTACGACATTAACGGTCTCCACTCATCCCGGTAGGTTCTCTTTTCGGCTTCGATTTCTTTTGCGTCGTCTTTGCGTTATTTAACTGGGAAGTCTTTGTAGTTATCTTGTCTTCGCCGAAAAGTTGTATCAGCGATTCCATTAAAGCTTCGTCGGCGCTCGAGCAGGCGCAGACAACAGTCGCCTCATCGCAATCCTCGCCGGCGAGATAAGCGTGACCCATATTTGAATCGATATAAACAGATTCACCCACCGTAAGTGCAAGAGGATCGTAGAATTCAGTGTGAAGTACCACAGTTCCTTTAAGCACATAAGCCCATTCTTCGCCGGAATGTCGCACTAGCTCGCCGAATTCCTTCAGGCTTTTCGCGCGCACGCGAGCCAGCACCGGGATCATGCGTTTGTGGCGCAATTCCGGGCAGAGGTAATAGTAGTCATAGTTCGGCGTCTTCACGCGAACCGCATCTTCCATCCGACCGATGCTGCGACGCGCAGTGACGGCGGGCTCAGCGGAGTTGTCCGGCTCAGCAAACAATTCGGACATCGTCATATTCAAGCGCTGGCTGAGCAGTTGCAGTTTATCGTAGGTGAGGGTGAGTCGGTCATGCTCGACTTTTGACAACGTGGAAAGCGGGATGCCCGAGTGCGCGCTCATCTGTTTCAGAGTCCAACCGCGATGGGCCCGCAGCCCGCGCAAGAGGCGTCCGATTGTTGGTTGTTGCGACTTCATCACTTACTGATTCGAGCATGATGGCTCCGCTTCCGCTTGTCAAAAACCCGTCTTTGTGGAGAAAAGGGCTTCGGCGAGATGAAAGCTTGACAATTTTCCGATCGGAATAGTTACTGTCCTGATCAGGACACATTGCGTCTGCTCTAACCATTTACTCGCCATGTCACATACTCCGAAAATTCTCGCCGCTTTGATCGCGGCGTTGGTCTCGCTGCTTTTCACAGTTTCAGCTCAAGTTCCCAGTATCGCGTCACCGCAAGTGACTCCATCGGCCGGCGCGCCGGACGTCGCTGCGAAAATTCCGGAGGTTCCAGCTCAAGTCGCTCATTCATTAACGAAAGAAGATGTTGAAGCGTGGCTCGATGGGTTCCTGCCCTACGCTTTGCAGCGCGGGGATGTGGCCGGCGCGATTGTTACCGTCGTTAAGGATGGGCAGCTGTTATTGTCGAAGGGTTACGGTTATTGCGATGTCGCTACGCGCAAACCGGTCGATTCGCAGCGCACACTTTTCCAAGCGGGATCGGTCTCCAAGCTCTTTACCTGGACGGCAGTGATGCAGATGGAAGAACAGGGCAAGGTCGATCTTGATGCTGACATCAACACCTATTTGGATTTCACGGTTCCACCGCGTGCAGGTAAACCGGTGACCCTGCGCAATATCATGACTCACACGCCCGGATTCGATGAAGTGGTGCGGGCCTTGATAGTCACGAATCCGAAAGATCTGCCGCCCTTGGACCAAGCCTTGAAACGCTGGGTTCCTCCACGCGCGACTGATGCGGGCAGCACGCCGGCATACTCCAACTACGGCGCGGGGTTAGCCGGCTACATCGTGCAGCGCGTTTCGGGAATGCCTTTTGATGATTATATCGAGCAAAAGATTTTTGCTCCTCTTGGAATTACGCACGCAACATTCCGGCAACCGCTCCCAGAGCGACTTAAGCCGGACATGTCGAAGGGTTACAAGGTTGCTTCCGGCGATCCCGAGCCGTTCGAGATGGTTACCATTCCGCCGGCCGGATCGCTTGCCATCAGTGCGACCGACATGGCGCCTTTCATGATTGCGCACCTGCAGAAAGGCGCCTTTGGCTCGGGCAGGATTCTGCGGGAAGAAACAGCAGTGAAGATGCATGACACCGCAAATACGATCATCCCGCCGCTTCACCGAATGTTACTCGGATTTTACGAAAACGACATCAACGGTCACCGCGTCATCACTCATGGAGGCGACACGGAATATTTTCACAGCGAGCTAAACCTGCTTCCCGACGACAACGTAGGACTATACATCTCAGTCAATAGCCTGGGTAAAGAAGGGGCGGCTGGTCCGATTCGCTCCATGTTATTTAAGGAATTCGGCGATCGCTATTTTCCGGCGCCGCTTCCGGAAGGATCCGTAGATGCGAAAACGGCGAAGGAACATGCACAGTTAATGGTTGGGCGTTACACCTTGAGTAGGCGCGCGCATACCAGTTTTCTTTCCATGCTCAATCTGCTCGGCGAAATGAAAGTGAGCGCTAACGATGACGGCACAATCACAGTGGATGCGTTGAAGGGCGCAGACGAACAGCCAAAGAAATGGAAGGAAATCGCACCGTTCGTATGGCGAGATGTTGCCGGGGGCGATCGCGTGGCAGCGAAAGTAGAGAATAGCCGAGTGACGCGTTTCGGCTACGACGAATATCCATTCATGATTTTTGAGCCGGTGCCATGGTGGTGGTCGTCGGGTTGGTTACTGCCGTTGTGGATAGGAGGGCTGATCGCGCTCGGCTTGACGGTCATGGCCTGGCCGATCTCGGCGTTGGTGCGTCGTCGTTACAAAGTTTCCTACGAGCTAACTGGAGCCGATGCCGTAGCTCATCGCCGTGTGCGCCTCGTGTCGCTGCTCGTATTAATAATGGCGCTCTTGTGGATCTTCACCATCACGATGTTCTCAAAGGATTTTACCTGGGTCGGACCAGGAATGGATGGCTGGTACATTAGTCTGCGGGTGCTTTCGGCCGTAATATTCGTGGTGGGCGCAGCCGTTGCGATATGGAATATGTGGACGGTGCTACATAGTCAGCGCAGAAAACTAGCGAAGCTTTGGAGCGTGGTTTTGGTGATTTCCTGCCTGGTCGTGCTCTACGTCGGCATCGTGTTTCATCTCGTTGGCTACACTGCGAACTACTAATCGCTTTAACTTGGAGTACCATTTGTGGCTCATTCGCATTCTCGCTTCACTCTCGAAGTAGCTAACGAGAATTTGCGACTTACGACACCGTTTCGCATTTCCGGTTATACCTTTAATGATTCGCCCGCGACTCTGGTGACCTTGCGTGATGGTGACTTCCAGGGTCGAGGTGAAGCAGCCGGTGTTTATTATCTCAACGACAAACCTGATGGCATGCTTGCCACAATTGAGGCAAATCGCATGGCGATCGAAACTGGACTGACGCGCGAGGAGTTGCGTGTTCTGCTTCCTCCAGGCGGCGCGCGGAACGCGCTTGACTGCGCCCTGTGGGAGATCGAGTCGCGCCGCGCCGCGATACCAGTTTGGCAGTTAGCTGGTATCGAAAAACCGCGGCCACTCCTGACTACTTTCACCGTCAGCGCGAACACGCCGGCCGCGATGGCCGATGGAGCTCGACACTTTGCGCAGGCGCGCGCCATTAAACTCAAGCTAACGGGCGAAGTCGACCTTGATATAGAACGGCTGCGTGCAGTTCGCGGAGCGCGGCCTGACGTCTGGCTCGGTGTAGATGCGAACCAGGGTTACACTCCGTCTACTCTAGAGAAGCTCTTGCCGGTTCTGGCCGAAACGCGCGTTTCATTACTGGAACAACCTTGCGCGCGCGGACGCGAAGCGGAGCTGGACGGCATTGACCACAGTATTCCGATCGCCGCAGATGAAAGTGTTCTAAGTTTGAATGAAATAGATGCCTTAGTTGGCCGGTTCGATGTCGTGAACATCAAACTCGATAAGTGTGGCGGTCTAACCGAGGGCTTGCTCATGAGTGAGCGCGCTCGTTCGTTAGGTATGAAAGTCATGGTCGGCAACATGATCGGCACGAGCCTCGCCATGGCGCCGGCGTTTGTCTTGGGCCAACACTGCGACGTGGTTGATTTGGACGGTCCGATATTTCTCCAACAAGATCGCGAACCGAGCGTGATTTACAAAGACGGTCTGATTTATTGCGACGAGCTGGTTTGGGGATTCTCGCGGCGACAAGCCGCATGATTAAGGCGCAGGATAAGACCTGGTTCGGGCAACCGCGCGGCCTGACCATTCTTTTTCTGACCGAGATGTGGGAGTTCTTCTCCTACTACGGCATGCGCACGCTCTTGGTCTACTACATGACCAAACATCTGCTCTTCGCGCAGGAAAAGGCATCCTTTATATATGGAAGCTACACCGCGACGGCCTATCTCATGCCTATCTTCGGCGGCATCGCGGCTGATCGTTGGTTAGGCAAACGCAAGGCAGTTATCATGGGCGGCAGTATCATGGCCATTGGTCATTTCATGATGGCTTTCGAGCCGCTGTTTTACGCGGCGCTCATCACCATCGCTCTTGGCAATGGACTTTTCGTCCCGAGTCTTCCGAGCCAGATCAATGATCTTTATCGCGCGGACGATCCGCGACGCGGACGCGCTTACAATATTTATTACGCGGGGATCAATCTCGGCGGCATGCTCGCGCCACTTATCTGCGGGACGCTCGGTGAAGTATACGGCTGGCACTATGGATTCGGAGCCGCCGGAGTCGGAATGTTAGTGGGATTGGTCGTGTATATCGCAGGCGCAGCCTACCTGCCGAAACAAATGATGAAGGCATCGGCGATGGAGTCTACCGCCGAGAGACACGCCAACGGCGGAAAACTTGCGCTATTGCTATTGGGAGTTGCGATTGCCGCGACGATTTTCCGCGGAGCCTATGAACAGATCGGGAATACGATCCCGCTTTGGACCGATGTGGGAGTGAACCGTGTTTTTGGCCGTTACGTAATTCCAATGACGTGGTTCCAGGCGTTGAACCCGCTTCTGGTCATCGCGCTTACTCCTGTGTTGCTATTCTATTGGCGGCGGCGCGCGAGTACCAGGGGAGAAATTCCCGCAGCTCGAAAAATGGCTATCGGCGCACTCATCGTATCTGGCGCCTTTTTGCTCTTAGCGATCGTTTCGATTGTAGCCGGTAACGCCCGTGCCCATTGGCTGTGGCTCGTTCTGTTTTTCGTTGTTCTGACAATTGGTGAACTTTACATTTTGCCGACGGGACTGGGTTTGTTCGCGCGACTGGCTCCGGCGCGTCTTGGCGCGACTACGGTAGCGAGCTGGTTTCTCGCGATTTTCAGCGGCAGTTTATTGGCCGGCGTGGTTGGAACGCTTTGGAGCAAAATCGATCATCGCTTTTTTTTCGTTGTGCTCGCGGGTTTAGCCTTGATTGCGGCCGTTTTGCTCCGGCTCTTGGAAAAACCGGTCCGCGAAGTACAGATTTCTGCCCCGGTCGATTGACCGGTCTGCATATTATTTTCTAATTAGGATTGACAGTTCTCTATTCAGGCTATGAATATCCTAATCCGAAAGGAACCTTATGTGCACTCATCAATTTGTTAGGTTACTGCATTTCACCAAAATCGTCGCTGCCAGCGCCTGTGTTCTGGCGTTTTTGCCCGCAAGTGGGCTTTTCGCGCAAGGGCCGACAGTTTCTCCAACGGCGACACCGCGCCCGTCGACGGAAACCGCCACAGCCGAGCGAGTGATTGTTACCGCAAGCAAACGCGAAGAAAATATTCAGGAAGTGCCATCCTCAGTCAGCGTGATCAATGACGTTGAGATGGATAATTTGCACGCCACGCAGTTAACCGATTACGCGCCGTATATTCCAGGGCTGCAAGTGAACTCGTTAGGCACGCCTGGGCAGGTATCGATCGCCCTGCGCGGTCTTGCCCCAATTTCTTCGGGCTCGACCGTATCGACTTACATCGACGAAATTCCGGTAGGCTCGAGCGGCATTTACCAACGAGCGACCAATTTTCAACTCGACCTCCTTCCTTATGATATTCGTCGCGTTGAGATTTTGCGTGGTCCGCAGGGAACGCTTTACGGCGCGAACTCGCTCGGCGGTTTAATAAAATATGTCACGCTCGATCCGAGCCTGAGCACGCGGGAATTTCGTTTCGGCGGCGGCATATCTGGCGTCGAAAGCTCCGACGATCTCGGCTGGGACGTGCACGCGGGCGCAACTTTTCCGTTGATCCATGATCAGCTCGGCGCCCGCCTGAGTTACGCTCGCAATGAGCTGCCCGGTTTCATCGACAATGTCGTGAACGGCTCAAAAGATATTAATAGCTCCACGCAGCAGAGTGCGCTGGTGTCACTTCTCTGGCAGCCTAACGACATTGTGTCAGTTCGGCTGATGGCACTCGGCCAACGCATCCAGGCTGATAACAATAACGGCGTCTTCCTCGACTTAAATACGGAGAAGCCGGTCTTCGGCGACCTGAAAAATCAGGTGTTCATTGACGAACCGTTTAAGAAAACGATCGGCCTTATTGCCGGAACGATTGATGTGAACCTGGGCTGGGCGACCATTACCTCTGCCACCGGCTATTCGAACACAAAAACGAAGCAGCGCGTGGATGCGACCACAACCTATGGTCAGGCGCCGGCCTTGTTGGGTTTGCCCGTTACCGCACTTGCCGGCTTCGACCTGACGCTCAATCTCGACAAGTTTACGCAGGAGCTGCGGCTCACTTCCAAACCGGGAGAAGCATTCCTGTGGCAACTGGGCGGTTTCTTCAGTTACGAGCGCGCGGCCAATGCCCAATCTGTTTTTCTGGAACAACTCGACGGCACACCATTTACCGGTGCGAACGCGATCCTCAACACTCTGGCCGTGCTCGAAATTCCGAGCACGTACACGGAGTATGCCGGATTCGCGAATGCGACCTATAACTTCACGGATCGGTTAAGTCTCGGCGCAGGCGTGCGCGGTTCTTGGAACGAGCAGGATTTCTCCGAGAACGTCACACAGGGAATTCTATTGCCGATTGCAAATACTCCCGGTGGTTCTGACGAAACGGTGATCGATTTTATGGTTAGCCCGAAATTCAAAATCGATGATACAAAGATCTTGTACGTGCGCATCGCCAGCGGTTACCAACCCGGCGGACCGAACGTCGCACTTCCTGGCGTCCCGCCGCAGGTTAATTCTACAACCGTGGTCAGCTACGAGGGCGGCCTGAAATCGGAGTTTTTCGATCGCCGGCTCCTCTTCGACATTGCCGGCTACCATATCGATCAGTCCGATATTCAGGTGGGAGCGATCGTGAATACGGTAAGCGCGATTGTGAATGCGGGAGCAGCGACGAGTGACGGCATGGAGTTCACTCTCGGCTTTCAACCGATCAAGTCCCTCTCGTTTGCAGTCAACGGCGCTTACACACATGCGACTTTGAGCGATGACGCGCCCAGTTTAAATGGACTGGCAGGCGATCGGCTTCCATTCATTCCAGAATTCTCCGGCTCCTTCACGGCCGATTATTATTTTCCGCTTTGGGGCGCGCATTATGAAACGGCTCCCGTCGCGGGCAAAGACGCGAAGGAAATTGTGCCGGGTCAGACGACGCGAAGCGGGGGATGGAATGGTCATCTCGGGCTGGGAGTTCGTTATGTCGGCGAAACCAAGTCCCAAGTGGAAAGCAGCCCGGATGCGTTTAAGCAGGATAGCTACGCCGCGCTTGATCTCACCGCGGATGTGACCAACGGTCCGTGCACTATCCGCATCTTCGCGAGAAACGTGACCGACGAGCGCGTCTATCAGACGGTGACTCCGATCACGGACATTAGTGGCACCAACGTCCACTTGATCGGCGTGCCGATCCAGCCACGCACCGTCGGGATCGAATTCGACTTTAGATTTTAGAGCCATCATCGCTATCGTTCGCGGTGATCAATTCCATGCTTCGGCTTCTTCCTCGACCTTACCTGCTTTTCCTGGGCGATACGGTTGAAGCTAGTTATGCCAAAACTGCATTCGGCTTACGCGACTGGGTGCCGGAGCAGTGCGTCGGAGAATTCGCCTGCGAGGGCGGCACGGTTACAACTGGATTGCCCTTTCTCACGCCGGCCCAAGCTTACGATAAAGGCGCGCGCGGCCTTGTTATCGGCGTGGCAAATTCTGGAGGATTCATTCCCGACAGTTGGATTCCTGCGTTGGTCGAAGCTTTGGCGTCCGGTCTCGACATCGTTAGCGGAATGCACACTCGGCTCGCCGATGTTCCTGCGCTAAAAGCGGCTGCAGAACGTCATGGCCGGAAGCTTATCGACGTTCGACAACCACCAGCCGGCATTCCGATCGCGCTCGGGCGGAAACGGAGCGGCAAACGTTTGCTGACGATCGGGACCGATTGTGCTCTCGGAAAGAAATACACGGCGCTCGCACTCACGCGTGCATTCGTTAGGCGGGGAATGGCCGTCGATTTCCGCGCTACCGGTCAGACCGGCATTCTCATTGCCGGCAGCGGAATGCCGATCGACGCCGTCGTGGCGGATTTTGCCGCGGGCGCGGCGGAAATTTTAAGTCCGGATGCGGCCGAGACTCATTGGGATGTGATCGAAGGTCAGGGATCGCTCTCACATCCAGCTTACGCTGGTGTTTCTCTTGCGTTATTGCACGGGAGCCAGCCGGACGTGATCGTGGTTTGTCACGAGCCCGGGCGCAAACGCATTGTCGGTCATCCGGACTTTGCGCTGCCCAGCGTTGAAGAAATCATCGATCTCGCGCTGCGTTTAGGTCGCCGCACTAATCCCGCCATTCGTTGCGCCGGTCTCAGTCTCAACACCGCGCAATTGGATGGGGCCGAAGCCGAACGTCTCTTCGCAAAAGAAAGCGATCGTCTGCAAATGCCGGTGGCAGATCCGATGCGCGGCGGCGCGATGTTCGACCGTTTGATCGAAGCCTGTCTCGCATAATGAATAGGGCATTCATCATCGGTTGTGCGCTATTTGCCCTAACGAATGCAATCGCGGCCCCGCCGGAGAATTTCGATCAGCGTGTCGAATCGCTGCGCAATTCGTTAGGCGCTCCCGGCGTTTCGATCGCGATTGTGGAAAACGGCAAGACTGTTCTCGCGAAAGGCTACGGCATCCGGAAACTGGGCCGTCCCGAAAAAGTTGGAGCGGACACTATTTTCCGCACCGGTTCCACCGGCAAAGCTTTTACCGTCGCCGCGCTCGCCACGCTTGTTGAGCAGGGCAAGATCAAATGGGACGACAAGGTCATCGATCACATGCCGGATTTCCGCATGTACGATTCGTGGGTCACGCGCGAGATGACCATTCGCGATCTGCTCGTTCATCGCAGCGGACTCGGACTTGGAGCGGGCGATCTGCTGTTCGTGCCGCGCAGCGATCTCTCGCGTAAGGAGACGATGCGACGTCTGCGTTACATCAAACCAGCCACCAGTTTCCGCAGCGGTTATGCCTACGACAACGTCCTTTACATGGCTGCTGGTCAGCTGGTCGAAGAAGTGACCGGTCAGACCTGGGAGACTTATATTAAAGAAAACATTTTCAAACCCGCCGGCATGCTCCACGCGACCAACAACCACGAGACCTACCATGCCACCACCGATCGCGCCAACCCGCACGCACGCCTCAACGGTCCTCTGCGCGGCATCGGCGATCAGGAGCCGCTCGATGAAATGGCGGACCGCTCAGACAACTCCGGTCCAGCTGGCGGTCTCGCCATTAGCGCCAACGACATGTCGCGCTGGCTTCTCATTCAACTCGCGCACGGCAAACTTCCCGATTCAAACGCCCGTCTCTTTAGCGAGAAATCTTCGCAGGAAATGTGGCAGCCGGTTTTACTTCAACCGATTCCCGGATGGCCGAATGACCTCAAGCCGTTACTGCCGATGTTTTCCACTTATGCTCTCGGCTGGGACGTGCAGGATTATCGCGGCGCCAAACTCATCTGGCACGGCGGCGCTGTCCTCGGTTCGCTCGCCGCTGTCGTCCTTCTCCCAGAGAAAAATGTCGGTTTCTACATCGCGGTGAATAGCGAGGAAGGCGAACTCGTCCGCGGACTCATGTACGAATTACTCGATCACTATCTTGGCCTAACGAAAGGTGATTGGCCGGAGAAGCTGCATGATTACGTGGTGAAAAGGCGGAGTGATGCAGTGACCGAATTCCAGAAACAAACTGCGCAGCCAGCTAAAGTTGGCCCTTCACTTCCTCTCGACCATTACGCGGGCGACTACAACGATGCGTGGTACGGAACGATTACCATCCGTGTGGAAAAGGGAAAATTGGTTATCCATTTCCCGCACACTTTTGGTCTAACAGCAACGCTCGACCATTTTCAATACGACACGTTCCAAACGCGCTTCGCTGATAAGTCGTTCGAGCCGGCCTACGTCACTTTCAATCTCGATCCCGCCGGCAAAATCGAACGCATTACGATGAAAGCAGTTTCGCCGGTCGCTGATTTCAGCTGGGACTATCACGATTTGCTTTTCACTCCCCTAACGAGCGAGAAAGCCGCGAAGGAATGAGAACGAGATTCATTCTCGGGCCGGCCATCGCTCTGATCGTCGCATCGAAATTGTTTGCTGCCGAAGCGCCGTCCGAAACCGCGACGCTGCAGGCCGAGCTTGGTCGCATCGCAAAGTCGGCAAAAGGCGAAGTCGGGCTCGCCGCATGGCGTCTTGATGGAAGCGGACCGCGCGTGTTGCTCAATGCCGATCAATCTTTCCCGATGGCGAGCACATTCAAGGTCGCGATTGCCGGCGCGCTTCTCGCCAAAGTCGACGCGGGCGAACTGACTCTCGATAAAATGCTGCCGGTTTCGCCTAACCAATACGTGGAATCGGACGTTATCGCCGATGCGCTCATTCATCCCGGCGTCAGCCTTTCAATCGAAAATTTATTGGAATTGATGCTGACGCACAGTGACAACACCGCGACAGACGTGCTCGTCGATGCCGCCGGCGGTCCGCAAGCCATCACGGCGTGGGTTCGTAAACTTGGGATTTCCGGTTTGCGCGTAGATCGCGATACCGCCGGCATCCTGCGAGATTTTTTTGGATTTCCGAAAGGAACATTCAGCGAAGTGCTCGCAGCCGCGCGCAAAGCCGATCCGAAACTCGACGAACGCGGCGAACATCCAAATCCCACCTTCGATAACGATCCGCGCGATACTTCCACGCCATCAGCCATGGGAGAATTGCTTACCAAAATTTTCGCCGGGCGCGCGCTTTCGCCGGCCAGCACAAAAACGCTCATCGCGACCATGGAGCGTTGTCATACCGGCGACGATCGCATTCGAGCGCGGCTGCCTGCGGGCACGATTGTGGCCGACAAGACCGGCACGCTCGGCGGCTCGGTCAACGACGTCGGTGTCATCACTCTACCCGACAACAAAGGACGTTTGGTCATCGCCCTCTTTATTAAGAAGAGCGATCTGCCATTCGCGGCGCGCGAGAAGGTTATCGCCGATCTCAGCCGCGCTATCTACGACTACTTTCTTTTCACCAACTCAAAATGATCTCCAATCTTTCTATTGCTTTCCTGCTTGGCCTCGCCATGACCGCGGCGTCTGCCGAATCGCCTTCACCCGCAGAGTTCGATGTCATTATTAAAGGCGGGACCGTTTACGACGGCACGGGCGGTGAAGGGCGAAAGGCCGATGTGGCGTTGCGCGGCGACCGCATCGTCGGCGTCGGCGATTTCCAAAACGCGAAAGCGAAAAACGTCCTCGATGCGAATGGCCTCGCCGTCGCTCCCGGATTCATCAACATGCTTTCCTGGTCAGTGCAATCGCTCATCGTCGATGGCCGTTCGCAAAGTGAAATCCGCCAGGGCGTGACGACGGAAATTTTCGGCGAAGGAGAATCGATGGGGCCAGTGAACGATCGCGTGCGCGAACACATGTTGCGCGAACAAACCGACTTCAAGTACGACATCAAATGGAACACGCTGGCGGAGTATTTGCAGTATCTGGAAAAGCGCGGCGTCTCCTGCAACGTCGCCTCCTTCCTCGGCGCGACCACCATTCGCGAAAACATTATCGGCTTTGAAGACAAGCAACCGACTCCGCAACAGTTGGAAGAAATGCGCAAACTCGTTAGGCAAGGAATGGAAGACGGCGCCCTCGGCATCGGCTCGGCCCTGATTTATCCGCCCGGTTTCTACGCCAAAACCGAGGAACTGATCGAGCTTTGCAAAGTCGCGGCCAAATACCAGGGCAAATACATCTCGCATATGCGGAGCGAGGGGAATCAGCTCCTCGAAGCTTTCGATGAACTCCTGCGTATTTCGCGCGAAGCGCACATCCCGGCGGAGCTTTATCACATCAAAGCGCTCGGCCAAAAAAACTGGGGCAAGATGGATACTCTTCTCACGCGCATCGAAGCAGCGCGAAAGGAAGGTCTGCCTATTCGCGCTAACATGTACACTTATGTCGCCGGCGGGACGGGGCTCGACGCCTGTCTGCCACCTTGGACGGAAGACGGCGGCTACCCCGCGCTCTTCAAACGCCTCCGTGATCCCGAGACGCGCAAGAAAATCGCAGCCGAAGTGAAGGTCGACTCCGACAAGTGGGAAAACCTTTACCTCGCCGCTGGCTCACCCGACCGCATCATCCTGGCTGATTTCAAATCGGAGAAATTGAAACCGCTCGCGGGCAAATCGCTGGCCGAAGTCGCGAAAATGCGCGGCAAAGATCCGATCGAAACAATCATGGATTTGCTCAGCGAAGACGAATCGAGAATCGGTGCGATGTATTTTTTGATGTCGGAAGAGAACGTGAAAAAGGAAATCGCCAGGCCGTGGATTTCGTTCGGCTCGGATGAAGCGTCCCAAGCGCCGGAAGGCGTTTTCCTGAAATCGAATCCGCATCCGCGCGCTTACGGAAATTTCGCACGCGTCCTCGGCAAGTATACCCGCGACGAAAAGCTGATCACGTTGAGCGAAGCGGTGCGCCGCTTGAGCGCGCTGCCGGCGACGAATCTTGGTCTCGATCATCGCGGTTTCATCAAGGAAGGAATGTTTGCCGACATCGTTGTCTTCGATCCCGCGACTGTGGCCGATCGCGCCACCTACGAAAAACCCCGGCAATACGCGACCGGCATGAAGGATGTTTTCGTTAACGGCGCGCAAGTCCTAAAAGATGGCGAGCATACCGGCGCAAAATCGGGCCGCGCCCTTTGGGGGCCGGGAAAGACTCGTTAGGTAGTTCCTGACCTGATGCACGGAAGCACGGTTCGCACCACATCCAGCGGTCTGCCGCGTACACTCGGATTGTTTGATCTGATCTGGTTAACCATCGGATCGGTCATTGGCTCAGGCATCTTTCTTGTCCCGGGCGCGGTGCTGCGCCAGGTAGACGGCTTTATCGTCCCGGCCCTTTTGGTTTGGCTTGTCGGCGGTATTCTCTCGCTCCTCGGCGCGTTGACTTATGGTGAACTGGCGGCGCTGAAACCCGACGCAGGTGGCCTTTACATTTATATCCGCGATTGCTTCGGGATATTCCCCGCCTTCCTCTTTGGTTGGACGCTTTTCTTTATTATTAGTAGCGGTTCGGTTGCGACACTCGCGGTCGCGTTCAGTAGTTACCTCGGCGAATTTGTGCCTCTTACACCTGTTGCAGCAAAGTGTGTTGCAATCTCAATGATTGCAGTGGTGGCCTCGGCGAATGTCCTCGGCACGCGTGCGAGCTCCATCATGCAGAATTGGACGACAGCGATTAAAGTAATCGGCATCCTTCTTATGAGTGTGGTGTTACTTTGGCTGGGCCGGGAATTCCACGCGCCGCATCAGTCGATCTGGCCTGCTAGCGCCAATAAGTCGTTAGTCTCCGGATTTGGACTGGCAATGATCAGCGTGCTCTGGGCTTATGAAGGCTGGCAGTTTGTCACCTATAACGCCGGTGAAGTTATCGATGCGAAACGAAACTTTCCTCTCGGTATTCTGATCGGCACCGCCGCGCTGGTAGCGATCTATCTCATCGCTAATCTGGGTTATCTCGCCGCGCTCGGCGGAACAGGAGTGATGAACTCGAGTCGACTCGCGGCCAGTGCAGTTTCCAAAGTTATCAGTCCGACTGCGGTAACGCTGATTACGCTGACGATCTTGCTTTCAATCTTCAGTGCAACGAACGGAGTAATACTCAGCTCTTCCCGAGTCTACTATGCGATGGCGCGTGACCGTCTTTTTTTCCAAAAACTGGCCGAAGTGCATCCTCGGTTTCAAACACCGGCCTTTGCCGTTATTGCCGGAGCTATTTGGTCGGCGGCTCTCACGATTACCGGCACTTTCGAGGGACTATTGACTTACGTCATCTTCGTCGGCTGGATCTTTTACGCATTGGCAGGCGCCAGCATCTTTGTTTACAGAAGGCGTATGCCCGATAACATACGCTCCTTTCGAGTTCCCGGTTATCCTATCACACCGCTCTTATTCATTATCGCTGCAGCAGCTTTGGCGCTGAATACAATTGTCACGCAACCAATACGTGCCGCGACCGGTTTGGCTATCGTGCTTCTCGGCGCACCTGCTTACTTAATTTGGCGTCCCCAAAGACAACCTGGTGTAAACCTATGAAGCTACGATGTCGCTATTCTGTTATCGCAATCATCTCGCTGCTGCCATGCCTGTGTTTTGGGCAGGGCTTTACCATCGAACAGGCATTAAGCGCGCCTTATCCCCTAGGTCTCACCGCGGCGGAGGCCGCACCACGGGTCGCATGGATTTTCAATAACAAAGGGGAGCGCAACATCTGGATAGCGGATGGGCCTGACTTCACACCCAGGCAGGTGACACACTATCACGGAGACGATGGGCAGCAGATTGCGAGTGTTCGTCTCACGCCAGATGGAAAAACAATTGTATATGCGCGTGGAAGCGAAGTGAATGCGGAAGGAAACGCGGCCAACCCGGAAAGTTTAGCCCACACACCGAAGCAGCAGGTATGGGCGATCGATGTTCAGGGTGGCGAACCACGCATGCTGGGAGACCTGGGTTGTAACAAAGAGGAATGCGAAGATCTCCAGATTTCGCCGAATGGTCAAAGCGTGGTCTGGCCGACAAAGAAGCATCTTTGGATCGCGCCGGTCGCTGGCGGAAAAAAAGCGGAACAGCTCGAGGATTTGAATGGCGAAAGCGACATGCCACGCTGGTCGCCGGATGGGAAACGGATTGTCTTCCGCTCCAATCGCAAGGACCACTCTTTTATAGCGGTGCTGGAGGTTGAGAAGAAACGCGTTACTTACCTTTCGCCTTCGACCGATCGCGACGCGGCGCCGCGTTGGTCGCCAGACAGCAAGCGCGTCGCCTTCATCCGCCGACCCGGGCGCGAATTTAAGCGTCCGATTATTCCCCTTTATCCGCATCCCTGGTCGCTCCGAACCGCTGATGTGCAGACCGGCGAGGGACATGAATTATTTCAAAGTGGCAACGCGATGCAGGACTCATTATCTCCTTTCGCGTTCCAGTCTCTTCAATTCACAAGCGCGGGACGGATTGTTTTCGCATCGGAGAAAGACGGTCGCAATCATCTCTATTCCATTTCGGTCGAAGGCGGGACGCCGCAATTGCTTACTCCCGGCGACTTCGATGTGGAAGACGTGCAATTGAGCGCGGACAAACGGAGCGTTCTTTACACATCCAACCAGAACGATATCGAGCGGCGACATATTTGGCGCGTGAGTCATGCTGGCGAAAAACCGGAGGCCCTAACCAGTGGCGCAACGATCGAGTGGAGTCCTGTGGAAACGAGCGATGGCAAAACCGTGTTGTGCCTCGGATCGAGCGCGACATCTCCCGCCATGCCTTATCGGATCGCGAAGGGCGGACGCGAGTTAATCGCGAAGAACGCCATCCCGTCCGAATTTCCGCAGGGACAGCTCGTGACCCCGAAGGAGGTCGAGTTTAAAAGCAGCGATGGCCTGACAATTCACGGCCAATTATTTCTTCCCCGCAATCAAAAGCAGCGCGGACCAGCTCTGATCTTCACGCACGGCGGACCGATCCGACAAATGATGCTCGGCTTTCACTACATGCAATACTACTCCAACGCCTATGCTGAGAACCAGTACCTAACGAGTAAAGGCTACACCGTCCTCTCCGTGAACTACCGGCTCGGCATCATGTTTGGCCGCGCCTTCCGCGAGGCACCGAACACGGTTTGGCGCGGCGCCGCGGAATATCAGGATGTGCTCGCCGGCGCGAAATTCCTTCAGGGATTGGAAACAGTGGATCCGCACCGCATCGGGCTCTGGGGTGGTTCCTATGGCGGAGTGCTCACCGCACTCGGGTTGGCGCGCAATTCCGATATTTTCAGGGCGGGCGTGGACTTTCACGGCGTCCATGACTGGTCCGAATTTTTGCCCATGTGGGAAGAGGAGAACCCGGACGCTGCTCCTGATGCGAAGGAAGCGCACGAGTTCGCGCTTAAATCCTCCGTCGTCGCGAGCGTGGCGACATGGCGTTCTCCCGTCCTGCTTATTCACGGCGATGACGATCGGAACGTTCCTTTTCAGCAAACAACCGATCTCGCCCAGCATCTGCGCGCACAAAAGGTAACGTTCGAAGAATTAATCTTCCCCGATGAGATTCACGAATTGCTCCGCTGGGGTGACTGGGTTCGTGCTTACAAAGCGACGACTGATTTTTTCGATCGCAAATTGCCTGCCACATCCAGCGCGCCAAGGACGCACTAGGAATCGCGCAGTTGCATTCGAGATTCGCCGATCTTTTCGTCCCCGTAGTTCAACGGATAAAACAAGGGTTTCCTAAGGCGAAATCGTGTTTTTGCTCCGGTCATCACTAATCGTTAGGCGTTAGCAATTTAGCATTGTCGAGAAGGTTACGATTACTTCCGCATTGTCAGCAATTATCCCAAATGCGCTGATTTCTAGTCCCGGGTGATACAACCGGTGACACAAACTCACAAGTGGCGGCGACGCATGCCGCCCGCCGAAACCATCGTCAGGGAGCCTTCTTTTGACCTTCTGAAAGCAGTTTCGCCAACGCCTCTACCGGCAAAAGCTCTTAGGCCGCCGATTGTTGGTCGGATGAATAACGGCCTCAATAGCGGCTCCTGGTTTCAGATGAGGGGAGAGGAAACGCCGTAAATCCAAGACGTACTTCGTCAGCACTTCACGGCTATTCATGGTCGCTGTATCGCAAAAGAGCGGTGCCCCCGCTAGCAGAAAGTTTGATGGCTACCTCGACTTTTGGTATTTTGTGGTCGATTTGTTCATTCTCGTAGTATGTTAGTGTGAGATGTGCGCAAATATGATCGTTCTTACCTCCGACTTACACTAAATGTCAGCTTTCATTGGATACAGTTTTGGTCTTCTGGAGCCGGGCGCGACTGTCGGCATTTATCTGCATGGCTTCCCGGCCGATCAATTTAGCGCAATCGATGTGCGCGCTAGACGCACCTCCTCCAGGCCCGGAGCATTTGTTCCATCTATTATTGTCGATTCTCGCGTGGCAGGCGAAGCGACGGATGGTACCTTGGCGCACACGATTTGGGTCACCAATGTCTCCGAAAGTCAGGGCGCCGCGCCGCTGCCGTTCGTCGACGTGGCCGTTTTTTTCGAACCGTTGCAGTAACGAAAATGGAAAACGAAATTCATTTATGGCATGACGCCTCCGGGCGTATTACCGCATGGGGACAACTGCGGCCAGGAACAAGCATACTCCTCAAGGCCACACCGCTGGCGCCCGAGGGCTATGGCGTAATCACCACGCGTCTTTCCGATAGCCAGCTCCCAAAACTGCATGAAACTCATTTCGTGGACGTCCAGTCCGGGCGATTAATTAAGAAAGACAGCAGCTCGTAAGCTCCGTTGGCGCTCTCCAGCTCTCCGGAATGCCGCTTCCCACTTGAGCCATGGAGGCACGAGATCGCTGACTACTAATCGCGAACTTTAACTCGCTCGCGATTTTCTTATCTTATTATGACCCGCTCTATTCGTGCGACGAGAATCCCAATTTCACACGCGTGCTAGACAACCCGCAACGACAAATCGAGACTCGCCCATCGCTATTTGTCCCCGTAGTTCAACGGATAGAACGGCGTTTTTCTAAGGTAAAAGCGGCGTTTTTGCTGGAGTCATCACTAATCGTTAGGCGTTAGCAATTCAGCATTGTCGCGAAGGTTACGATTACTTCCGCGTTGTCAGCAATTATCCCAAATGCGCTGATTTTTGTTGCTCGGGTGACACAGCGGGTGATAGAAAAATCTTATCCGTCACCGGCCGCGTTTAGGCTTGACCTTTTTGCGCATTTTTCTTACGACGTGAAACGTCAGTCCACGCAACGGAAGGCCCCTTATGAATCGTTCCCGATTCTCTCTCTCTCCTCTCTTATATAACAACGTCATTCTGACGTTGTGTTTTTTCCTGGCGGCAAACATTGCTTCGGCGCAGAGGGCGCCGAAAAAATCAGCGGGTCCGAATGGCATCGGTGGTCCGATCATCACGGCGACGCAGGACGATGGCGTTCCTGCCGCGACCCGTAAGATGGTCGGTGAGACGGTCACCTACACGATCCAGATCAACAGCACGGGCAGCAATGACGCCACCGGCGTTACGCTGACGGATCCCACGGCGGCTAACACTTCCGAGGTGGCCGGCAGCCTCAATGTCACTTCCGTGGCCCGGGACGACACGTATCCGCAGACGGTCCAGGCGAACCAGACTGTGAACACGGCCACGAGTGGCTTCACCGTCGTGACCAATGATTATCCCGGTATCCTGGCCGGAAACCCGGTCGCTCTCTCCGCGTTGACCATCACTCAGAGCGGTACCAGTTCCAATGGCGGTATTGTTGCGATGACTACCAGTGGCGCAAACGTCGGCCGCTTTGTCTACTCCGCCCCGCCTGGCTTTACCGGCACCGACACGTTTACCTACACGATCAGCAACGGCGTGGCCGGCACGCCTGCCGGCAGTGCTACCGGCACCGTTTCCATTACGGTAAGCGGTCCGGTTATCTGGTTTGTTGACGACTCAGCGCCAGCGGGCGGGAACGGCACCTGGACCGGCACCAATTCGAAAGCATTCCAGACGGTCGCGCAAGCCGCGGCGGTCGACGCGGCGAACCATCGCATCTTCGTCTTGAACAACTCTGGCTCGTCCATCAACTACGCCAACGGTGTCGCGCTGAATACGACTGAGTGGCTGATCGGCCAGGGCGCGACGAATTCGCCTACGAACACCTTCGACGCGCTTATGGGGATTTCGCCGGGGACGGATACCCCGGCGCGGCCATCGATCGCCGGAGTCCGCCCCACACTCCAAAGTACGGTTACGCTGGAGGCCAATGCGCGCGTCCAAGGCCTTAACCTTGCTACGACCACTTCAACCGGCATGAACGATCCCGCAGGGGCGATCACAGGGGTCAACGTGAGCGAGGTGAGCGTTACGACCACGACCGGCACGGCCGTTTCCTTGTCGAGCGCTGATGGGACCTTGTCCTTTACCAGCATCTCCGCCAACGGCGGCACTAACGGTATCGTGCTTAACACGGTGTGTAACACGACCGGTAGCTTCACGGTTACGGGGGTCAGCACAACGGCCGGCAGCGGCGGCACGATCCAGAACACGACGTCCGATGGCGTAAGAGTTACCACTTCGATGAATCTCACCCTCACGAACATGAATCTGACGAACGACGCCCAGACCCAAGTGGTCCCGGGCAGTTCGACACAGTGTGGTGGCGCACTGACATCGGGAAGCAACCTGAGCTGCGTGGCGGGCATATACTTGCAGAATGTCACTGGTGTCACACTCACGCGGGTGAGCGTTACCGGCAGCAATCAGATGGGCATCAACGGTAATAACGTGACGACGTTCACGATGTCGAACTCGACCATCACTGGCAACGGTGATGAGGATTTTGAGGATGGGTTGGCCTTCCAAAATCTCAAGGGCACCTGCTCGATCACCGATACGATGATCAAGGATAACGCCGCGTATCAAATAGCGCTTTCGAATTTCGATCCCAGTTCAACGCTGACGCTTGGAATTACCGGTACGCGGACGAATAACGTCTACCCCACCATGGACACGAGCACGACGGAAATCGGAAAAACAACCCAAACCAATACATTCACGAATCAAGCTCTCCTGGTCGACCTGCCAGTGAGCGGCACGAGTGTGACGGTGACACTCAATCTGACCGGGGTGGTCTTTAACAATAGCCTTCCCGGTAATTCCGTGCTCATCAACCCGGTGTCCGCTTCGGGCACCTTCGGTGGCACTACGACGAACTGCTCGTTCGACAACACCGCAGGCGGCGTCATCATCCAGGCGCAGAACGGAATGAATGGCTCGTATGACGTGACGAACTCCGAGTTCAACAGGGTAAATTTGCAGAGTATTCTCTACGCTGGTGCAAATCCGTATAACGGAGCATTCACCGGCACCGCCTCCGGCAATCACATCGGAGAGGACTCGAACGGCACGACGGCTGGCCAAGCGTGCGAACCCAATGCTACGAGCAATTGCCATGGCATTGACGTGAACTACATCGGCGGCACCGGCTCGATTTCGACGCGCATCGCGAACAACTTCATTCAACAGTTCGGCGGGACGGGGATTAAGGTGACGGCGAATGGCACCGGGGGCGCTGACGTAAACGTCAACATCGTCGGCAATAAAATATATAACCCCACCGGCCTCATCGCGCATGGGATCGAAACGAGCATCGGCACAACTGCAAGCGCGAATATCGACGGGTGTCTTGGCATCGGCGGAGCTGGCGCGCTGAAAAACGACATCAGCGGCACCTATGATGGTACCTGCGGGTGTGGCTCAACTTTCGCAATAGTTACGAACGTGCGGTTCCTGTCGCACCACAGGTTGCCCGGTTACGGCGGGTCCTCGACGGCCGTGGGTGGGTCAGGGAATGCGGTCACCGACTACATAGTAGGAAATAACACCGTAGGAGCTTCTCAAGTATTCACGCAGCGCGGTAACAGCGGAGATTACCCTGGTGGTGCTGCCTGCGCGACACCGCTCCTTTTCGCGGAAGGTGGGGTGGCGGCTTCGATCACGAAACTTGACGACCAACTTCTGACCAGGGCTCTCCTCGATTCCATGGTCGCTCCGGATATTGAATCCCTGGAAGCCCGCGGTCTAACGAGTGAACAAATTACGCAGGCTCCCTTGGATGAGTTCGGTGCTCAACCGCAGGCTGCACCCGTGATGCGCAGCCTTCCCCAAGCCACTGCATCGCTGACACAGCCAGAGCTGGACGTGATTGTTTCTGCTGCATTGGAACGCTGGGGCGCTACGGGCTTGAACGACAACCAACTCGCCATGCTGCGCAGGCTGAAATTCCAAGTAACGGACCTCCCGGACCTCCGATTGGGCGAAGCCAATGGGAAACACATTAGCGTCGATAATAATGCCGGCGGCAATGGTTGGTTCATCGGTGCGGACGACACAGCCTTTATCGGCGACGACACGCGCCGTTACACGACTCCATCCAGCGTGCCGGCGGGACGCATCGATTTGCTTACGGCGATCATGCACGAGATGGGTCATGCGCTTGGTCTAGACGATTCCTATCTCGAACAGGACCGGGATAGCTTGATGTATGGCTACCTGACCAAAGGTGAGCGCCGCTTGCCTGCCAAGGATCAGGCCAGGGGAGCAATGCCGCACACCGGCGGCGACATGCATTTCCTCACCGCGCCGGTGGTCATCGGAACACTGCCGCCTAACAAGTCGGTCAAGATTCAATACTCGGTCACGATCGGGCCGATCGCCGGTAACCCACAGCAGATTTCCAGTCAGGGAACAGTCAGCGGCAGCAATTTCAGCAACGTGTTGACGGACGACCCAACGGTGGGCGGCGCAACTGACCCTACCGTAACGCTGCTCGGCATTCCGCCGACGTTCACGAGCGCAGACAACACGACGTTTACCGTCGGAACGAACGGTAACTTCAGTGTCACTGCTAACGGGGCGCCGTCGCCAACTTTCACGACAAGTGGTTTACCCACCGGCGTCAGCCTGGACGCAAATGGTTTGTTACACGGAACACCTGCGGCCGGGACCGGTGGTGTCTATAACATTACGATCACCGCGGCGAATACGATCGCACCGAATGCCATGCAGAGCTTCACGCTCACGGTGAATGAAGCACCCTCAATCACAAGCGCGAACAGCACAACGTTCACTGTGGGAACTGCCGGCACATTCACGGTGACCAAGACCGGATTCCCAACGCCGACCTTGAGCAAAACGGGCGCAATCCCAAGCGGAGTGATGTTTGATAATTCCAGTGGCGTTCTCAGCGGAACGCCCGCAGCCGGAACGGGCGGAAGTTATCCAATCACATTCACGGCGAGCAATGGCATCGGGAGCGACGCGATGCAGAGTTTCACGCTCACCGTCAACCAGCCGCCCGCAATCACGAGCGCGGATAATGCAACATTTACCGTGGGCACATTCGGCACGTTTAGCGCGACCGCGACGGGATTCCCAGTACCGACGTTTAGTGAAACCGGCGCACTTCCCGGCGGTGTGACGTTAAGTTCAGCGGGCGTTCTTAGCGGAACTCCGAACGCAGACACCGATGGAAGTTATCCATTCACACTGAAAGCGAGCAACGGTGTGGGCACGGATGCGACGCAAGCGTTTACTCTCACGGTGAACGCAGTGCCATGCACGCCGCCGCCCGCAAACATGATCAGCTGGTGGCCCGGTGATGGGAATGCTTCCGATCTCGTTGGCGGACACGACGGTACGCTCGCGGGTGGCGCGAATGCAAACGCGACCGGTGAAGTGAACAAAGCATTTCAATTCCAGGGAACGACTCAGGAAGTCGATGTGCCTAACGACACGGTCTACGACTTTGGCGCGAATCCGTTCACGATCGATACCTGGGTGAAGTTCAATAGCGTGAGCGGCTCGGATGTTTTCGTCGGACACAGCGAAGGAACTGGCTTCCTCAACAAATGGATCTTCTGGTTGAAGAGCGGGAACCTCGCCATCCATCTCAACGGACCCGCGGTTGGCGGTGCCGTTGATATTGGCATTCCATTCTTTCCGACAACCGGACAGTGGTATCACGTCGCGGTGACGCGAAGCGGAAGCATTTACAAGTTCTACGTCAATGGCGCGCAGATCGGAACCGATCAGACAAATGCTGCGGTTGTTCCTCCAGCCAATGCGCAACTGACCCTCGGCAAAGCGGAAGCGATCTTATCACTCAACGGCTTCCTCGATGAAGTGGAAATCTTCAACCGCACGCTGACCGGACCGGAACTGGCCGGAATTTATTACGCGGGCAGATTCGGCAAGTGCGCGCCGCCGTTGTCACTCGTCTCTGCAGTTTCGCGCAAAACGCACGCCGCGGCGGGAACCTTTGACGTGAATTTGCCGCTCGCCGGTGCCCCCGGCATTGAATGTCGCGCCACCGGTGGAAATCACACCCTCGTGTTTACTTTCACCAACGGCGTGGTGAGCGGAAATGCGAGCGTGACTAGCGGCGCAGGCAGCGTCTCGGGCTCGCCCACTTTCGCTGGTAAGACGATGACGGTGAACCTCACTGGCGTCACGAATGCGCAACAGATCACAGTGAAGGTAAGCAGCGTGACCGACGCGGTTGCGCAGGTTTTACCAGATCAATCGGTCAACATGAATGTGCTGGCGGGCGACACAACTGCGAACAAGGCGGTGAATTCCAGCGACATCGCGCAGACCAAGGCGCAGTCCGGCGCACCCGTGAATGGAGTCGTTGGCGCGGCGAACTTCCGCAATGACGTGACGGTAAACGGTTCAATCAACAGCACGGACATTTCACTGGTAAAGGCACAGACCGGAACTGGTGTGCCGTAAGCGCAAGCGGTGAACACCTTTTTGGCATTGCCCTAAAAAGGTGTAGCCAAAAAATCTAGGGGGAACTGTCATCCCATTGAGATCAATGCCCGAAGGGCTCCCCTTTTGATTCGCGAAGCTATGGCAGCACGCACGAATCCGGATCGTTTAGGGAACTAATGTCACGAACATTACGAAACTCGATGTGACGCTTATGTATAGCGAGGTTGTCCGCGTAAACGATTTCGTTTCCGCGTTTCACTGCCGGAATCAGACGATAGCTGCCGAACTGTTCAAAGCGTTTACGAAAAAGCGCTAGATTTGTCGATCCAGGGGATGGTGTCATGTAATGAACTCGCGAAACCGTCATTACATGAGGGAGAGGAAGGTCGATTCCTTCGTCGTCGGCGCGTTTGTATATATTTTCGATGTTTGAACCAATGTGGACAGAATAACCCCCATGCGGTCGGTTAGGCACGTCCCCTACGACAATCGATATCCTTAGCTCGTTGTAAGCGTCCAGCGGACCGAGTCGCTGACGCCAATCTTGAAATATTTGTTCTGCCGCACTCTGATCTCCGAATACGAGAGCTAGCGTCGGTGGCTCTCTTAGTGCTGGATCGTGCAGGAACGCGCATCCCGCCCATTTAGCCTTATTCCACGCGTCCACACTGATAAACGACGTGAAAAACAATCCTACGTCGGTCTTGCGGTTCTTCACGCCAAGCGGTCTGGGTTTTCCCAACGGCGGCTTTTCTGTACGGGGTAATCCACGACAGCGAGATAGAAGCGCTTGGTATTCACTACCCGGCTCCTCTAAAGAATAATGCGTTGACCCCTGTAAGGGCATCGGAATACTCGGAATGTCAGATTTTCGCAATACAACTGGGATGAATTTCTCATTGTTCGATCCGGCATTGTACAGATGCTGATAAATCAAATTCCCTTCCCACCGAATTCCGAGTCCCTTTCCTGGTTGCTCTGTACCCATCACCCGCGCTAGATAGGATGGAGAAGCCAAGACCAAAACTAGGTCGGCCCACGTTATTCGTTGGTCCATCCAACGCGGCCAACCTTCTGGCGGAGAATGATGATATTGGTCCAGGTCTGCATCGATTCCGTCGTGCCTTAGTTGATTTGCCAGCTTTAGCACAAGGTCAGAGTAGTCGTTACTCTCGTGGGTGTAAGAAATGAAGACCTTGGCTGGCTGCATACTTAGCTCAAGAGGCGTTATTTTTGGGCATGTTGTCAGTTTGAAGTGCCAATGTTAACTGCGGAGATTTTTCTTTCTTCCGCTTTCTTTGCGGTAAAAACGCCAGTATCGCGCCCCGTTCGGCGATCACCCCCAACGAACCTCTCACAGCTAACCCAAGTCGCTCCAAATCCCGAACGTCTCGTTGTACAGTTCGAATGGTTTTGTTGGCGTAAGCCTTTGCTAAACGAGGCGTCAGCTCTTGAATTTTGTTCAAAGCCACTGGCTCCCGCTGAGGCGTCAAATCTAGTGCAAGCCGACATTGACGCCGCCCTGAGGTAGTCGTGTTTTCGGAAAACTTCTCATGTACATAAACGGTCCACGCGACGTCCCATTGCTGAATGCGGATCAACTCCAACTGGTCGCGCAGCCCATCAACAAAACCTTCCATCGCATATTCGATGAAGGGCATAATGTTACCGCCGGACTTACTCGCCCGCTCCAGTTCCGTGTAATACCGCTTGCGTGTTATGTTGTAATGATTGCTCAGTAGATGCGCTGCTGGAGTAGATATTCCCGCGGATAAGAGTATTGCGAATTCAACGAGCCGCGCAGTGCGGCCATTCCCATCACCAAATGGGTGAATCCACGCTAGATAGATGTGGAAAACAATCGCCTTAACTATCGCGAAAACGAATTGATCGGCTTCGGCACTGGGCTGGAACGTTTCGCTTTCCATCCACTTGCACAATTCCGAAAGAAGGTGTTCGCAGTCTTCGGCTGCTGGAGCGAGATACGACCTGACACCCACGTTGTGGGTCCGCACTCTGCCCGGGATCACCTCCTCATCCAACGGGAGATCCTTTAAGATTAAGGCATTGAATCTCTTTAGCGTCTCCGGAGTGAGGGGGTAGTCCTCACCTCCTAGCAACGAGCTTCTAATTTGGTTGCAAGCGTTCGCGATATTATCGACCTCCCGAATTAGGTGCTCCTGTGATGCATTCACCTCCAGCCCGCCTTCCAAATGTCGCCGAACCTGGTCCTCCGTGAGGGTATTTCCCTCGATTGCAGTCGTACCGTGAATTCCCTTAGCAACGAAAACCCTGTGCAAGATTTCCGCCACCGCCGGTTTTAATGGTACGCCCGCGATGTGCTCACACTTTGACTTAGCCTCTCCAGCATTTATCCAAAACCGAGGCGACGCATCCCTGAGATCTATCCTGAATTTGATCCAGGGGTGTGTCCTAATATATTGTCGTTCCATGTCGTCGTTATCGTAAACGCAAAGCCATTATTGTCAATGCATAACTTATTTTATATACAATATTATGTCGCCTTCTGTGTCGCGATCATTGTCGCGTCGAAGAGGGTATATTGTCGCCCTGTTACGGCTCCGCCACAAGATCAGGAAATCTGGTCTGTCCGCTCAATGGCCGCTTCCAAATGGAGCCAAATTTGAGGATCGAGTTCTCTGCCGCCCCGCGCTAAGTTTTTGATGCGATTAATCGCGTACCGCTTTGCTCTTGCCGGCGCAATCCAAAGACGATGCCCTCGGCGTAGTGAAAATCGAACAGTGATTGCCTGCGACGCGCGTCATCCGAATCCAGGTCAGGATATCTTGCCAGATCTTCTTGATAAGCGCGGCGGCCTAAATTATCCCATTCGTAACGGTCCCGACTGAGCATTTGATAATACTCGATTGGTAAGATTACCCTCATCAAAGCTTCACCGATCACGGACCACCAATGCGGACCGTACAGGCGATTAAATCCGGAGACATCGTCGCATTGCCAGTCCTCGCCAGCCAAAGCTTCCTCTTCCGGAAAATCCGATTCGCTACCCAATCAAAACTCGAATGAAGGCAAAATGGGGTCAAGTCTAAATTCTTTGACAGTTCGGATCTTGCTAACTCGAATCTCCTTCACCGTTAGTGGACAATGGGCAGATGTAATCGAAACTCGCTGGTATTCTCTGTCCCCGTAGTTCAACGGATAGAACGGAGGTTTCCTAAACCTTAAATCTGAGTTCGATTCTCAGCGGGGACATAGTGCGACGTGCCCAAGAGGTGGACAACTTAGGGTAGCTTTCCACACGAAGGTTCGATTGATTCGCTCGTTCCCACTCGCTTACCCCTTCGGGGCTTCGTCTATGTCGCTCGACTCCCGTCGGCTCCATTCTCAGCGGGGACACAGTGCGACGGGCCAAGAGGTGGACAACTTAGGGTAGCTTTCCACACGACGGTTCGATTGATTCACTCGTTCCCACTCGCTCACCCCTTCGGGGCTTCGTCTATGTCGCTCGACTCCCGTCGGCTCCATTCTCAGCGGGGACGCAGTGCGATGTGCCCAAGAGGTGGACAACTTAGGGTAGCTTTCACACGACGGTTCGATTGATTCGCTCGTTCCCACTCGCTCACCCCTGCGGGGCTTCGTCTATGTCGCTCGACTCCCGTCGGCTCCATTCTCAGCGGGGACACAGTGCGACGTGCTCAAGAGGTGGACAACTTAGGGTAGCTTTCCACACGAAGGTTCGATTGATTCGCTCGTTCCCACTCGCTTACCCCTTCGGGGCTTCGTCTATCCGGCTCGGCTCCCGCCGGCCGTATTCTCAGCGGGGACATTTTAGGATCCGCAGAATTAGCGGACGTGAGGTACGACCTGGCACTACTGCACCAAACTCTAACGCGAAGGTCGAGGCTATCGCCTGGAGCGCGGGGCTGGAGCAACGGCCACCGCCAATGGTCGATAAGAGAATTGTCGGTGCGTCAGCACCAAACAGACCATGGTCACAGCGAGAAGGACTGCGGTCGTTCCTCCCTCTGGCACATTCATCGTGAATGTGACTCCATCGTTGAAGAAATGACAATCAGGATCAAGGCCGAAGGCGATATCGTGACCGTTGGCGATGTAAGCCTGCAAAGCGAGCAACTGTGCTCCCGTGAAATTGTAGGTGAAGGTAGTAGGCGTCATCGTAAATGACTTGCCGGTCAGGAAAGTATTGGCAGTCCCGGCTGCGATTAACGGATTCGAGGCAAGCAGGGGAGATGCGAAGTTGTCCGCAATCTGGTTGGCGGGTACCGGGACACCGGTCGCATCGAGGAACGAGCTCACGCCTGAATATTTCGCCGTGTCAAAGAGATGCATGAAGAGCATGTTTGGATTCGCGTCCCAATTCGCGATGTTCTTGAAGGTAAGACTCGCACCGGTAATCGTCGCGCCGCCGATGTTAATGTTATTAATTCTCCACGTATACGCGCTGTGGTGATCCAGATCGTTTAGATCCACAGGGTTAGGAGTGTAAGTGTAGGAGGTTGCCCTCCCTGTTGCGGCAAAAACTACCAACATGAGAAATGGCAAAATGGCTTTCATAGCAGGCCTTCACTTCACCACACGAACGTTCCATAGCACAAGAGATATTCTCAGTTTTTGATATTCACCATATTAATTAGCAAACCGACTGGCTGCGTGACCTGCCCTTTTGCGCCCGACGAAAGCAATGATTTCGACAACTCCAAAACTCTTTGGATGCGTAGTCCACTCGGAGGCTCGACGAAGCGCCTAACGAACAGTTATGTTGTCTGTTGTGAGGAATTCGAAAAAACATGATGCGACAGTCGGCAAAGGCCGAAACAGAGGAAGTGAAGCTCGAAATGTAAGTTTGAGATCACTTCCACCGCGCAGACAAAGTTTTCGCGTGACAACAGGATGGCTTTTGTTTTCGAATACACGTGCTGCTTAACCAAAAAACGACAGAATGATTAAATGAAGAAACTCCTACAAGCCGGGGCACTATTGTTGGCAGCCGTAGGGCTGCTCTGTCTCGGCGTTTTCGCTTTCAAGGGCGGCGGCGCGGGCAAGCTCGCGTGGGACGATCCGATCGTGCGCAAATCGCTCATGACTTTCGCCTACAAGATTTACGGCAATCCGGCCGCGCAGAACGGCCGCTATTTTTTGAGCAAGATTGTTTTCCATAATGACGGGACGGGGCCGGTGCAAAATTTGTCGGTTAGCTATCAGATTCCGGATTACATCTCGTGGACGACGCCGCAGGAATACCCGGAAATTCCCGCGGGGCAGACTGTGGTGCAGGTTTATTACCCGCAGCTTCCTTCGAAAGTTACGCAGCTCTCCAACGACACAAACACGACGCTGGAAACGAAAATTCGCTGGGCGGACGCCAGCGGTGCGATGAAGGAACAAGTTCTGCGCTCGAACGTGATGCTGCGCGGCGTGAACGAGATCGAATATACCGATCTGCCTGCGAACGAAGTTGTGACTTGGTACGACGTCTTTGCGAGTTCGGATTTCGCGGCCGCGATGGTCACGCCTAACGACCCGGTGGTGAAAGAATTTGTCGCGGAGGTGACGAAGCGCACCGGCGGATCGATGGCCGGAGTGGCCGGCGGCGGGCGCGAAGTGGCGCGCATGATGAAAGGTGTTTACGACTACATGTGCGATACGGGAATGCGCTACACGAGCGATTCCGGTGTGCCGGCAAAAATCGGCGATGTCCAAACGCTCGTGCAAACTGTGCGCATGCCGCGCGATGTCATTATTACCAATGAAGGACTTTGCATCGAGCTCGCGCTGCTTTGGGCGTCGGTGATGGAACATCTCGGCTGCAAGACGACGGTGGTGTTTCGGCCGGGACACGCGTTTACGGTGGTGCGTTATGGAGAGGGCTCGGACGATTATATCCCAATCGAATGCACCGCGATCACGCCGATGGCGGTGGGCGCAGAGAAGTCGGTTCCTTTCGATCAAGCCGTGAAGATGGCGGACGAGGATCTGCAAAAGCAGCGCTACAAAATTTTCGTCAACGTGCAGGAATATCAGAAGCAGGGATTTCTTCCGCCCGAACTTCCGAACATCGAGATCGACAAGATCAAAAATATTCTGGCGCAACGCTCCGACCATACGGCGACGGCTTACGCGCAAAATGCCGGGACCGGTGCGCGCACGGATGCGCAAACGGGTCAGGTTCGCCAAGGCTATTATCGTTACGTCGGCGCGAACAATCTCGTCTCGGTCGATGTTCCGCAAGCCTGGACGCGGATGGAGAACAGCCCGATTCCCGGAATGGTTTTTACCGCGCAAGATCAGCAATCTTCCGTGGCGGTAAATGTTTTTTATTACCCGAATTTATCCACGCCTAACGAGGCGATGCAGACAGCGAGAAAAGGAGTGTCGCGAATCGCCGGGGGAACGGTACGGGTCAGTTCGCAGCAGCAAAAAGGTAATTCGGTTGTTTACACCGGCACCACTTCTTATCGCAACGGCTCGACGCAATGGGTCGGAATGTTCGCGCCATCGCAGGCCGGCGTGATCGGTCTTTTTGTCGGGGCGGCCAAAGGTTATTTCGAGAAAAGCCAGCCGATTATTCAGGACATCATCAGTTCGACGCGATTGGGCGCCGGGAATGGCAACGAAGAAGGCAATGGGCAAAATGAATAAGATGAAATTGGGGTCACGGCTTGCGGCGTTTCAAATCGCGATAATGGCGGCGGCGTTTTTCAGCGCAGGAATTGTGCGCGCTCAGGAGCCGAGCCGCACGGTCGAGCGAATTTATAAGATCGATGAACGCGGCGACGCGCAAATCGAATTCCATTTTCAACTAAACGCCGCGCAATGGGCGGAGTGGAAAGATGAATACGGCGATCATCCCGACATGATGTTGCGCAATGTGAAATATCAGCTCGCCGCCGCGGTGATCGACGATTTCTCGCTCGAAAAAGACGACGTGCATCGCAGCGCTGTCGCGAAAATAAAAGCGCGCTGTCTTGCGACTTATCACGGCAATGGGCAGTTCACGCTGCAAATCCCGAAGAACATGAAGCTGGTTACCGGTTCGGGAAGCGAATGGGTTTTCACCAGTAGCACGCTGGAGAACGGCGGGATCGTTAACGTTACGGATCGTGCAAAACTTCCGGCTAGCGCACAGAACGTGCACGTCACGACAGGCAACGATTACGATCAGCTCGCGTATTCGCTTGAGGTTGCGCCGTCCAAACCGAAAGGGCTGCTCGTTCTCGGCCTGCTATTCCTCATCGTTGCGGCCGTGCTTGGCGCTCTTTCATTCCGCGGAACGGAAAAACGAGCCACGCCTCCGCCGCTTCCGAGTTAATAAATATAAATAAACGAACGGTTAGTCCGTTGAGCGCGATACGCTCGGATTGTTGCCGTTTTTCAGGATCGCTTTCCGATCTTTTACCGCGAGCGCTGTTTTATAAATAGTCGGTTCTTTTTCCTTCGCCGACTGACTCGTTAGGAGAATCTCTTTCGAGTTGAGCCAGGCTCCGTGCCACGCCAGCACGCCTTTCGGTGAGAGCCGTGTCGCTTTTTGCGAAGCGAGATCGAGCGTCCAGAGCGAGGGCGGCGGTCCGTCCCAATCTGGCATGTTCGCTTCCTCTTCGTCCATGTCGATGTCGATCAGGAACGTTTCGCCGTCGGGCGAAACGGCAATGCTCGATCCACTGCTCATCGAACCTTTCGGGAAAAGTGACTGCAAACTCCACTTCTTCATTTCCGTTCCGTCGAGTCCGAACTGGTAAAGATTCGTCAGGTCCTGCGCGTAAATAGATTTTCCATCTCTCGCCCAGCAGGTCGACCAAAATGAATTCCGCGCCGGCGTTGCTTTTTTCACATAGCGAAAACCGGAACCGTCGGCGTCGATCATGGCGAGATGCCAGTCGCTCTCGGTCCAAATGCTAAAAAGAATATGCGCTCCATCCGGCGACCAGAGGGCGTGCTGACAATTGTCGCTTGGAATTTCTTTTTTGAAGACGCTGACTTTTTTTGTCGCGACATCCACAACAGCGATTTGACGCGTGACGTCCTTGTTGCTGGAGGTATCGGTATTGAAAGCGATCCGCGTCCCATCCGGCGACAAATCCGGACCGGAACCTTTTGTGATCTTGCGGGCGTTCGTTCCATCAGCGTTCGCGATCCAGATCGCGGTTCCTCGTTCGAACGCTATTTGTTGCGACGAAGCGACCGCGCAAAGAGATGAAACGACAAGAAGAAACAGTGCGAAAATTGTGCGAGCCATGGCGGAAACGGTAGGCGACCGGAATGGAACTGAGCAAGCGCGAAGAGCGTGCGCGGTTCGTCGCGATTTGGTTGTTGCGATCAGGATGTCGCGTTCGCTAGGCTCTCCCGCATGAAAATGGTTTTACGCATCGTCGCGGGGCTCGTGGGTTTGGTCGTGATCGTCCTGGGCGTGAGGCAATTCACGAAAGGCGTTCACGAAATGTCGGGCAAAGGAAACGCGCCCGCGCAAAAGATGGGAGAAACCTATACGTCGACCGAGAGCGGCTACTCTCATCGCATTCCCCAAGGCTGGGAAAGCAAACCGGGTCCTCAACCCGGCGTGACCATGATCGTCGCGCCGAAGGAGAGCGGTCTTGCCAGTAACATGGTGGCGACGGTTGAGACTTTCGCGGGCTCGCTCAACGATTATGTCGAGGCGAACAAACAAGCTCTGAAAACATCGGTCCCGGATGCGAAAATTCTCAGTGACTCCGAATTCGTGACTGACGCGAAAGCGATCGGCCATAAAGTGAAGCTGCAAAATAAAATGAAGGACGTCGATCTCGCGCAGACGATGTACTTCTTTGACGGAACAGATGGTCGCAAGGTTATCGTCACCTGCACCGCACCGGGGAAATTCGGATCGGACCTCGATCCACTCTTCGACGATTGCATGAAGACTTTTGCGCTGGCAAGTCGCTAGTCGTCCGGCTGATGCCACGACGGGACTGTCCTAATAAGGTCCCGATAAATTTAAAGTTCCAGATACGCTTGCAGCGATAGAGTTGGTAAGATTGGGCGATGCCTGATCCCATCATGCCGCAGAATCCCGGTTCCGACCGCTCTATGCCGAGAGAATTTGGGGGCTATGAGATCGAAGCCGAACTAGGGCGTGGCGGCATGGGCGTCGTTTATCTCGCGCGCCAGATCAAACTCAATCGCCGCGTCGCTCTCAAGATGCTGACCGGTCATTACGGTCGGGAAGAATTGCAACGCTTTCTCGAAGAAGCGGAGACGGCGGCGGGACTTCATCACACCAACATCGTTCAGATTTATGACGTCGGAGAAAATGAGGGTACGCCTTTTTTCTCGATGGAATATATCGAGAGCGGTTCGTTAGCCGATCGATTGCGCACCGGAAATCTTCCACCGCGAGAAGCGGTGCAAATACTACTTAGCGTTGCGCGCGCGCTGCATTTCGCGCATCGCAACGGCGTGGTCCATCGCGACATGAAGCCCGCGAATGTGCTTCTCGATCCCGACGGCGTACCGAAGGTGACTGATTTTGGAATTGCCAAACGACTCACTTCCGACATGGCGTTGACGCTTTCCGGCGTGGTCATCGGCACGCCCACCTACATGGCGCCGGAGCAAGCGAAGGGAACGAGTCGCGACGTCGGCGCCGCAGCTGATATCTACGCGCTCGGAACAATCTTATACGAGATGCTCGCGGGCCGACCGCCATTTGTGCCGCATGAAAGTGAAACTGCGATCGCGATGCGTGTGATCGCGGAAGATCCCGTTTCGCCGGCGTGGCATCGTCCGGAAATTCCGCGCGCGCTGGAAACGATTTGCATGAAGTGCCTGGAAAAAGAACCGCGCGATCGCTACGCCACTGCAGCCGATCTGGCGGAAGATCTGCGGCGGTTTCTCGACGACAAACCGATCGTCGCTCGCTCGACGCCGCGGTTGCTTAGAAGGCTCATGCGAAAATGGCCGATCCCCGCCGTGATCATCGCGGCGCTTGCGCTGGTTATTGCGCTCGTTCATTTCGCGCAACCGATCGCGCCCCAGACCGCGTCGCATGAAGCCGCGCCTACGGTTGCTCCGGTCGCTCCCGCCGTTCCCGCCGTTCCCGAGAAATCAATCGCGGTGCTTCCCTTCGAGAACTTGAGCGCGAATCAGGAAAACGCATTTTTTGCGGATGGCGTGCAGGACGAAATCCTGACTGAGCTCGCCAAGATTGCTGATTTGAAAGTGATCAGTCGCACAAGCGTGATGCAGTACAAAGGCGGCACGCGCAATCTGCGCGAAATTGGAAAGGAACTTGGTGTGGCCCATCTGCTCGAAGGCAGCGTGCAACGCGCGGGCGGGAAAGTTCGGGTGAACGCGCAATTGATCGATGCTCGTACCGATACGCATCTTTGGGCGCAAAGTTACGACCGTCCACTCGATGACGTGTTTCGCATTCAAAGTGAGATTGCCGTGACGATTGCGGAACAACTTCACGCTCAATTATCGCCCACAGAAAAATCGGCCATCGAAAAACCGCCAACGACCGATATGGCGGCGTACGAATTGTATCTGCGCGCGCAAGCGCTTTACGCAGACACGTCGGATCAACTTCATGCGCGGGAAAAATTGCCGCAGGCCGCGCACTTACTCGACGAAGCGGTGGCGCGCGATCCACGGTTTTTGCTCGCGTGGTGCCGGCTGTCAAAAGTTCACTGCCTGATTTATTGGCAAGGGCACGACCATACGGAAGCGCGGCTGGAATTGGCGAATGCCGCGGTGCAAACTGCTTTGCGTCTTCAGCCGGATTCAGGCGAAGCCCATCTCGCGTTAGCAGATTACTATTATCACGGCTTCCGGGATTACGACCGCGCGCGAAGCGAACTCGCCATCGCGCGGCGCACTTTGCCTAACAACTCCGAAGTTTTCGAATACAGCGCCTACATCGATCGGCGACAAGGCCGATGGGAGGAAGCGACGAGCAATTTGGAACACGCGCTCGAACTGGATCCGCGCAATTTCTTCATGCTCCAGCAACTGGCTTTGGCTTATGAAGCGCAACGTCGTTATCCCGATCAGACGCGAACCTACGCGCGGGCGTTGACGATTATTCCGGGCGATCCGGCGACGCGAATTTATCAATCGCTCGTTGATCTCGTTTCGCGGGCGGACGTGAAACCGTTTCAAACAACACTTGCGACATTGATCGCGGAAGATCCAGCCGTCGCCTCCGACGTGGACGATCCGCGTGACGCTTTGTGCGAGCGGACCGCGACGGCAATGAATCGCGCCCTAACGAATTATCCGCGCGATGGCGTGGCCACAAATGGCGTTAACTTTCCGCATGCATACTGGGAAGGTGTGTTCGCCCATTGTCAGGGAGATGCGATCAAAGCGCAGGCTGCCTTTACCGAAGCGCGGAGCAAGGTTGCGGAGATGATGGAAAAACAACCCGAATCCGCCGCTGCTCTCAGCTTGTTAGGCTTGATCGATACGGGGCTCGGGCGAAAGGAAGATGCATTGCGCGAAGGTCGTCGCGCTTGCGAGTTGTTGCCGATTTCGAAGGACGCGATCGATGGCGTCGCGCTCGCTGTTAATCTCGCGCAAATTTATACCTGGACGGGCGAGAAGGATCTCGCCATCCCACAAATCGCCGCTGTGGAACGCGTGCCCAATTATCTCAGCTACGGTTTTCTCAAACTGCAACCCATCTGGGATTCGCTTCGCGGCGATCCGGGATTTGAAGCGATCGTCGCTTCGTTGGCGCCGAGAAATTCAACGACGCCCTGACGATGACCGATTCTCTTGCGACGCCTCCGCCCGGTCCGAAGCGATCATCGATTCCGAAAGAGTTTGGCGGTTACGCGATCGAAGGAGAGCTGGGGCGCGGCGGAATGGGCGTGGTTTATCTCGCACGCCAAATCAAACTCAATCGTCGCGTCGCGCTCAAGATGCTCACCGGTCACTATGGACCGGAGGAACTGCAGCGTTTTCGGGCCGAAGCGGAAACGGCTGCGGGTCTCCATCACACAAACATCGCGCACATTTACGAAGTCGGTGAGCACGAAGGCGCGCCGTTTTATTCGCTGGAATATGTCGAAGGCGGATCGATCGCAGATCGTTTGCGCAAAGAATTACCGACGCCGCGCGACGCTGCGCAGTTGTTGATTCAAGTCGCGCGCGCGCTGCACTTCGCGCATCAAAACGGCGTCGTCCATCGCGACATGAAACCGGCGAACGTGCTGCTGGATTCGGACGGCATTCCGAAAGTCGCGGACTTCGGAATTGCCAAACGGCTCAATGAAAACACGCAGCTCACCGTTTCAGGCGCAGTCATCGGAACGCCGACTTACATGGCACCGGAACAGGCGAAAGGCACAAGCCGGCATGTCGGTCCGGCTGCGGATATTTACTCGTTAGGCGCAATTCTTTACGAAATGCTCGCAGGCCGCCCGCCGTTTTTACCGGATGATAGCGAAACGGCAATTACTGTTCGCGTGCTGACGGAAGATCCGGTTTCGCCCGCATGGCATCGACCGGAAATTCCGCGCGATCTCGAGGTGATTTGCATGAAGTGCCTCGAGAAGGAGCCGCGCGATCGCTACGAAAGCGCCGCTGCATTCGCGGAAGATCTCCGTCGTTTTCTCGATGACGAAACGATTGTCGCAAAACCGCCGACCACCGTCGTGCGCACCGTAAAATGGGTGCGGCGCCATCCCTGGAAATTCGTTGGTGCATTAGCCGCGTTCTTCTTGGTGTTGGCCGGTGTGGCGCGTCTCACGCAGTGGGAACTTTATCAGCGTTTGCGTTTCGAATACGCGACGCATGTGGATTGGATGAACGGTGGCCTGGAGCCGCTCAGCAAGATCAGTTCTGCGAACGCCTCGCGTTGCGTTGCCTATTTGCGATTGACGCGACGCGGTCGGCTCGGGCCGATCAGCAAGGCCGAAGCATTAAATGCGCGTGGTCATCCGGCCGTGCTGCGTCGCCTTTACGTCGACGAAATGATTCCGATTTACATTGAGGGTCTGGCCGGCGCGCAGCCGTATTCGGAGAAAGCGCCCGAAACCACAATGGTCGAATTTTCCTTTGAAGATCGCAACGCGCTCGAAGCGACGAGCCGCGATCGCAATGGCAACGTCCTCTGGCGGATCATTTACGATCGTCCGGCTGCTTCCGATTCCTCCAATCACATGGCGAGAGCTCGCTTTGTGAATCTTCGTGGATTCGATACGACCAGCCGAAGTAATGCTTCGCATATGGAATTCGAACGCGACTCTCATGGCCGCGATGTAAAGATTACTTTCTTCAACTCGACGGGCCAACCCGCGACGAATGGCGAAGGAATTTTTGGCTACAAACTGGATCGCGATGACGCAGGCCGAATCGTCCAGTTAACGAATCTCGGAAGTAACGGTCAGCCCATGGCGAATCGTGTGAACCTCGTCGGTTTCGCGACCAAATGGGGAGAAGAAATTCGATTCGAAGCGCTTGATGCAAAAGGCAAACCTGTTTTGTGGAACGGGATCGCTGCCATCGTAACGAAACGCGATCAGGCGGGAAACGCGATCCGCATCTCCAATCTCGATGCCGAAGGAAAATTGGAACATACTGCGGCGACGGAATGGTCGGAGCAGAAAATGAATCGCAACGATCATGGCGAACTTACCCAACGCACCTTCTTCAAGGCCGACGCGAACGGTGCACTCAAACAGATTAGTCAGACGAATGTTCGTTACGACGAGTTTGGTCATCCGACCGATATTCAGTTCGTCGGCACAAAATCTTGGCGCACGGCGTTAAAACACGACGTCAATGGCAACGTTCTCGAGGAAAAATTTCTCGACACTAAAGGCGAACCGGTAAATGGCGACAAAGGTTTTGCCATTAAACATTTCAGTTACTCAAGCGGACCGTACGGAGTTCGCATCGAACAAACTTTTTTCGACACGGCCGGCAAAAAAACCTACAACACCGGCGGGTATCATCGTTTGATTGATGAATTTGATCCGACTGGGATTCTGCATCGGCAGACCTTGGACGAACACGATCCCGTGCGGTTCAAATACTATCGGTTTGTCAGCGAACCGGAATTCGATTCACAAGGTCGGCTTCGTCACAGTGTTTCACGCTTCGAAGATGCCCAGGGAAATTTGGCCGCCAGTCCTGACCTCCTCTTTACCGGGAGCGAAGATTTCAACGACGAGAATGGCCGTCTCATCGAGGAATGGAAAACGGGCTGCGACCCCAGGGATTTTGGAGGCCCGGTATTACATTTTCAGACGGAGTGGCACTCCACCGGCACCGTGAAACGCAGCGTGCACCAGGTCTGCGACACAAACCGAAAGCCGCTCCCTTCTATCTCCAATGGTAATGGCGCGCGGAAAGAGGAGGAGTTCGATGCGATCGGGCAGCGCGAACGCATTTACGAAACCGGCTTCGATGAAAAACGGGTCGGATTCATCACGCGTGAGGCGAAATTCTCCGGCGGCAATTTCCAAAGCGTCACGCATACACGCAGCGATGGAACACCACTCGATTCGGTGCGCGTCATCATCACCGACGTTGTCTCGCCTCCGGCACAACCGAAGTCGGCCGAGCTCAAAGCAGGCGATCAGTTTGTGGCGGCGAACGGTCAGCCGGTAACCAGCGCTTACGGTTGGGTCTATGGCCCGACTTTTCCCGGTGGCTCGCTGGAAATAATTCGCGACGGCCGACGTGTCCGTATCGATGGCTTCGATTCCGGCTCGCTGGGCGTGACTTTGGAGGATCGAGCCTCTTTAGCGAGGTAATAACGCCGCAATGCTTGACGCGTCACCGGCGTTTTGCGGATGATACCGCTCGCTCGCACTATGAGTGAATCATCACCAAAATCACCAGAAGGAAGCGCATCGCCGAAGGACGAAGTGGATTTGCTCGATGTTTTGCGCCTGCTCATCGACACAAAAAAAGCGCGCACGACTTCCGATCTTTTAAAATACGCGACGCAATACAAAGCGCCGGAAGCGGAGGAACGACTGCGAGTGCTGGAGGCGGAAAACATTCCGATCGATCTCGCCTTCGATGCGATCAGCGTGCATTTGCGCTTGCTTGCTTACAAACGAAACAGCGCGCTCCTCGCTGGCTGCCGCGGACAAAAGGTCGGATTGATTCTGCCGCTTCCGCCGCATCTCGCGGATCTATTCCTTCCCGTCGCCGAAGTGACATTTTTGCAACCGGCAGAAACGGCTGTGCACGGTTCGTTGCATGAGTTTGCCGACCGCGCCGTGAAAGGCACGCGTGCTTCTCGCGCGAAGGCGCAGGAAATGAAGGCGCTCGTTTTCGAGGCGTTCCGCGAAGGCACGAATCTTTTTGTCGATGCCGCGATTGCCGACGTGCTCGAGCCAAAAATGTTGCCTGCGGGAATCAAACTGATCGCGCATCTGCGACCGCATCGAAATCCGCAGGACGTTTCGATTCAAACTGGCGACGTCGCATTTATATGATCGGCCGATCGCGAACTCGCATTTGTTTTGGCGCGCTCGCGCTTTTCTTCGCGTTGTCTTTGCCGGTTTGTGCTGCGGTCGTCGCGCCCGAAGCCGGCACCGCCACGCTCTCCAATTCGTGGCAAATGACTCCGGCTGCGGGGATTCTTATGCTCGTTCTTCTCTTCAGCGCGTTTTTTGCGATGACGCGATACGAAGTGCCGCTGCCGCTGGCCATGAGTTTGGTCAGTCTTTCCTTCCTCGTCATTCAATGGGAAAGCGCACCGGTTGTTTTGCGGACGGGTTTTCAGCATTACGCGGATATCACCGTGTTGTTTACGGCGGTCGCGATTCCCGCGCACATGATCGAACGCTCGCACGGATTCAAATGGATCGCGGCCTGGCTGGGTCATCAGCTGGGTAAAGTTCGTTTGCGCCATCCGCGCCTAACGACTCCGTTGCTCGTCTCGATTTTATTGATCGCGACCTACGTCACGGCCGGTCTGATGCACAACGTCACTTCCATTCTCATCATGACGCCCGTCATCATCCGGCTTTGTGCATCGTATCAGGTGCCATCGCGCTGGATTTTGAGCGCGGCGCTCATCGCCAGTAATCTCGGCGGATTTTCCACGCGCTGGGGCGATACGCCGAACATCATCGAATCAGCGACATGGGGTCTGCAGGCCGGCGATTTCATGCGCGAAGTCTTGCCGGCGAATTTAATCGTCGTCGCGGTCCTCATCGTTGTGGCGACGATTCTCACTCAGCGCGGCATCACCCAACGCAGCCGCGCCGCTGGCACGACACAGATTCCATTCTACACGCTGCAAGTCGCGCAGACCGCCGCCGATTGGAAGAAAGCGAAATCCGATCTCGCGATCGATCGTCGTTTGCTCTCGATCGGTCTCGGACTCCTCGCCTTCTTCATTATTTTTCATGTGACGTTTACGAAACTGGCCATCGCCGTCGGCGCGGTCACAATTGTGGTCGCCGTTTTGCTGGAGCGAAAAAGCGAGCGTTATCACACGCTCACCTCGTTAGGCTTCGATGTGTATCTCGCATTTGCCGCGATCTTCGTTCTGGCCGGTTGCGTTTCGCATTCGTGGATCGGCAACACGTTATTTCAGCAACTCATCGCCGCGAAAGCTGCGCCCTGGGTCATCGCGGTGACTGGTTATTTCGGCACGACATTTACCGAAGCGGCCTCGTGGGCCACCGCAGTTTCCCATTCCATTCAACAACTCGATTCTTCACACGCCGCAGCGTGGGCTCTGGGCGGCGGCATTTGCGCAGGCAGCAGCTCGTTAGTCACGGCCGCGTCTGCCGGAATTATTCTGGCTGAAGAAAGTCAGCGCTTTAACGATCCGGAACACGCGATCACCTTCAAACGTTATCTCGCTTTTGGTCTGCCCTTCTCGCTCTTCATGCTCGTTTTTTACAGCGTCTATTTCACTTTCGTTCGTTAGGCGACGCAATCATGGCTGAAAAAGAGCGATCTTTTCTCGGCGATGTCGGTTCGGTTTGGACGCGTCGCAAACAAATTTGGCGGCTGGTCTCGCGCAAAGACAAACTCGGTTTCATTTCCGGCGTGCTCATCATGGCATTGGTCGCCGCGATCGAGACCGGCATCGCGATCCTCATCGGTTGGTTCTTTACCCGGGTCTCAGCTTTTGCGGGTCGACCGGCGCGCGAGTGGCGGCACATCGTCATCACGTCGCTCGCCATTCTGGCCGGTGCCTACATTTTTAAAGAAACGCTGAACTTTTTTCGACGCTGGATCGTTACCCGCACGACCACGCGCATTGAGCGCAACATGACCGTCCGGCTGGTCAGTCATCTTCTGAAAGTCGATCTCGGGGCGCTCGCGCAGGAACGCATCGGCTCCTTGCATGGTCGCATTTCGCGCAGCGTCGAGGGTTTCGTAAAATTTCTGCGCGTCAGTTTCAGCGATTTTGTTCCGGCCGTTCTCACCGCTGTCTTCGCGCTCAGTGCCGCTCTCTGGCAGGAATGGCGCGTTGGTGTCGTCATGATTTGCGTGGTGCCGATTTCAATTCTCATCACCGTCTGGCAGGTCACTTCGCAAAAAGGAATTCGCGCGTCGCTTTTGCAGGCGAAAGAAGGACTCGACGGGACCGTGGTCGAGCAACTTGGCGGTCTCGAATACATTCGCGCCGCCAACACTTATCCGCTCGAAGCTTCACGCGTCGAAAACGCGGCGGCCTCGCGGCAGGATCGCGAAACGAAACACAGCGTGGCGATGGCGAAGTTCGATTGGATGAAAGCCGTCAACGAAGGATTGTTTCACGTCGCGATTATTGGTTACGCCGTTCTCCTCGCCGCCCATGGCGACATTTCTTTTGGCGCTGTCATCACCTTTTCCGTTCTCTTCGGTAACGTCATGCGTCCGCTCAAAGACGTGCATCGCATTCTCGACGAAACTTACGACAGCAGCATTCAAGTGAGCATTCTTTTGCAAATGCTGAATCGGCCGATGGATCAGTCCTACGGCGTCGTCACGCTACGTGCGCCCAAACTCGATGGCAGCATTCCGTTGCTGGAATGCCAGGACCTGGTCGTTAACTACACCACACCAGATGGCGCCGAGCGGCGCATTCTCGATGGCTTGAATCTTGAAATTCGCCAGGGACAAACGGTTGGCATTGCCGGGCGTTCCGGTTCCGGAAAATCAACATGGTTGCGTTGCATGCTTCGGCTCATTCATCCCGCGGCCGGTGAAGTGCTTGTCGGCGGCGTTCCCATCGGCGTGCTTTCGCGCGAGGACATTGGAAAAAGCATTGGTTATGTCAGCCAGACGCCATTTGTTTTTTCCGGGTCCGTCGCAGAAAACATCAGCTATGGCTGCGGCGCAGTTAACTCCGAACAAATTCACGACGCCGCGCGTCAGGCCTACATCCACGAAGAGATTTTACAGATGCCGCGCGGCTACGACACAATGTTGACCGAACGCGGCGGAAATCTTTCCGGCGGGCAACGTCAGCGCATCGCGCTTGCCCGCATGTTTCTGAAAAATCCGCCGGTGCTCATTCTCGATGAAGGAACTTCCGCGCTCGATAACATCAGTGAGCGCCAGGTCCGCGCCGCAATCGATCACGCGCGTCAATCGCACACTGTCATCATGGTAGCGCATCGCCTAACGACTTTGAATCAGACCGATTGCATCTTCGTCTTCGACCAAGGCCGAGTTGCAGAACAGGGCCCATTCGATGATCTCGTCGCAAAAAATGGTGTCTTCGCCGAACTCGTCCGCAGCGCCGATGCTACCTAGCAATATGAAAGCGTTTCTCTTTTTATCTTTATCATTTCTGTTGCTGCTACCGGTCAAAGGTTCGGATTCGGAATGGAAGAAGTATGCAAATGGACGCTTTGGTTTCGTCCTTGCTTATCCGGCGAGTTTGATCGCTGGCCGGGAAGCGATGAATGGCGACGGGCGCGAATTCCATAGCAAGGATAAGGAATTCAGTTTGGCGGCTTTCGCGCACTTTTTTGTTCCTGATAGCGGCGATTCGTTTGAGAGCCGCTGGCAGGAAGAACTCGACGCTCCCGATGTGACGATCACGTACAAAAAGAAAATGCCGAACTGGTATGTCGTCTCGGGAATAGCAAAAGATGGGACTGAGTACTATCACAAACTTTATCGGAAGGGCTCGAGCTACGCAGCGTTTCACATCACTTATCCGCACGCGAAAAGTAAGAAATACGATGCCTGGGTCGCGCGGATCGAAAAAAGTTTTGTTCCTTTTCGAGAAGGAGATTTCGATCGGCTCGAAGATTAGCAGTCTGAATTATGAGCACAAAACCAGTCACTTTCGTTTGGCCGGGCGATCTTCATCTCGAATCGGAAGATCGACCTAACTACAAAACCGCCTTGTGGATGGCGGATGAAGTAAACGAATTGGTCCGTCCCGATTTCGTTCAGTTCGCGGGTGACAATGTGCAGCACGCAAAGGAAAACGAATGGGCGTTGCTAAAAAATGTGACGAGTAAATTGCAGATGCCGTTTCATGCGCTCGTGGGCGATCACGATGCGCACCATGATCCGGGTTGTCGTGCCTATCAGGCGAGGCTCGGCGCGACCTATCAAGCGTTCACCGTCGGCGGTTATCGTTTTATTTGTCTAAACACGATGCAGTTTCGCCCGCTCGGATTGAGCGACGAACAAGTGATCTGGTTTCGCTTTGAAGTCGATGCGGCGCTGGCGCGCAAGGAACACATTGTCGTTTTCCAACATCACTATCCGTTTCAAGTGTGGGAAGATTTTGCCGGGCCGGGAATCGATCAATGGCGTGATGTCATTCAGACACGCCCGATCGTCGCGCTTTTTGCGGGTCATACGCACTACGGACAGATGGCGAATGACGGTCGCAATGTTTACATTGCCACGCGTTCCATCGGCGATCCGGAAGGCGGACCGGCCGGTTACGCGATTGTTCATCTCGATGGCGAAAAAGTCGCCACGACCTATCGCAGCGTCGAGGATCGAGGACCGGTCGCGCTCATCACCCATCCGCGCCGCGTCATTCTGGCAACGAAGCCAGCGCACATCGTGACCGGTCCGGCGGAAGCAGAAGTGCGCGGATGGTCGAAAGCGAAAATCATTTGTGCGCAAGCGCGCATCGATGACGGTTCATGGAGCGACATGAAGAAGACGGGCGACATGACGTGGAGTTCTCCAATTCCTGGCGACACGTTGAGCAAAGGCGAACACAAGTTGGAAGCGCGTCTGATTGACGATCAAAAATTGGAAGGCATCGATCGAATCGTTTTCGCCTGCGATCTTTCGGGCCGTTACAACGCCTACCCCATGGTCGAGCCGGTGGTGAAAGAAACGAAGTTTTGCTAGGTGCGAATAGTTCGCGCGCCGTGCACCTGCGTGCGGAGACTCGCGAAATTAGAGCGCGACGTTGTTAACGCTCGTCCGCGGTCGGCAAGCGCAAAAGAATTCCAGTAAAGCGCTCCTGAATCTTCGCGGCCTTTTCCATGCGAACTTTTTTACCGTTCGCATCCAGAAAATTCGTCTCTGCCTCAATCACAAGCAGGAGCGTGAAATCGCCTTTTTCGCCTTTCGGTTTGGCATCGAATTCGTATGGCGCGACACGGCTGCCGGCTAGTTCTTCGTTGACTCGGCCGCCCACACGCTGCCCCGTGCCAATTTCCGCGACATCCAGATGTTCGGCGATAAATTGCGCAAGCAACGGCTGTTGATTGATCAACTCCTTAAGATCAGAGAAGGGAAGACTGCCGCCAGCTAATGCCGTCGTGGTGAGTGAAAGCAGAATCGCCGTGAAAATGAAAAACTTCCGATAATGCATATTCAATTCTTTGTTGGTCCGCTGATGCAATGTGCTCTGCGGTTCTCCACTGAATAACGGATCGTGACCATTTCATGGCGATCGATACGGTAACTGATTGAAACCTCGTGCGAATCCGCCGACCACTTCGCCGTAAACGCATCCGCTCCGGTATCGAGCGTATCCTTTACTTCCTCAAGCGGGCCAATTTTCTTTCCCGTTTTTGCGTCCATTAAATACACGTGAAAATTTTCGTCGCCGTATTCGCCTTCGCCGTGCGCAGCGATCGAGTACTGGCCGTTCGGCGATTTGCCATCAGCGATAACGACATATTCGTCGGGTTTGTATTCGTAGTTTGAAGTCGCAAATGCAGAACCTGCGACGAGAGCAATCGCCATACAGAATCGAGATAAATGCAGAGGAAATTTCATAGAGATATTTTCGATTGGGTGATCTTATCCGGGGAAGTTGGAATGAAAAGATTCCGTTTATTTCCGCCGAGGTGGAAAAGAGCCCCGCGTTGAGGCAACGTATCTAATGGATCCTATTCGCCGCATTACCCTGCGCCTGATTCAGAGCGTCCCGGAAGGCGACTCGTTTAGTTTGGCCAGCTACCAATTTGCGCCACCCATGTGGCAACCGGCGATCAATGCCTATCGCTGCGAAAAAGGCATGCGCATCTGCGTGGATCTTGCCGGCGTTGCGCGTGACGCGATCGATCTGCGAGTCGAACCGTATCGTGTTGTCATTCGCGGGAATCGCGAAGTGCCGGAGCCAAAAGATCCTAAAGGAAGTCCGGTGGAAATGCTGGCGATGGAAATAGATTACGGACCCTTCGAGCGCAGCATCGAATTATTCGACGAAGTCGATATTGAAAAAACGCAGGCCGAGCAGACAAACGGATTGCTCTGGATCCATTTGCCTTTCGCAAGATGAACGAAAATCAAATTACAGTTTTACAAACGCCTAACGAGTCGGAGCCGATTCGTCCGACTACTTCCGGCGTCGATGGGCCGGAAGAAAGAATGCCAGCGATTCCGGGTACGCTCTCGATTTTGCCGGTGCGGAGTTTTGTTATTTTTCCGGGAACAGTTTTGCCGCTGACGATTGGCCGGCCTTCTTCTATCAAGCTTCTCGATGAAACTTTGCCGCAAAGCAAAATCATCGGACTGCTGACGCAACGGGACGAAAATAAGGAGGAGCCTGAGCCGCCGGATCTCTATTCAGTGGGGACTGCTGCAATCGTTTTGAAACTTTTGCGGCAGGCGGACAATTCGTCGGTCGCGGTGGTGCAGGGATTGCGACGGTTTTCGCTGGGCAAAATTATTGCGACGCAACCGTACTTGCGCGCGGAAGTGGATTTGCTCGAAACAATTCGGTCGACGCAAAGCAAGGAATGGCAGGCGACATTTCGCAATCTGCGCGATACCGCCGCGAAGTTGTTCGAACTTTCGCCCGATATTCCCGAGCAAGCACGCGCCGCCGTTCTGAGCATCGACGATCCGGAGCAACTCGTCGATTTTCTCGCGCCGAATTTGCAGGTCGATACCGCACAAAAGCAGGCCATTCTCGAAGAGCTCGATCTGGAAAAACGATTGCGCGCGGTGCAGGCGAATATTTCGTCGCAGCTCGAGATCGCGCAGATCCAGCAGCGATTGCAGAAAGATGTGCAATCGCAGTTTTCCGATGCGCAGCGCCGCGCGTATTTGCGCGAGCAATTGAAGGCGATTCAACGCGAGCTCGGCGAAGGCGAAGGCGCGGCGGAGGATCAGGTGGCGCAACTCCGCACGCGTCTCGAGGAAGCGAAACCGCCTGCCGATGTGCTCGCGCAGGCCGATCGTGAATTGAAGCGGCTCGATTTCATTCCGCCGGCGAGCCCGGAATATTCCGTCATCGTGAGCTACATCGAGACAATCGCGGAGTTGCCGTGGTCGAAGTTCAGCGATGAAACTATCGATCTCGATCAAGCGCAGCAGATTCTCGATCGCGATCATTACGATCTCGAAAAAGTAAAACGCCGCCTCATCGAATATTTGGCGGTGCGTAAACTGAATCCGCACGGTCACGGCGCGATTTTGTGTTTCCTGGGACCTCCAGGTGTCGGCAAAACGAGCCTTGGTCAATCGATTGCCGATGCGCTTGGACGAAAATTTGCGCGCATGAGTTTCGGTGGAATTCGCGATGAAGCGGAGATTCGCGGACACCGCCGCACTTACATCGGATCGATGCCCGGTCGTATCATTCAGGAATTGCGTCGCGTGGGGACGAGCAATCCTGTTTTGATGCTCGATGAGATCGATAAGCTTGGCGCGGATTTTCGCGGCGATCCCGCGAGTGCATTGCTCGAAGTGCTTGATCCGCGACAGAACAACGCATTCGTCGATCGTTATCTCGATGTGCCGTTCGATTTGTCGCAAGTCATCTTCATTGCGACGGCGAATTACATTGAGGGGATTCCCGAGCCGTTGCGCGATCGGATGGAAACGATTTCGCTGCCGGGTTACACCGAACGCGAGAAACTGGAGATTGCCCGACGATATCTCGTTAGGCGGCAGCTCGAAGAAAATGGAATTAAGCCTGAGCAATGCGAGTGGGAAGAGGACGCGTTGCTTTTTGTTATCAGCGATTACACCCGCGAGGCTGGAGTTCGCGAACTGGAGCGGCAAATCGGCACGGTGATTCGCTCGGTCGCAGCGCAGGTTGCGCGTGGGAAAACCGAAGTCGTTAAGATCACAAAAGATTTTGTCGCGCAAAAACTGGGGCCGGTGCGTTACATCCACGAAACACGCCTCGTCACAAACAAGCCTGGCGTTGTTACCGGTCTCGCTTACACGCCGGTGGGTGGCGAAGTGCTGCATATCGAAGCGACGAAATATCCGGGCAGAGGAAATGTTTTGCTCACGGGACAGATTGGAAACGTCATGAAGGAATCAGCGCAGGCTGCGTTGAGTCTCGTGCGTAGCCGCGATGGCGATATCGGCGCGAAGCCGGAAGATTTTCGCGACATGGATATTCACGTGCACGTTCCCGCCGGCGCGGTGCCGAAAGATGGACCGTCGGCCGGTGTCGCCATGTTTACCGCGCTTGCATCGCTCTTTAGCAACACGCCGGTGCGATCGGATGTGGCCATGACTGGCGAGATTACTTTGCGCGGTCTTGTCCTGCCGATCGGCGGATTGAAAGAGAAAAGTCTTGCTGCGCTTCGCGCAGGAATTTCGACCGTGATCATTCCAAAGCTGAACGAAAAAGATCTTGTCGACGTTCCGGAAGAAGCGAAGCAGAAAATAAAATTCATTCCGGTCGAGAGTGTCGATGAAGTCTTGCGCATCGCTTTGGAACCAAAGAACGACGGCACAACTGCGTCCGTGCCGCCGTAAAATTTTGTTGCCGTGAGTCTCGCACCGCGAGAGGATCCTCATCCTAGCCTTCTCCCTCAGAGAGAAGTGACTGAGTTCGATCGTTCATGCTGGCACGGAGCACGTGCGTGTCGGAAAAGAATATGTGCGGCGAAATCCCTGTCCCATTGGATGGGGTGAGGGGGTTCCGAATGGAAAGAACATTCCGCGATCGTGTCGATGCCGGACAACAACTCGCCGAATCGCTGGCTGCTTACTCAAATCGTGATGATGTCATCGTTCTGGGATTACCACGCGGTGGAGTTCCGGTTGCTTACGAAGTCGCGAAACAACTGCACGTTCCGCTCGATGTTTTCGGCGTGCGTAAACTCGGTGTGCCGGGGTACGAAGAACTGGCATTGGGCGCGATCGCATCCGGCGGTGTGCGCGTGTTGAATCAGGATGTCGTGCGTATTCTTCCGAATGCCGAGCAGATCGTCGAGGCAGTGACGGCGAACGAGCTGTTGGAGATGGAGCGGCGCGAGCGCGCTTATCGTAACGATCGACCACCGCTCGATGTCCGAGGTCTCACCGTTATTCTCGTCGATGATGGTTTAGCAACCGGCGCGACGATGCATGCAGCAGTGCAGGCGCTACGCGAACAGAACCCCGCGAAAATTATCGTGGCGATACCTGTTTGTGCGCCGGAGACGTGTCGGGAAATGCAAAAATTTGCCGACGAAACAGTCTGGCTTCTTGCACCGGAATGGTTTCACGGTGTCGGACAATTCTATGACGATTTTTCGCAGACGAGCGATGATGAAGTGCGTCGGTTACTCGCGGAAAAGTGGGAGCGGCCTTAGTGCCGCGACGGTCGAGAGTCGTGGCACTGAGGCCCCTCCCACATTCCAGATGATTACCATTTGTTAGCGCTAGCTCTCCCACATGACAGGGCGATGTTGTGCACGAATGAAATCCCCAATTGTCACGGTGCATCCCGGTCACAAGATCAAGCTTTCGAAAATTGATGCCGACGACACCGGCGGCATGGAAAAGAAAAAAGCGACCGAACGGTTTTGCGACACGCGCGAGAAGATCGACGGACTGCAACAGATTTTGTTTGCGGAGCACCGGCGCAGTCTGCTGCTGGTTTTTCAGGCGATGGATACGGGAGGCAAAGATGGCGCGATCAAGAACCTTTGCGCCGATCTTAATCCCGCGGGTTTGGAGATACGAGATTTCAAAGCGCCGTCACAGGAAGAACTCGATCACGATTTTCTCTGGCGCGCGCACAAAGCGGTGCCGGGAAAGGGAATGATCGGCGTCTGGAATCGATCCCATTACGAAGATGTGCTCATCGTCCGCGTTCATAAACTCGTGCCCAAAAAAATCTGGCAGGCGCGTTACGACCAGATCAATCGTTTCGAAAGAAATCTAACGGAAAATGGAACGACGATTATGAAGTTCATGCTTCATATTTCGAAAGAAGAGCAGAAAAAGCGCCTCGAAGCGCGCCTCGACGATCCGGAGAAGTGGTGGAAATTCAATCCGAACGACATCAAAGAACGCGCGCACTGGGACGATTATCAAAAGGCTTATGAAAGCGCGATCAACTGTTGTTCGACGCATTGCGCCCCGTGGCACATCGTGCCCGCGAATCACAAATGGGCGCGCAATCTCTTCATTGCCGAGATGATTTTGCGCGTACTGAAAAAAATGGATCCGCGATATCCGAAAATTTCGTTCGATCCCAAAGCAATCAAGATCGATTGAACTGTCGCGGCCTTCTGAGTTGCTTCGCTTACGCTGATTGATCCACGCGCCTATTCGCGCCGAGTAACAATCGTTCCCTGGTAATGATCGCGCGCTTGTGGACGCCGCGACCGATCTCGCCGCCCGGATCATGGGCCACAACATCGAAGGCGAACAATTTCCCGTCGCGACCGCGATAACGCGCGGTGGCAGTCACCTTCGCTCCGATCGGAGTGGCGGCACTGTGGCTGACATCGACATGTGCACCGACGGACATTTCGCCTTCACGCACGAATGGACGCAGAACATGCGCACCGGCGAGTTCCATCAACGCGATCATGCGCGTGGTGGCAAAGACGGCGGGGAAATCGCGGTCTGCCGGATCATTCGTTAGGCGAATGGCGCTGGCGCAATCACTTTCCTGCACCATGAGTTCCACTGACTCGATCGCGCCAATTTCTGGCTCCGTCACTGCTGTTTCCAACCGTTGCCGTTACCGTTTCCGTCTCGGACCATGGCGTATTCCGGTGTCAGATCGATGTCATCAGTCGGTTCTTCCTCGGTTTCGCCGAGAGATTTCTCGTGGTGCTCTTTCGCGATGAGCATGTAAAGCGACGGCACGATAAACAAAGTGAAAATCGTTCCGATCGTCATACCGCCGACGAGGACGAGACCGATGGAATTTCGCGCCGCGGCGCCTGCGCCACTCACGAGCGTGAGCGGGAAGTGACCGGCCACCGTCGCAACGCTCGTCATCATGACCGGGCGCAAACGGATCCGTGCAGCTTGCGCGATCGATTCGAGTTTACCTAAACCTTGTCGCTGCAATTCGTTCGCGAACTGAACAATCAAAATACCGTTCTTGGAAACAAGTCCGACCAATGTGACAAGCCCGACTTGCGAATAAATATTCAGCGTCGTGGTCCAGCCATCGGTGAAGAATTTCCCGAAAGGCATTTTTAAGAACGTGAAAAGAAGCGCGCCGAAAATCGCGAGCGGCACCGATCCGAGCAGAATAATAAATGGATCGCGGAAGCTGTTGAACTGCGCGGCGAGCACCAAAAAGATGAGAACGATCGCCAGGGCAAACGCCGTACCGAACTTGCTTCCCTCGGTGCGGAGCTGACGCGATTCACCGGTGTAATCGAGAACATAACCTTTCGGCAAAATCTTGTGCGCCTCGTCCTCGAGAAACTTCAAGGCAGAGTCGAGCGATTGCGTCGGCACGCCACTGATGGTGACCGCGTTAAGCTGTTGCATGCGATTCAACGAGCGCGCGACCACTTGCTGCTTGATGGAAGCGACCGTGCTCAGAGGAATGAGCTGATTGTTCGGGCCGCTGACGTAGATGTTCTTCAGCTGTTCCGGATTCAAACGATCGATGCGTTTGATCTGCGGAATGACTTTGTAACTGCGGCCGGCGATGTTGAAGCGATTAACAAAATTACCGCCGATACTGGCCGAGAGATCGGCGCCGACCTGCTGCATGTCGAGACCGATCGAGGCGACCTTGTCGTGATCGAAAACGATCCGCGATTGCGGTTGATCGATTTTTGTATCGATATCGGAAAACCGAAAGATGCCGGCTTGCGTCGCTTTGGCCTGGATTTGTTTGGCGAACTCCAGAATGCGCTCGGGATCGGCAGTGGATGTAAGAACAAAAGTGACGGGAAAACTTTCACCACCGGGAAGCGCCGGCGGTATGACGGGAAACATTTGAATGCCCGGAATCTGACTGAGTCCGGCCATCACTTTCGGGAGATACGCGGCGGTTGGCGTCGTGCGGACACCCCATGGTTTCAACACCATTCCGCCGAAACCGGTGCTTGGATTGGTGATTTGAAAGGTGAACCTGGTATCGGGAAGGCCGAGGAAGACTTTGTTCGCTTCATCCGCATAACGAATCGTGTCGTCGATCGTGGCGTTGGCCGGCGCGGTCATGATGCCAAAGATGACGCCTTGATCTTCTGTTGGAGCCAATTCGTTAGGCGACATGTACCAGAAGAGTGCGCCCAATAGCGACAGTCCGATCCACACAGTGTAAACGGCCGGTCGCGCGGCTAGCGTGCGATCAAGGTGAGATCCGTACCAGTCGCGGAAGCGATCGAAGGTGCGATTGACGACTCCGGAAAATCCACGATCGACGTGATCGGCCCGCAAAAGATTCGCGGCCATCATCGGCGACAACGTCAGCGCGACGACACCAGAAATGAAAACTGCGCCAGCTAGTGTAAGCGCGAATTCGCGAAACAACGCGCCGGTCAATCCGCCTTGCAACGCGATCGGCGTATAGACCGCCGCGAGCGTAATCGTCATGGCAATGATCGGACCGACGAGTTCGCGCGCGCCCTTCAATGCCGCGTTCATCCGCGACATGCCTTCGCGCATATGGCGCTCGACATTTTCGACGACGACGATGGCATCATCGACGACCAACCCGACCGAGAGCACGATGGCGAGCAGCGTGAGCAGGTTGAGGGTGAAACCGAAAACCTGCATGAGAAAGAGCGCGCCGATAAGCGAGATCGGAATCGCGACAACCGGCACAATCACCGACCGGATAGATCCGAGGAATAAAAAGATCACCACCATCACGATCAGCAGTGTGTCGATCAAAGTTTTTACGACTTCATGAATCGCGTCGTTAATGTAGGCGGTCGCATCGTAAGCGATCTGGGCCTTCATGCCCGTGGGCAATTCTTTTTGGATTTCGTCCATCTCCGCGCGCACGCGTTTGATCACGTCGATTGAGTTGGCATTCGGCAAAACCCAGATGCCCATGAAGACCGCTTTCTTCCCCGAAAAACGGACTTCGGTGTTGTAATCTTCCGCGCCGAGAACGATGTCGGCGATGTCGCCGAGTCGGATGAGATTTCCTTTGTTCTGCTTCACGACGAGTTTTTTGAAATCGTCGGCTGTGTGCAGGTCGGTGTTCGCGGTCAGATTCACCTGGAGGAGCGAACCTTTTGTGCTGCCAACGGCAGCGAGATAATTATTTCGGGAAAGAGCACTGCGCACATCGGCCGGGCTGATGTTCAATGCGGCCATGCGGTCCGGCTTCATCCAGATGCGCATGGCGAAGGTGCGGCCGCCGAGAATATCGGCTTTTTGCACGCCACCGACCGCGGTTAAACGCGGCTGCACCAGACGCACTAAATAATCGGTGACCTCGTTAGGCTGCAGGATATCGGAGGTGAAACTCAGGTAGGCCGATGCGAATTGTGAATCAGCCGCCTGGATGGCGATGACTGGAATTTCGGATTCCGGTGGAAGATCGCGTCGAATCGCGTCCACCTTCGAGCTGATATCGGACAGCGCTTTGTTCGCGTCGTAATTCAATTTCAGGCGCGCCGTAATAGTCGATACGCTCTGCTGGCTTTGCGATTGGACATAATCGATTCCGTCGGCAGCTGCGATTGCACGCTCCAGTGGCGTCGTGATAAATCCCCTAACGAGTTCTGCGTCGGCGCCTACGTAGACGGTCGTCACTGTGATTGAGGCGATATCGCTGCGCGGATATTGCCGCACGTTGATCGTTTTCACCGCCTGCAAACCGGCGATGAGGATCACGAAGCTGACGACGAGCGCCAGCACCGGACGTTTGATGAAAATATCGGTGAAAGATTTCATGTATCCGCAGGCGTTGGATTCAGCTCCGGTTTCGGAGCGAGATTGTTATTGATCGTCACGGCCATGCCGTTGCGCAATTTGAAAACGCCAGTCCCGACAACTTGATCGCCGGCTTTCAATCCCTGCGTAATCGAAACGAAATCGCCGCGCGCCTCTCCGACGCGGACAAATTGCTGCCGGATGGCCTGCGTTTCTTTTCCTGTCTTCGGGTCTTTCTTTTTCTCAATGATAAAAACCGAATCGCCGTAGGGTGCATAGGAAACAGCGGTGCCTGGAACGACAAGCGCACGCTGTTTTTCCGGAAGAACGACTTCGACCTTGGCGAACATTCCCGGACGCAACAAGTGATCCGGATTCTCCAGCGTCGCCTGCAACTGAACGTTGCGCGTGGCCGTGTCTATCATCGAGTTGATTGCGGTGAGCTTCCCGTGAAATTCACGGCCCGGAACTGCATCGGTATGGACGGTCACATCCAAGCCTGACGACAACCGGGATAAATTTTGCTGCGGTATCGCGAAGTCGACGAAGACCGGGTCGAGCGACGTCAACGCAACCACCTCCTGCCCGGCGTTGATCATTTGCCCGACATTCACCTGCCGAATGCCGAGCTGACCATCGAACGGGGCGCGCACCGTTTTCTTCGTGATCATGGAGCTCATTTGATCGACGGCAGAACCCTTCTGCTTGAATTTCGATTCCGCGGAGTCGACCTCCGCTTTCGAAATCACTTTGCGTTTGGACAAATCCTGCGCGCGTTCCCAGTCGGCTCGCGCCAATTCCAGATCGGCTTCGGCTGAATGCAGCTGCGCTTCTTCGGACGAAGCATCGAGTTGCATTAGCAGTTCGTCTTTTTTCGCAACACCGCCGTTATCAAATCCGATCTTGGCCACCACGCCTGCGAGTTCGGCCGAGACGACTGCGCCCTGCACCGCAGCAACGCTTCCCACCGAATTCAGCGTAGGGGCCCAATCTTCTGCCTTCACCTGAGCGCTCGTGACGGTCTCAACCGGCATCGGCGGCTTCATCGACATCATGGTCTTGATCTGCAACGCTTTGATCCCAGCTAAAATGAGAAACAGTCCGACGACCGCGAGTACGGCCTTGAATACAATTCGGCGTGTCGATTTAACGTTGGCGTTCATGGTTTTTGGGGTGGCTACGTCATGCATAAGCTGGTTCGGTTCCTTGTTTGAACAAAACCCGCCATAACTTGCGGGTCACTTCGAGTTGCCGTGTTCGTCGCTCCGCTGCCGGAAGTTTTTGCGGCTGCAAAACATCCCGCATCAACATCCCGCGCGCGACAGCAAAAATAAGTTCCGACATTTCGGTCGGCGTCAAGCCGTGCGCCGCATTTTTTTCGGGCGAACGCGAGATCAAATCGGTCACGCCGTCCATCGCGGTTTGCAAAACATCGCGCACCAGGTCGGCGACCTGCGCATTGCGCGACGCTTCGGCATAGAGGTCGACCACGAACGCCGATTGAATCTGCGGCGAATTCTCGCAGCAGTGAGCGGTAAATAAAATTTCGAGCGACTCGAGCAGCGTGGGGGCTTGCCGAGCGCGTTCCATCATCTCGTGGATCTCGCTCTTGTGGCGCGCCGCCATCGCAGCAATCACGCTCTCCTTATTTTCGAAATACCGATAGATCAAACCCACGCTGATGCCGGCTTCGGCGCTGATATCATGCATGCTCGCCTGATGGAAACCGCGCTTGGCAAAGCAAACGACAGCGGCGTCGAGGATCTGGGTACGTCGATCAACGCCGGGCTCGGCAAGTATCTGAGTCGAAGACATTCGCCACAGTGAATGAACGTTCATTCATTGTCAAATACTCGACGCAAGATTGGCCTTATTCGTTTTAATTTGGAGGGTTGATTTCATGTTTAGCTGGGCACAATAAAGCTGAAAGCCTTGACGCGCACCGTTCGCGATGGCCTCGTGCCTATTCATGGGGGCACAACGCGGTGGTTTTGTATCGCTGGGCACTCTTCGGGATCTTCCCCTAACGAGTCGTTACTTGATTGGCGTCTCGGGTGGGCGCGATTCCGTGGCGCTGTTGCATTGGCTGGTTGAAAGCGGCTATCGCGATTTGATCGTTTGTCATCTCGATCATCAATTGCGCGGTCGTTCCGCGAAAGCGGACGCGCGCGCGGTAGAAAAATTTGCGGAACGCTTCAGCTTGGATTTTGAGCAGGGCGAAACGAATGTCCGTGCTCTTGCTGCCAGAAAAAAAATCTCGATCGAAACAGCAGGTCGGCTCGCGCGCTATGAATTTTTTGCGCGAACGGCAAAACGAAAGCGAACCCGCACGCTTTTTCTCGGGCATCATGCCGATGATTTGGTCGAGACTTTTTTAATCAATCTTTTGCGCGGTGCAGGAGCGACTGGTCTGGGTGGCATGCGAGAGATTTCCTTGCGGCGTATCGATGATGTCGAGATGACGATTGTGCGCCCGCTTCTCGGGATTTGGCGCGATGAGATTGATCGTTACGTCGCACTTAACGATTTGAAATTTCGGGAAGATGCGTCCAATCGCGATCTTTCGCCTTTGCGCAATCGCATCCGTCATCGCGTTATTCCCTACATGGAAAAAACTCTCGGTCGGAAGGTTCGCGCCAGTATCTGGCGCGCGGCTACGATCACAGCCGAGGAAGAAAGTTTCTTCGCTGAATTGCTGCCGGATGGATTGACGCAACTCGAAGCGAAGGAATTGCGCATCATGCCGCTCACGTTGCAGCGACGAATGCTGCGCGACTGGTTGCGCATGCACAAAATTCCCGACGTAACGTTTGCCTTGGTCGAGCGCGTCCGTGCGTTGGTTGACGCAACAAATCGCGTCGCCAAAACCAACCTCCCGGGAAATCGTCACGCTCGCCGTCGGGCCGGAAAGATTTTCATTGAGTAGCTGTAGCCTTTGCCCTCCGAGGCGGCTACAGGAATCTGTGAAAATCTGTGTAATCTGTGGAAGATAGATTGAAATGAGTTCAGCAGTCCGCGTCCGTTTCGCGCCATCACCCACAGGCTATCTGCACATCGGCGGCGCGCGCACGGCGCTCTTCAACTGGCTTTTTGCACGACACCATGCCGGGAAATTTATTCTGCGCGTCGAAGATACCGACAAATCCCGCAACACGGAAGAAGCCGCTGCTGCCATTTACGACGGTTTGCACTGGCTTGGACTCAGTTGGGATGAAGGCCCGCATGTCGGCGGCGATTTCGGTCCGTACTTTCAGAGCGAGCGCGATTCTATCTACGAGAAATATCTGCGCCAGCTACAGGACGCGGGCCACGTTTTCGAAGATAATGGCGCACTGCGTTTCCGTTCGCCGCGCGAACACGTCATCGTCGAGGATCTTGTCTGCGGTAAAATCGATTTCGACCTAACGAATCCGGGAACGCATCCCGACATGACGATTCGTCGACCCGACGGTTCGTGGATTTTTCATTTCGTGAACGTGGTGGACGACATCGAGATGAAAGTTTCTCATGTCATCCGCGGCGAAGATCATCTTTCCAACACGCCGAAACATATCGAGCTCTATCGCGCTCTCGGCGCGAAGCTGCCATTTTTCGCGCACATCCCGCTCATCATGAACAAGGATGGTTCCAAGATGAGCAAGCGCGATCAGGGCGCGAGCGTGGACTTCTACATTAAGCGCGGATATCGGCCGGAAGCGGTGCGCAATTATCTCTCACTGCTTGGTTGGTCACCGAAAGACAATCGCGAGAAAATGACCATCGAGGTGACCACCAAGATTTTCGATTTGAACAACGTTGTGCGCAGCCACGCCACCTTCGATCCGGAGAAACTGCATTGGTTGAATGGCGAATACGCGCGCGAACTCGGCGATAACGAGTTTTACGAACTTGGTGTTGCCGCGCTGAAGTCGGCTGGAGTGAAGATCGAAGGTTTTCCCGAGGGCTTTCTGCGCGCTGCGCTCCAAACGTGCAAAGGCAAGATCAATATTTTCGACGAACTGCCTTCATACTGCGGTTTCTATTTTACGGATGATGTTACCTACACTCCGGAAGGCGTTGCGAAACACTTCACTGCGGAAAACATGCCGCGCTTGAGAGCGGTGCGGGACGCATTAGCAGCGTTGCAAAATTTCGACGCATCGGAACTCGAAACCGCGTTGAAAGCGATTGCAACAAATCTGGGCGTGAAAGTTGGTGCACTAGTTCATCCGACACGTCTTGCCGTCACCGGCAGCAATGTTGGTCCGAGCTTGTATCACCTTCTCGAAGTTCTTGGCCAACCGAAGGTCCTCGCGCGCATCGATCGTGCATTGAGCCATCAATAGCGGCGGTTTCCAAACCGCCGACCTCATAAATGGAGGGACGACCTCTGTGTCGTCCCAAATATCAGGGACGGGACTGAGCCCGTCCCTCCAGTTTCGACCAGGTATCTTTGAGCGTGATCGTTCGGTTCCACACTTGTTTGTCGGGCTTGGAATCAGAATCGAGGACGAAATAGCCTAACCGCTCGAATTGATAACGTTCGTTAGGCAACGCGTCCTTTAATGCAGGCTCCAATTTCGCCTGCACAACTTCAAGCGAATTTGGATTAATGAAGGATTTAAAATCACCGTCCGCGTCAGGCTCGGGCACAGTAAACAGCCGATCGTACAACCGAACCTCGGCGTCGATCGCATGTTGCGCACTCACCCAATGAACAGTGCCTTTCACCTTGCGATTGGAAGTTGCGCCGCCTGATTTGCTTTCGAGATCGACGCTGCAACGCAGCTCGACGACGTTGCCGGCGTTGTCCTTCAGAACTTCATCGCACTTGATGATGTAAGCGTATTTCAAACGCACTTCGCCGCCCGGTTTGAGCCGGAAATATTTCGGCGGCGGAGTTTCCATGAAATCGTCGCGATCGATAAACAACTCGCGACTGAAGGGAACCTTGCGCGTTCCCACAGCTGGGTCTTCCGGATTATTTACTGCGTCGAGTTGTTCGATGCGATCTTCGGGATAATTAGTTAGGGTAATTTTGATTGCACGCAAGACGGCGAGGCGACGCGTCGCGGCGTGATTAAATTCGTTGCGGACAGCATGTTCCAGCACCGCCATATCCGTGAGGCTCGGATATTTTGTGATGCCGATGTTGTAGGCAAATGCACGCAGCGCGCTCGCGGTAATGCCGCGACGGCGCAAACCGGCAATCGTGATCATGCGCGGATCGTCCCAACCGTTCACCAACTTCTCGTTCACCAGCTGGATGAGCTTTCGTTTGCTCATGACGGTGTAGGTGAGATTGAGGCGGGCGAATTCGTATTGATGCGGCCGCGGCTCGGGCAGGTCGAGCGAACTCAGCAGCCATTCGTAAAGCGGCCGATGCACCTCGAACTCTAGTGTGCAGACCGAATGCGTGATGCCTTCGATGTAGTCGCTCAGCGTGTGCGCCCAATCGTACATCGGATAAATGGACCACTTGTTTCCGGTGTGGTGATGCTCGGCATGGCGGATGCGATAGAGTACCGGGTCACGCAGCCACACATTCGGCGCGCTCATGTCGATCTTTGCGCGCAAGGTACGCGCGCCATCGGGAAATTCGCCCGTCTTCATTCGCGTGAACAGATCGAGATTTTCTTCAACCGGACGATTGCGAAACGGGCTTTCCTTGCCGGTACGGCGAAACTCGTCGGTTTCTTCCGGGGTCATGTCATCGACATACGCCTTCCCTCGTCGCACGAGTTCAACGGCGTGTTCGGAAAGTTTATCGAAATAATCCGACGCGTAGAACGGCGCGCCGCCGAGATTCTTATCGGCCCAATCGGCGATCAACCATTTCACGTCAGCCATGATCGAATCGACGTACTCGGTTTCCTCCTTCGCTGGATTCGTGTCATCCATGCGAATGTTGCAAATGCCCTCGAACTCGTGCGCGATGCCGAAATTCAGACAAATCGATTTCGCGTGACCAATGTGCAGATAGCCATTCGGTTCCGGCGGGAAACGCGTACGAATCTTTGTGTGCTTCCCGGTCCGAATATCCTCCGCGACCACATCACGGATAAAATCGGAGGGAGCTGGATTATCGGCAGGCGCTGTCATAATGATCGCGGACGGTAGCAGACGTAGGTACGAATCGACAACTTTCCGCTTTGTGCGGCAATCAGTGAAAGTGTTGTCATCCTGAGCGAAGCGAAGGACCCTACATATCTCGTGCGATTACGCTCGCTTGATTGCGTGTCCCATTACCTTGTGCGAGGTCCCTCACATCCGTTCGGGATGACATGAAAAAAACGCGCGGGAAAGAAGTTTACACGCTTTCTGATCTTCAAGAATGGGATCAAACCGCGCACGATATCGATCCACCGATTCGGCTCGGCGTGTTCGGCGATCCGGTGGCGCATTCTCTCTCGCCACAAATGCAAAATGCCGCGCTTCAGGCAGGCAAATTCAAAATGCAGTACGCGCGGTTTCACATTTTGCCTAACGAGTTGGAGGAGGGATTGAGAAAAATTGGCGAACTCGGTTTTGTTGGCTTGAACCTGACCGTGCCGCACAAGATCGCCGCTATCAGTTTTCTTCCGCAACTCGATGAAAACGCGCGACAAGCCGGTGCCGTCAACGGCCTCGCAATTTCCGATAAGGAAATGCATGGCTTCAACACCGATGGACGCGGATTTTCGCGTGCGATTCGCGAGGAATTTTCAGTCGATCTGCGCGATCTGCGGGTGCTCGTGCTCGGCGCTGGAGGAGCAGCGCGGGCGATCGCGCTGCAATGCGCGCGCGAAAATTGCGAGCGATTGGTCATTGCTAATCGCACTTTCGAAAAGGCGAAGGCGCTCGCCGAAGAGCTGCGGGATTTCTTTGCCGGTCCTAGAGTTCTTGGGCCCGTCGCCAGATTGCAGGCGATTCCGTGGGAAGAGGAAGTCTTTCGGTTTCAAGTCGCCAATCTCGATTTGATCGTGAATACGACCCCGCTTGGATTGAATCGCGCTGATGCCTCGCCGCTTCCCGCGCGATTGCTCGCTCCGCATCTCATGATTTACGACACGGTTTATACAAATCATCGCACGCCGTTTCTTTCTGCCGCGGTCGAAGCAGGCGCGCGAACCGCGAATGGATTGTCGATGCTGTTACATCAAGGCGCGCTCGCGTTCGAGATTTGGTTCGGCCGTGAGGCTCCGCTCGACGTAATGCGAGCGGCGCTTAAGACATGATTCGTTAGGCGTTTTCCTGCGCCATTTCGTTTCCACGCCTGGCCGCTGCTTCCACAGCGTCGCCCAGACTTTTCGCCGTTCCTTCTTTTTCCATCACCGCCAATCCGGCGGCGGTCGTGCCGCCCGGAGTGACGACCATTTTTCTTAACTCGTTAGGCGAGAGCTTGCTTTCCAATGCAAGTTGCGCCGCGCCCAGGACAGTTTGCGTCGCCAGTTGCAGCGAAACATCAGCCGGTAATCCGCATTTTGTCCCGCCAGCCGCAAGCGCTTCGATTACAGTGTAAACGAACGCTGGTCCACTTCCCGCGAGCGCGGTGACAGCGTCGATTTGATCCTCACGCACTTCCGCCACAATCCCGATTGCGGCAAAAATTTCGCGAGCAAGTTCCATATCGGCGTCGGTCGTGCGCGTGCCACGCGCGATCGCGGTGGCCGCGCGACAAATCGCGGAAGGCGTATTAGTCAGCGCGCGCATGAACCGAGCGCTGGCCTTTGTCTCCATGCTCGCGATCCGTACGCCGGCCGCGAGCGAAATGACCTGCTTGTCTTTAATCGAAGACGCTAATTCCGCGATCGCACCCAAAACCACGCTCGGCTTTACCCCAACCAGAATGACATTCGCTTTCTCCGCCACTTCTGCGTTCTCCGTCGTGACAGAAATTCCGAGCTCGTTCTGCAATTTTTCTCGCGCCTCCGGATATGGCTCGCTCGCGAGAATATCTTTGGGCGAGCAAAACTTCGCGCGCATCAAGCCGCGAATAACGGAGCCGGCGAGCTTGCCTGCTCCGATGAAACCCAGTCGGTATCGTGTGTGCTTTGTTTGTAAACTCATGGGAAACCTCGATATTAATCAATGGTAGCGGCCGGTGTAAATTTCGGTGTCAGTCAAAGTCGGACTGGAGTGGACCTTGCGGAGGATCTGATCGCACTCAAGCGCGAACGCAACGCCGTCATTCTCGCGCATAATTATCAGGTGCCCGAGCTTCAGGATATCGCTGATTTTGTCGGAGACTCGTTAGGCCTGAGCTACCAGGCCGCCAAGACGGACGCCGACGTGATTTTGTTTTGCGGCGTGCACTTCATGGCCGAGACGGCAAAAATTATTAATCCGTCGAAGCGCGTCATTCTTCCTGACCTCGACGCAGGTTGTTCGCTCTCAGAATCGTGTCCGCCGGAAAAGCTCGCGCAGTTTCTAAAAGATCACGCCGACAAAAATTATTACGTCATTGCCTACATCAATTGCAGCGCCGGTGTGAAAGCGCTTTCCGACGTCATCTGCACGAGCGGTAACGCCGAAAAGATTGTGCGCGCCGCTCCGACAGATCGAAATATTCTCTTCGTGCCCGATCAAAATCTCGGCGCGTGGGTGATCGAACGCACCGGTCGGAAGATGGATTTGTGGCAGGGGAATTGTTACGTGCACATCGAATTCACGGCGCGCAGCATCGGCAAAATTCGCGAGGAATATCCAGATGCGCCCCTCGTCGCACATCCGGAGTGCACCTACGCCGTACGCATGCTGGCCGATGAAGTTTGCTCGACGGAAAAGATGGTGACGTTTTGCAGGGAATCGCCGGCGCGCGAAATTATTGTCGTCACCGAAGCCGGAATGTTGCATCGATTGAAAAAAGAAATCCCCGGCAAAACTTTTATTCCCGGGCCGACGGACCATTGCGCCTGCGCCGAATGCCGGTTCATGAAAATGAACACGCTGCAAAAAGCGTACGATGCTTTGCTGCACATGCAGCCCGAAATCATTTTGCCGGAACCGCTGCGCAAACGTGCAGAAGCGCCGATTCTGCGCATGCTCGAATTGAGTCGCTGATCACTCTCGAGCTGACAAAGTGAATCTTTTCACTTGTCACTCTTCCATCGACACCTTCACTTTCGCCCAATGCGGCGATTTTCCTTCTGGCCGGTGCTTGTGGTCCTGCTCCTCGGCATTTTGCTCCTGCGCGAGCCGCGCTTCGAAAAACTGGAGGAAAATTTTCTGCGCTGGCTTTTGCGCAATGCCCAGCCACCCGTGGCGGCGCCGCAGCTTACCGTGGTTGAAATCGGTCGCGATCGGCCAGTAGGAAAAAAAGATGAGGGGTCGGAAGATTCCACCGAAGCATTTCTGCACGGCGGAGGCGCGGCGATTTCGCCGCTCGAGCACGCGCTTTTTTTGCAATCGATTCTTGAATTTCAACCGACCGTCGTTGCGTTCGAGAGCATCCTAAGATGGCGCGAACGGGATAAAGATCAGGAACAGGTTTTTCTCGATCAAGCCATGCGCGTGCCCAAACTTTTGTTAGGCGCGGAACTAACGAACACGCCCGACCCAGACCAGACCCCGCCGGAGTTTCCCACATTCAATCAAGTGACCGGCAACCGCGGATTTCTCGTCGAGTTCTCCGGAATGGGACGACAGCCTAACGAGGATATGCGCCTGATCTCCACACCCGGGTTCATTAATTTGCCTGGCGAAGTGGTGGACGACCTCCATGTGCCGCTGCTTTTTCGTTATCGCGGCGAGGTGATTCCTTCGTTCGCACTTGAAGCTGTTCTTCTTTGGTTGCGAATTACGCCGGCGGAAGTGAAGATCGAACTTCCCAACCAAATTTTACTGCCCGGTAATCGAAAAATTCCAATCAACGCGGAGGGCACTTTGTTGATCAATCCGCTGGCGGCAAAGAACACGCGTCGTCTGGCCTTGAATCAATTGCTTCTCGCCGCGCAGCAAAGGGGTCAGAACACAGCAGCGGCGGCGGAGCTCGCAAACATCCGGAATGACATCGTTCTTGCGCGGACTCCGGCCAATCCGCTGGCGCCGCCGGATGTTTTCGCCACCACCATCGCCACCATTCAGAGCAATCTGTATCTGCATCGCATCAACCGGGTCTTCGATTTAGTCGTGCTGGGACTCGCCGTGTTCGCTGCGGGCTACGTCGCCAAAATCTCGCGTTCCTTTCTTGTGCTCGGAGCGCTCGTTTTTACGGCCGCGTATTGCCTTGTCGCCTTGAACTTGATGTCGCATTGGCGGATATGGTTGCCCGGCTATTTCCCGTTAGGCGCGATTTGGATTTTGGCTTTGTATGGCATCGTGTCGAGAACCAGATCGCGGGCGCATTCGAATAAGACACCCGTTATGATTGGGAACCATGAGTAACTCGGAATCGGTCGAAACACGGATCAATCGTCTGCACAAAGATGGTCTGGTCGACATGCATTTTGATCTGCCCTTGGGTTTGCAATGGAGAGGGGACCAGGACGTCATCGCGAAGGAATTTCTTCCGGAATTTGTCGCCGGAGATATGGGCGTTTTGGGCGTAGCGATCTATGTCGAAGATCGTTTTCTGGATAAGGCATTGGACGTAGCGCTTTCGCAGGTGGCCCGACTGCACACCGGTGTTGCCTACGCGGAGCAATTGGTGATTTGCAGAACTTTTGCGGAAATCCGTGACGCCCGCACACGCGGCCAGATTGCTCTGTTGCTCACGATGGAAGGAGCGGAACCGCTTGGGACGAATCTCGAGCTTTTGCGAATTTTTTATGAACTCGGTCTGCGCGCAATTTCGCTAACCCATGCGCGGCCGAACGCCGCTGCCAATGGCGGAATCTTCGCGGCCAACGGCTCGCCCGCCGAGGGCCTGACCGCTTTCGGACGCGATCTCATTCGCGAATGCGAGGCGCTCGGAATCATGATCGATCTGGCGCACCTGAACCGGGCTGGCTTCGAGGAGATTTGCAGCCTAACGAGTAAACCGCTGATTGTTTCACACACCAACGCGCGGCGCTATCACGACGTCGAGCGCAACATCAGCGACGAGCAGATCAAGGCGATCGGAGAACGTGGCGGGGTCATCGGAATCAATGCGATCCTCGTTAGTCCAGACAAGGCAAATGCGACGCTCGACCGCTACGTCGATCACATCGAGCACGTCGTTAACCTGATCGGGACCGATGGCGTCGGAATTGGATTCGATTTCTGTGAATTCCTCTGGCAGCAAATGTCGAAGACGAACAAGGAAAAGATGGAAACGAAGCTAACGACTCCACATTTCCTTCCTGATCTCGGCAATCATTCGCACGCGCGGAATGCGACGCGCCGCTTGCTCGAGCGCGGTTGGAAAGACGATGCGATCGAGAAATTCCTTCGCGGAAACTGGATGCGAATCTTTAAGGAATTGTTGTAGCCACGGCAATCTGACATTCCCTCGGAGGAAAATTTGAAGTTCATTAACCTGACGCGGCGCGTCGAGATCGGCGCCAATTGTTATTACTTCGAGGCCGCCGGGCAAAGTTTGGTGCTCGATTGCGGGATGCATCCGAAATTGGAAGGCGAAGAAGCGCTTCCAAATTTCAAGGCGATCGGGAATCGCAAACTCGACGCGATTTTAGTTTCTCACGCACACCTCGATCACATTGGGACATTGCCCGTTCTGATGCGCCGCCAACCGGATGCGCGGGTATTTATGAGCGAAGGCACGGCCGATATCGGCAACGCTCTTCTGCACAATTCCGTCAGCGTCATGACCCGACAACGCGAGGAACTCGGCGTCACGATGTATCCTCTCTATACGCATCGGGAAACCGATCGTCTCGTCGAGCAATGGCAAGTCTGTCGCTTACGGCAGCCCGTTACCGTGCAGGGCGAACGAGTTCGCGCGCACGAAGATGGCGAAATAACATTCGAACTTTTTGACGCCGGCCATGTCCTTGGTTCCGCGGGAATCCTGCTGCGCGCCGAAGGTCGGACCGTTTTCTACAGCGGCGATGTGAATTTTAACGATCAAACAATCACGAAGGCCGCAGTTTTCCCGGAGATAGAAGTTGATGTGCTCATCATCGAGTGCACCCGCGGCGATAGCCCGTTGCCGGAAGATTTCACGCGAGAGCAGGAGGAGCGTCGTTTCGCGAACGCCATTGCTCATGCTTTTGAGCGCGGCGGCTGCGTTCTCATTCCGGTTTTTGCCCTGGGAAAAACGCAGGAAGTGCTCGGCATGATTTACAAATTCCGTCGCGAAAAATTACTGGGCGATTTTCCCGTTTACATCGGCGGCTTGAGTACGGGGATGACGGAAATTTACGATGCGCTTTCGCACGAGACACGGCGGCATTGGCCACGCCTGCAATTGTTGCCGGAACTTGAGCCATTTGTCTTGAACGGCAAAACGATCGGCGAGGCGTCGCCTCGCGCCGGTCGCGTCTATGCGCTTTCAAGCGGAATGATGACGCCGAAAACGTTGTCGAACATTTTTGCGCGCCGTGTTCTCGAAGATCCGGAACATTCGATTTTTTTCGTCGGCTACGCTGATCCTGATTCGCCTGCGGGAATTTTGAAAGCGGCGAAGAAGGGAGACCGCATCATGCTCGATCCGGACGACGTTCCTCGGGAATTGCGTTGTCACCGCGAACAATTTCAATTCAGCGCCCATGCGTCGCGGGAATCGATTGTGGATTACGTCCGAAAACTTGCGCCGAAAAAAATCATTCTCGTGCACGGCGATCCACCCGCGGTGGAATGGACGCGTGCGCGGCTTACTGCGGACTTGCCCGCATCGGAAGTGATTGTGCCAATGCCGGGAGTGGCGATTGAAATATAAGAGAGCACGATTTTTTTGGGGAGCGTTACGCCAATAACCCGTTTTGCTCAGAATGACTGATCAATGAGGATCGTTTCCTGGAATATCAATTCGCTGCGCAAGAGGCAGGACCGTTTGTTCGCGTGGCTCGAAGGAACCAAGCCTGATGTCGTCTGTTTGCAGGAAACGAAATGCACAGACGAACAATTTCCCGAGCTCGCGTTGCGTGCGGTCGGTTATTACACCGCTTTTCACGGCGAGAAATCCTACAACGGCGTAGCGATTCTCTCGAAAACCGAACCGCGTGAAGTGCGATCGTCGCTTTGCAATGAAGAACAGGATGCGCAAGCTCGCGTCATCGCCGCGACGGTGAACGACGTGCGCGTCTATTCCATTTATGCGCCCAATGGCCAGTCGGTCGGATCGCCGGCGTATGATTACAAATTAAAGTGGTACACGAGGCTGCGAAGTTGCCTAACGAATGAATTCGACCCTGATGGCAAATTGATTGTCGCCGGCGACTTCAACGTCGCGCCACAGGATGAAGACGTCTACGACCCGGCTTTATGGTATGGCGCAATTATGTGTTCGGAGGATGAGCGCGCCGCGTTTCAACAGTTATGCGGAACAGAGCTGACCGATACACTTCGTTTGCATCATACGAAAACAGGTCTCTTCACGTGGTGGGATTATCGAATGCTATCGTTCCCGAAAAATCGCGGCTTAAGAATCGATGGGATTTTAGCGAGCAAAGAATTGGCTGAGCGCTGCACAGGCTCCGGCATCGATCGCGATATGCGCAAGGGCAAGGAGCCCTCGGATCATGCGCCGATCTGGGCGGAATTTAATCTGTAGCGGTTTCCATAACCGTCGCATAATCCTTCACGGGATCGCAGCGCTGTCATAGATTGAGCCACAAAAGCGTATGAAAGTTTCCTCGCCGCCACGGAAGCCGCTCATGATTTGGGATGGCGATTGCCATTTTTGCGGACGCTGGATCCAACGCTGGCGCGAAATGACCGCGGGCCGCGTCGAGTACGAGCCATTCCAAAGCGCGGCGGAAAAGTTCCCGGAGATTCCACGAAATGAATTCGAGCACGCAGTGTATTTCGTGGAACCAACCGGTAAAGTTTTTCGTGCGGCCGAAGCGGTTTATCGTTCGTTAGGCTATAGCCGACTTCATCGTTTTCTCCCGTGGCTTTACGATCATGTTCCTGGTGTCTGCGCGATTTCGGAATTCGCTTATTCAGTCATCGCAAAGCATCGCGGCTTTGCTTCGAAGGTAACGCGCCTGTTCTGGGGTGAAGACGTTCGACCTCCGACCTATTTCGCAGCGCGACGCCTTTTTGTGCGTGCGCTCGGATTAATTTATCTCATCGCCTTCATCTCGCTTTGGGTGCAGGTCGACGGGCTCATTGGCGCAAACGGCATTTCTCCCGTCTCCCAATTTTTGCCGGCGGTGGAACGACAAGTCGGCGGCCATGCCCATTTCTTTTTACCGACGCTTTGCTGGTTCAATTCGAGCGACGCGTTTTTGCATTTTCTCTGCGGCGCTGGCGTGGCCATTTCGATCGGGCTGATCCTGGGTCTTGTTCCGATTCTTTGTTTGATCCTGCTGTTTGTTTTCTACCTCTCGCTGACAATCGCTGGACAAACTTTTTTCAGTTTTCAGTGGGACATTCTGCTGCTGGAAGCAGGATTTCTGGCAATTTTCTTCGCGCCACTGACGTGGCGGATGACAGCAAAACACGAAGCGCCATTTTCGCGCGTCGGTTTTTTTCTTCTGCAACTGTTGCTTTTCAAACTCATGTTCATGTCCGGCGTCGTGAAGCTAACGAGTGGCGACGATTCGTGGTGGAAACTCACTGCGCTGGATTACCATTACTGGACGCAGCCGCTGCCGACCGTTTTTGGCTGGTGGGGCGGGCAAACTTCCGAGTGGTTAAAGCATGTCTGCACCTTCGTCGTGCTTTTCGTTGAAACGTTAATCCCGTTTTTGATTTGGGCGCCGCGTCGATTGCGTTTTGTCGCCTTCGTTTTGTTCGTGTCATTGCAGCTCATGATCGCGCTGACGGGCAATTATTGTTTCTTTAATCTGACCACAATCGCGTTATGTTTTTTGTTGTTGGACGATGTCCAGATTTCGCGACGCAAGCGCGCACCTGGCGAGGTTGCCGGCGCGCCTAACGATCGCTTCCGGCCAATGCAGTGGGTTGCCGCGGCCGTGTTGCTCGTGACACTGCCACTCAATGGGTTTGTAATTTTTTCGGGGCTAAAGCCGGAAGCGCAATGGCCGCATGCTGTTCTGGCACTTTACTCGCGAGTCGAGCCCTTTCGGATCGTTAATAGTTACGGTTTGTTTCGTGTGATGACGAAAGAGCGCGCGGAAATCGTGATCGAAGGAAGTAAAAATGGGACGGACTGGTTGGAATACGAATTCAAATGGAAGCCGGGCGATCTGAAACGCGCGCCGGGCTGGGTGGCGCCGCATCAACCGCGCCTCGACTGGCAGATGTGGTTTGCGGCATTGAGCGATTATCACCAGAACCCATGGTTCGTTAGATTTGTAAAACAACTGCTGACAAACTCGCCGGAGGTGACGAGCCTGCTAAAGCGAAATCCGTTTCCGAAAAACCCGCCGCGCTACATTCGCGCGATTTTGTACGATTATCATTTCACGACTGTGGCCGAACGGAGCGCGACCGGCGCGTGGTGGAAGCGTGAGGAGCGCGGCATTTATCTCCCCCGTGCGTCGCTTTGAGGCGATTCCTTTTCTTGCGGTCCCGCAGAGTTATTAGAATACATTAATGAGAAGTCGTGAACTCCAATGGACCAGATGCGACGCAACTGCTGATGCAGTGGCGTGAAGAAGGCGATGAGGTACAAGCGCAACTGACGCCTCTGATCGAGGAAGAATTGCGGGCTCTCGTTTCCGAATATCGTCAGCGCTCAGATGATTCGGGAAACTCTGCTCTCGTTCATGAGGCTTACCTGCGAATGGTCGACGACAGTCAGATGACTTGGGTGGATCGCGCGCGCTTTTATGGAGCGGGCGCGCGCGTCATGCGACAAATTTTAGTCGATCAACTGCGCGAACACGCGGTCGATATGAAGGTTGGCAGTGATGTCGATCTCGTGGCGCTCGATGGTGCGCTCTCTAATTTCGCCGAATTTTATCCCAGAAAATCCGAGGTGGTGGAACTGAGGTTCTTTGGTGGCCTTGATCAAAAGCAGATTTCGGAAGCGCTTCAAGTGTCGGAAAAAACGATCCTGCGCGACTGGAATTTTGCCAAGCTTTGGCTTTATCGCGCTTTGAGCAATGCAGCCTGAACAAACGGACCGGCTCGCGGATTTGGTCGCATCGGCGTTGGAATGCGCTCCGCGGGAACGCGCACAATTTCTGAGCGACGTATGCGGAGACAATGTTACGCTACGCGAAGAGGCGGAGTCGTTGCTGCGTTTTGAAGAAGCCGCACACGATTTCATTGAATTACCTGCGTATGAACTGACGAAAGACGCTTCGATTCAGGAAGAAGAATCGCGCGCCGTCGAAGAAAGCGAAACGCCTGAATTCATTCCCCCCGAGCCTGTCGCGATCGAGCCCGAACCTGAACCACCTGAGCGACCGGAATCTCCCGTTCCGCAGATTCCGGAAGTTGCTGCGAGCAATGTTGAAACACCGCCCGTAGTCGCGCGTAGACGAAGCGTCGAACATCGCCGTCCTAAATTCGGTTTGCGTGCTTCACTTGCGATGCTGGCTATGGGCTTGGCACTGGTCGCGCTGCTTTTCGGATTGCTGAGTGCGCGGAAAAAAGCAGAGGAAGCACAACGTGAACGCGACGCCGCAAAAGCAGACGTGGCGCGCGCTGAACGTGTCAGCAGTTTTCTGCAGCAGATGCTTTCTTTTTCGAATCAAAGAGTCACGCCGGTGTGGCCGGTGGCTCAGAAGAAAAGTGTCGCGATTGATGAAATGCTCGATCAAATCGCGCCGCAGGTGCAGAGCGAATTAGCGGACCATCCCGATGCGCGCGGCGAAGTTTTAAGCACGATCGGAAGTGCCTACGCTTCCCAGGGTCGGTACGATGCGGCGGAAAAAAATCTGCGATCTGCGCTCGAGTTACAAATGGCGTTTTATGGCGCGATCAACGCACAGGTTGCATACACGCTGGTGGAACTCGGAGTTCTTTCGTATCGACGCGATAAACTTGCGGAAGCCGATCAGTTCCTCGAGAAAGCGGTGGCCTTTTTTCGAAAGCAGGAGCAATCGCATGCCGCGGATTTCGATCCGTTGAAGTTCGCTAATGCGCTCGACTATTTGGGTACTGAGAAATTCCACCGCGGCGAAGCAAAAGCGGGTCGCGCTCTTCTCGAGGAAGCGCTTTGGATTGCTTCGGCCTTGCATCCAAAAGGACACGAACACTCCGTTTTAAGCAGCGTCCAAACGAATTTAGGCAGCGTTCTCGTTTCGCTCGGCGATCTGAAAAAAGGCGAAGTGCTTTTACGTCAATCCCTGACCGAGTTTCGAGAAACAACGGATCACCCGCAATGGGAGATGGGAATAACATTGCAAGCGCTCGGCGAATTGGCGCTCGCCAAAGACCAACCAGCGGAAGCGAAGAAGAATTTGCGCGAGGCCCAACAAATTTATCGCGACACGCTCGGAGAAAAAAATCTTTTTTATGCACGCGCAATCGAAAAGCGCGCCGTCGCTTCGCTGCTCGCAAACGATGTGAAATCGGCCGAGCAACTGGCGCGCGATTCCCTTGCGCTGATGAAAGAATCCTCGTCCGAAAACAAAATGCCGTGGACGGGACCGATGCTGACGTTGAGCGATGTGCTGATCAAAGAAGGCCGCCTGCGTGAAGCGGAAGATTCCCTAAGGGAAATTCTTCGCATCTGCGAAGATCAGGGGACGAGGAATTACGTTGCCATTAGCCTTATAAAAGTTCGGCTGAGTCAGTTGTTTCTATCCCAAAAACGTTACACCGAGGCGGAAAACCTGGCTTTTGAAGCGCAGAGCGAAGCGCAAATGCATCTCGCGGAGCAAGACCCCACGCGAAAAACGATCGCCACGAATTTGATTCGAATCTACGAAAAGCAGGGAAAGGAAGATGCGGCCAGGGAAGTAAAATGAGATCGGTCGAAGTGCGTTTCTCCCGGCCGGATTGAGAAAAAAACGATCCGCGTTATATTGTCGCGTGCCGAAAGAAGCACAGATCGTAACGGAGGGAACGGTAACGCAGGTGTTGCCGGGGACGATGTTTCGAGTCGAATTGCCGGGATCGCGCAACGTGCTTGCGCATATTTCCGGCAAAATGCGCAAGCATTTCATCCGCATCGTTCCAGGCGATAAAGTTGAAGTGGAACTTTCGCCTTATGATCTGACCAAAGCGCGCATTATCTTTCGCGAGAAGTAAACGATTCCGACCCTGGAACAATAAAGCGGTGAGTTTGGCAAGCGCAGGCGCGGTCGGACTTACGTTTTCAATAGGACGATTGATTTTTCGCCTTCGGTTGCCGAAGAACGGCAGCTGGCGATATTAATGGAAAGAATTCACAGGAGAAAAGTTATGGCAGACGAAAACAAAACAAACGCAGGTGCGTCCGGAACAGCGGATGCACAAAGCAAACTGGAAAGTAGCAAGACGCACGCACGCAAGGCGACGGACGACCTAAAATCCGCCGCGGGCGCGGTGGCAGACGAATATCGCGGCAAGGCCGAGCAGGCTTGGGACGATGCGCGCGGTAAAGCGGGGCAAGCCTGGGAAGACGCGAGATATCGCGCGCGGACGTTCCAGGAAGATAGCGAGCAATATATTCGCGAGAATCCGACGAAAGCAGTTTTCACTGCGCTCGGCATCGGGTTTGTTCTTGGATTAATTTTCCGGCACTAGCAGATTTGCCGGATGGCTGGGGAACCCATGCGGTTCCGCAATCCTGCGGGACATGGCGGTTTGCTGGGCAATTTGTTCGGCACGCTTGGTGCGCTCGTTGCTTTTTTCGAGAGCCGCTTTGAACTTTTCGCGCAGGAATCAAAATCGGCGACGTTAAACGTTCTGATTCTCATCGGGTGCGTCGCCGCCGCCGGAATGTTTTGCGCGATCGCATTTATTTTCCTCCTCGTTGGCGCGGTCGTAGGTTTGGCCCACGCGTTGCATGTGTGGTGGATCTGGGTTGCGCTGACGGTCGCGCTGGTGCTCTTCGTTCTCGGGCTGCTCTGCGTCATCATTGCGCGAAGTCGATGGAAGAAACCGATGTTTCGCGCCACAGCTTTTGAATTAAAGAAAGATCGTGAATGGCTGAAGAATCTGGAAAAGACGGATCTTTAAACGAGATCAAGCAACGCATCGAGCGATCGCGTTATGAGTTGGGGCGCGATCTGAGCGGTCTGCGTTACGAGCTGGATATCCCGCTCAAAATCAAAAAATCTTTCCAACGCAATACCGTCGTGTGGGTGGCGGGAGCGATCGTTCTTGGCCTGATCTTCACGGCCGGACCGAGGAGAAGGAAAAAAATTTACGTCGATGCCAGGGGTCGGAAAAAAGGCAAGGAAACGCTGGTTGAAGCCGGGCTTCTGCTCACGGCGATGAAATTTGCGGCCAGTGTGCTCAAACCCGTCATTGTTAGTTACGCGATGCAAAAATTGAATGCTTTCTCCGGCGCCCAGCGCGGGAAGCAGAAATGGTGACGGCGTTTTAGATTTACGGAACCGCGCCCGGTGCATAACTATCTGCACCGCACCGTGACCGCAAAATCGACACAACATTTGCCGACAACCGCACCGACGTCCCCGACGCATGTGGACGAATACTTGTCGGTGGCGCAAAAGGCAGGAGCTTCCGATTTGCATCTCGGCGTCAATGCCCCGCCGATTTGGCGATTGCATGGAACACTGCAGCCGATCTGGCCTGACGCGCCACGTTTGAGCGCAGAACAAACCGCGGCGCTCGCGAATGGTTTTCTTTCGGATGCACGTAAAACAGAACTCGCGCAACGCGGCGACGCAGATTTCGCTTACGCGAATGAATTTGGGCGCTTTCGCACGAGCGTCGTTCGACAACGGCTCGGGACCGACATCGTTTTTCGCGTCATCAATACGCGCGTCCGCACGATGGATGAACTCGGTTTACCCGAACATCTCAAATTGCTCACGCGTTTTCAGAATGGCCTTATTCTCGTTACCGGTTCCGTCGGCAGCGGAAAATCGACGACGCTCGCAGCGTTGGTCGAGCAGGTAAATATCGAACGCCGCGAACACATCATTACGCTTGAAGATCCGATCGAATACATTTTCGAACCGAAGAGTTGCCACATCACGCAACGCGAAGTGCACACGCATACGCGATCTTTCGGCGCGGCGTTGCGCGGCGCGTTGCGTGAAGATCCCGATGTCATCATGGTCGGCGAGATGCGCGATTTGGAAACGATCTCTCTCGCCATCACCGCATCGGAAACCGGTCACCTTGTTCTCGGCACGCTTCACACGGGCAATGCTTCTCGCACGCTCGATCGTCTACTCGATGTTTTTCCCGTCGATCAACAGGACCAGATCCGCATCATGGTTAGCGAATCGTTGCGTGGAATTATTAGCCAGCAGTTGATTCCGCGCGCGGATGGAAGCGGTCGCGCCCTCGCGCTTGAAACACTAACCAACACACCGGCCGTGGCCAATGTGATCCGCGAATCAAAAACTTTCATGCTCCCTGGCATTATCCAGACAGGAAAAAAACAGGGTATGCAATTAATGGATGATGCGCTGAGCGATTTGCACGCGCGCGGACTGATTAACGCCGACGAAGCGTACGCCCGCTCGGAACAAAAACAGGAGATGCGACAACGTCTCAAGATTTAAGGCAGCATGGCGTACCTCGATCAGTTTTTTCATCTGTTGGTAAAGGAAGGCGCATCCGATCTGCATATTGGTGAAGGCCAGCCGCCAAAAATTCGACGACACGGCGACGTTGCACCAATTCGCACGGAACCGATCACGCGCGACGAAGCGACCGTCATGATGAGCGAAATCTGCGGACCAAAAAATTGGGAATTATTTCTGGACCGCGGCGATCTGGATTTCGCCTACGAGATGGATAAGCAGTCGCGCTTCCGGTGTAATTTTCTCAAGCAAGCCAACGGCTTCGGCGCGGTGTTCCGTCTCATCCCGACGAAGATCGCAACGATCGAGCAGCTCGGAGTTCCGCCAGTCGTGAAAGAATTCGGCCGCCTGCGAGGCGGTCTGGTTCTCGTGACTGGGCCCACCGGCTCAGGCAAATCGACGACGCTCGCGGCGTTGATCGACTACATAAACGAAAATTTTTCTCGTCATATCGTCACGGTCGAGGAGCCGATCGAGTTCGTGCACGAGAACAAGCGCAGCATCATCACACAGCGTGAGGTGCCGACGAACGCGGAATCTTTTCCGGTCGGTCTGAAGGCGGCGTTGCGCGAAGACGCGGACATCGTACTCGTCGGCGAAATGCGCGATCTGGAGACGATCTCGCTCGCTCTCACTGCGGCGGAGACGGGACTGCTCGTCTTCGGAACTTTGCATACGAACAATGCGCGCAAAACAGTCGACCGCATGATCGATGTTTTTCCCGCGAACAAACAGGCGCAGGCGCGCACGATGCTGGCGAATTCGTTGCGCGGCGTTCTTGCGCAGCTTCTCATGAAAAAAGCGGACGGCTCGGGTCGTGTCGCGGTCAACGAAATCCTCATCGCGAATGCGGCCGTTTCCGCAATCATTCGCGAAGGTTCCACGCAAAAATTGCAGGACGTCATCGTGGCGGGCAAAGGGCAGGGAATGCAATTCATGGACGACGCGATTCTCGCCTTGTTGCAAAACGGTGTCGTCTCTCCGCACGAAGCGTTCATGAAGGCGATCGACAAAAATCTCTTCAAGAAATTCCTTCCCGAGGAAGAACAACAACTGAGTAATTCCGCGGGTGCGGCGCCCGATGACGAGAAGCGTATCCCGGGAAATTTTGTGAAATCGACAAGTCGCGGAGGGCGCCCAGCTCGTTGACAAGGAAAATGGCGACTGCTAAGGTCGCGCAAATTTGGGCGGGAAACCGCGGAAGAGGGTTGGCGGCTTCCCGAAAAACCTCTGCATACGCTACTTAATAGTCAGGTTCTGGTTCTAAACCGCCTCTGGCAGGCGGTGAACATCTGCTCGGCGCGTCGAGCATTCGCGCTCGTTTATGCGGGACATGCGCAGGTTGTTTCTTCCGATCCCGAAAACAATTTCCTGACACACGATTTCAACAGCTGGCTCGATTTTTCCGGGACTGCGCCAGAGCACGAAATGGTCACGACCATCTCATGGAAAATCCGCGTTCCGCGCGTGATCGTGCTGTTGCTCTTCGATCGGTTGCCGAAGAAGGAAGTGAAGTTCACGCGGCACAATGTTTTCGAACGCGACAAAAACACGTGTCAGTATTGCGGGAAAATTTTCGATCGCAGCGAGTTGAATTTGGACCACGTGCTTCCGCGGGATCGCGGTGGTACGACGGCCTGGGAAAATGTCGTCTGCTCGTGCATCCCGTGTAACACGCGAAAAGGAAATCGTCTGCCGCACGAAGCGCACATGACGTTGATCCGAAAACCGAAACGGCCGAAGTGGCGGCCGTTCGTGCACGTCACGTTCAGTTCACAGCAGCACGAAAGCTGGCGGCATTTCGTCGATCTCGCGTACTGGAACGTCGAGCTGAGCGATTAGCTCGGAGCCCGTTAGCGCCGCAGCGCTTGCAAGATCGGCTGCGGATAAACTCCGAGCACGATGTTCGCGATCATCAGCAGTGTCATCGCGAGACGTGAGAGTCCGCTTACGAAAATCGGTTCCGATTTTTTCGGATCCTGCCAATACATCGCGCGAACGACTTTGAGATAATAATAGAAGCCGCATCCGACAGTGACGACGCCGACCGCTGAAAGGACGTATTGATGTTGTTGAATGGCGGCATTGAAAATCAGGAATTTCCCCAGAAATCCCGCCGTGAATGGAAGGCCAGCGAGCGATACCATGGCCAAAAGCATGGCGAACGCGAGAAAAGGTGAGCGCTTGGCCAGTCCCGCGAAATCCTGAATTTGTTCGCCAGTGTCATTCGCTACCACAATGAGCACCGCAAAACTTAGCAAGGTCATCGCAAGATACGCGACGAGATAAAAACTCACGGCTTCTCCGGAAAACGAGACGATGCCGATCAATAAATAACCGGTGTGCGCGATGCTCGAATAAGCGAGCAGGCGTTTGAGATTACTTTGCGGAAGGGCCGCGAGGTTTCCGTAAATCAATGTGGCAACCGCGACGACAACTAAAACTTTTTGCACCTGCGGCAGCACAAAAAATGGGCGCAGAATTCGCAGAAGAACAACGAAACCAGCTGCCTTTGATCCCACGGAAAGAAATGTGGTGACTGGCGTGGGCGCGCCTTGATAGACATCCGGTACCCAGATTTGAAATGGAACAGCCGCGATTTTGAATCCGAGCGCAATCAGGACAAGGACAATTCCGAAAAGCGCCGGCACAGGTTCGATATGCCCACTCGTTAGGGCAAAGGCGATGCGGTTGAGATTGGTTTCGCCGGTAACGCCAAATATCCAGGTGATGCCGTAGACGAGAAAGCCGGTGGAGACGGCGCTAAGAATTAAATATTTTACCCCGGCTTCGAGCGTGGCGGGATTGCGGCGCGTAAAACTAACGAGCACGTAAAACGAAACGGAAACGAGCTCGATCGAAACGAAGATCATGACGAAATCGATCGCGGATGCGATCCACATCAAACCGGCGCAGGTAAAAAGCGGGAGCGCGAAAAATTCGCCGAGACCAGATTGGTGCGTCGCTCCGTGCACGAACTGCGGAATGACCGGCGAATAGTCGATCATCATGACGAGAACGAAAATTGTCGTCACGAGCGCGAAGCGTTTGAAGAAAATCGCGAGCGGATCTGCCGTGTAAAAATTCCAAAGCGGAGAAGCGTGATCGATTGGTGCCGGCGCTAGAAAAAAGCTCGCGATCAAAATCACGGTAAGACCCAAAATCCCGGCGTAGGCAATTCCCTGTTTTTCGATCTTCGTGGAAAACGCTTCGATGAGCAGCAATCCCATTCCCAGGACGACAACCGCAATCTCAAGAGTAGGCGCGCCGATCATGATCACTTTGCGGCGAAAAATGTTTGGAACGGCGGCGAGATGATCCGAACGAGCGATTGCGGGAAGAATCCCACCCAGAGCAGCGCGGCGATGAGGATCGCGATGGGCAGACGCAGCGTGGCGCGAAGATCAGGAAGGTCATTCCATTTCGCGTTCATCGTTCCCATGAACGTTGCGCGATAAGCGCGCAGCATATAAACCGCGGAGATCACCACGCCCCAGAGCGCAAGAACCGTCGCAACCTGGAAAATCTGGAAATGCGCGAAGTTTGCGCCGCGGTGAAACGCACCGAAGAAAATGAGAACTTCGCCCGCGAAATTTGCGAATCCGGGCAAGCCAATCGCTGCGAACGCGGCGAGACCGAAGACGAAACTTGCCGCCGGCATGACACGGGCAAGTCCGCCGAGATCTTCGAGCACAAGCGTTCCCGTGCGTCTCCGCACTTCGCCCGCGATTCCGAAGAGGAGCGCAATGGAAAGTCCGTGCGCAAGCATGAGGATCGCCGCGCCATTGACGCCGACAATGTTCGCGCTGGCGATTCCGAGAAAAATGTAACCCATGTGCATGACGCTTGAGTAACCGAGCATCCAATCGAGCCGCTTCTGCGCGATGGTAACGAGACCGACGTAAATGATGTTCCCGAGCAGAAGAACGATGAGGAGTTTGTTCCAGTGCTGCGCGCCCGCCGGTAAAAGTGGAATGGCCAAACGCAGAAGTCCGTAGAGACCGAATTTTTTCAAGACACCAGCGTGAAGCATCGCGGCCGGCGCGGGTGCGGATGCATATGCCTCCGGCGCCCAGGTGTGAAATGGAAAAAGTGAAACGAGAATTCCGAAACCGATAAGAAGAATCAGGTAAATGTGATTTTGTGCGTTTGCGGGGATTTTCCCGGTGGTGGCTGCATGTTGCAAAACGGCAAAATCAAAGCTGCGCTCGGCGACGGGCAGACTGCGATAGAGAAGAATTAGTCCGAGAAGCAAAATGAAACTACCGAGCGCCAGGTAGATCGTTATTTTCCACGCGGCCGTTTGGCGATTACCGCTGCCCCAAATTCCAATGAGCAAAAATGTCGGAATGAGCGCGAGCTCGTGGAAGGCATAAAAGAAAAACAAATCGATCGACGCGAAGGCACCGATCGCGCCGGCCGAAATGAGAAGGAGACAGGAATAAAATGCGCCCTCGTTTCGCGAAACTTCCGTGGTGAACCAAATCGCGCAGAAGGAAACGATCGACGTCAGGAGCAGCATGATGAGACTGAGCCCGTCCACACCGAGCGCAAACCGCCAGCCGAAAGTCGCGTCAATGCTCCACGCCCTAACGAATTGAAAACCGATCACGGTCCGGTCGAAATTCGAGAGAAGAAATAGCGTCGAGATCAATTCGACGGCACACGCCGCGACCGCGGTCTTTCTTGCCGGCGCGCCAAATGAAATCAGCGCGACGGCAATCAGAGGTGCGAGAAGAATGAGAAGAAGCATCAGCGAAAAACAGTGAAGTAAATGATCCAGACGATCCCGAGGCCGAATAACAATGAGTAGGCCTGCAGATTTCCCACTTGAACAAGCCGAAGGAGCGCTCCCATTCCCCAGGTCGCGCCGCTCGCGCCGCGAACTGCGCCGGCATCGACAAGCCATCGATCGAAGAACGCCGCGATGGTCGCGAGCAAATCCTGCGTCCAATTAATCAACCAGGCGTAAAATTCGTCGAAATAAAATCGGCGCCGAAGAATCGCGGCGTCGATCGGATCGGTTTCGCGATTGCGATATAAAGAAAACGCGAGTCCACCACCGAGAAACAAAGCCGCGAAAGCGAGAACAGGAACAAGGATGAACACGCCTTTTTCCTCAGGCAAAGGCAGAAATCGCCGTGCGACAAAACCGAAACCGGTGATGAATGACATGATCGCGAGCACAATTAATGGAACTGTCATTACAGGTGGTGCTTCCTCAACGTGCAGCGCGGAATCGCTTCGTGGTTTTCCGAAAAATACTACGAGAACTAGTCGCACCATGTAGAACGCGGTAAGAAACGCTGTGAAGAGTCCGAGCGCGAAAATCGCGGCATTGCGCTGATAGGCCAGCGCCAGAATCGTGTCCTTACTGAAAAATCCGCTGAAAGGCGGGCACCCAATTAGCGCGAGAGTTCCAATCCCGAACGTGAGAAATGTCGCCTGCATGCGTCGCGCGAGCGCGCCCATTTTCCAAATGTTTTGCTCGTGGTGCAGCGAGATTATCACTGCGCCGGCGCCGAGGAAGAGCAGCGCTTTGAAGAATGCGTGAGTGAAAAGATGAAACATCGCCGCTTCACCGGAAGCGAGTCCGACGGCCGTGATCATGTAGCCGAGTTGCGAGATAGTTGAATAAGCGAGGATCTTTTTGATGTCGTCCTGTTGTGTCGCGGTGAGGGCGGCGATGACGGAGCTGATCGTTCCGATCCATGCGATGACGAGGAGTGCGGTCGGACTTGGTTGCAGCAAAAAGCCAACGCGGACCAACATGTAAACACCCGCGGCAACCATGGTCGCCGCGTGGATAAGAGCCGAGATCGGTGTCGGGCCTTCCATCGCATCCGGCAGCCAGACGTGCAGCGGGAACTGCGCAGATTTTCCAACAGCGCCGCAAAAGATGAATATCGCCGCAGCACTAAGATATGCAGGGTGCGCCGTTATCCTGGACATGTGAGATGCGATCTCACTGAAGACGACTGAACCGGTCGCGGTCCAAACCATCAGGATTCCGAGCATGAATCCAAAATCACCGATGCGATTTGTGATGAATGCCTTCTTCGCGGCATCGGCTGCCGCGTCCCGCTCGAACCAATGACCGATGAGCAAATACGAAGCGACGCCGACCAACTCCCAGAAGATGAACATCATCACAAAATTGTTGGCGAGCACGATGCCGAGCATCGCGAACATGAAAAAGGAGAGAGACGCGAAATAGCGGGACTTGCCTTTATCCTCGCGCATATAGCCGAGGGAATAGACGTGAATGAGTGCGCCTACTCCCGTGACCAGGATGAGCATCGTCTTACTCAGACGATCTAAGACAAAGCCAAAAGGGATGTCTAAGACTGGACTTAGACTAAGCCATCGGAACGCAGTCGGGTTTACTTTCGTCGTGAAAAATAAAATGCAACTTCCGAGAAAACAGACCCAGACCGTCGCGACCGAAATCGTGCTGCTGGTGCGTTGCGAGCGATTGGTGAGCAGGACAATGACGAGCGCCGCGGCGAGCGGAAGAAACAAAATCAGCCAGGGCAACGCGTCGATCATTTCGGCAATCAGAACTTCAGAGTATTGATGTCTTCGACGTGGGTTGTTTGTCGTGCGCGATAAAGCGCGACGATGATGGCGAGACCGACCGCGACTTCGGCCGCTGCGACCGTGATAATAAAGAAAACGAACACTTGCGCGTTGTAGTTCGGCAAACCGTTCGCGTCGACATGGAATCGCGAGAAGGCGACGAGCGAGAGATTGGCCGCGTTTAACATCAGTTCAAGCGACATGAAAATGGTGATGAGGTTGCGGCGAAGCAAAACGCCGGCGAAGCCGATCGTGAACAACAGCCCACTCGCGAGAAGGTAATTTCCGAGTGTCACCATACTAACGGAGCTCCCGTTTGCTCAGAACGATCACACCAATAGTCGCGACCAGAATGAGAATTCCGATGATTTGAAACGGAAGATTATATTGCCCGAAGAGCAGCAAACCGACGCGGTGAACATCATCTATTTTTGATATGGGCAATCGCGGAAACGGCTGATCGCTTGCGCGCATTCTGTGAACGACCGCGTAGATCTGGCAAAAAAGCGCGAGCGAAACCAGAACACCGCCCGCAACCGCGACCATGTTTATTTTGCGCAGCTCTTCCGCGCGCAGGTCGAGCAGCATGATGATGAACAAAAACAGCACCATGACGGCGCCGGCATAGACCAGGATTTGAATGACGCCGATAAAATAAGCGTCGAGCATGACGAAGAGCGCAGCCAAGCCGAGAAACGAAACAACCAAACTAAGCGCACTCGCGACGGGATTGCGATTGATGACAACGGCCGCACCGAAACCGACCATCAAGATTGAAAAGATCCAAAAGAAAATCGACTGCATGTGTTAGATCTAAGATATCGGGATCAATTACTTTTTTTCGTTCCACTTGAGAACGACACCGTGCATGACGCCGCCGATCTCGAGTAGTTTCTGTTTGTCGTGCACCATCTCCGCGCGGGTCAGACCGGTGATCGCGTAATCTTTGCGGAGAAAGATCGCCTGTTCGGGACAAACTTCTTCGCACATGCCGCAGTAGATGCAGCGAATCATATCGATATCGAATTCGTCAGGGAATTTTTCCACCTTGGCAAAACGATCGCCGGCTGGAATTTCGCCCGGCACAATTTTAATCGCGCGCGGCGGACAGATGAATTCGCAGAGCTGACAAGCGACGCAGCGAATCCGCCCGGCCTCATCCCGCACCAAAGCCGGCGCGCCGCGATAATGATCCGGCATCTGACTGTCCCATTTTTGATCGGGATATTGCATCGTCACTTTGGTGCGTCCGAAAAGCATGTTGAGGAAATGTTTCATCGTGATCGCCATTCCACTCACGATCGCCGGCAGATAAAGCCGGTCGGACCAGGTCAGTTTTGGGCGTGAGACAGTGATCGCCATATCTAAGAGTCAAATTTGGAAGCCAGGAAACCAGGACCAAATTTGGACCGAGAAAACGCCTGCTGACTGCGCGATTTGTTTCCTGGCTTCCTGGTTTCCAAATTCATCAGGTTGGGAAGTAAGCGATGATGAGCGCGGCGACGAAAATATTCACGAGCGCAATTTCGAAAAAGAAAACCCAGCCGAGTCGCATGAGCTGATCGTAACGAAACCGCGGCAACGTCCAGCGCACCCAAATAAAGAAGAAGAGCAGAGCGACGAGTTTGGCGAAGAAAGTCACGATGTTAAACAAGCCGCCAATGAAGCCGCGCCATCCGGGAGCCGAGCCGTCGACCAGCACCCAATGAAATTGGCCATGCCAGGACGGAATCGGTAAATGCCATCCGCCCAAAAAAAGTGTGACGATAACAGCGGAACCGGTGATCATCGCCGCATATTCTCCGAGGAAAAAAAGGCCGAACTTCATCGCGGCGTATTCCGTGTGATAACCGCCCGCCAGTTCCTGTTCCGCTTCCGGCAAATCGAACGGGAGACGATTGGTTTCCGCGAAAATCGCGATCATGAAAACGAGAAACGAAATCCACATTGGAATGGTGAGGAGCCATTTCGCCGGGTTCGTCCAATCGCCGAGAAACGGCGCGATCATCCAACCGTGTTCGATTTGATATCGGACAACACTCGTTAGTCGGAGTTGGCCGATCAGAAGGAAGACGGGAATGACGGCGAGGCCTAACGAGAGTTCGTAGGAAATCATTTGCGAGGAGGAGCGCACGCCGCCGAGAAACGGATATTTGGAATTGGAAGACCAACCAGCGAGGACAATGCCGTAAACGCCTAACGAGGCAATGGCGAAGACATAGAGAACGCCAACGTTAATGTCGGCGATTACCATGGGGACGCCGAACAACGTGCTGCCGAACGGCACGACTGCGATTGTCATGATCGCAGGAATCATGGCGAGACATGGTGCGAGATAATAATAGATCTTATTAACGTGACCCGGTGTGAGTTGCTCTTTGAGCAAAAACTTCGCGGCGTCCGCGATCGGTTGAAATAAACCGGCGGGGCCGACGCGATTTGGTCCGAGGCGATCCTGGATCAATGCGCTAACACGTCGCTCCGCGTAAACGCTGTAGGAAACCAGCGGGAGGATGACGAGAAAAACAATCCCGAGGATTTTCAGCAGCGATGTGAGAATGAGGAAGGACATGCGTTAGGTGCGTGACAGCGCAGGTTATTTCGACGCTTTCTTCGCTTCGCGCTTTTTCACTTTCTCTTCCGCCGGTTCTCCGGGAGGCAAAGTGGGTTTCAAGTCGAGCACCTGCATTCCGAGATCAGTGATCTTGCCGAGGTTTAAGCCGGCGAACTGCGGAATCGATGCGCTCATTTCACGAAACACATCCTCGATTGAGTAGATTCCGTTTTGTTCTGTGCAGGCTTGAATCAGATCGCGCAGAATTTCCCAATCGTCGCGCGTTTCTCCGGGACCGCTCACGGCCGAATTCAATCTTTGCAGGCGGCCTTTGCCGTTGATCATGGAACCGCGCTTTTCCGCGAAACCGAATGAAGGAAGAACGGTGGTCGCGAATGCAGTTCCGCCCTTTGCGAGAATGTCCATGACAATGAATGAAGGCAACGCTGCGAGTTGCGCGGTCGTGATCCCGAAGTTCATGGGATCTTCTCCAAATGCTACCAACGCTTTGACGGTGCCATCGGCAACCTGCTTCGCAATGAGCGTCAATTTTTCGCCCGGCTCACTCGTTAGGCCAAGAATCAGTTTGGCGCCATTCGTATTTGGATTGCGATCTTCGCTCAGCAAAATGTCGTCGCCTGGGCCGGAGCGCGGCACGATGTCGAGCAATTCAACACCGAGCGATTTCGCGAGCCGCGCCGTCAACCAAAGTTCTTCGTTCGTCATCCGACCTGAGGCGACGATGGCAATCTCGCGACCGGCGAAACTCTTTAACTGCGTGGCGACATTTTGGATCGCGTTTTCCCAGGAGGTCGGGGTGAGTTTTTCGTTGGCGAAGATCTGCGGCTCGAGTAGCCGTTTCTCCGATTGCAGATAGCCGAAGTTGAGCCGGCCGTAATCACACATCCAACAGGAATTGACGGCATCGTTCTCGCGCGGCGTTTGCCGATAAATCACATCCTGGCGTGTGCCGATGAGCGTGTTGCAACCAGTCGCGCAACTTGTGCAAAAGCTTTTCGTCTCTTTCAAAAACCAAACGCGCATTTTGAAACGAAAATCCGAAGAGGTGAGCGCGCCGACCGGACAGATGTCCACGGTGTTGAGCGAATAATTATTTTCGAGACGCTTGCCCGAATGGGCAGTGAGCACGCTGTGACTGCCACGATCGACAAAACCGAGGACGTCGTCGTGCACGATCTCCTGACAAAAGCGAACGCATCGCGAGCAAAGGATGCAACGCTCGTCATCGAGCGTGACGCGCGGGCCGAGCTCGATGTTTTTCGGCTTCTTCACTTTGTTATCGAGAAACCGCGACGCGGAGTTTCCGTAATCGACGCTGAATTCCTGCAAGCGACATTCGCCCGCCTGGTCGCAGATTGGACAATCGAGCGGATGATTGATGAGCAAAAATTCCATGACGCCGCGGCGACATTCTTCCGCGAGCGGCGAATCAGTGCGCACGCCCATGCCGTCGGCGACATCTTGCGCGCAGCAAATCTGCGGACGCGGCATCCAGTTGATGACCGGCTTTCCATCGGCCCCGACTTCCGGTTTGCGATCGGGTCCCATTTTCGGCAGACCCATTTCGATCAAACACATTCGGCAATTGCCGGGCGACGTAAGTTTCTTGTGATAGCAATAGCGAGGGACGAAAAATCCTGCCTGCTCGCAAGCTTCGATGACACGCGTGCCTTTCGGAAACTGATGCCACACGCCATTGATCTGAACGTTGAACATCGGGATCGATGATTCGTTAGGCATTTTAATTTGGAAACCAGAAAACCAGGAGTTTAGAGGCTGAAGTCTCCGATGACTTGTTTGGAATGGTATTCGCGACCAACACGTTTTACGACGAGCTTCGTCCCGGCGAAATTTATCAACAGCGCATCCTCGAGGCCGAGCGCTTTCAGATAGGAACGCAGGACAGCAAAGTGAATGTTTTCAAAGTTGGAAATCGCTTTCAGTTCAACGACGACTGAGCGCTCGACAAGTAGATCGACCCGATGTTCGCCCACAGGTTGACCACGGTAAAAGATCGGCACCGGCTTTTGCCTTTCGAACTGCAAATGCATAAGGCGCAGCTCTACACTTATCGCCTCTTCGTGAATTGATTCCAAAAATCCAGGTCCTAACTCGCGGTGTACGCGAATCGCAGCGCCAATAATCTGCTCCGTCAATTGGCGATTGCCTAACTCTCCTGGATTCCTGGTTTCCAAATTCATTTTATATCGTGCCAGCTGTGCCGGCTTTTTCCCAGCCGGGATCGTGCGCCAGCGGAACTGTCGGAATAATCTCCTCTTCGATGAGCTCTTCCGACGTGAACTCGGGAGGAAGCGGAGGCGGCGCTGGTTTGGAAGCGTGAGCGGCAAAGTCTTCGGGAAATTTCTCGACGAAACTTTGCGTGGGCCATGCGCACGCTTCGCCGAATGCGCAGATGGTGCGGCCGGCAATATTATCGGCAACTGTCTTAAGCGTGCCCGGATCCTGCGTGACACCGCCGCCTAACAACATGCGATCGGTAATTTTTTTCATCCAAAGCGAACCCTCGCGACACGGTGTGCATTGCCCGCAACTTTCGTGCGCATAAAATTCGTTGATGTTGTTGAGTGCCCAAACCATGTCGCGCGAATCATCGAGCACGATCACGCCGCCGGAACCGGCCATGGAGCCGGCCGCGCTGAGCGAATCGAAATCCATCGGGATTTGATCGATTGTCATTTCGCGTTCGAGCATCGTGCCGTCCATTTGCTTTTGCTTGAGCTTGAAAATTTCATCCGCGCGCAAAACTTTGGCCGAGCTGCCGCCAGGAATTACTGCTTTCAAAGCACGACCCCAGCGCAAACCGCCGGCCATATCGTAAATTAATTCGCCCATCGTCACGGCGCCGACTTCAATTTCGAAATATCCTGGCCGCAACACGTCGCCGCTCACACACACAATGCGCGTGCCGGTGTTGTTAGGCCGGCCGAGTTTCGCGTATTCCGCGCCGCCCATCGCGATGATGTGCTTAATGTGGCAAAGCGTCTCGACGTTATTTACGATCGTTGGCGACATATAGAGACCGAGAACCGCTGGAAAGTACGGGGGCTTGATGCGCGGATAAGCGCGCTTGCCTTCGAGCGATTCGATCAGTCCAGTTTCTTCGCCGCAAATGTAAGCGCCAGCACCGCGATGAATGTAAATCTCGACATCGAAGCCGGTCCCAAGAATGTCTTTGCCGACGAAATTTTTGGCGCGCGCTTCTTCAATCGCGCGCTCCAGGATTTTCGCGCCTTCGGGAAATTCGCCTCTTATATAGATGTAGGCGACATGCACATTAAGGGCGAAACAGGAGATGAGAATGCCCTCGAGCAACTGATGCGGATCTTCGTGAATGATGTAGCGATCCTTGAACGTTCCGGGTTCCGACTCGTCGGCGTTACAAATTAAATAGACCGGCTTCGTTTCATCCGGCTTGATGAAACCCCATTTCACGCCGCACGGAAAACCCGCGCCGCCGCGTCCGCGCAGTCCGGAAACTTTCACCTGATTCACAATGTCGGCGCGCGACATCGTGACCGCTTTCTTCAGTTCTTCGTAACCGCCATCGCGCAGATAACAACCAATGTCTGCCGTCCAATTCTCGCGCCCGATGTTTTTGAAAATGAGACGACGCTCAAGCCGATGAGGAGCATTTTGTGCTTTGTAAGTTGAGCCGCGATCGTGCAGAAGTTCGGACGCCGAATCTGGCCTAACGTTTTCGTGCAGCTCCTCGTCGATGATGCAGATCGGCGCGGTGCCGCAGCTGGCGAGACATTCCACAAACTCGATGCTGTAATTTCCATCAACACTTAACGACACGGGATTGTGCATGCCGTTGTCATCGCGATGACGATCAATTTCTGCAGCCGAGCAGAATTCTTTCATCAATTCGTAACCGCCAGCCATCGCGCAGCTCAGCGTTCGGCAGACGCGAATATGTTTTTTCCCGACGCGCGACTGGCGAAACATCGGATAGAAAGTCACCAGCTCGAGAATATTGATCGGTTGCAGTTCGAGCTTGGCCGCGATCGAGGTCACGCCTTCATCGCTGATGAATCCGAATTGCTCCTGCCACAAATGCAGCAGCGGCATGGCGGCACTGCGCTTGTGTTCGGACGGGTAGCGCCCGATGGCTTCGTCCATTTTTCGTTCCAGCTTGGGCGGAACGCGCGTGCTCGTCGATTCCACAGACAGCTATTGGGAGAGCGTGCTCTCCTTCGACTGTACTTTGTCGTCCTGGAAGACGACCGTCACTACATCGTTGTCTTGTTTGTAAGTGTAGGTCGTCTTCTTCAATAAAATCAGATTGGTCGTATCAATCGCAGTGGGCGGGCCGAGAATCGATTCCACCTGCTTTTTCGACATGCCCTCGCTCACTTCATTCACATTGGCTTTCGTTAGGCGATGGCCGGCATGACAAGCCAGAATAAATGTCACCGCCACGAGAGCGGCGAAAAATCGAAGGGCTCGGAGAGGCTTCTTCATCGGCGAAAAATTACGGTTCGCGCAGGTTGCCGTCCTTGCTGTCGACTTCATCATTTTTGAAAGTAATGAGAGCGAATTTCTTTCCATCTTCGTAGCGGTAAGTCGTTTTCTTAAAGATCAACATGTCCTTGGTTTCCATCGTTGTAGGTGGTCCGAGAATAGTTTCGACCTGCGACTTCGACATGCCGGGCGTGACCTGGTCGTAGTTCGTCGGGGTCAATTTCGAACCGGAGAGCGGATTGCGATCGCAACCGACAAGCGCGAGTGCAACTGTGACAATGAAGAGAACGAGCGGGCAGATCTTTGTGATTTTCATATCGAGATTTATCTGTCGCATTCTCCCATGACGAAGTCCAGACTTCCGAGAATCGCGACGACATCGCTGACCATGTGGCCGGGCAAAAGTTCCGGCAAAATGCTCAGGTTCACGAATGAAGGAGCGCGAATCTTTAGCCGATACGGCACGCCACCGCCTTTGCTCTTAATATAGAAGCCGAGCTCGCCCTTCGGGTTTTCCGCCGCGAAATAAATTTCTCCCGGCGGCGCGTCGAGGCCTTCGGTCACGACGATAAAATGGTGAATCAATTCCTCCATCTTCGTCATGACATGGGATTTCGGCGGAAGTGTATTTTTCCAATCGGCGACATTGATCGGGCCGCTGGGGGGTTTATCGATCACCTGTCGTAGAATGAGAACGCTTTGGCGCATCTCTTCGATGCGCACGAGATAGCGATCGTAGCAATCACCCGCGCTTCCGACGACAACTTCGAAATCATATTTCTCGTAATCGAGATACGGATGTTTGCGACGCAGATCGTGTTCGATGCCGCTGCCGCGCAAGTTCGGTCCCGACAACGCATACGCGATCGCGCGATCTTTGGTGATGACCCCAACGTCACGCGTGCGATCGACAAAAATGCGATTGCGCGTCAGCAACCGATCGATCTCATCGAGCTGCGGAATGAAATCGTCGAGAAATTTTTCAAGCTGCGGAATGAACGGTTCTGGCAGATCGCGAATTTGTCCGCCCACGCGCGTGTAGGAAGTGGTGAAACGCGCGCCGGTCAGCAGCTCAAACAGGTTATAAAGTTTTTCGCGCTCCGTGAACGTGTAGAGAAAAACTGTCATGGCGCCGAGATCGAGCGCCATCGCGCCGAGCCCGAGCAGGTGCGCGGAGATGCGTGATGTTTCGCAACAAATCGTGCGGATGGCCTGACCGCGCGGCGGCAATTCCCAACCCATCAATTTTTCTACGGCGAGCGCGTAAGCGACGTTGTTCGAAAGCGGCGCGAGATAATCGAGTCGATCCGTGTAGGGGACGAACTGATTGTATTGCATGTTCTCGGCGATTTTTTCGTCGCCGCGATGAAGGAAACCGACATCGGGAGTGGCTTTGGTGATTTGCTCGCCATCGAGTTCGAGCACGAGCCGCAACACGCCGTGGGTCGCCGGATGCGACGGGCCCATGTTGAGCACCATCTTTTCGCCGATATCGTCGCCCGGCGTTTGATTGCGCAAGCGCGCATCCGCTTCGACGACACGCGTCACGGGATCGGGCGATTCAATTTCGCGTGTGGTGAAAGCCATAGAACGAGTTCGCTAATGCTCTCGGCAGAGGGATGACAAGCAAGCGCAAACTGAAGAGAAATTCGTTGCTCGCTCTCCCGTCGGAATGACGGTAACTACTGCGGATCATGGCTAGGAAAATCGCATTGCTTTTCGCCGGCCAAGGCGCGCAAAGCGTCGGGATGGGAAAAGATTTGGCGGAGCAATTTCCCGGCGCAGCGGAATTGTTCGAGCAAGCCGATGAAATTCTCGCACGCAAATTGACCGACATCGCATGGAACGGTCCGATTGAAGAGCTCACGAAAACGTCGAATTGTCAGCCCGCACTTTTTGTTCACGGATTGGCCGCGCTCGCGGTGTTGCGTGAAATTGCGGGTGAATTTCCAATCGAAGGCGCCGCCGGTTTGTCGTTAGGCGAAATGACCGCGCACACTGCCGCGGGCACGTTTGATTTCGCGAGTGGATTGAGGCTGGTGCAGAAGCGCGGCCAGTTTATGGACGAAGCCTGCGCCGCGACAGTTGGCGGCATGGCGGCGATGATTGGCGCGTTGGAAAACGACGTGCGCCGGCTGGCGGCGGCTGAAGATATTGATGTCGCCAATATCAATTCCCCTGGGCAAATTGTGATATCCGGCGAGCTGGCAAAAGTCGAAGCCGCGGTCGGTGTCGCGAAAGAATACGGCATTCGTCGCGCGACGATGCTGAATGTTGCGGGCGCGTATCATTCGCGACTGATGGAAAGCGCATATGAAAAACTGGGTGGCGCGCTCGCGCACGTAGCCGTGCAGGTGCCGCGTTTCGCCGTCTTCAGCAACGTCACGGGCGAAGAAGTAAAAACGCCGGATGAGATTAAACGGACTTTGCAGGATCAAGTGACCGCGACCGTGCGCTGGGTCGATTGCATGGAAGGCTTGTTGGCACGGGGTTGCGATTTCTTCATCGAGCTCGGTCCGGGAAACATTCTCGCGGGTCTGCTGCAACGCATTCGAAAAGGAACAGAAGTCGTAAGCGTGAGCGATCCGGCTTCGCTTCAGGCGGCTGCGGAAAAATTACGGCCCGCTGCCTAACGAGCGGGTTGCCCATTCCGCGCGCGCGTTTACTCTTTGTCCCATGACACTTCAGCAACGAATCGATTCCGATCTCAAAGATGCCATGCGCGCGAAGGAAGCGACCAAGCTTAGCGTTCTTCGCATGTTGAAATCGGCAATGAAGTACGCGGTCATCGAAAAATCTGGCGCGGAAGGCGAACTGGCGGATGCGGAATCGGTGCAGGTGATTCGCAAGCAGGCGAAGCAGCGTCAGGATTCAATTGAAAGTTTCGAAAAAGGCGGACGAGCGGAACTGGCGGCGAAGGAAAAAGAAGAGCTCGTGATTTTGAACAGCTATCTTCCACAGCAACTCGCTCCGGAAGAGTTGAGCAAAATGGTCCGGGAAACGATCGCTGAAGTCGGCGCGACTTCGAAGGCTCAAATGGGCGAGGTCATGAAAGCGCTGCAACCGAAAGTGGCCGGGCGCGCGGATGGAAGAAGCTTGAGCCAGGAAGTGCAGAAGCAATTGGCCTAACGAACAAATGCTGATCGCGATCATCGTCGCCGCCGGAAGTAGTCAACGCATGGGGTTCGACAAGATTTTCGCGCTCCTTGCCGGTAAACCAGTCGTGGCACACGCGATCGATGCGTTTGAAAAAACTGCATCGGTTGATGAAATCATTTTGATCGGACGGAAAGATCGCCTGGAAGAACTGGAAGAAATCGTGCGAACGCAAAAATTCGGGAAAGTGCGCAGCGTTATCGCCGGCGGCGACAGACGACAGGATTCGGTGCGCGTGGGTTTAAATTCGATTGGTGACGCAACGGAATTCGTTGCGGTGCATGACGCTGCGCGACCACTCGTTAGGCCAAAAGAGATTGAGCAGGTTTTCGAGGCGTGCCGGCAGTATGGTGCAGCTGCATTGGCTGAACCCATAAAAGACACGCTCAAGCGAGTGACGAAGGACGGTTTTATCGGCGAGTCGATCGAGCGCGAGGGGACGTTTGCTTTGCAAACTCCGCAGATTTTTTCCTGCGCGCTATTGTGCGAAGCTTATGACGCGCTTTTTGCGAAAGACCAATCGGTTACGGACGAAACGTCGGCGGTCGAGAAAATCGGACGCAAAGTTGCCATCGTGCCTAACGAGGATTTCAATTTCAAAATCACATTTGCCGGTGATCTGTCCCTGGCGGAATCAGTGGTAAGTCAGCGCGCAAAATCTGCTCGTTAGGGAGCGGTCGAGACGAGACCGAAGTGTTCGCGGGCGAGCTCCGCAATCTGCGCGACATGTTCCAGCTTAAATTTGCGCGGGCCTTTGATCTTGCCGCGAACGGCGAGATCGCGGACGCGGTGTAGCTGTCCGTTTTTCCACACCCACGCGTTCGGATTGTACGGACCGACCCGAAGCGGATCGCTCCAAGCGTGAATGGAAACGAGACGATCGTGAATCGCGGCGGCGATGTGCATCGGGCCGCTATCGACACTGACCACGAACTGCGCGCCGCGGATGAGATGGATCAACTGTAGCAAAGTTGTCTGGTTAGTGAGATCGACGCAGTTGTCGGGCGGGGAAAATCTGCGGCGCGTTTTTCCGACGAGGACGACACGCTCCGGTGCGAAGACACGACAAAATTCCTTGATGACCGCATTCGAAAGCGATTTGCGCCGGCCGCGCGCGTAGGGATGCAGAAGAATAAACGGCGAATCTTCCTCGAATCGCGGTAGTCCGTCCCCGGTCGGAAGCGAAAAACGAAGGGGCCGATGGATGGGAGCGCCGAAAGTTTCCACGAGTTTGAGATAACGCTCGACGGCATGCGCGCGTCGATCGACTCGCGCAATTTCGTTGTAGAACATGCGCGAGCCTTCACGCGCGTCGCTCATGCCCAAAATTTTTCGCGCACGGCTTGTCCGTGCAATCCAGGCGCTTCGGAACAAACCCTGAAAATCCAAAGCTGCATCCGGCTGCAACAACCGCGTCTTGCGTGCCCAGCGCAGCAAATTGAGCGAGGCACCGATGCCGCGAAACTCGCCGCGCGGAAAAATGTGGACGTGATTAACATCGCGATTTCCGCGCAGCAGCGGCGCCCACTCTGGATTGATTACCCAGGTGATTTGCGCCGTGGGATTAGCAGCGCGAATAGCGGCCACGGCCGGCAAGGTATGAACGATGTCGCCGAGTGAGCTCGGCTTGATGACGAGAATGGATTTCAGAAGCCGGAGTTTAGCGACCGAGGCCTAACCGATCGGCAAGCAGCCGCGGCAGGCCGGCTTTCAATATTTTTTTCTGCGCCACGCCGAGATCGTATTTCACACGGCGCTGGATAACGATATTCTTTTCCGTGTCGTAAACGCAGTAAGCGGCGCGCCAGTCGCCATCGCGGGGCTGACCCACGCTGCCGGGGTTGATGAAATATTTTTTGCCGGCGTCGAGCGTGAGTTGTTCTTCGCGCACACGCTGCACATTGCCGTCTCGGATATAGGCGAGGGCAAAATGCGTGTGACCAAAGAAACAGACAGTCGTGTGTTGATAGGTAAAGCTGTTTGCCGCATCGAGGTTATTTAGAACGTAATCCCAGTGTTCGGGTGTATCGAGCGTGGCGTGCACAATCGTGAAATCGCGCACCTGCCGGAGCAGCCGCATGTCGCCGAGCCATTCTTTATCCGCATCGGTTAAATTTTGCCGCGTCCAATTGATGGCATACTCAGCGAGTTCATTGAATCCGCGCGAAGATTCGGGAATGGAAGCTTGTTCGTCGTGATTTCCTTTCACGATCGGACAATCGAGTTTCTGAACGATCTCGACGCATTCATGCGGGTTGGCGTTGTAACCGACAACGTCGCCCAGACAAACGTAGTGCGTGCAATTCTGCTTCGCGGCGTCTTCAAGAAACGCCTGGGTCGCTTCGAGATTAGCGTGGATGTCGCTGAAGATGGCGAAGCGCATGGTTCTATTTTTGGGCTGCTGGTTGATCGGGGATCCGCTCCCCTGGCGGAATGTTCAGCTTCCCTTCAAGGAATTTGAGACGTGTGATGAGCGTAGGGAGCCGCTCGTTTTTACCAGCGAGATAGAGTGCGTGCAAATGCGCATAGGCTTCGCGCTCGCGTCCTTCGCAATAAGAGAGCTCGTAAGCCGCAAATCTTTTATCGTAACTCGGCGCGTCCGGATGTTCCGCGGCCTCGGCAAAATATTCCGCGGCATGTTCGTGATCGTGATACTTGTCGCGATAAAGTCGGCCGAGCGATTCGTAGAGTTGCGGACGATCCGGATTGTTCCGGATGCCGCGTTCAAGAAAATCTTTTCCAAGCGCAAAATATTCGCGCTGCGCTTTTACGCGCAAAGCCTGACGCGGTTGCGACGGATCGTTGAGCGCGGCGACACTGGCGTTCCAGGCCATGTGCCACGCCGCCATGTCCCAGAATAAAATCGAGCGCGGTTGCAATGTAGTTACTTGCCGAAAGAGAAGCAGGACCCGGCCCCACTCGGTCCGCTCCCAGGCAACGTGCGCTTGAATGAACAACACATCCGCGACGAGCGAACGAAAACCACTCAAGGCTGCGATGAATCCAAGCTGTCCGATTTGTTCGCGCAAACTGAGATTGAATTCCGTCGTGCGAAAACGATGCTGATGATGCGCCGCGGCAAGATGGCGCTCAATCGGCAATCGGATTGCGCCGAACGCGAGAACGATTCCGAGCACGAGTAGGATGCGCATCACAATTCCTTACCGTAAAAAACCGTCGCGGCGAGGAGCAGATAGATCGTCGTATAAAAACCACCGAGCAACGCGGTTTTCAAAAAAAGAGCCAGAGGAATCACCGCGCCAGCCACGGCGTCGTCGACAAGATTGAATGCCTGCAAGTCGGGGAAGATCAACGCGACGAAAGCGAGAAACACGTGAGCGAGCCAGCCCATGCCTTTTTCCTGCAACCAATAATCGCGCGCCATTGCCTGGAGGTGCCCGATGAAATAAATGAAAACCATGACGAAGATCGTGAAGATATTGGTGGTGGCGAAAGTGGAAATAAAAAGGGTCAGGGAAGCGAGAAGACATCCTTTGAAATAGATGACTACGATCGCGGGCAACAGGTTGGCGTTGAAGGCGGAGGCGCGAATGGTGCGCAGCGTGTCGTTCATTTGTGGCAGCGGCAAATTCGCTAACTGAGGCGCAGTTTCTCGAAGGACAGTCTGCTCCCGCAGATACAACATGGATAAGAAAAACGCGCTCATGAGAACGAGACTGATGGCAAGCAGCAGCAAAATTCCGATTAGTTTCCCGAGCAGATATTCAAAGCGGGAAACTGGTTTGGCTAAAATCGTGTAAATCGTTCGATCTTCGATTTCCTGGGCGAGGAGCCGGGCAGGGCCGACGATGGCGAGGAGCGAGATGAAAATGCTCATCGCGCCTAACGAGACATCCTTCAGCACCTGAAATTCCTGCTGAAAGCTCAATTGCGCCATGAAGCCGGAAGTGCCGATCAAAAGAAGGGCGAAGACGAGCACGCCGTAGAAAACTTTTTGTCGCGTTAATTCCGTGAGCGTGTTGCCGGCAATTGCGGTGACGCGGCCCAACGAAAACACACGATGCCGTTGCTCGATCATTTTGAAAGCCATGAGCCTAACGATTCTTCGTTGTCTCCAAAAAAAGACGCTCGAGCGTGGTTTGCGGTTTTCGCCGATCGATCAGTCGTGCAGACGAATTCCGGATCATCTTCTCGATTTGCTCGAGAAGTTCGGGCGACGCGTTCTCCAGAATCAACTCGGTTTGATTTTCGACGGCGATCAGTTCCTCGAGTGGACCTTCGCGCACCATCACGCCATTGGCTAAAATGCCGACGCGATCGCAAATTTCCTGGACCTGGCCAAGAAGATGGGATGAAAGCAAAATCGTCACCCCGCGTTTCTTCAACTCGAGAATGAGGTCGCAGATTTCGCGTGAACCAACAGGATCAACGCCGGCGTTTGGTTCGTCGAGGATGACCAGTTGCGGTTCCTGCACGAGAGCTTGGGCAAGGCCGATGCGTTGCAACATTCCTTTGGAGTAGCCGCTCAATCTGCGATGCGCTGCATTCGTTAGGCCGACGAGCTCCAGTAGTTCGCGGGCGCGATTCTGCAGGATTTTTCCGCGCAGTCCGCAAAGCTTGCCGTAGAAGCACAGCGTCTCCTGACCGGTGAGAAACTTGTAGAAATAGGGATTCTCCGGGAGAAAACCGACCAACTCGTGGCTTTCCACCAAACGACTATCGCGGCCAAAGATTTCCGTGCGACCGCGCGTCGGCCAAACGAGTCCGAGAATAATTTTCAGTGTCGTGCTTTTTCCGGAACCGTTCGGACCGAGCAAGCCGTAAACCTGTCCGCGCTCAACCTGAAGATTAAGATCGTTGAGCGCGACGATCGGTTTTCGCTTGAAGGAAACCGGAAAAATCTTCGTCAGGCCATGTGCCGCAACGGCGATATCATTCATAGTGAATTTCGAAACCGCGCATGGGCGGTGCATCAGTCAGAGGTGTGACATCCTGTTTTTTGATGTGTGCGCGCAGGTCGCTCTGCATGATCGATTCGAGGAAAGCGCGCACTTCGTCATCCTCGCCATCGACCCGCATCTCGACGCGACCGTCTTGAAGATTGCGCACCCAACCCGTTATATCGAATCCCGTGGCGACGTGGCGCACAGAATAACGAAAGCCGACGCCCTGTACGTTGCCTTCAAAGAAAACCTGCACTGCGCTCATCGCTGAATAATGACCGCAAAAACTGTCCCGGCCAAGCGCGGCGGTGGCGCTTAGTTGGGCGAAGTGCCCGGAATCGGTGTCGGTTCCGGATTGTTCTCCGGCAGATCCTCGGGCGGAACGGCCAGACGCGGATCGGTGGATTCTAAATTGAAACGTTCGCCGTGCACGGCAGGCAATACTCCCGGCGGCGGAGTGTTCAACGAGGCGATCAGCGCGGGTGGCGCCAGTTTAATATCATCGTTGGCGACATACCCTTCTTCACCGGTGGTGAGGAGCACCTTGGCATACCCAAACGAAGGACGGACGAGCTTCATCAGGGTGTCGCGTGGGAGCCGCTGGTCAGCGCCATTTGCCTGTTGCGGCCCGTATTTATAGAACGGCGCGGTTATGGCGGTGACGGCATACAATTTATCGCCGTCCGAAGCGCGCAGAATATTTTTCTGCGTAAGAGACCACGTGAGAGAACAGCTGCTCAGGCAAAGGCTCGTGACGAGAAAAAGGGCGAGAAATTTACTGGGCACGACTCTCTGTCAGCAGATTTCGTTCACTTATAAGAACAAACTAGACAAACACTCCCCGGTTCCCCTTGCAACAGACTGACGCTGACAAAGTATTGACCGCTGCTTTCGGGGGAAAAACCCGCCGCGGCTCGTTCGCCGGAGTCGTAATTTTCCACGGTCACGGGGTTTCCCGCCTCGTCGTAGATTTTTACGCTTACTTTCTTGCCGGTCGCGTCCGCCGCCGCCGCAAACCAGTATTGATTTCCGGCATAAAGATTTACCGCAATCAACGCCGGCTCCTGCTGCTTGATCGTTCCCGACCAGTGTCCATCGCGAATCTTAAAACCGTCGTTTGTAAAAGCGCCGGCCAGATCAAGCGCCGTTTTGCGCGCTTCCACCTCTGTGTTCGATTCGGCGATCAGACGCGCGAAGCCCGCCAAAATTAAAATAGAAAATAAGGCGAGCCGTTTCATGCGGTTTTGCTTTGAATTTCTTCCATCAACTTGCTGACAGCAGAGTTCAATTTTTTCACGTCATCCGCGCTCGGGGCAGCGTCTTTTGGAAATGAAACCATCTTCTCAATCTCGGAGAGTTGATCGCTAATATCCTTCACCAGCGATTCGCTGCGCAATTCTGGCGAGATGTCGTTGATCTTGGATCTAATAAAACTGACCAGCTCAGGCTGCCGCAGAACTTTTGCATTGCGCTCGTTGTAATTTTTCAAGACGGCGGCACTAACTACCTGCGTGCCTCGAATCCATCCGCCGAGGCTCACTAAAATGACGAGATCCTGATCCTGATGCGAACGCATGGAACCTTTGACTTCGTTCTGCGTCGCTTCGAGTTCCTCCTGCAGCGCATTCCAATCATTGTCCTCGGCGAATCCGTTGATGCTGCTCCCGCGGCCAAGAATGTTCTGACTCACACCGAGCGCCTTCGCGAGTTTGATGATATCCGCGCCGGTGTTTTTCACTTGCTGCGTATCGTGCGCCTCGATCGCGATGAAGCCGTCTGCGATGAGGCCGCCAAGATTGAGCGCGATCTGTGCGCGATTGCTATAAACCATCGGCACCGATTCCCGATACTGGCTCGGCCAATCGATTTTCCCGGGTTTGGAAAGAGCGGCAAATAATTCGCCAGGAGTAGGAATGGTGATCGTATCACTCTTGATCGCTTTGGACATCGCATCCGTCGACAAGCGCGCTGGTTCGGCACGGAGCCCAGTCTGCGCAATTACGAGTGCGGCGATAACAATCCATCGCGCGGAAACAAACATGCGAGGAGCGTATCGCAGCGTTATCGTTTTGCCAGTGGGAATCTGGAGCCGCGGAAAGTGTTGTCATCCTGAGCGAGGCGAAGGACCGCACATGCTTTGTGCGATTATGTTCTCTTGATTGGGCGTTCTATTACGTTGCGCGAGGTCCCTCCCATTCATTCGGGATGACATAAAAAACGCCCGCGAAGCAAAAAAAGCGTTCGCGAAAGGTTGGCGTTCCGAGCTGCAAAGATTGGTTGAACGTTCGCCCTGGCGCGCTCATCATGTCGCGCTCGTTATGGCAAAGACCAGCATCAGTAAAATTTGGGCGCGAGAAGTTCTCGATTCGCGCGGCAATCCCACCGTGGAAGTCGATGTTCATCTGGAAGGCGGCGCTTTTGGGCGTGCCGCTGTTCCGAGCGGCGCGAGCACGGGCGAACACGAAGCATGGGAATTGCGCGATGGCGATAAGAATCGGTATGCCGGCAAAGGCGTCACTAAGGCCGTGCGCAATGTAAACGAAACCATCGCGCATGCGCTCAAAGGGTTCGATGCGACGGAGCAGGCTGCGCTCGACAAAAAAATCATCGAACTCGATGGAACGCCTAACAAAAAGAATCTCGGCGCGAACGCGCTTCTGGGCGTTTCCCTGGCGAACGCCCACGCGGCGGCAGCGGCGGAGGGCGTTCCGCTTTTTCGCTATCTCGGCGGTATCGAAGCAAATGTTTTGCCGGTGCCGATGATGAACATCCTGAACGCGGGCGCGCATTCCGACGCGCCGATCGATTTTCAGGAATTCATGATCATGCCGAAAGGCGCCCCGACTTTTGCGGAAGCGGTGCGTTACGGCGCCGAAGTTTTTCACGCGCTCAAAAGCGTTTTGAAAGATCGCGGACTTTCCACGGCGGTGGGCGATGAAGGCGGTTTTGCGCCGACTTTGCGCTCGGCTGACGATGCGCTCGAATCCATTGCGGCGGCGGTGAAGAAGGCCGGCTACTCGTTAGGCAAGGAAATTTTTATCGCGCTCGATCCCGCCGCTTCCGAGTTCTACGACAAAACGCGCGGCGCTTACGTTTTCAAAAAATCCGACGGTTTGGCGCGAACGGCCGAAGAATTGGTCGAGTATTACGCGGATCTTTGCGCGCGCTTTCCCATTATTTCCATTGAAGACGGTTGCGCGGAAAATGATTGGGACGGATGGAAAAAACTAACGGCGCGCCTGGGCGATAAGATCCAGCTCGTGGGCGACGATCTTTTCGTAACGAACGTGAAGTTTTTGCGCAAAGGCATTGATGAACACGTCGCGAATTCCATTCTCATCAAGGTCAATCAGATCGGGACCTTGACCGAAACGCTCGATGCGATCGAGTTGGCGAAGGAAAATGATTACACCGCTGTGATCAGTCATCGTTCCGGCGAGACCGAGGACACGACGATTGCCGACATCGCGGTCGCGACTAATGCCGGACAAATCAAGACCGGTTCGCTCTGCCGGACGGATCGTGTAGCCAAGTACAACCAGCTTCTGCGAATCGCGGAGGAACTTGGTGACAACGCGATCTACGGCGCTAAGGTGCGCTAGTGGATTATTCTGGCCACGGCGATTTCCGGGAGCGTCGCGAAGCCACCGTCTGGCAGCGACTCAATCGCGTTCTGCGCATTCTTCTTTTTCTCGCGGTCTGGCTCATCGTCATCAGCCTTTTTGTTCCGCCTTATAATAAACTGAAGCAAATTCGCAACGATATCGATCGCCAGCAGTCGCTCGTGGACGAGCAGAAGATGCTCCTTGTCCGACAGACGCGTGAAGTGAATCTGCTCAAGACGGATCCGACTTATCTCGAAACAATCGCGCGGGATCGACTCGACCTGATGAAAGAAGGCGAAACAATTTTCCGGATTGAGGCCGTTGGGACGAAACGCCGATAGACGTCGCGGCGCTTGACACGAGCGCTGCTCGCACAACTCTGTCCTATGGCTAACGAGCTTCAGAACTTCGACGCAGCAGAATTAATAACGCGGGTGCGCGAGTTGCGGAGGTTTCTTTGACGTCCCCAAGCTTGAAAGCGATTTAACCGCGCTCGAAGGCCGCATGGCCGCGCCGGATTTCTGGTCGAATCGCGAACGTGCCCAATCCGAGGTCGAAGAAGTTTCCCGACTTCGCTCGCTCATCAATCCCTTCCGCGAACTGGAACGCGCGACAGAGGATTTTGAAGCACTCCAGCAACTCGCGCTCGAAGAATCGGACTCCGCGCACCGCACGCATGCGGAAAAGGAAGTCGCGGACGAGCATGCGCGATTAATTCATAAGCTCGAAGAATTTGAACTGCGGCAATTCCTTTCCGGCGAAAACGATCGCGCGAATGCGTTTATCACCATTCACTCTGGCGCGGGTGGCACGGAGTCTTGCGATTGGGCGGACATGCTCCTGCGCATGTATCAACGCTGGATCGAGCGTTCCGGTTTCACTTCGCAAGTCGTCGATATTCAAACGGGCGAAGAAGTCGGAATCAAATCCGCGACGCTGCTCGTTAGTGGTGAATACGCTTACGGCTATCTAAATACCGAGCGCGGCGTTCATCGTCTCGTGCGCATCTCGCCATTCGATTCGAATAAGCGGCGCCACACTTCATTCGCCAGCGTCGATGTCGTTGCGGAAATTGCGGACTCGGCGCCGATTGAAATTAATCCGGCGGATCTGGAGGTCGACACCTATCGCGCCGGTGGTAAAGGCGGACAGAACGTGAACAAAGTAGAGACCGCAGTGCGCATCGTGCACAAGCCGAGTGGAATCGTCGTCGCCTGCCAGGCGGAACGAAGCCAGGGACGCAATCGCGAGTTGGCGATCAAAATGTTGAAAGCAAAACTCTACGAAATCGAGCAGGACAAAAAACGCGCGGAAATCGATCGGCAATATGGCGAGAAGGGCGATGTAGCGTGGGGCAGTCAGATTCGTTCCTACGTTTTTCAGCCGTACCAAATGGTGAAAGATCACCGCACGGGAGCGGAAACGAGCAACGTGCAAGCGGTGATGGATGGAGAAATCGATCCTTTTATCCAGGCCAAATTGCGTGGCCAAAAAGGCGGGAAAGATAATGGAGAGGTGTAATTACTCGTTAGGTAAAATGTGGGAGGGACCTCAGTGTCCCGACGGACACATAATCGCGGCACTAAGGCCGCTCCCACATTTCTGCTAGGGCGAAGGACTGAGATCGTACACTTCCACCAACGCCGTTCCGGTATCGTTAGCGACACCACGAACGATCGCGGTGTATCGGCCGGGAGTCACCGTCGCCAGAATTGCCGATTCTCGCGGCTGTGTTGGCGCGAGACCGTGGGCGTAGATGGCTGAAGCGTTCGGATTCTGTTGTTGCCAATTATCATTGGACTGAATGAGAACGCCGCTGGCATTGCGCAGTTCGAGCTTTGGATCGGGCAGCGGTTGGGTAATTCCCGCTGTAGCGAGCGATGGTCCAATGGCACGGACCACGACTTGTTTGGATTGAGTTCCGCCGACGATGAATCCCGCGATCAAAACATTCTGACCAGTCAGGACCTGACCGCGTGACGAAATATTTCCGGCTCTGCTCGAACTGAGATGCAAATCGTAAAGTTCGATCAAGCCGACTCCACCCGCCCCGGGCGTTCCGTTGTTGGAAAATCCTTGCATCACCACGCTGTAGCGTCCGGATTTCAGCGTCAGATAAAGCGCGGATTCGATGCTGTTTGGCGGATCGAGATGAAAGCTCCCGATCGTCTGCGCCCTCGTGCTTGTAAACCAGTCGTCATTCGTCGCGACCATGTGTTGATTCGCATCGTAAACAGTGATGGTGGGATCGGAAATCGGACTCGTAATTCCAGATGCACGCAGGGAAAATCCAATCCCGCGCAGAACGATCGTGGCCGGCGGCGTTCCCTGAATGATGAAGCCGCCGATTAAGACATTTTGTCCAATGCCGACCAAGGCTCGCGTAGAAAGATTACGCAGCACTGGAGCATCAACGCTCGTGCGATAAGCAGGTCCAGTGTTGTAGAGACTGCGGACGCCGTTGATATCGTCGGCCTGGACGGTGTCGAGATTGCTCGCGTGGGAATTCATAATCGCAACCACGTGCTGGCCGTGATTGTCCGGATGATCGAGCCCGAGAGTGTGGCCGAATTCGTGGATCGCAACTCGACGAAAGTCCTCCACGCCTGCGCGCAACGGGCCGCGATAGGAATCCCAGGAATAGGCGGTATTAAAAACGGTGTCCGACTCTTCCATGGTGTTATTGCGCGAACTAAAAAGCGTCACGGCCAGAACCCCGGAACCGAAATCTTCGTCGAAGACTTTGTTCGAAAAGAACGCGGACATTTCGTCATCGTTCTGGTTTGGCGGCACCGGCGAATTGTTGATGTAGGAAAAACGCAGGTGAGAAAGATATTGATTCCAAATGTTCAGAGCACTTTGCGCCACCTGGTTAAATGAAGTGGAGCCATCGCTTAAGGGATGTGCACCCCCGAGCGAGAGCTGTATCACGACTGTGCGATCGCGCGTCCAGGACTGGCCTTCGAGGACATAGGCAAAGCCTGTTTGTGCGCAGAAGAAAAGTGCGGTGAGTAAAAAAGTTAAAACGAATCCCCGTCGAATTATTCCCGAATTCACGGAACAACCGTAGGTGATTCTTTCTTTTCGACAAGGCGCAACCGGAAGCGTGCGTCGAAATTTCCGCGATTGTGTGCGCGGCAACATGCAAGACACGCGATCGCGCGGCGAATGCGGCGCACGCGAGGGAAAGAGACGCGGCAGTTCGGACATTTGTAGATAAAACGGCGCGCCCGCGTTGCTACCGGAAACGGCAGAGTGTGACAACGCGCCTCACCATCTATGCCCAAATCGGAGCACGCCTTGCGCCACTCCGGTCCGTGCGGTGCGATTCGTCGGCGGCCAACGCTTGCCTGCGCGAGCAGATGAGCCAACTCATGTCGCAGCGTCTTCTCAATTTCGCCTGCGCCGTGCTCGCGCAATCGTGGATTCAGGGAAATTAAAGTCCGCCTCGAATCCGCCCGGCCCGCGGCGCTGCGCATGCGCTTGTTCCATTCCACGCGAATATTTCGCGCGAGACGCGATGCGCCTAACGAGTGCAACAATCGTCGCGCGCGTTCCTCCAGGACCGGGTCGCGACCGGGGCGGAGGTGATTTATCGGCGCGAAAAATTTGAACTCAAACTGTTCAAACAACAGCATGAGCTATTTCCGCAGCAGATTTTTTTACGCGTTGCAATCGAGTCATGATCCGCGACAGAGCCGCGGCTGCTTGCTCAATTTCTCGTCTGTTTGTGTCTTTGCCTAACGAGAAACGGACAGCTGATGTCGCGCGTTCCTTCGACAATCCCATGCCGAGGAGCACATGTGACGCAACAACGGAGCCGACCATGCAGGCGGATCCGCTCGACGCGCAAATGCCGTCGAGATCCAAAGCCATAAGGAGTGTTTCCGAGCTGAATCCTGGGAAACTCACGTTCAGCGTGTTGGCGAGACGATGATCGACATCGCCGTTCTGAATCGCATCCGGCGCGACCTGCGCAGTTTCCTTCCATAAAGTGTCGCGCAATTCTTTTTGCCGGGATTGTTCCTGTTCCTGGTCGCTGAGGACAAAGTCTGCGGCTGCGGTCATGCCGGCGATCGCGGGAACATTTTCGGTTCCAGCGCGCCGTTCATTTTCGTGCGAGCCGCCGAAGAGCATTGGATCGATTGAAATCCCGGCGCGCAAATAAAGGAGCCCGGCGCCTTTCGGTCCGTAAAATTTGTGTGCCGCGAAACTGGCGGCATCGACCTGGGCAAGATCGCAAGGCATTTTTCCGAAAGCCTGCACGAGATCGCTGTGCAACAACACACCATGTTGCCGGCAGCATCGCGAAATTTCCGCCAAAGGTTGCACGACGCCGGTCTCATTGTTTGCCAGCATCAAGGAGGCAAGTGTTGTCTCCGGTCGAATCGCCTCTTCTAATTGGTCGGGATCGATTCGCCCGCCTTCATCCGCCGGCAGCCAGGTGACCTCGAAGTTTTCGCGCTTTTCCAAATGCTGGAACGCGTGTAGCACGGCGTGATGTTCTGTCTTTGCGCAAATCAAATGGCGTCCTCGCTCCACCTGACTCCGCGCCAGACCCAGCACAGCTAGATTGTTCGATTCGGTTCCACCGCTTGTAAAAATCAACTCGTTAGGCCGAGTCCGGAGGATTGACGCCAACCGGTCGCGCGCATCATCGACCGCGGCTCGGGCCTCGCGCCCGGCCGCGTGAACGCTCGACGGATTGCCGAAGTAACGCTGCAAATATGGCGCCATCGCATCACGCGCTTGATCGCAAAGAGGCGTCGTCGCGTTGTAGTCGAGATAAATCATCCCGTGAAGGTGTCGCTTCGCACCGTAATTTTGTGCGGTCGCTTCTGCACAATCTCGATTTGCTTTTCCTCGTAATAAACGAGCGAGTTCGGCGGCACGCTGTGGGTCAGGAAAACATTCGCGCCGATGGTCGAGCCGGCACCAATGACAGTGTCGGCGCCCATCACGCTCGTGCCGGCATAAATTGTGACATTGTCTTCCACAGTAGGGTGCCGTTTTTTTCCGCACAATCCGCGGCCGCCGCCAAGTGATTTAGCGATGAAAGAAACGCCCTGATATAATTTTACGTGCGACCCGATCTGCGTTGTTTCGCCGATGACAACACCAGTGCCGTGATCGATGAAAAAGTGCGAGCCGATTTCCGCTCCCGGATGAATGTCGATGCCAGTGCGGCTGTGGGCCCACTCCGTCATGATGCGCGGAATGAGCGGAACTTTTCCGTAAAGGACGTGGGCCATGCGATAAATCGCGATCGCTTCCAATGCCGGATAAGCGAGAATAATTTCCTCGAAACTTCGTGCGGCCGGGTCGCCCTCGTAGGCCGCGTCGATATCGGTCCAGAGAATTTTACGTACCCGGGGCAACTGCGAGGTAAAGAAATCCAAAATCTTCTCGGCCGTTTCCTGCGTTTTCTGACTTGCCGGATAATCTCTGAAGCTCTTGCAGATTTCCGGTTTAAGTAATCCGCGCAATGTGCGGACGCGGCTGCGCGTGACATCGGGCAGATCCGTCGAATCAAACAGCGTTTCGCCGCGGAAGCCGGGAAACATCAGGCTCATCAAATCCGCACAGGCCGATTCGATTGCCTGGCGCGAGGGCAGAGTGGCAGCGGCTGCGAGATAATTGATGCCGCCGGTCTCACTGTACGTTTGCAGGAGCTCATCAACTGCATCGCGCGCTCTTGTGTCCATCGGTGCAAAATACGCGACGGCGTTGTTCCAAGCAAAATCGAAAGTGATGAAAATACCGGGAATCTTTCGTAAGAGTGTCTCGTGAAGTTTCTGATTTTGTTGTACGCAGCCGCGGTCATGGTTCCGCGTTCGAGTGATTTGCCGCCCAAAACTCAGCAGCTTCTCGTCGTCACGACGGATTCCTGGCGAAGTCCTGCCGGCAGTTTGCAACGCTACGAACGCGAGGGACAAAAGTGGAAACCGATCGGATACGCGATTCCGGTGAGCGTGGGCAAACAGGGACTGGCATGGGGACGCGGATTAAATCGCCACACTGGAACGCATCTGAAACGCGAGGGCGATGGCTGCGCGCCGGCCGGAATTTTCCGGATCGGTCCGGCGTTCGGTTATGCGCGGCACGCCCCGGCGGGCTGCAAATTAACTTACCGCGCGACGACAGAGCGCGACTACTTCATCGATGATCCGGATTCGTCCGATTACAATCGATGGGTCACGATTCCGCCTAACGAATTGAATCGTCCCGGGAAGAATTGGCGTTCCTTCGAAAGAATGAAACGGCGCGACCGTCTTTACGAATTTGGCCTTGTCGTCCAGCAAAATGATCGTCCTGTCGTGAAAGGAAAAGGCAGCGCGGTTTTCCTGCATGTCTGGCGCGGCGCCGATATCCCGACAATCGGGTGCACCGCGATGGCACGCGCTGATTTGTTAACGTTGTTGCGATGGTTAAAACCGGACGAGCGGCCGTTGCTTGTGCAGGCGCCGGTTGGAGAGCTTAAAAATATTTTGTCGATCAGTAACGTCCCCGTAGTTTCGGGCCCACGATGAAGAATGACGACCTCGCGACTTATCTGAACGATCATTTCGCCGGTTCGGTTGGTGCGATTGAGATGGTCGATCATTTGATCAAGACCTACGAAGGAAAACCGATCGCACAATTTTTCCAGAAGCTGCGCACAAACATCAGCGTCGATCAGGACGAGTTGCGTGAAATCATGAGCGCGCTCGAGGTGAAGGAAAGTGGCATGCGCAAAGCAGGCGCGTGGATCGGAGAAAAACTCGGCCGCCCGAAAATCGATCTGGAGGGAAAGGGATCCGGCGATCCCGGATTATTTGTTGCACTGGAAGCGCTCGTGCTCGGGATAACGGGGAAGCAAGTACTCTGGCGCGCATTGGCCACGGTGCAGGAAAGCTGGCCGCAATTGCAGCGTTTTGATTTCGCTCGTTTGCATGAGCGCGCGATCGAACAAACAGAACGCGTCGATGCCAAACGCTTGGCCGCGGCGAACGAAGCGCTGCAACCAAAGTAGCATCGATTTGGACTCGTTAGGCACTCCGCGCGCAAAAAATGAAATCGACGCAGGACATTTTTGTCGAGACGAACTAAATTAGGCAACGCATGACTTCATTTTCCGTTCTCGGATTACCCACGGACGAACTCGATACCTTCATCAAAGGAACGCATTCCGATCCATTCCGGATTCTCGGACCGCACCGCGTTGGTGATGATCTTGTCGTGCGCATTTTCCGGCCGGATGCGCGTGAAATAGCGATCGTTCTTCCTTCCGGCAGCGAAATCGCCGCGGAGCGAATCCACAACGACGGATTTTTACAGGCTCTTTTGCCCGGCGAAAAACGCCATTGCGATTACCGCGTTCGTGCGGTGCGATGGGATGGATCGGAACGCACTCTGCACGATCCGTATTGTTATGGCACGATCATGGGCGAGGTGGATCTGCATCTTTTTGCGGAGGGAAATCATCTCGAACTCTACAAAAAATTCGGCGCGCAGTTGCGCACGATCGGTGACGAGCAGGGCGTTTATTTCGCCGTCTGGGCGCCGAATGCGCAGCGCGTCAGCGTGGTCGGCGATTTCAACGGCTGGGATGGCCGCGTAAATCCGATGCGCAAACTCATCGGCAGCGGTGTGTGGGAATTATTTTTGCCCGGCGTTGTAGAAGGTGCGCATTACAAGTTCGAGATTCGCACGCAAATGGGGGCGCTGTTGTTGAAAAGCGATCCGTTCGCTTTTTTCAATCAGCACGGAGTCGAGACCTCGTCGCTCGTCTACGATTTGAATCGCTACCGTTGGAGCGATCACGAATGGATGGAAGCGCGGCGCGCGAAAGCTTTGCATCGGTCGCCGCTTAGTATTTACGAAGTGCATCTCGGTTCGTGGCGGCGCCACGCGACGGAAGATCGTTTCCTTAGTTATCGTGAGCTCGCTGAAACGCTGCTCCCGTACGTTCTGGAAATGGGTTACACCCACCTCGAATTGCTGCCGGTGGCGGAACATCCCTTTGAAGGTTCATGGGGTTATCAGGTCACAAATTATTACGCGCCCACCAGTCGATTCGGAAATCCGGATGAGTTCCGGCATTTTGTCGATCGCTGCCATCAATGCGGGATCGGCGTGATCATGGATTGGGTGCCGGCGCATTTTCCGAAAGATGCGCACGGTTTGGCGGAATTTGATGGGACCGATCTTTACGAGCACATGGATCCGCGCCAGGGCGAACATCAGGATTGGGGCACGCTCATTTTTAATTTTGGCCGCAACGAAGTGCGCAATTTCCTGATCGCAAACGCGCTTTTCTGGCTCGAGCAATATCACATCGACGGACTGCGCGTGGATGCCGTCGCGTCCATGCTCTATCTCGATTACTCGCGCAAAGCGGGCGAGTGGATCCCGAATGTTTTCGGCGGCCGCGAAAATCTCGATGCCGTTTATTTTTTGAAACGAACGAACGAAGTTTGTTACGAACGTTTCCCCGGCGTGATGACAATCGCGGAGGAATCAACCGCGTGGCCCGGCGTTTCCCGGCCGACCTATCTCGGCGGCCTCGGCTTTGGTTTGAAATGGAACATGGGATGGATGCACGACTTCCTCGATTACATGAGCCTCGATCCGATCTTTCGGCGCTTTCATCACAGCAGCATCACGTTTTCGCTCATCTACGCATTTCAGGAACATTTCATTCTTGTCCTCAGTCACGATGAAGTGGTGCACGGCAAAGGTTCGCTCATCACGAAAATGCCCGGCGACGAATGGCAGAAATTTGCGAATCTGCGCATGTTTTTCGCCTGGATGTACGGACATCCGGGCAAGAAGTTGCTCTTCATGGGCTGCGAGTTTGGTCAGTGGCGCGAATGGAATCACGATGCCGAACTTGATTGGGATCTGCTCAACCTTCCGCGTCACGACGGACTGCGACGGCTCGTGCAGCATTTGAATTACGTCTACAAAAGCGAGCCCGCGCTGTGGAATTTGGACGATACCTACGACGGTTTCGAGTGGATCGACTTTCACGATTCCGAGAACAGCGTTGTCTCGTTCCTGCGCAAATCGGAAGAGGGCGAAGTCATCGTGTTTATCGTGAACGCGACTCCGATGGTTCGAAATGATTATCGACTCGGTGTGCCGCACGCCGGATTTTATCGCGAGATGATCAACACCGATGCGGAAACGTACGGCGGTGGGAATGTTGGGAACTACGGCGGTGCGCAGAGCGACGAGAAAACCTGGATGGCGCGCGACCATTCCATTCTCATTCAACTTCCGCCTTTGGCGACTCTCGCTTTTAAGTGGGAAGCGGGAAAGTCAGTTGAGACTTGACCCCGAAGGGCTGGTTTTGCAAGATCCGTCCAACCTGCTAACCCCATGAAAAAAACTATCGCTGCTTTTACCCTCATCGAGCTTCTCGTCGTCATCACTATCATCGCTGTGCTGGCAAGTTTTGCATTGCCCGCTTACACGACCGTTCAGGAACGAGCGAACCAGACCAAGGATCTTTCCAATGCGAAGCAAATTGGTTTGGCGTTGAAACAATTTGCCGCCGACAACAATGGCTCTTATCCGATCAAGGCGCCGGGACTGGATTATGCCACGGCGACGGATCTTTCCGGCACGAGCAAATCGAACGACGCATTCTGGTGGCTCTTCCCAAATTATCTGCAGAGCGAGGATGTTTTTGTCGTTTCCGGTTCCAAGTGGACGCCGGCAAATCCTGACAACAAGATTGATGCGGCAGGAGCGGCAGCGCGTACCGACAGTCTTAAAGCCGGCGAAAATAATTACGCTTACATTAACGGTTTAAGCGACACGGCTAATCCGGCTTTCCCTTTGGTAGCCGACGGCTTCGGCGCCACCGTGCCGAACTACGATACGAGCAAGTCCAATAAGGGCGGCGTTTGGGCGGCGAAAAAAGCGGTTGTCGTTTTTTGCGACGCGAGCGGCCAGATCATGAAGGTCGATACGGTGAAGAAAACCGTCGTGCGTGCAGCCACCGGGAAAAGCCTTTTCGAGGCGGATACGAATTGGTTGGACGCAACAGCCAATCCAGCTCTCAACCCGGAATAACGATCGCTCCCGGCAAACGTTAATTCGCGGTCGAATTGAATTCTCCGTCGCTCACACGAGTACGGATTTTCATTTTTGGCCTAACGAGTTTAACGGATTGGATTATCTTGCCGTCTCCGTCCGTGGTAATGCTGTAACCGCGGCGTAAGGTCCCTTCCGGTCCGAGCGCGCGCAGAATTCCTTCTACCTGCGCGAATCTTTGACGCGCCTGCTCGATGGATCGTGGCGCAACTGCGCGGAAACGCTTTCCTAAATCGGTGAAGCCCTTTCGCAGTGCGATCAGTTCGCGTCGTGGATTCCGCGATCTGATAACGCCTGCGAAATTCGCCAACCTCGCACGGGCATCGCCAATACTTTGGCGAAGACCACGCCGCAAACTTTCCCGCGTGAGATCGACCTGTTGTTGAGCGTCGCGGATGCGCTTGATCAATTCGCGTGCGAGCGCACGCTCCGACAAGAATCGTAAACGAGTTTGCTGATGCGTGAGGAAGCTGCGCAAGCAACGATCGAGACAACTGGCAAGTTCCTCGATGCGACGATTCACTTCGATGAAATCGGGAACAATTAATTCGGCGGCTGCGCTTGGTGTCGGTGCGCGCAGGTCGGCCACGAAATCCGCAATCGTGAAATCAATTTCGTGGCCGACGGCACTGACGATTGGAATGGCGCTGTGAAAAATTGCGCGCGCGACAATCTCTTCGTTGAACTCCCAGAGATCTTCGATGCTGCCGCCACCGCGAGCGATAACGATGAGATCGAGCGGAGGCCAGGAGTCGTTAGGCGCAGAGAATTCGCGGATCGCGGTTGCGATCTCCGCCGCGGCCCCGATTCCTTGGACACGCACCGGGTTGATCAAAATGTGCACCGCCGGTGCGCGTCGTTTCAACACATTGAGCATGTCCCGAATCGCAGCGCCGCTCGATGAAGTGATGATGCCGATATGTTTTGGAAATTTCGGCAACGCTCGTTTCCGCGCTGTGTCGAATAAACCTTCCGCTTCCAGTTTTCGCTTTAGCGCTTCGAATTTCGCCTGCAATAAACCGGCGCCGCGCGCCTGCACAATTTGCACACTGAGTTGGTACTGACCGCGCGCTTCGAAAACGGAAACGTTCCCATAAATTTGGACCTGCGCGCCATCGGTTAACGGAACGCGCAACGGCGCCATCGCATTGCGGAAAATCACACACGCGATTTGGGCTCGTTGGTCCTTGAGCGTGAAATATTGATGGCCCGATGGATGCAGTTTGTAATTCGAGACTTCGCCCTGCACCCAAACTGCGCCGAATTTTGTTTCGAGCGTACCGCGAATCGAGCGCGTGAGTTCCGCAACGCTGAGAACTTTCGCAACCTTTGGAAACAGATCGTCCATTCCTGTCATGTCGAGCGCAGTCGCCCGCCGCGCCGTAGTAAAGCGAAGGCGGGAGACATCTCTTACTTCATCTCGGACAAAGGGAGATTCCTCGACTTCGCTCGGAATGACAACCGCAGAGAGCGCCGGTGTCTGGGTAGCGCACGCGTCTCGCGTGTTGGTTTTCGGCGTCCCGCCGAAACGATCTTTATGAAAGTTCGCGATGGCGAGGACGCTACCGCCAACACGCGAGACGCGTGCCCCACCCAGAACTATTGCCTTGCCGCATCATCATCAGAACAAATCGTTCTGCGCCCCGCCCGGCACTTTCAATCCAAGTTTGCGATACGCGTTCGGCATCGCAACGCGACCTTGCGGCGTTCGTTTAATGTAACCTTCCATGATCAAATACGGCTCGTTCACTTCTTCGAGTGTGCCCGCTTCTTCGCCGATGGCGACGGCAAGTGAACTTAATCCCACCGGGCCGCCGTTAAATTTGTGGATCAGTGTTTCGATGATGCGCTTGTCCCATTGATCGAAGCCATCGCGATCGATCTCGAGCATCGTCAGAGCGCGGTCCGCGAGATCAGCCGTTATTTTTCCGTCCGCTTTGACCTGCACGTAATCGCGCACCCAGCGCAGCAGATTATTCGCTGTGCGTGGCGTGCCGCGCGAACGCGTCGCCACTTCCACCGCGCCTTGTGCATCGATCTCCACGCCTAACAAACCGGCGCTGCGCACAATGATTTTCTGCATCTCGTCCGCGTTGTAGTAATCCAATCGCGCCGTCATCCCGAAACGCGAACGCAATGGTGCGCTCACCATTCCCGCGCGCGTCGTTGCGCCGATCAAAGTGAACTTCGGTAATTGCAAACGCAGACTGCGCGCCTGCGGCCCTTGGTCGATGATGATATCGAGCCGGTAATCCTCCATCGCCGGGTAGAGATATTCCTCGATCGTCGGTTGGAGCCGATGGATCTCATCGATAAAAAGGACATCGCCTTTTTCCAAACTGGTGAGCAATCCCGCGAGCTCGCCCGCTTTTTCAATCACTGGTCCGCTCGTGTTCTTGATGTTTACGCTCATCGCGTTGGCGATGATGTGCGCGAGCGTCGTCTTACCGAGGCCGGGCGGTCCGCTTAATAAAATGTGTTCAAGAACGTCGCCGCGCTTCTTCGCTGCTTCGACCAAAAGCTCCAGTCGTTCGCAAACTTTCACCTGGCCGGTGAACTCGCTGAACATCGGCGGACGCAGCGAAACTTCGAATGCCGGATCGGATTCAGGCGCGTTCATGATTTGCGAAGCTTTCATAACATCGGAACGAATACTACGCACGGTTGGAATCGGATTTTTCTGGGTAGCGCACGCGTCTCGCGTGTTGGCGATCACGTCCTCGCGATCGCGGACTTTCTCAAACTTGTCGCGAGCAAACGCGATTTCGTCCTTACGGAAGATCGTTTCGGGCGGGACGCCGAAACCAACACGCGAGACGCGTGCGCTACCCAGAAACTACGTTCCTATTCTCGAGGTTCTTTGTCAGCACCAATTCGGTACCGCGTTTTCGCAAAACGTAATCGACTTTATCGAAGGCATTGCAGATCAAATGCAACCCGAGTCCGCCGGGTTTGATCATCTCGTGCGGACGACCGGCCATGGCTTGCCGCGGCGTTTGTTTACCGAAATCCCGCACACGCATTCGCACGCAACGTTTCAAGCCCTCGAGGGACAGCGCAATCAATTGATCGTCACGCAATTCGTAAGCGTGCCGGATGATATTCGTGCAAGCCTCATCCACGCCGAGAATCATGAGCGTGCGCTGCTTGTCCGAGAATGGAAACGAGGCAAGGAAATCGCGCACGAATTTGCGCATCAGCGCGAGGTTCGCGGTGTGGCTGGAGAATTCAATCTTTCGTTTCATCCACAAGGACAACTCACACTGGGCAAAGTGGAGTGTTCGTCCAAGCACTCATGTCGGGCGCTCTTCTTTGCAATCATCGTTGTAGCCAACCGCGTGCGAGCGGAGAACCTTTTTTTGTTAATCCCATCACGAATCGTCGCAGACATTTCAGAACAAGTTGGACAGCCGGAAAAAAGCACTGTTCAGTTTGAGCATGAAGAAATTCTTTTGCGTCTGCATGCTGCTCGCTTCGACAGCATTGGCGCAGGAGAGCGGAACCGCTTACAACGCCCTGCGCATTGTCGGCACGAAGCTGAATCGTGAGGCGGTCAATCACGTAATCTCCATCACGGGGACGAACGGAACGCCGCAGCCCGAGACGTGGAAGATTCTTCTTGTCGACAAACATGCCCGCGGCGGCGTGCGGGAAATTGAAGTTGCGCGCGGCCGTGTTGTTTCCGAACGAACACCGTTGCGCACGATTGTTGGATCGACCGAAGGCGCTACGATTAACACTTCGCATTTGAATCTCGACTCAAGCGGCGCCTACACCGTTGCCAGTCGTACGGCGGAAAAATCGAATACGCCTTTTCAAACGGTTACTTACACTTTGCGCACGGATGAAGGCGGCGAGCCCATCTGGATCGTGACTTTGCAAAACGAGTCGCGCCGGCCCGTTGGCACGATTTACATCGGGGCGAATCAGGGAACGGTAACGCGCACAGAAGGAATGTTTAACGGTGCGCCGATGAATCAGGTGGTAAACGCGCAGGACGCGGACCGCGATGCAGACGCCGATGAAGGCGAAGGAAATCCCAACGACGAGAATTTCGTCAAGCGTAAGCTCAAGCATTGGTTCCGCCAGGTCAGGGACGATGCGCGAGATACGTTTCAAGGTGTGCGCCGATCGTTCGCCGATTTTATTCGCGGCGGACCATCGCAGGACGACGACGAGGGGGATTGAGCTGCGACTATGGCAACGCCTAACGAAAGTGATTGGCCGGCATTGCCGTTTCAGGAATGGGCGGATACCGCTGCGACGTTGCACATGTGGACGCAAATCGTGGGCAAGATCCGGATGGAATTCACGCCGTGGACGAATCATTCCTGGCACGTCGCGCTTTACCTGACTTCGCGCGGCCTAGCGACTTCACCGATTCCGTACGGCTCGCGCACGTTTGAAATTCAATTCGATTTTATCGATCACGATCTGCTCATTCTGGCGAGCGATGGCGCGCAGCGTTCCTTAAAACTGCAGCCAAAAAGCGTGGCCGATTTTTATCGCGAGCTCACCGGTGAGCTGCGTGAGATTGGGATTCCGGTAAAAATCAATCTCGTGCCTAACGAGATCCCGGATGGAATCCCATTCGATCAGGATCAGCAGCATCGCGCTTACGACGCGGAATACGCGAATCGTTTTTGGCGTGTGCTTGTGCAGGCAGATTGCGTTTTCAAAAAATTCCGCGCTGGCTTTTGCGGCAAATGCAGTCCGGTACACTTTTTCTGGGGGAGCTTCGATCTCGCGGTCACGCGATTTTCGGGTCGCCCCGCGCCACCGCATCCGGGCGGTATTCCGCATCTACCCGATGCCGTGACGCGCGAAGCCTATTCGCAGGAAGTGAGCAGTCTCGGATTTTGGCCGGGTAACGCCGCGATCCCAACGCCGATTTTTTATTCTTATGCTTATCCGGAACCAGCTGGATTCGCCGAGGCGAAAATCAATCCGGCGGGCGCTTCCTATCATGCGCAATTGCACGAATGGACATTGCCTTACGATTCCGTTCGCACCGCCTCATCTTCTGATGAAGCGCTCTTGCAGTTTGCGCAAAGCACCTACGATGCTGCCTCCACGCTCGCGAAATGGGACCGCGCTGCGCTCGAAGAGAAGAAACCAATCTTGCATTCTCGCGGCTAGCTTCGTAATTAAAACGCGCAATGGCGAAAACTGAGGGGACAACTTCATGGTGTGGAGTGCCGAATGGCTGGCGTCAGCTTTACGGGGATTTCGATCGGCTCGGTGTCAGCGTCGAGTGGCATGAATTCCGGACGGACCAGGCCCTCGATTGGGGATGCAGTTTTCGTCCGCGCAGCATCGAGTTTTGTCTCAACCTCGAGGGACGCGGCGCGGTGAGTCATCAAAAACAGAATCGGGGCGATTATCTTGCCGGCATGGGTGGTTATTACTCGTTAGGCGAAGATCCGCTCGTCGCCACGCGCGAGGGAAACGATCGCCATCGCTTCGTCACCCTGGAATTTTCGCGTGAACATTTGCAAAAGCAGCTCGAGCATTGCGAAGGCGATCTCGATCCGCAAATGCGTGCGGCCGTTTTTCCGCGGAAAGAACAGGCAGTCGTTTCGCAACCGCGGCCGATGTCGGTGCAGCAACGCGACGTTGTCGCCACGCTCGCGCAACCGCCCGTTCCGAAAGCTGCGCAGATTCTCTGGTATCAAAGCAAAGCGCTCGAGCTCATGGCGCATTTTCTTTTCGTTCCCAAGGATCCGGAATTTTTTTGCATGCGCCAGAAGCAAGTGGCGCGTGATCGAGTCGAGCGGACCAAGGAGTTGCTCGCGCGCGATCTGGCGAATCCGCCGGCACTCGAAGTGCTCGGGCAGGAAGTGGGTTGCAGTCCGTTTTATTTGAGCCGGAGTTTCTCGCGCGAAGTAGGACTGACGATTCCGCAGTACCTGCGCAATCTGCGCATGGAACGCGCCGCAGAACTTTTGCGCAGCGGCCGTTACAACGTGACGGAAGCCGCGACCGAAGTCGGTTATTCCAGTCTCAGTCATTTCAGCAAAGCATTCTGCGAAACGATCGGTTGCTGCCCGGTTTTGTACCCGATGGCGAAGCACGTCATTCTGGATCGTTGAGTTGGTGAAGCGTTAAAAAACGTCAGTCGTTTTTAACTTTTGAATTCCCGATGAAAATCGCGCGCGCTCTCATTTCCGTTTCCGACAAAAGCGGTGTCGCTGCCTTGGCACGTGCGCTTGAGGCCAGGGGAATCGATATCATTTCTACGGGAGGCACCGCCGCACTGCTGCGCAAAGAAAAAATTCCCGTGCGCGAAATTTCCAATTTCACCGATTACCCCGAAGTGCTCGAAGGTCGGGTGAAAACGTTGCACCCGCGTGTGCACGGCGGCCTGCTTTACAAACGAGGTAATCCCAAACACGAGGCGGAAGCGCGCGAGCAAGGTTTTCAACCGATCGATCTCGTTGTCGTTAATTTATATCCGTTCGAAGAAACGATCGCGAAGCCGAACGTCACGCTCGCGGAAGCGATCGAGCAGATCGATATCGGTGGACCTTCCATGATTCGGAGCGCGGCGAAGAATTACGAATCCGTTACGGTCGTGGTCGATCCGGCGGATTACGATGAAGTCCTGGAAAATATTCGCGATCACGATGGCGAGACGACTCTGAAATTGCGCGAGCGCCTCGCGATCAAAGCATTCATCAAAACTTCCGTCTACGATCGGGCGATCGCGAATTTTCTGAATCAGGAGCAGACAACCGACGCGTCGTTCTCGCTTTCACTTCCGCTCGCCACTCGTCTGCGTTACGGCGAAAATCCGCATCAAACCGCTGCGCTCTACGGCAACTTCGATGCGTGTTTCGAAAAAATTCACGGCAAGGAACTTTCCTTTAACAACATCCTGGACATCAGCGCCGCCACGAATCTCATCCGGGATTTTCGCGAGCCGACCGTCGCCATTCTCAAGCACACGAATCCGTGCGGTGTCGGCACCGATCTCGATTTGCATGAAGCTTGGGAAAAAGCATTCGCGACGGACAAACAAGCGCCGTTTGGCGGTGTCATTGTTTGTAATCGGGCTGTCACCGAACCGCTGGCGAAAGCGATTAGCGAAATTTTCAGCGAAGTAATTATCGCGCCCGAATTCGAAGGGGACGCCCGCGCGCTTTTACAAAAGAAAAAAAATCTGCGTCTCATCCGTCTGCTTCCGCCGCTGCCAGAAGCCGAGCCGGAAATGGACATACGCTCTGTTTGCGGTGGTGTTTTGGTGCAGGATCGCGACGCGGTCGACGACCTGAAAGATTGGGAGAGCAAAGTCGTGACGAAGCGGCCGCCTAACGAGCATGAATTGGCAGCGATGCGATTTGGCTGGCGCGTGGTGAAACACGTGAAATCAAATGCCATCGTCTACGCCGATAGCGATCGCACTCTTGGAATCGGTGCGGGGCAAATGTCGCGCGTCGATGCATCGCGCATCGCGGTATGGAAAGCGAGTGAGGCGGGCCTTTCGCTTTATGGAAGCGCCGTTGCGAGCGATGCCTTCTTTCCGTTTCCCGACGGCTTGCTCGCCGCGGCTGATGCCGGCGCGACGTGCGCCATCCAGCCCGGCGGCTCCGTTCGCGATCCCGAAGTCATCGCTGCCGCAGATGAGCGCGACATGGCGATGATCTTCACCGGTATTCGCCATTTCCGGCATTAGTCTGAGGCGCGCGGGATCGCGCGTTCTGGTTCGGGGCACCGAAACAACTTGGTAGGGCGCGATCGCCGCGCGCGCCGCGATCGGCCCCGGACGGCCCGGCGGTCCGTCCCTACCAGCTTAACCACGCACACTGCTTCTGCGATTCAATCCCGCCTGAACAAACACGCCAACAATCGTGATGACGACAAACGCAATCGCTGCGCCGGCTTGCGGCAGAGTGACAGCGCTCAGAATCAGGTAAGCGCCAACGATCGACGAAAGAAAAATGAGCGCCCAATCAAAGAGGAAAAGAAAAAGCAATCCGCCTACGATTCCACCAATGATAAACGTGAGTGTAAAAGTCGTTTCATGTTGAACGGCAAAAGCGGCCATGATTGCCACCGCCAGGCGCCCGCCGGCAACAAATCCAACTACTGCGATGGCGAATTTCTGCAGAAACAACGCCAGCAACGCGCCAACGAATCCGAGAACGAGCGCCGCTGTAATGACCAGAAGCTGCGACGGTTCATGCACGAGCGAGGGCGCGAGTTTGACGCCGGCGGCAAATCCCACCGCGGCCACGAGCAGCCAGAAAACTTTGCGGCCAAAAAGCAGCAAGGCGACTCCAACCAACACGCTGATAACAGGAATGGGTAAATTCATTCGCGGAATTTAAAGACATCTCGACTATCGCATCTACCGGTTCCTTCGCGTGCAATTCAATCTGGCTCTTGCTCGGAGTTCAACCTATGAATTGATCTGAGGAGGCTCTGAAAAAATCCAATGAAAACAGTTTCTATTTCTCGTCGTCAATTTGCCCACTTGTTAGGCGTAAGCGCGGCCTGCGTTGTCGCCCGCCCGGTTCTCTCTTTTGCAGCCGAACCATCCGGCGAGGCCGCGAGCACGAACGTGGTGCGGTTGAGTTCGAATGAAAATCCCTACGGCCCTTCGATCAAGGCGCTCAAGGCAATGAGCGACGCCTTTGGTCTGTCCTGTCGTTATCCCGACGAACATGTCGACGAATTGATCGATGCGTTAGCGAAACTTAATGGCGTCGATCGCAATCAAATCCTGCTCGGCGACGGTTCGAGCGAAATCCTCAAGCTTTGTGCGGAGACGTTTACCGGGCCGAAGCATGGCACAATGATCGCAGCCGATCCGACCTTCGAAGCGATCCTAGAACAGGCGCAGGTAAATGGCGCGAAGGTTATAAAAGTTCCGCTCACGAGCAATTTCGCTCACGACCTGCCGAAGATGGCCGCCGCCGCGAAGGATGGTCTCATTTACGTTTGTAATCCGAACAATCCGACGGCGAGCATCACGCCGAAGAATGCGCTTCGCGAATTCATCGAAAAGGCTTCGCGGAAAACGATGATCTTGGTGGACGAAGCTTACTGCCACTACGCCGACAGCCCGGATTTTGAGAGCGTGATTCCGCTCATCAAGGATCATCCGAATCTGATTGTCGCGCGGACGTTCTCAAAAGTTTACGGCATGGCGGGATTGCGCTGCGGTTATTGTGTGGCGCAACGGGAAACGATCGAGCGCATGCGTCCGCATGAACCGTGGGACAGCGTCAACATTCTCGCCATCACCGCCGCGCTCGCGAGTCTCAACGATCCAGCTCAAGTCGAAAACGGAACTCGCCTCATTAGCGAAGCGAAAATTTTTGCGACTGGTGAACTTAATTCCATGGGTTACCAATCGATTCCGTCGCAGGCGAACTTCATCATGATCGGCGTAAAACGCCCGGTCGTTCCGCTGATTCAGGCGATGAAACAACGCAACGTGCAGGTCGGCCGCTTGTTCCCTGCGCTTCCCAATCACATGCGGGTCACGATCGGGAAAAAATCCGAGATGGAAACTTTTCTGACCGCTTTTCGTCAGGCGACGGCGTGACGGTGCGGCTCGGAACTTCGACTTCTCGCGGCTGCTTTTTGAAATCGCGCTCGGGCTTTTGCCGCTTCTGATTCACGATTACGCGCCGGCGCGTTCGTGACCAGCGAATCAAGCAGCTCCTTCGCCGTTTTCGTCACCTGTTCCACCGCGCGATGGAAAGCAGCTTCATTCGCACTCGACGGTTTCGTGAAACCGCTCAGCTTTCGAACGAATTGCAAAGACGACGCGCGGATTTCTTCGTCGGTCGCGGGCGGTTGGAAGTTATGCAGAGTTTTAATGTTTCGGCACATGATCAGTTTTATTTTGCCATCATTTCATCCCGTTTCGATTTGAATTCATTGCCCGCTTTCCATTCGGGATATTTGTCGCCATTGGCGACCTGATAACCGACTTCAAAGAGCAACTGCACATCCTGCGCAGCTCCGGATAAATCCCAATCGGGATGAATCTCGTCGGAAACCTGGTGATAATCTTTCAGGTCGAATTCATCGGATCGCAGAGAAGCGTTGTCCGCGCGCGAAAGTAAATGCTCGCCAGGTCCGATGTAGAGCGACGGCAAACCGACTTTGGAGAATTCGAAATTATCGGCGCGATAAATACTTCCTTTCTCCGGCCGCGGATTCGGAACTGCGGTGCGGCCCATCCGTTTTGCTGCATCCGCGAGCATGTCGTCCAAAGTTGAAAAACCAAAACTGGTATCCTGAATATCGCGCGCTTTTCCCCAGACGTTGAGTTCATCGATGTTGATATCGGCAAGCGTATTCTTGAGCGGGTAGAGCGGGTGTTGTGCATAATACTTTGCACCGAGCAAGCCGGCCTCTTCCGCCGTCGTCGATAAAAAGAGAAGCGATCTTTTCGTTTTTGCTTTGGTGAACGCGCGCGCGAGCTCGATCACGCCAGCGTCACCTGATGCATTATCCACCGCGCCATTGAAAATCTGGTCGCCCTTTAGCTCGGAATGTTTGCCGAGATGATCCCAATGGGCGCTGAAGATGACGTATTCATTTCCCAACTTGGGATCGGTGCCTTCGAGTTTTCCAATGACATTGTGTGATTTGAAGGAGCGCACATCCTGCTTGATCGCGAAATTAGCTTTCGCGTCGAGCGCGACTGGCCGGAAATCTTTGCTCAGGGCCGATTTCTTCAGCGCCTCGAAATCCTGCCCACAATCGCTCAACAATTTCTTCGCGACATCAAGCGTGATCCAGGAACGAACCTGCACCGCATCCATGTTTTTGTTTAGGTTATCGAGCTCAAAATTTTCCTTCGCCCAGCTCGTGCGCACGACCGCGTAGGGATATGCCGCCGGCACCGTTTCATGAATAATGATCGCAGCTGCCGCACCTTTCTCCGCCGCAATCTCGTACTTGTATGTCCAGCGACCGTAGTAGGTCATCGCTTTTCCTTTGAACATTTTGTCGTCGAGCTTCGATGAATCGCTCGAATCGGGAATAGGCGGATCATTGATTAACATCAGGATCGTTTTGCCTTTCACATCGACGCCTTTGTAGTCGTTCCAGCCATATTCCGGCGCGACGATGCCGTAACCGACAAAGACGATATCGGAATCTTTCACATCGATTTCCGATTGGAGACGCGCGCTCGATGCGACGTAATCGTCCGGAAATTTGAGCGAAGTAGTTTGATCCTTCACGGTAAACGAAGCGGTCGGCTCGCTCTTGATTCCCGCGAGGGGAACCTCCTGCATGTAAGTGCCGTCTGGATTGCCGGGTTTTAAGCCTAACGACTTAAACTGTTCCGCGATGTATTTGATCGAAAGCTCTTCGCCTTTTGATCCAGGCGCGCGGCCTTCGAACTCATCGGAAGAAAGCACTTTGATGTGACGGAGAAGTCCATCGCCCGTGATTGTGTCGAGAGCGGATTTCGGCGGTAAATTGGAACCGTTCGCGGTGAATGAGCTAAACATGAGCGTGAGAGTTAGGGCGAAAAAAAAGTAAGCGGTGGATTTCATATCAAAGGGTTGAAGTGAGAGATTCCTCGACTTCGACCGGAATGACAAATGTTTGTCGCCCCGTTACCTGACTACACGATGGCCCTAATTTCCTAGGGATTTTCGTTCGTCGGTTGGCCGTGCGGTTTATTTTCTTTCCCGCCGATCCCAATTCGTTTCAGGAATGGCTGGATCGATTGTTTGCGGCCGAGAAATTTCTCGATCGAAAACGAAACGTCGCGCGCATTGCCTTGTTCGTAAATTTCACGACGCAATTTCAAACCGGCTTGCCGATCGAAATAGCCGTTCTTCGCTTTCTCGAAAACGGTCGCCATGTCAGCCGCAATCGCATCGGCCCAGGCGTAACCATAATAGCCGGCATCGTAACCGTTCAGATGTCCGAAAAAAGTGACCATGGTCGTGCTGGGATCGATCGGCAGAAAAACTTTCTCGAGAACAGAATTCGAAATTCCCACGCAATCGTATGGCGCGTTTTCAGGATGCTGGTCGTGCAAAGCGAGATCGAGCGAGGCCAGAGCAAACTGCCGCCGATAAAGAGCGCCGGCATCGGCAAGTTTCGCGTCGTTCATTTTCTGAATGATCTCAGCGGGAATTTTTTTTGAAGGATCACGATAATCGGCCGCGAAAGTATCGAGCACTTTTTTATCCCAAACCCAGTTCTGTAACATTTGCGAAGGCGCCTCGACGAAATCGCCCGGCACATTCGAACCGGCAAAGCGTCCGTATTTTGCGCGCGTGACAATGGAATGAAGCGCGTGTCCGAATTCGTGAAACAAAGTTTCAACATCGGTATGCGTCATTAACGATGACTTGTCCGCGCTCGGCGGCGGGAAGTTACACAGCAGAACTACCGTCGGGCGTTGGTATTTTCCGTTAGGCAAGAGTTTTCCATCGATGATGTTGAATTGCGCGAAGTGATTGAACTTCCCGTCGCGCGGAAACATATCCAGATAGAACATGCCGAGCGGCTCGCTCGTGCTCGAATCGGTCACGAGGTAAAGTTGCAAATCGTCGACCCATTTGTAGGACGCAGTGATTTTTTCAAACTTCAATCCGAAGATGTTTTGGTAGATGACGAACATGCCATCGAGAACTTTTTGGAACGGGAAATAGACGCGTAACGCTTCCTTATCGACGGTATATTTTTGTTTGTTGATTTGATTTTGATAGTAGCGCCAATCCCAGACATCGATTTTTGCGCTAGGATCTTTGGTGTCGGCGGCTTTCAACTTTTGCATCTCGGAAATTTCCGCATCGAATTTCGGCTGAATGCCGCTGATCAGATTGTCGATGTATGATTTCGCGCCGGCGCCGGTCTTGGCCATTTTGATTTCGGTCTGGAAATCGTCCCACGATTTGTAGCCGAGGCGGAGCGCGATTTTGTTGCGCAAATCGAGCATCTGATTCAACACCGGGACATTCGTGTCTTTCGCAATCGAATCGTGAATGACGTAAAGTTTTTTGCGCGTCGTTTCGCTCTTCGCGTTCTCTTCCACGGTAATAAAGTGCCATGTAATGTTTGCCATCACCGTGTAAGCATCGTCGCCGGTTTTGACTCCCGGCGCGGAAAGAAAACTTTCGGGCACACCGTCGAGTTCGACTTTGGTGAAGATCACCGGCGCCTTGGCCCCGACGATGTTGGATTCGAAATCTGTGCCGAACTTCGAAAGCTGCTTGCGCAATTGTTCGACCTCTTTGCGTTTCTCCGGCGGCAAAGTCAGCCCGGCGCGCCGGTAATCGCGCATTGTTTCATTAAAAAGCTTCAGATCTTCGCCGGATAATTTCGGCTGCGTGTCGGCGAAAGCCTTCATCGCTTTATAAACGTCTTCGCGATAATCGATGGAGACAGCAAAATCCTGGAAAACTTTCACCGCATTTTCCGCGGCCGTGCGCATTGCCTGAGAGGTGTGCGATTCCTTAATGACGACCGCTTTATTCGCCGAAAGTATTACTGCGTAGTTGAGATCATCCAGCGCAACGACCGTGTTTTTTAAGCTCACTTTGCCCAGGTCCTGTTTACCGATGGCGTCGAGGCCGGCGTTCGCTTGGCCGATCGCATCTTTCGTCATCGCATCGACAGCTTCCGGCGTTTGTGGCCAATCAGGAATGGTAAGGATCGCGTTCGATTTCTCCGCCGCGGCGCGAAAGTCATCAACTGTTTTGATTTCGCTCGCGAAAAGCGGTAAGGTAAAAATACTGAACAAGAAACAAATGAAGAGGGATTTCATTAGGACAATGTGAGTGACGAAGATTGTTGGAGGAGGAGAAATCGGTAAAGCGGAATCGCGGCTTTACGAAAGCGCCTGCGACGTGCGAAAAGAATCGGCGTGCAGCAATATCTTCAGAAATTTCTGCTCGCGTTCATTCCGCTTTTTGTCGCGATCGATCCCATCGGGCTGGTGGCGATTTTCGCGGGGTTGGGCACGAGCAGTCCGGCGGAGGATCGGAAACATCAGGCGATGCTCGGCATTTTTACCGGTCTCTGCGTTTCGATTGGTTTCATTTTTCTCGGTAAGATCATTTTTGCCGCGCTCGGAATCACGGTGAAAGATTTTCAGGTGGCGGGCGGCTTGATTCTTCTTTGCCTCGCGGTGAGAGAACTGGTCGGATTCGGGCAAAGCGATCGTGGTGGCGGTGATGAATTCGGCGTTGTGCCGTTGGGTATGCCGCTTATTGCCGGGCCTGCTCTGTTGACTGCGCTACTGATCTTAATCGATTCGGTCGGAATTCTGTTCACACTTGTGGCGTTGCTGATAAATCTTGGACTGGTCGCGATTGCGCTTTGCAACGCGGAGCGTTTTACGCGTTTGATGGGAAGGCAGGGTTTGCGTGGCGTTTCAAAATTGATCGCGTTGTTGCTGGCTGCGATCGCGATCAGTTTAATTCGGCGCGGTTGGCAGGGCGCGTGATCCAATGTGGGAGCGACCTTAGCGCCGCGATTGTGGGAAGAGTCGGGGCGCTGAGGCCACTCCCACATTTTAGAATGTGCCGGTACGCAGCATCACGAGAGTGCAGCCTTCAATCACTTCTATGTCGCGAGCGCGCGCTTTCTCCGCGAGTGTTTCGTTTTCGGCGCCGGGATTCATGATGATGCGGCGCGGTTTGATCGAGAGAATTTCGTCGATCAAGGGATTCGAACGCGCTGAACGGAGATAAAGTGTAACCGTCTCGATCGGTTGTGGTGCCGCGGAAATATTTGGATAACATTTTTCGCCCAAAACTTCCTCAAACGCCGGATTGACGGGAATTGGTTTGTGGCCATAGGCTTGCAAAAGCTCCACCGCTTTAAAGGCGTACCGATCGGGCTTGGGAGAGGCCCCGATCACTGCGACCGTTTCTGATGACTTCTGCGTATTCATCTTGTAGAATGTTACTCAACACCGCGTCTCAGGGCCGACGGCCCTTCTGTTGACACCTAGTGCACCCACGTTACAATTCTGCCCTTTATGAGATTTCCTCTCGCGCTGACGACTAAAATCGCCGCGTACATTATCACCCACAAGCTCCGCCGAACGGAGAAATTTGCGACGGTTCTACAGTTGGAGCCGCTGCACACCTGCAATCTGACCTGCACTGGCTGCGGTCGGATCCGCGAATATTCCACCTCGCTCAAGGACATGATGAGCTTGGAGGATTGTCTCGGCGCGGCTACGGAGTGCAACGCGCCGATGGTTTCCGTCTGTGGTGGCGAACCCCTCATTCACCCGCAGATCGAAGCGATGGTGAAAGGATTACTCGATCAGAAGCGAATCGTTTACATCTGCACGAACGCGATGTTCATGCGCAAGAAAATGCGCGAATGGCTTGCCGTGGAAAATCTCAAGCGTCCGGATTTCGTTGAAGAAAAGATCAAAGAGCTCACCGCTGCCGGAGTGATGAATGACAAGGACGCGGCGGATATTCGCAAAGGTCCGAAGGATGCGACGAAACCGACAATCGGGCCGAGCCGATGGATGTATTGGAACGTGCACCTCGACGGTCTCGAGCGGACGCATGACCTGATTGTTGAACGCGAAGGCGTTTTCAAGGAATGCGTGCTCGCGATCAAGATGGCGAAACGCCTCGGGTATCAGGTCGCGACGAACACGACTGTTTACAAAGAAACCGACGTCGATGAAATCGAGCAGATGTTCGATTTCCTCGCGGATCTTGGAGTCGATGGTCACACCATTACGCCGGGATATGATTACGATGCGGCCAAGCGCGACATGATCTCGCGCCTGAATCTGCAGCCGGAAAATTTCTTCCTCACGCGCAAAGCGACGGTGGAAAAATTCAGCCGCATCGAAAAGTGGATGAAGGATTACACGCTTTTCGGCACGCCGGTTTATTTCGAATTTCTCGCGGGCAAACGTGACCTGACCTGCTCAGCCTGGGCGATCCCAACACGCAATATGCTCGGCTGGAAAGCGCCCTGCTATTTCATGACCGACAAGGTCGGGACCGACGGCCATTACAAAACCTACGTGGAAATGCTCGAGAAAGTGCAGTGGGAAAAATATGGCGTGGTCGAGGGTGTGGCGCGTGATCCGCGCTGTGAGAATTGCATGACGCATTGCGGGTACGAGCCGACCGCCAGCCTCGGGTTGCAGGCAAAACCCGGCGATACTTGGAAGACGGTGAAGTTCAATTTTGGTCGCAAACCGCACCGTCGCGGACGCGGTAACGAGATTGCGGCATACAACGGCGTCACTTCGGGAAACGGGCATCTCACGGGGCAGAAAGCGGAATTAACCGCGCAAGCATCCTAAGATTCCATGGCGAATCCTGCCGCGAAGGTCATCGCGTTACCGAGCGCTATTCCTAATCGGGAAACTGCGTACTCCGCAGTCGATGCGGAAATCGCGCAGGCTATCTCGAGCGCTCAGGAAAATTTGCTGCGACAGCAGAAGCCCGATGGTCATTGGGTTGGCGAACTGCTGGTCGATAGCACGCTTTGCTCCGATTACGTGCTCTTCATGCACTGGTTAGGCGAAGTCGATCACAACCTGCAGGAGCGATGCGTTCGCCACATTCTCAAGCGGCAACTACGCGATGGCGGCTGGAATATTTATTATGGCGGCCCGAGCGAGATCAACGCGTCGGTCAAAGCTTACTTCGCGCTGAAGCTCGCGGGCCATTCGCCCGATATTCCATTCATGCGCGAAGCGCGCGCCAACATCATGCGGCTGGGTGGAATCCCGGGCATGAACACATTCAGCAAACTTTATCTCGCGCTGCTCGGTCAATTCCCCTGGCAATATTTGCCGACGATTCCGGTGGAAATGATTCTGCTGCCGAAATGGGCGCCGTTTCACATCTACAAAATGTCGTCCTGGAGCCGGGCGATGTTGATTCCGCTCGCGATCATTAATCATTTCAAGCCGACGCGCGAATTGCCCGGCATGAAACAACTGCACGAGCTTTATCCGCTCGGCACCGAGCATAAGGATTTCCGATTACCGCGAAGCCAGCGCTTTTGGACCTGGCGCAATTTATTTCTGCGCGCCGACGATGTTTTGAAATTCATTCATCCGCTTGGTCTTCGCCCCATGCGGAAGCGCGCCCTTGAAGAAGCGGAGCGTTGGATGCTCGAACGTATTGGCGAAGGCAGCGATGGGCTTGCGACGGTTTTTCCGGCGATGCTCAATTGCATGATCGCATTGCGCGCTCTCGGTTATTCGATCGACGATCCAATTTACAAAAAAGCGGCGAAAGATTTTGAAGGCCTGTTTGTTGACGATCCGGAAGATTTTCGGATTCAGCCGTGTCTCTCGCCGGTCTGGGATACGGCGATCAATATCATCGCGCTCGGCGAATCCGGATTGCCGGCCGATCATCCCGCTTTGAAAAAAGCAGCGGAGTGGCTGGTGGAAAAGGAAGTACGAATTCGCGGTGATTGGACGGTGAACAATCCGCATCCGGAAGCGAGCGGTTGGGCCTTCGAATACAACAACGTTTATTATCCCGACACCGACGACACCGCGATGGTGCTAATGGGACTCCGTCTTGTCCGCCCGCCGAATGAGGGCGAGCTCGCGCAATTGTTCGAACGCGCAATCAAATGGCAGCTGAGTTTTCAATGTCACGATGGCGGCTGGGCGGCGTTCGATAAAGAAGTGACGACGCCGTGGCTCGAAGATATGCCGTTCGCCGATCACAATGCGATTCTCGATCCGACATGCAGCGATCTGACGGCGCGCACGCTCGAATTGTTTGGTTACATCGGGTTTGATCGCCGGGCGAAATGTGTGCGACGCGCGATTCGATATTTGATTGAGACGCAGGATGCCGACGGATCGTGGTACGGACGCTGGGGCGTGAATTACATTTACGGTACGTGGCAGGTGTTGCGCGGTCTGCGCGCGATCGGCGAGAACATGACGCAGGATTGGATTTTGCGCGGCCGTGACTGGCTTGAGAGTTGTCAGAACGATGACGGTGGCTGGGGCGAAACGTGTGCCTCGTACGAAGATCTGTCATGCAAGGGGACAGGGGAAAGCACCGCCTCCCAAACAGCGTGGGCAGTGATGGGATTGTGCGCTTGCGGCGATCTGGATCGGCCCAGTGTGCAGCGCGGTTTGCGCTATTTGCTGGCGACGCAAAAAGATGATGGCGCATGGGTGGAACCGCAGATCACCGGCACTGGATTTCCGCGCGTCTTCTATTTGAAATACGACATGTATCGCCAGAATTTCCCGCTCCTCGCGCTGGCGACATATGTGAATTATCGCAACCGTCGCGATCACGCGCCGAGTTTTTATCACTGCCGCTAATTTCTGATTGGCGCGGCGATTGACGCGTCGCCATTCGCGCAGAGAGTAGGATATGCCCTACGAATTACCGAAATTACCTTACGCATACGACGCGCTCGAGCCCCATATCGATGCGCGCACGATGGAAATTCATCACTCGAAGCATCATCAGGCCTACATCACTAACCTGAACAACGCGATCAAAGGCAAAGCCGATCTCGAAAACAAATCGATCGAGGATTTAATCAGCGATTTAAGCGCAGTGCCGGAAGATATTCGCACGGCAGTTCGGAACAATGGAGGCGGTCACGCCAACCATTCGTTCTTTTGGACAATCATGGGACCGAAAGCGGGCGGCGAACCGTCAGGAAAACTCGCCGACGATATTAAATCTACCTTCGGCAGTTTCGATGCGTTCAAGGAAAAATTCGCCGATGCCGGTGTGAAGCGGTTTGGCAGCGGTTGGGCTTGGTTGATCAAAAAAGGCGGCAAGCTCGAAATCATGTCGACACCGAACCAGGACAGTCCGCTTATGAACGGCAACAAACCGATCCTCGGCGTCGATGTTTGGGAACACGCTTACTACCTCAACTATCAGAATCGGCGGCCCGATTATCTGAAAGCGTGGTGGAATGTGGTGAATTGGCCTGAAGTCGCCAAGCATTACGATTCAGCGTAACCTGCAGTGGTCGTTTAGATTTCGCGGCGTTTTCGAAGCGTCCTTGGCGATTTGTCGTTCCCGAACGGTCGTCGACGACTCGACGGAATGGAGTCTGCTCCGCTTAGGGTAATAACGCCTCGACGCAGGACGCGAGGCGAAGGGTATGAACGCTCCGATTCCAAAAAATGAAACCAAGCGACTGGAGGCGTTGCGCAATTATCACATTCTCGACAGCGCCCCCGAACGCGAGTTCGATGACTTTGTAAAACTGGCGTCGCATATCTGCTGCGTGCCAATGGCAACGCTGACGTTTGTTGACGGGGATCGGCAATGGTTCAAGGCGCGGATCGGAATCGAGAACTCAGAAAGCCCACGGGAAGATTCATTTTGCGCGCATACCATCCTTGCCGGCAATCTTCTGTTGGTGGAGGACGCAACGACCGATCCACGCTTTGCCGACAGTCCGTTGGTTACCGGCGAACCCTATGTTCGGTTTTATGCCGGTGCGCCCTTGATGGATGCGGAAGGACACGGTCTGGGTACGATTTGCGTGCTTGATCGCGCGCCGCGTACTCTGAACGACGAAGAGAAAAAAACACTCGAAGCGCTCGCTCGGTTGGTCGTGTCACAGATGGAATTACGCCGCGTATCGTGCGCATTGGCCGAAGTCCTGAGCGATGTGCGAACCTTGCAGGGTTTGTTGCCGATCTGTGCGGATTGTCACGGGATTCGCAATGACGAAGGTTATTGGGAAAAAGTGGAAGAGTATATTGGCCATCACACGGAAGCGGAATTGAGCCACGGCTTCTGTCCGAAATGTTTCGAGAAACGCTATCCTGAAGCCTTCACGGGGCTGCAGGCGCGAGTCCTGGAGAACATGCCGTTGGTAGCTCTTGCTTCGTAATACTGTTGCGGCGCTAAAAGAATTCACGCTTGCGAGCAGCGCGGGTGTCGTTAGAAGAAGCCTTCAGCGAATCGAATTCCCATGGCTTACCTCAACGAAAATTATCTCAAACTTCAGGCCGGCTATTTGTTTCCCGAGATCGCACGGCGCGTTCGAGAATTTTGTGATGCGAATCCGGAAGCGGCGCAGCGCATCATTCGTTGCGGAATTGGCGACGTAACCGAACCGCTGCCAGGCGCGGCGAGCGAGGCGATGAAGCGCGCGATCGACGAACTGGGTGTTCGCGAAACTTTCCGCGGGTACGGGCACGAGCAAGGTTACGATTTTTTACGCAGCAAAATCGCGCAACACGATTACCGCGATCGCGGGATCGATGTCGCGGACGACGAAATTTTTTTATCCGACGGATCGAAATCCGACTGCGGTTTTATTCTCGATATTCTTGGGGACCAGAACAAAATCGCGATCACCGATCCGGTTTATCCCGTTTATGTAGATACAAATGTCATGGCCGGACACACCGGACCGTTGCGAAAAGACGGTGGTTACGAAGGACTCGTCTACTTGTCTTGTCGGGCGGAAAATAATTTTGTTGCGGGCCCGCCGTCGGAACACGTCGACATTGCGTATCTTTGTTTTCCCAACAATCCGACCGGTGCCATCGCCACCCGTGCGCAACTGACGGAGTGGGTCGATTATGCGCATGAGCACGAAGCCCTTCTTCTTTTCGACGCGGCCTACGAAGGTTACATCAGTGATCCGCAAATCCCGCATTCCATCTTCGAAATTCCAGGCGCGCTGGAATGCGCGGTGGAGTTCCGCAGCTTTTCTAAAACGGGCGGATTCACCGGAGTGCGTTGCGGTTTTACCGTGATGTCGAAAAAGCTGCTCGCCCAGACTGAAGCAGGAAAAAAAATGCCGCTGCATCCATTATGGCACCGGCGCTGGAGCACGAAAGCGAACGGAGTAAGCTACCCGGTGCAACGCGGCGCGGAGGCGCTCTATAGCGACGAAGGACTCAAACAGGTGCGAGTCCTGATCGATCATTACATGGGCAATGCTCGCATCCTCGCGGAGGCGGCCAGAAAGATCGGCCTCGAAGTTTTTGGTGGAACCAATGCGCCTTACATCTGGGTGAAAACGCCAGCTGGCCTAACGAGTTGGCAAATGTTCGATCGTATGTTGAATGAAATCAATGTCGTGATCACACCGGGCAGCGGTTTCGGTTCGAATGGCGAAGGCTATATCCGTATTTCGGCCTTCAACAGTCGCGAAAATGCCGAGGAAGTTGCGCGCCGGCTGCAGAAGTTCAATTGATGTAGGAGGAAGCAGCCCTTGTCCGGTGGCAAGAGGCAAGTAAGTTTCCGACTTTTCCGAAAATCCGCGTGCCCGCTCCTACTCAAAACCTGCCGCAACTTTATCGCTTCTGTTTTCTGATGACGGGCGACGAGCAGAAAGCTCAAGACGCCTTTCAGGAAACGATTCGCGAAGCCGCTGCCCATTCGGCCGAAGGCGAGCCGCCTAACGACCGGCTCTGGTTCTTTCGCGAAGCTCGCTGGCGATGTCTGACCGCAGTCGAGCAAGGCATCCAGGCCGAAGATGTCGAGATGGAGGAAACAGACGTGGCGCCGGAAGCGCCTTTACAATTGCAGCAGCTCGAGCCCCACCAGCTTGGCATCTGGGTTTCTGGCGCGCCCGAACCGCAGCGCAGTGCACTCGCTCTTTATTATCTCGATGAATTCAATCATCGCGAAATTGCCTCTGTCCTGGAATTAAGCGTGACGGAACTGGGCGGATTGCTTTCGCAAGGCCGACGGCAATTCCAGGCGTGGCTTGATGCCCACATTCACCTTTAAGCGATGAAGTGGCTTAATATTTGGCAACGACAACGCGCCCTCGTGCAATGCGCGCCGTTTTCGGAAACGCGTCTGCAGGATCGCTCCATGCGCATCGCGAGTTTCCGCGCGCGACGGAACAAACAGACCGGCGCGGCCTTCGCCTATCAGCAGGCGCTCGATCGCGCGGTCGCAGAACTTGCGCGCGAGATTCCCGTTTCGAAAACCGCCTCGGAATGGTTCGTTAACGAAAACCTGGTCGCCGCGGTGCGAAAGCGTGCCTGGAGAAAAACGGCGGGCCATCCTGCAATTGTTGCGGCCGCTCTGGCCGTCACGGTCATCCTCGTGATCGCGACCCATAATTTCATGGAACATCTGAAAGAATTTCCAGGTTCCGTCACGGCGCGAAAATTACTCACGGTGGCAAGCGGCACGCGCATGTCGCAGCTTCAACCCCTGACGACCGATGCCGGCGACCTCACAGATCTGTTTTTTATGAAACATCATCTCGAGCATTACGATGTCCCTCCGGAATTCGCGCGTTTGCGCACAGTTGGCTACCGCGTTTTCGATGACGATGAAGGTCATCAAGTCGCACAAATCGGCGTCGGCGAAAAACGCATGCAGTTCTTTTTGTTTCCGACGGAAAAACAAAAAGACGGCGCCGATTCCGTTTTCAAGGGCTGGCGTTATGTCGATCAGGAAGGATGGGTTGGGGCTGTGCAACAGCATCAGGGTGTTTGCTTCATGGCTGCGGTGCGCGGTCGCAAAAAAGATCTCGCGACTTATTTATCGAAAGAGTGAAGGCGGGCGTTGGCGGCGAATTGCGCGGCCAGACTCGTTAGGCCCTTGACACGAGCGGGTCTGCAAGTTGCTTGGAAACCCGCGGCGCCAGGGTAGCTCAGTGGTAGAGCAGGGGACTCATAAGCCCTTGGTCGGGAGTTCAACTCTCCCCCCTGGCACCCATGCGCTTTTGCAGCTAACTCAGAAATTCTGCCAGCGGTTCCATCGGTTTTATGTGGGCGCAAAAAATCTTGAAGGCAGCAAGGATCGGAACGGCCAGAATAACTCCGGCGATTCCCCACATCCAACCCCAGAAGATGAGCGATAATAAAACCATCACGGGATTCAGCGTCAGCGATCGGCCCATGACCCATGGAGTGATGAAGTTTCCTTCGAGTGTCGCGAAAACCAGATAAATCGCCGGGAATAACAGGGCATAGCTGAAACTGTTGAAACTCAGCACGGCGCCAAGTGTCATACAGATAATTCCTGTAAGCGCGCCGAGATAAGGAACAAAATTCAGTACCGCTGCCATCACGCCCCACATGATTGGATTGCGCAAGCCAAGGAAACCAACCGTGATGCCGACTGCGACGCCAAGACACGCATTGATGATGGTAATGGTGAGCAAATAACGCGAGACATGCGACTCGATGTCATTCGCGATCGAAACCGCGCGTTTCTTGTCTGAGAGCGTGGGAAGAAGTTTAATTACCTTCGCGAGAAAAACGCCATCGTAGGCGAGAAGAAAATAAAGCAGGATCAACATCGTGACGGCGCCAATCGCCAGCTCGGGCGTTTGCACGAAGAGGATATCGGTGATCGGATGGCGCTTCACTTCGACAGCTGTTTTCGCTTGCGTGTTGTCGGCCGTTGTCAGTTTTTCGATTTCGCCACTGGCTTTCGCGACGCTCTGCATCGGTTGTTTGAGTGGAAGCAGTTTCCACTGCAGTTGTTCCACGCTGTAAGGCGCGCTCGCAATCCAACCCGCCGCAGGTGTGGCGAGAGAATAAACTCCGTATCCAATGCTTCCAATAACCGCGAGCAGAATCAGAGCTGCTCCGATCAGCGGACGGATGTGCAGTTTTCCAAAAACGCGAACGATGGGACGCAGCAGATAACTGAGCAACAACGCGAGCACGAGCGGGAGGAGCACGCCGCGCATGAAGTAAATCGTATAAAAGAGTGCGAGAATGAAGAGGCCGCTGAGTGCGAGCGATCGAATGTCGAACGGTCCACGCAATAAGTCTGGCAACCGAATACGCGGTGTTGCGGTTTCATCCTCGGCGATTTCAGGAACCGCTTGTTCGCCGTCGTGCTCCATTATCAATGAATCGAGAATGAGAGACGCTTTACGCGCTTGTTGTATTCAAGCGCCCTGTTCTGCCAGTTCCTTGCATCTCGCGAGATTCAGTTTTCCGGAAGCGAGAAGTGGAATCGCGTCAATGCGTCGAATGGCTTTTGGAATCCAAAGATTCGGTACGCCAGCTTCGCTCAAGCTTGCGCGCAATTTTTGCAGATCGATATCAATCGCGCTCAGGAGAATGAGCGCTTCTCCCTTTGCCGCATCCGGCACTCCGACGAGGGCAATGAGGCGGTCGGATTCGGCATCGATGCCTAACGAGTTATTAATGCGCTGCTCGATCGCTTCGTGCGGAACCATTTCACCACCGATTTTTGAAAAACGGGAAAGGCGTCCCTCGATGAAGAGAAAACCATCTTCGTCAAACCGTCCCAGGTCACCGCTCTTGAACCAGCCATCCTGCAAAACTTCTGTCGTGCGCTCGGGATCGTGCAAATATCCTTCGAAAATGTTTGGTCCGCGCAACCAGAGCATCCCGCTTTCGTGCAGGGAAAGTTTTCGATCCGTTTCCGGATCGCGAATATGAGCCGCAATGCCGGGAGCCATTTTCCCGGTCGAACCCACGCGGCTCGACGGCTGCACTAACTCGCCCGGTTTTCTCGGTTTGGGTTCGGGAAGATTGACGCTCACGACCGGGGACGTTTCCGTCAATCCGTAACCCTCAAAAACGTGTTTGCCGAAACGCTTTTCAAACGCCTCGGCCAGATCGAGTGGCAATTTTTCCGCGCCGGTAATGACGAGACGCACGCTGCGCAATTGTTGCGGCTCTGCTTTTCGCATGTAGCCGCGCAGGAAAGTGGGAGCTGCGAGAATGAGCGTCGCTTTGTGCTTCTCGACCAGGCCGGCGATTTTGGCTGTTTCCAACGGCGTCGGAAATGTGAGAATGGGCACGCCCTCGATCATGGGGTACCACAGCGTGACCGTGCATCCGAAGCTGTGAAAAAACGGCAATGTCGCCAGGATGAGATCGTCTTTGCGCGCATCAAGAATGACGGCGAATTGCGAGACGTTGCCGAGGATATTGCGATGACTCAGGACAACTCCTTTCGGTTTGCCGGCGCTTCCGCTCGTGAAAAGGAGCAGCGCTTCTTCGTGATCGCCCACGCGCGGAAGTCGCAGCACTCGCGCGAGCAAACGCGCTGGAGTTAAAAGCGCGAGAATCCACCACGCGAGAATCGTTGCTTTCATTTTCGGCAACACTTCGTCGAGCTGCACGCGTTGCGATGACCAGGGAAAATCGGGTAACCGTTTTGCGAGGACGCTCGCAGAAATAATTGTGCGCAGCTCAGCCTGTTCGATCGAGGATTCGATCGATTCGCGCGCGCTCGTGAAATTCACATTCACCGGAATTTTTCCGGCGAGTGTTACGGCGACATTCGCGACAACCGCTCCTTTGCCCGGTGGCAGCACGATTCCGATTCGTTTTTCCGGATACACTTTTCTGAGATGACGACCAAGCGCGATGGCTGCGCCGAGCAGTTTTCCGCTCGATAAAGTTGTTCCATCAAAACCATCGATAACCGCCGTGCGAAATGGATGTCGCTTCAACCCTCGCAACGATTCCGCCCCGAGATGTCCGCACAGAATCGGACGTTCGTTGTAGGCGCGCTCGCCAAGTTCGAGTAATTTTTCCCGGACCGTGGCGATGTCCGATTCGTTAGGCGCGAGCGCCTCGCCGAAGTCCACGAGAACTCCATAAGGAAATTGTTTGGGCCATTTTGAAAAATAACGGCCGCCTTTAAAGGAAAAGATCGATCCCCACAAGCGATCGAGCCAGACTGGGACGACCGGTGAATCCGCCTCGCGCGCGATCAGTTCGTAGCCGCGTCGCAATCGCAGCAAAGTTCCCGAGCGGCTGAGTTGTCCCTCCGGAAAAAGACATACCACTTCACCGGCGCGAATTTTTTCCGCGGCCGCGCGCATCGCATCCTTCGCGCGGCGCGGCGTGATTGGGATGCAGCCGGCGATGCGCAGGATCGGATGCAGAATTCGATTCCGATAATATTCCTGATCGACGATGAAGCGGATCCGGCGCGGACAAGCGAGTTGCAACACGATCGCGTCCACGAACGAAATATGATTAGGCAAGAGCAAAAAACCGCTGGCCGGGAGATTCTCCGCGCCGAGCGTTCGCACGCGATAAATCAAGCGGCCGATTCCCAAGCCGATGAAATAAACGATGCGTTCGCTGAAGCTCGATCCCATCATTGCTTTATCATTTACAATCTGCACGACGCGCACTGCAATCGGCATTTCTGTTATGCCAGGCGAATCGGCTAGTTCAAAACGCCATACAGCACTTCCCGGCGCCTGGTCTTCGCTCGCGCTCTTGCTCGGCATTAATCTTTTTAATTATATCGATCGCCAAATTCTTGCCGCACTCGAGCCTGAGATTCGCGCGACTTTTTTTGCGCCTAACGACCCCTACGCGATGACAAGGACCGGCCTTCTCGGCGATGCTTTTCTCGTCACATACATGGTGAGCGCGCCTCTACTCGGCTGGCTGGCAGATCGATTTTCCCGCTGGATCATTTGCGGATGCGCCGTCGCGCTCTGGAGTTTCGCAAGCGGCGCTACTGGTCTCGCCGGGAGCTTTGCGATTCTCGTCCTCACTCGAGTCTTGGTCGGGATCGGCGAGGGCGGTTATGGACCAGCCGCGCCCACCATTCTGGCGGATCTATTCCCGATCGAAAGTCGAGGGCGCGTCATGGCGGTATTTTGCTCCGCGATTCCCGTCGGCAGCGCACTCGGATATGTCTTGGGCGGACAGGTTGGCGCACATTTCGGATGGCGCTGGGCTTTTTATCTCGTGACCCCGCCGGGTTTGGTGTTGGCTCTGCTTTGTTTTTTCCGCCGCGATCCCCGGACGACGAACGCCAATCCATCGATAAAGAAAAGACCGCGCATTCGCGATTACCTTGCGCTTTTTCGTATTCGTTCTTTCACATTCAACACATTCGCGCAAGCCACGATGACGTTTGCCGTGGCCGGGCTCGGTTTTTGGATCGCGGAATATTTGCGCTTCCGCGGGCAACCTTCAGCGAGTGGGAAAACAATTTTCGGAGCCGTGACCGTTGTCGCGGGACTCACTTCGACGCTGAGCGGCGGGTGGCTTGCCGATAAATTGCGGCGGAAGTTTCCCAGCGCCGATTTCCTGATCTCTGGATGGGGTATGATTATTGCCTGTCCCTTTTTCGTCGTGAGCCTCTACATCCCATTTCCGATGGCGTGGTTGCCGATGTTCATCGCGATCTTTTTCTTGTTCTTGAACACCGGCCCCTCCAACACCGCCATTGCAAACGTCTCGCTGCCATCGCTGCGCGCAATGGCCTTCGCTCTCAACATTTTCGTCATTCACGTGCTGGGCGATCTCTTGGCGTTTCCTTCAATCGGCTTTGTAGGAGGGCACACCAATATCAGGATTGCGTTTTTATTCGTTACCGGTGCGATGCTGGTCTCGGGTATCATATGGCTGCTCGGCATGAAATTCCTCGCGCGCGACACCGCGGCGGTTGAGAACGCTATAGTTTAGATTGATGACCCCCCACCAGACTCTCGAAAAGTATTTTGGATTTCGCGAGTTCCTCGATGCGCAGGAGGAAGTGATCGACGCAATCCTCAGCGGTGCCGATGGGCTCGTCGTTATGCCAACGGGCGGAGGCAAGTCGCTCTGTTATCAACTTCCGGCATTGATGCTCGAAGGAACGACCATTGTCGTTTCGCCGCTCATCGCGCTGATGAAAGATCAAGTGGACTCGCTCGCGCGGCGCGGAATTGCGGCGACGTTAATCAACAGCTCGATCGCGCCTAACGAACAGCAGGAACGCATTCGCGCACTCGCCCGCGGAGAGTTTAAATTAGTTTACATCGCGCCGGAGCGTTTTCGCAGCCGGAGCTTCATTGACGCGCTGGGGCAGGCGACGATCGCGCTTTTCGCCGTGGACGAAGCGCATTGTCTTTCCATGTGGGGCCACGATTTCCGGCCGGATTATTTTCGACTGAATGTCGTTCTGGAAAAACTGGGCCGGCCGCAAGTGGCAGCGTTTACCGCTACCGCCACGCCCGATGTGCGTCGCGACATTCTCACGCATCTCAGTCTGCGCGAGCCGCGTGAATTCGTCGCCGGTTTCGCGCGGCCGAATTTGAAATTGATCGTGGCCCAAGTCGCGAACGAATCGGAAAAACATGCACGTTTGCGCGCGCTGGTGAGCGAGCACAAGACCGGCATCGTTTATTGCGCCACGCGCAAGCGGGTTGAGGCCGTCGCCGAAACGCTGCGGGATGCTGGCGTCTCGAGCATTCTTTATCACGGCGGAATGAACGATGAAGAGCGCGAGCGCGCCCAGAATGCATTCATGCGACGCGAAAAGGACATCGTCGTGGCGACAAACGCTTTCGGCATGGGAATCGATCGCGCGGATCTTCGTTTCGTTGCGCACTTCGAAATGCCGGGAAGTATCGAGGCGTATTATCAGGAAGCGGGACGTGCCGGACGGGACGGCGAAGCTGCGACGTGCGAATTATTTTTTAATCACGCCGACACGCGCGTGCAGGAATTCTTCATCGAAGGAGGCAATCCGCCGCACGCGTTCATCGTTGAGACGTACGAAATGCTGCGACGCGAAGCGGATGAGAAACACGAACTCGCGCTTTCGCTCAAGGATATGACGGGTCTGCTCGATTCCGGCGGTAACGACATGATGTTGAATTCAGCGCTGCACATTCTCGACCGCGAAGGATATATCGATCGTTTCGATATTCCGGGGCGCCGGGTGCGCGGGACGCGTTTGCTTAAGCCGGATCTGAACGGATCGCAGTTAAAATTCGATACCGCGAAGTTGCGCGAAAAAGAGCGACGCGATCGCGCGAAACTAAAAACAATTGTTGATTTCGCCTATGCGCGCGTTTGCCGTCAGCAAACGATCTTGCGTTATTTTGGCGAAGCGGATCCGACGCCGTGCGGCAATTGCGACATCTGCCTGGAAACCGCCGGACCGGCGATCGCGCCGAGTGAAGAAGACACGTTGATTGTGCGGAAAGCATTGAGTGGCGTGGCGCGAATGTCAGTGCGGACGCACGAAGGATGGCAACCGAAATTCGGACGGGGCCGAATCGTGCAAACGCTTGTCGGCAGTCGTTCGCGCGAAATCATCGACGCGCGCCTCGATCAGCTTTCCACTTACGGATTACTCAAGGCGGAGGGCGTTGCGTATTGCAATCAACTCCTGCGCGAATTGCAGGAAAGCGGAATGCTCGTTTCTACGGGAGGCCAATATCCGATGGTCACACTGACTGATCGCGGAGAGGAGATCATGAAAGGCGCAGTCGATTATGCGCTGCGCTGGCCGCAACGCGCGGCTGTGTCTGAAAATATTCGGACGCGTAAAGCAAAAACGAAATCGGCGACCGCTGAGGATTTGCCGCCATCCGACACTGAACTTTTCGAGCAACTAAAAAAAGTGCGGCTTACACTTGCGCGCGAGAACGGGAATCTTCCAGCCTACGTTATTTTTCCGGATGAAACGTTGCGCGCGTTTGCCCGTCTCAAACCTCGCTCCGTTTCCGCCGGTCGAAAGATTCGCGGTGTCGGAGACCTGAAAGCGGAACGCTATTTGCCGTCGTTTCTTGCGGCGATCGAAGAATTCGACGCTAAATAATTTTGCTCCGCCAGGTGAACGTCAAAATCCTGTGCGATCGAATGCGCACGGGCGGCGGCATCATTTGATCCGTTTCGCGTCAGAAGGTCGCTCAACATTTCCCAGGATTCCGCTCGGTACCATTGCCTTCCGACGCAGGATTTTAACTCCGTGAGAGCATCACCGACGCGACCTGTTTCCTCGAGAACCTGAATGTAGCGTCGCTCGATCGACCAATCAGGCGGACCCGTGCGCGCAGCCAAACGCATGCGCAACACGTTCACATTGCCGGTTTCTTTGCTTTCCAGCATGGCCAGAAGCTCATGTGCTTTTGCTTCGACCAATGGAGAATCAAGTGCGCGTTGCAAAATTTCGTGCGCCTTTTTGAAATCGCTTTGTCGAATCGCGACGGCGGCAAGGTTGAGCAGAGCGAAGGGTTGATCTGGATCTTTTTGCAGAGCGAGCTCGAGATGTTTTTTTGCCAGGTCGAGATGCCCTTCGGTTAATTCCAAACGTCCAAGATTCGTCAACATGCGGGAGGAATCGCCGCCATGCGCGATGGTTTGCTCCAGAAAAGTTCGTTGATCTTTCCAATCGAAAGTCCGGTCAAATGTCCGCGTGGCCAGGAGGCCGATCGCGAGAAAAGCCGCGGCTGCGGCAATCCGTGACGGGAGAATTTTCGTTTCCAGTAAACTTTGGATCGTTAGGCAAACGGCAAGAAAAACAAATGCTGACGGTAAGTACATCCAGTGCTCCGCCACCGTGGCGTTGAGAAGAAAAATTCCGCTGATCGGCAAATAACTGATGAGCGCGAGAAGGAGACAGATAAAGACAGCGGGTTGTTTTCGTGCGCGCACCAGCCAGTAAATCATCGCCGCGATGAGCAGGATACCGAGCAAAGTTTGCAACTCATGCAGCGAAGCGCCGGTAAGGCTCGCTTCCGAAAATCCGCTTGGATGCGTTTCAACATCGCGTTCCATGTGCAAGTCGAGCGGAAACACGAGCAGGTACGCGTATTCCGCAGCCGCGCGGGCGACAAGCAACGGTTTCACAACGAGCGGAATTGCAGTCTGCCGCGGTGGAGGTGGAATGTGCTCGGCCGGCAAACGCAGGCTGAGATAGACAACGGCAACGAAAATCAAGATACCGATGGCATTGCGAAATCCGATCCAATTCTGCGCGAGAGCAAGAGTTGCCAGCAAAAGAAACGGAAAGACGAAGCCTAATTCTTTGCTCAAAACGCTGAGAAGAAACGCTGCCGTTGCCGCAACAACGAATAACCAGGCTTTTCCTTTATTCTCGCGCAGACTCCGTAAACCGCAGTAAAGGCCGGCGAAGCCGAATGTTGCCGCGAGCGGATCGGCTTGTCCGGAAATGTAAATCACCGCGCTGCTGTTCAGCGGATGAATCGCCCAAATCAGCGTCGCGATGAAAACAGGAATTCTGCGACGGTCTTCATTGATTCCGAAGAAACGCAGCAATTCATCGGCGAAAAAAAAGAACGCGATCGCTGCGGCGAGATGACACAAGATATTGGTGAAATGAAAAATCGACGGTCGGAAAGCGAATCCGCAATATTCCAGGGTGTAGGTTAAACGTTGGATCGGCCGGTAAAAATCAGAGGGAGTTGCGTCGGTAAAAAGGAAATGCTGAAATCCTTCGGGGATCAAACGCCAACTGCGAATGAACGGATCGCGCAGCACGAGCGCATGATCGTCCCAGACAAATCCGTCGCGCACCGCCGGCGCATAACTCGCCAGGACAACGATAGCGATCAGCAGGATGGCCCAGATTTTTTTCACGCTACAAAAGAGGTTGAACGAATCGTTAGAATGCGCGTCTAGGTTGGGGTGTCCAATTTGATGATTCGATGGGTGGCGATTGTAGCAGTTGGTATTTTGTCGAGCAGCGTGCGTGCCGCTGGCGTCCCAGGTGATTGCACGCAGCTCATTGTCGGTTTGGCGCCAGACTGGAATTCGATGCGTGGGCACGCCCAGCTTTTTGAACGAGCGCGAGGCGGAGAGTGGAGAGCCAGCGCGAAATCATTTCCGGTTTTGTTTGGCAAGAACGGGCTCGCCTGGGGCAGCGGGCTGGCGGGACAGGATGAAAGCGGACTGCGGAAAAAAGAGAGGGACGGGCGCGCGCCAGCCGGAGTTTTTCGCATCGGAAAAATTTACACTTACGACAAGCAATTGCCGAACGGCTCCGATTATCCTTTTCATCAAGTGACAATCGCGGATGCGTGGATCGATGACGTCACGAGCCGAGATTACAATCGCTTCGTCACCATCGACGACCCCGCGAATCCACCTTCGTGGTTTAACAAACAGAAAATGCGACACAACGATTTTGCGTATCGGTGGCTGGTGGAGATTCGGCACAACTCCGATCCGGCCGTTCCCGGAAACGGCAGCGCGATTTTTTTTCATATTCGCCGCGGAGTGAATCGTCCGACTGCAGGTTGCACCACGATGGCAGAATCGGATCTTGTGCGCGTCATCACGTGGTTGCGCGCGCCGCGGAATCCCTGCTTTGCGCTTCTGCCCGACGCCGTTTATAAAGAAAAATGGCGAGAGTGGAATTTGCCTCGCCCGGAACCTGCGGAATTGCCCTAACAAGATAAAGAAAGTCGGTTGTGTGATTCCGTATTCCGCCTAACGTTAAATCCTTCGCATCCTGAAATTTCATGAGAAAACGACCTAATCCTGATTCCGAATCAAATATTAAACGCATCGACACGAAGCCGCGTGCAAAAAAACAAACGCACGGGTTTCAAGTGCACTTTCTTCGCGGAACGACAATCGTGACCAAGATGTTTAGCGACGCCGTTTACGGTGGCAAAGAAGCGGCCCGACGCGTAGCGCGTAAGCATAAACGCACGGTTCTGGGTAATTTGCCCGATCGCAGCTTCCGCGGTTTTGGTGCGCCGGTACGAAAAGGCAAAGGCGGTGCCAAAAAGCGCGCCGCGAAAAAGCGCCACTAAAACCTTCCGCTGGCGATTGAGGGCTAATCCTCTTCGTTAGCGCGATAAGCGTTCCAGCAGGCGACGAATCCCGGCGCGAATTCTTCCGGGCGCACGCGTATCCAATCCGACACGAGGGTGCTCGGAAAAAATTTGCCGTACTCAATCTCGGCCGGAGCCAGTCGAAACGGGCCGTCGTTTTGCGCTCGATAAAGCCAGATGAACTCCTGGCCCGTCTGTTCTGAAGCAGACAATTTCACCACGCGTTTCAGATCGGTCGCAATTCCCAACTCTTCGCCCAGTTCCCTCTTTGCGGCTGAATCATATTCTTCTTCCGCGTCCACATGGCCCGCAGCGCTTGAATCCCATACCGAGGGATGACGGTCTTTCCAGCGGGAGCGCTTTTGCAGGAAAACCTCGCCCATTGCGTTGAAAATCAGGATATGGACGGCGCGATGACGCAAGTTATCCCCATGCGCTTCCGAGCGTGGAGCGGCTCTGAGAAAATGATCGTTTTCATCAACCACGGGGAACTGTTCGGAAGCCGGGTCGCGGACCTCTTCCGAGCTCTGCGGACAAACGAGATTCGTGAGTGCAATCCACTGCGCGATGGAGAGTTCTTCCGCACGCGCCTTCGTTCCGAATCCGAACTGATTCGCCGCGCTTTCCCAGTCAGGAATTTCTCCGCGCAATAATTTTTGGAGTTGCTTGCGGCGTTGAGAAAAACCGCGATTTACAAGTTCACGGAGTTTTTCTCGATCGAATGGAGGCAATTCGTTTGGCGCACGCGGTAACAGTTGGACGAGCGCGGAATCGACATCAGGCTGCGGCAAAAACACTGTCGCCGTAACGCTTCGGAGATACTGCACACGATAAAGCGTTTGCACGAGGATTGTGATGGCTCCGTAATCGCCTGTTCCGGGTTCTGCAGAAATTCGCCGGGCCATCTCTTTCTGTAACATGAACAGGAATAAAGAGATAGGACTTGGAAATTCAATGAACTTTAGCAAGAGCTGACTCGCAATGTAATAGGGAAGATTCCCGACGCATTTCACATTGCGTTGCGCGAAGAGAGTTCGCACGTCGAAGTTTAATGCGTCGCTATGATTAATTTCTAAAGCCGATTCGAGAAATTTTCGGCGCAAAAAATCTGCGAGACGCGCATCTTTTTCTATGGCGAGGACCCGTGCGCCGCGATTCAAAATAAATTCCGTGAGAGCGCCGAGTCCGGGACCGATTTCAACAACGTAATCGTTTTTCGTAATCTCCGCTTTTCCTACAATCCAGCGCGCGAGATTTTGATCGTGCAAAAAATTCTGGCCGAGCGTTTTGACTGGAGTGACGCGAATCTCCCGCAGGGTCGCGTCAATTTCCGATAGCTTCATCGCGGCGATATCCGGTGCGCCGGATCACGTAATCCCAGCCGATATTTGTTCACAAAATATTGCGATTACAGCGAGCCGTTTGTCGCGATTTATTCACAAGTTATTCAACGGCCAGAGAGCGTCCCTTTTCGCCTCGGCTGAGAGCGCTTTTTGCGACTAACGAGATATGTCTGTCTCGCTTCTTTGAGCGACACGCCTTCGATGAAGTAAACGATGGCGGCGCGGCCGATAGCGTAGGTCCCTGCTCCGGCCACCATCCCGCAGACGACGTTGCCCCATCCAGGAAAGAATTTGAGCACGGCGCGCGTTCCCTCGCGGAGCAGCATGCCTGCGCCAACGTTAGCGCCTAAGGCAGCAACGAACTCCGTCGCCGCTCGCAGGCTTCGCTCCCGCCCACTCAGATACAGGATTCCGGAGACCATCACGAGCTGCAGTGTCGTGAGGACGGGCAAATCCGCCAGCGGGATCGGCTGTGCACCGATCGCCGTGCAGATCGCAGTCGTAGATTTCACCAGCACTTGCGCTACTTCGGCCTGCGCGACGCGATCGCGTGAGATGCGCAGCATCTCCACCCGCGCCTGGTTCGGCAAATGTTGCGCCAGCAATGACATCAGACGTCGCTCTGCATTTTGATCCTCGGGGGTCCCGTCGCGAGCGGACGACAATTGCAATATCTCGACGAGCCGGTCTCGGATGATCGGCTTCTCTTCCAGCATGGCGCGTAGTTTCGCTTGTTTTTCCACATCGTCGCGTTTGCCCACTCCGTCGCGGCCTCGCGTTGGACTGAAGAGCGACAGTGCGATCACTTTCGCGCCAGACGCGATCTCTTCATTCAATTGCAACAAAGTCGCGAGATTCTCGATTTCACGTTTGCGCGGCGGCCGGGCGGCGTCGCTATCGTCGACAAAAAGGAATATGTCCGCTGGTTGACCTCTCAATTCGGTTTCGATGTTTCGCATTGCGCTGTCATCCGCACCGCGCGCATCGAGGATGGCGAGCGAGCCGAGGTCGTCCATTTTCAAATCGTGCCACCGAAAAATTTCCATCAAACCATTGCGGTCACGTTCGGAGCTGTATCCGAAAACTGCGGGCAGAATCTCAAGCAGCGCGCGTTTGCTCGATCCAGTCCAAACCAGACGCGGCGCTCGTTGCTGGAGGAAAAGTTCTTTCAGCGGAGTGAGCTCGTGCAGAATCGGTTTTTGGATTGTCGCGGGTAGTTTGCCGAGAAATCCTTCGAGCTTTTCTACGATGTTGAGAAAAAGAGAAGGGTTCATCGATTGTGCGCCTTCACCACTGCGGTCTTTTTTTGCAAATGCAAGAACGCACAAGGCGCTTGAGCCGCGAATCACTTGCGCTGGTGCAAATCGAGCGCTTATAACATCGCATGAGTTTGAATCTGGAAATCCTCGCGCGTGCCGCGAACGAAGCGCGCGGACTCGCGATGGACGCGGTGCAGACATCGAAGTCCGGGCATCTTGGTCTGCCCCTCGGTTGTGCGGAAATGGGCGCGGTCCTTTACGGCCATGTCTTAAAATATAATCCGGACAAGCCGCGCTGGATCGGGCGCGACTATTTCATTCTCTCGGCCGGACACGGCAGCATGTTTCTCTACGCATGGTTGCACATGAGCGGCTACGACTTGTCCATCGAGGACATCAAACAATTCCGTCAACTGCACAGCAAAACGCCGGGCCATCCGGAATTTTTCGAAACGCCTGGCGTCGAGTGCACGACCGGTCCGCTAGGCCAGGGCGTCGGCAACGCGGTTGGAGTGGCCATGGCCGCCAAGATGGCGGCGGCGCGTTTCAACACCGGACAAAAAATTTTCGATCAACACATTTTCTGTCTCGCCGGCGACGGTTGTTTGCAGGAAGGCGTTTCTGCGGAAGCGAGCGCGTTCGCCGGTCACTTCGGTTTGGACAATTTGATTCTGATTTACGATTCGAATGCAATCACGCTCGACGCCATGGCGAAGGCGACACAGAGCGAAGACACTGCGGCGCGCTATAAAGCCTACGGGTTTGACGTGCAGGAGGTGGACGGCCACGACATGACGCAGTGTCTCGATGCTCTCGAGGTGGCAAAGGAACGCGATAACGGCAAACCGCAAATGATCGTTGCGCACACACTCGCCGGAAGAGGAATTCCCGAAGTGGCAGGAACGGCAAAGGCCCACGGTGAAGCCGGCGCGAAATTCGTCGATGCCGCGCGCAAGGGCCTTGGTCTGCCTGATGAGCGCTATTTTGTTTCGAAAGAGGTTTACGATTATTTCGCTGCGCACAAAAAGAAATTGCTCGCCGACTACGACCGATGGGAAGAAACGTGGGAGGAATGGCGAAAGAAAAATCCGGAGCCAGCGCAGCAACTGGACGACGCGATCGATAAAAAGGTTCAGTCAAATCTCCTCGCCAAAATTCCCAAATTCCCCACCGATGCGAAGCTGGCTACGCGCAAAGCCGGTAGTGAAGCGTTGCAACCGATTGCGAAAGCGATGCCATTTCTCATTAGCGGCAGCGCCGATCTGCACGGCTCGACATTGAATTACATCGAGGGCGGCGAAGATTTCACACGCGATAATCCGCACGGCCGCAACATCCACTTCGGTATTCGCGAACACGGCATGTGCGCGATTATGAATGGCGTTTCCTATCACGGTGTCTTTCGCGCATCGGGCGCGACATTTTTGGTTTTCGCGGATTACTGCCGGCCGTCGATCCGTCTGGCCGCGCTCGCGAAGCTGCCGAACATCTACATTTTCACGCACGATTCCATCGGTGTCGGTGAAGACGGACCGACGCATCAACCAGTAGAAACAGTGAGCGGTCTCCGCGTTATTCCGCAGATCGATATCATTCGGCCGGCAGATCCAGAGGAAACGGCGGGTGCTTTCGCCGCGGCTGCCGAACACATGGATGGCCCGACGCTCCTCGCGCTCACGCGACAGACCGTGCCGATGTTGAATGAGATCGATGTGAAGCTGCGACGGGAAGGCGTCGCGCGCGGCGGTTACATTGCGAAGCGGGAAACTGGAAAATTAAATCTCATCATTCTTTCCTGCGGCAGCGAACTTCAACACGCCCTCACGGCGGCGAAAGAGCTTGGCGACGGCACCCGCGTTGTTTCAATGCCGTGCTTCGAACGTTTCGAACGTCAGTCCGAAAAATATCGGAACGAAGTTTTACCTAACGAGTGTCGCAGACGTATCGCCATCGAAGCCGGCGTCCCGGACACTTGGTTTAAGTATGTCGGTCTCGATGGAAAAGTCATCGGTTTGCATCGCTTTGGCATGAGCGGTCCAGGCGATCAGGTGATGAAAGAATTCGGCATCGACGCCCAACATGTGATCGACGCCGCAAAAAGTCTCTGATTCGGGGAGCGTACGCGTCTCGCGTGCTGGTTTTGGCGCCCTCGCCAAAACAATCTTTCGGAAAAGTTCGCGACGACGAGGCGTCGTCGCCAGCACGCGAGGCGCATGCGCTCCCCGGATCAGAACGTCGGTTCGCTTACGTTGCGGGCGCGATCTTCGAAGCGCGTGAACTCTTTTAAGAACGTCAGCAAAATATCTCCGACCGGACCGTTGCGCTGTTTCGCGATGATCAGTTCCGCTTCGCCCGCTTTTTCCGCTCTTGCATCTTCATCTTCCTCGTAGATTTCTGGCCTAACGAGTAATCCAACAAGATCCGCGTCCTGCTCGATTGAACCGGACTCACGCAAATCGCTCAAGCGCGGCTTGCCGCCGGAACGTGCCTCTGGTTGGCGATTCAATTGCGCCACGACAATAATTGGAATTTTCAATTCCTTCGCCAGCCCTTTCAGGCCGGCGCTTATCTCAGAAATTTCCAACTGCCGGTTTTCTTGCGCGCGTCGCGTGGTCGATCGGAGGAGCTGCAGGTAATCGACGATAATTAATTTAATCTCATGCTGCGCTGAGAGCCGGCGTGCTTTTGCGCGCAGTTCGAGAATGCTCAAGCCCGCGCTGTCATCGATAAAGATGCGCGCTTCCGCCAATTTCGACGCCGCAGCCGTTAAACTTGGGAAATCGCGTTCCGCCAGAAATCCATCACGAACTTTCTGCAAATTCACGCGAGCACGCGAGCAAAGCAGACGTTGCACGAGCTGCTGGCTGCTCATTTCCAAACTGAAAACCGCTACGGGCAATTTTTCATTGATCGCAACATGTTCGGCAATATTCATCGCCAGCGCCGTCTTGCCCATGCTGGGCCGCGCTGCGATCACGATCATTTCCGCCGGATGCAATCCGCTCGTCATGCGATCGAATTCGGCGAAGCCCGTCGAAATGCCAGTGATGCCGCCTTTGCGTTCGTAGAGTCCTTCGATCGCTTCGATCGCGGCCATGACCTGGTCCTTCATTGTCGGCATCTGGCCTTTGAAGCGATCTTCGCCCACCGCCAGAATTTTCGCTTCCACTTCATCGAGCAGGTTGCTTACTTCGTCCTGCTCTTCGTAAGCGCGTCGCACGCTCTCGGTCGCCGCAGAAATGATCTGCCGCAGGATGTATTTATCCCGAACGATCTCGAGGTAGTAACCGACATTGGCCGCGGTCGGCACAAATGTGAAGAGGCTCGTGACAAAAGCAGCGCCGCCGATTGCGTCGAGGACATTTCGATCCCGCAACACTTGCGTAAACGTGATCAGATCGATGCCCTGACCCGCATTCCAAAGTTCCACCAGGATCGTGTAAACGGTTTGGTGCGCCGGGACGTAAAAATATTCTTCGTTAATTTTCTCGACGCATTCCGCGATTGTTTCGCGCGGCGAGATGAGCATGGAACCGAGCACACCCTGCTCCGCTTCCACGCTGTGTGGAGGCGTTCGGTGAATATCCTGCGAAGAAGCTGTGGATGGGGTGGGAAAAACTCTCCCACCATTTTGTGCCGTCAGACCTCGACCAGCTCCATTGCCGGCGGTTTTTCGAGGTTTCCCAGGTTCGCCGTTACCGGCTCCTTGAGAACTCGGCATTTAGTTTTATTCGGTTTTTCTTCGGAAGAAACTGCGCTTTTGCGTCGCAGGTTCTGTCGGCTCTTCGGTTTTGGGTGGTTCCTGCGCGGACTTCACCGTGAATTTGAAATTCGCCACCACATCGTGGTGCAACTTGATCGAAACTTCATGCTCGCCCGTCGTTTTGATCGGGTGTTCGAGCGAAACCTTGTGACGATCGATCTCGTTCCCAAGCTCGTTTTTGATTCGGTTGACCAAATCTTGCGCGGTGATCGAACCAAACGCTTTGCCGGTCTCGCCCGTCTCCAACGTAAAGGTCACGCGCAATTTATTTATGCGGCGCGCGATATCTTCCGCCTCGTTCATTTCGCGAGCTTCGCGTTCCGCGCGTTTTTTCTTTAAATTATCGAGCTGGCGCAAAGTTGCGGGCGTCAATTCATAAGCTTTGCCGTGCGGCAAAAGATAATTGCGCGCATAGCCACGGCACACCGTCACGACATCCGCTTCGGCTCCAAGGCCCGGGACGTTTTCGGTTAAAATGATTTCGGTCGAGGACATGATCTGGAAAAAGTTGCGCGGCAGAGGGTAGCCCGGCGAACGCGGACTGGATTATAGAACCAGTGCAGTGACTGTCAACCGGCAGGAAAAAATTTCCTGCAATTACACCATGCCGAGTTTCATTCGGCCCGCTTCGCTGATCATATTTTGATTCCACGGCGGATCCCAAACCAGATCCACTTGCGCTTCATCGATGCCGTCGATGCTCAGGATTTTGCTTTGTGCATCGTGCGCGATGGCCGGTCCCATGCCGCAACCGGGCGCGGTGAGGGTCATCTTCACTTCCACTTTTGTGCCGCCTTCCGGTTTCTCGATCAGCTTGCAATCGTAAACCAAACCGAGATCGACAATGTTCACTGGAATTTCGGGATCGTAGCATTGCTTGAGCTGTTCCCAGACAGCCTTTTCATCGATAGCACCGGTTGCTTCCGTAGCGGGCTTGGTCGCGCCGTTACTCTGCGGTTTTTCCAAGCCGATCGCGTCCAAATCTTTTTCCGCAATCCGTGACAGCCCTTGATAAGTCGCGATCGTGTAACTGCCGCCGAGAGTTTGTGTGACCACACCCTGCGTGCCGGAAGGAATCGTTGTTTTTTGTCCGCTCGGAATCTGGATCGCCTCGCAATCCCGGGTCGTCGTGAATTCGGTATTTTCGTGCATAACTAACTCAGTTGAGTTTGAGAACTATCGGATGAAAACAGCGCGTTGTCATCCCCGGGCGCTGTCATCCCGAGCGTAGCGAGGGACCTCTCGTCAAGACGACGCGTTCACTAATTCGTGAGGTCCTTCGCTAACGCTCAGAATGACCGCAAACGAAGGCTGTCGCTGTCGTCGAGCTTCAGCGGTCGAAAACGATTTTTGTTTTCCCTTTTTTCGTTTCTTGGGCGTCCGATAAAAATTGCTGTAATAGCGTCGGCCCAGTAACCGTTTTTTCCGCAACTTGATCTTTCCCACTCAGCGCGGATCGCAATGCGCCTTCGACGAGTTGTGCGCAATGAATCTTTACCGGCGGCAACGCGCCGAGCGGAGCGGCCAATTCCTCGCCGGACATCGATTGCGCTTCCGCGATCGTTTTTCCGGCAAGCAACTCCGTCGCGACGCTCGCAACTGCGATAGCAGTCTGGCAACCAAACGATTGGAAAGTCGCTCGATCGATCACTTTGCGGCCGTTCTCTTCCTTGAACTTGATCCACATTCGCAACATGTCGCCGCAATCCGGGCTGCCGACCGTTCCGATCGCATCCGCGTTTTCCATCTCGCCGAGGTTGCGCGGATTTTTTACCGCCTCTTCGATTCGTGCCTGTAAGTCGTCGTTCATAGGATCAAAGTGGGAGGGACCTCAGCGTTCCGACTGTCGCGGCGCTGAGGCCGCTCCCACATTGTGCCGCTCGAAATGACATGCTCATGTTGCTTGTTCGAGGTGATAACGCGGCAATTTCGTATCCACTTCGACGCTCCAGGCATCGATCCCACCGCGCAGACTCTTCACATTTTCAAAACCGTGGCCTTGAAAATAGGCGGCTGCATCCATGCTTCGTGTGCCTTGATGATCGTATACAACGAGAAGGTTTTCGCGCGACTTGCCCAAAATTTCCTGCATCAACTCTTGCGTGAAAAACTGCGCCTCGGGAATCTTCACCGCGTCGTATTCCTCGCGGGTGCGCACATCGAGCACTTGAATCTTCTCGCCGGCAGCGAGGCGTTCGGACAGCTCACGCGGTTCAATTTGCATCGCGCGATCCGCCGCTTCGCTCACGATAATGTGGTCAACGACTTCGTCGACATTGAGGTTCTCGTTGCGCGCACAAACGCCCGCGAGCGTTTCCTCGGGACTAAATCCGCAGCTACTGCATCCGCCGATGTGATACTTTCGAAAAAGCGCGCGCTGCGCTCCCGGGAACTGTTCGAGCAGTTCCCGCATCGTGATGTTGGGATCGATTGCGATCGGGGCGGAATTCATTCGTAGATAAAACTAAGTCGCAGCCGTCGAACTGCAACCGCCTGGGTAGCGCACGCGTCTCGCGTGTTGGCGATGACGTCTCGTCATCGCGGACTTTCCCGGGAAAACTGTTTCGGCGAGACGCCGAAACCAACACGCGAGACGCGTGCGCTACCCAGATTAGAGTTTCGCTGGATCGCCGAGCAGTTCGGCGACGCGTTTGAGCAAACGGCCTGCACCGCCGCCGTCGAGGCTGCGATGATCAAAGCTGAGCGTGAGTTCCGCCTGGGTGACGGGAACGAATTGCTCTTTCGCGTCGTCCCAATGCGGCAGTTTTTTTCCAGCGCCCATGCCGAGAAGCAATGTTTGATCGGGGAGGGGAATTGGCGTGCCCCAATCCAAACCAAACGTACCGAAATTCGAAACGGAGGCGATGCCTCCACTCGTTAGGTCAGGGCCGAGCCGGCGTTTGCGCGCGAGTTCGACGAGCTCGGTGTAACGCGCCGTCATATCGGCGAGCGAAGTTTTGTCGGCCGTGCGAATCACCGGAACCATGATGCCGTCCTGCGCTTCGACTGCGACGCCGATATCGATTGAGCTGGCTTGAATCACACGTTCGCCAATCAGACGCGCGGCCGCGGAAGGATTTTCCGCGAGCGCAAGAGCGAGAGCGCGCACGACGTAAAGCGCCGGGCCCGGTTTCGCGTCGCGTTTTTTGCGATCGTCTAGGACCGCGTCGAGCGCCACCGACATTCCGACGGTCGCGAGTGGCCGTGTCCAACTGCGCCGCATCGCGTCCGCGACGCCCGTGCGAATGGCGCTGGGTTTCTCCGCGGATTGATTTTCGATTCCGCTGAGAAAATTTTCGAGATCCTTAATCGTAAGGCGACCGGCGTTTCCGCTGCCTGCGATGCCGGCGAGGTCGGCACTCGTTAGGCTAAGCTCGGCCATCCGAGCGCGCACACGCGGCGAAAGATAACCGGCGCCCTTCGCGCCCGCGGGCACAGGCAGCCCGCCGGCTTGACCGACATGCGAATCGGTCGGTACAGGGGCGAGGCCTTTTTCATCCACCTGAAAATGCGACCCGCTGCCGTTCGCTTTCGCGGTTTCTTCTTCGCGGCCCGGAATTTCCTTCGCGACTTCGTCTTTCGGCGGTGCAGTTTTTTTCACGAGACGCCTTGCATCCGCTTCGCTCGCCTCGATGTAACCAAGCACCGCGCCGACAGCGTAAGTTCCTTTCTCCTGCGCATCGATCTTTACGATTTCACCTGCGCAAGGCGTGGTCACGCCCATGACCGCCTTGTCGGTTTCAACTTCGATGATTTCTTGATCGGCCGCGACTTTCTCGCCCGCTTTGACCTTGATCGCGACAATCGTTGCTTCGGCCATTGATTCGCCGAGTTGCGGCATGGTGATCGGGACTTGAGGCATAATTTACTCCGCCAAAATTTGTCGTGCTTTTGCCGCGATGGTTTTCGCGTTCGGGCGATGCTCGGCCCAAAGATTCGGATGATATGGGATCGGTGTGTCCTTTGCGTTGATGCGCGCGGGCGCCGCGTCGAGCAGATGGAAACCTTCCGTCGCCACGCGCGCGATCACTTCCGCAGTCGCGCCGCCCCAGGGAAATGATTCGCCGACGCAAAGTAAACGCCCGGTGCGTGCGACCGAAGCGAGCACGGTGTCGGTATCGAGCGGCTTCACGGTGCGGAGATCGACGACTTCGATTTCGTAACCATCCGCCGCAAGTTCCTGCGCGACCGACAACGCTTCGTGCACCATTGCGCTGTAAGTCACGATACTAAGATCACGTCCTGGCCTAACGACTCGCGCACGGCCGATGGGCAATCCGCTCTCGGGCAATTTGTCGGCCTTGAGATGGTAATAGAGATACTTGTGCTCGCAGTAAATGACCGGATCATCGATCGCGACCGCGTCGATCAACATCGTATAGGCGTCCTCCACCGTCGCCGGCGTCATCACGACCAGCCCGGGATAGTGCGCATAGATTGCTTCCATGCTTTGGCTGTGAAACGGACCGCTGCCTTTCGTGCCGCCGCTCGGCAGACGTATCGTGATCGGACAGGGCGTTTGCGTACGCCAAAATTGCGTGCCGGCGTTATTCAAAATCTGGTTGAGCGCGATGCTGGAAAAATCGGCGAACTGCATTTCGACAATCGGCCGCATCCCTTCCATGGCTGCGCCGATTGCAGTGCCGATGATCGCGTCTTCGCTGATTGGCGCATTCAAAACGCGCCCCGGAAATTGTGTATCGAGACCTTTGGTCGCCTTGAACGCGCCGCCAAATTTTCCACCGACATCCTGTCCGTAGATGTAAACGCGTTCGTCTTCGCGCAACAAACGCGCTTGCGCTTCGCGGATTGCTTCGAGGTAGGTGACGCTCACGAGATTCGATCCATCATTTCGCGCGTCGAAAATGCGCACCAGTCTTCTTCGGCGCCCACTGGTGCCTCTTCGTGTTGCGCCGTCTGCACGGCTTCTTCAACTTTTGCGACCGCTTCTGCGCGCCATTGCTGCAATGTTTCTTTGTCGGCTAAATTTTGTTCGTCGATCGTTTTCTCGGTGCACACCAGTGGATCCTGCGCAAACGGTTCGCGCTTAATTTCGTCGCTGACGTAACTCGCATCGTCGTGTTCGCCGTGACCCGCCAGGCGCAAGGTCGAAGCGACCACGAGCTGCGGCGGACCTCCGGCGCGTGCGCGCTTCACCGCGCTACCGATCACGTTAAGACATTCCGTGAGATCGGTGCCATTGATCGTGTACCCTTCAAATCCATAACCAATCGCGCGATCTACGAGATCATTGCAGGCGAATTCTCGGTCGTTAGGCGTTGAGTAGGCATAGTGATTATTCGTGGCGACGAGCACGAATGGCACACGCTCGACGGCGGCGATATTCATGCCTTCGTGTGTCGCGCCGGTTTGCATGCCGCCTTCGCCGATAGTCGTTAGGCCAACGAAATTCTTTTCCCCCTTCATCCGCTTCGCGAGCAATTTTCCCACCACTACCGGCATCATCGCGCCGAGATGGCTGATCATGGCGAGCTGTCCCGTTTCCCAGCTCCCGCGATGAATGTTTCCATCGCGCCCGCGCATCGGGCCCTGGCGCGACCCGAGATACGTCCGCGCGACGTCGACGAGCGGTTCGCCAAATGCCGACCGTCCCGCTTGATCGCGAATCAACGGGGCGAAGACATCGCCCTTCTGCAAAAACATTCCGCACGCTGCGCTCACTGCTTCCTGTCCGCGCCCGATATAAACGCCGCCGGTGATCATGCCGCCGCGATAAAGGCTCGCGAGTTTTTCCTCAAAAACGCGCGTCAGCAGCATCCAGCGATACGCTTCGAGATAACGCTCGTGCGGCGCTGACTTAACCTTCGCAGTTTTGCTGCGAGCTTTAGTGCGTCGTGGTGCCGTTTGAAGCATCCGACGATTTTGGCAGCAACCGTCCGATTGCGCCAAAGGTTTTTTGGATCGCGATTAACGCGTCGCGGCGAAACTCCGCGGCTGTTCCGTGCCTTCGAGCGGGAACTGAGGCTGAGTCGGCTTCGCTTCTGCGGTCGGAGTCGTTGCGTTTTGCTCGGCCGCGCGAGGCGCCGTTAATTTCATCCCCACCAATTTGCTTATGCCGCGTTCCTCCATCGTCACGCCGTAAAGAATGTCGGCTTTGGCGATGGTGCGTTTGTTGTGCGTGATGATGATGAACTGGCTCTGCTTCACGAAACGATCGAGCACGCGGATGAAACGGTTGATGTTGGATTCATCCAGCGGCGCATCCATTTCATCGAGAATGCAGAACGGGCTCGGCCGCACCATGTAGATGGCGAAAAGCAATGCCACCGCCGTCATGGTGCGTTCGCCACCGGAGAGCAGCGAGATACTTTGCAATTGTTTGCCGGGCGGCTTGGCCGAAATCTCGATGCCGCAGTTGAGCGGGTCGTTTTCGTCGACGAGCAACAAATCCGCGCGTCCGCCGCCGAACATTTCCGAAAACATCTCGCGGAAGTTCGTTCGCACCCGCGCAAATGTTTCCGCGAAAAGTTTTCGCGTCGTGTTGTTAATGTGATTAATGGCGTCGAGCAATTCGCGGCGCGATGCCGTCAGGTCATTATTCTGCGTTTCGAGAAAACGGTGCCGCTCTTCCAGTTCGTCATATTCATGAACGGCATCAAGATTAACCGGGCCCATGTTGTCGAGCTGACGCGTAAGGTCACCGATAATTTCTTCGAGACGCGATGAATCGATTTCGGATTCGGCCGCGGGCACCTCGTCTTTTACGACACGCGGTTCCGCTTCGGCTGCTCCAGCCCGGCGCTTCGACTGCACTTGCAACGTCTTGGCAAAAGCGAATTGGTCGCGCTCGAACTCGCGCAGATCGATCTGATAACGCCGCATGACATGCTCCGTCAGATTTTCGATCCGCAACTGGAGCTGAGTTTGTCGCACCTCTTCTTTGCCGCGCAGATCGCGCACATCGTTCAGCGAATTGCGAAGTCCGCGCAGCTCCGTTTCAAGTGCATTGACCGCGCCAAGGCGCGTGGCCCGCTCGTCCGCGATTGCAGTTGCGTCCGACTCCGCCGCAGCGCATTCCGCCGTTTGTTTTTCAATTTCCGCTTCGGCGGCGCTCGATTCTCGTTTCTGCTGCGTAATGCGTTCGTGATATTTTGTGATGTCCGCGCGCCGTGACGCAATAAGTTCCGCCAGCTCCGCTTCCCGCGCCGTCATGGGCTGGCGTTGACTGACGAGATTTTCCTGGCGTTGTCGTTCCGTGGCCACGGCCAAACGAAGTTCATTCAACTGTTCTGATGCTTCTTCTTCGAATTGAAGCGCGCTTTCCTTCGCACTTTCCAGCTCGCGCATTTTTCCGCGCTGTTCCGCGATCGCATGTTCCAGCGTTGCCAATTCTTTTTGCAATTCGTCGATCCGCGAATCCGCCGATTGCACTTGCTGATCGAGCGTAGACTTTTCGTTCTTTAACGCTTCGAGTTTCCGTTCCGCGTCGTTTTGCTCGCGTTCAACAAGTTGAATTTGGCCGCTGGCATTGGAGCGATTGATGTGCGCGGCCTGGTGAGCCTTGCGTGTCTGCTCGAGCAATTCTTTTGCGGCCTGCAATTGTGCGGTCGCTGTCGCTCCTTCTTCGAGAAATGCGCGGCGTTTCTCTTCCAAGGCGCCGTATTCTCCATGCAAAACTTCGACGCGCGCCTTTCGTTCGAGCAACGAGTCAGCCTGTGCACTGGCTTTTCCACCGAAAACGATTCCGTCCTCGGAAATAAATTCACCGTTGAGCGTGGCAATTTGAAACTGCTTCGAATTTTTTCGAAGCGCCAAAGCTTCATCAAGGTCGCGCACGATTACGACATTGTGCAATAATCGCCTAACGAGTAGTTGGAGAGAGTCGATCGTAGAAACTTTGTCGATCGCCCAGGCCACCGCGCCTTCAGGAAGATTCCCGGACAGCGGCGGAACATCGGCAAAATCGGGAAGCGCCAGCGCCGCCTGGCCCAATTTTTTGTTCGAAAGCGTGGTGATGATTTCGCCGGCGAGCTCACTGTTTTGCAGCACAACCGCGTGCGTATTTCGGCCAAGAGCGGCTTCGATCGCTGCGACGAAGTCGCGCTCGACATTCAGATGCGAAACCAACGCGCCGGCAAGCGCAGGCCGAAAGCGATCCGGCTGATCGAGGCCGCGCAAGACAGCTTGCGAACCCTGAGTGAGGCCTTCGCCTTCCTCGTTCAACTGGCGCAGAACTTCGAGTCGCGATTGTTTCTCCGCCGTTTCACGATCGATCGCCGAGAGATTTGTCTGCCTTTCCGTCGCGGCGGTTTCTGCCGCTTTTAGTTGTTCTTCCGCTTCATGAACGCGGTTCGCGGATTTTTCTGCGGTTTCCTGCTCTCGCTGGAGCGAAGCGCGAGCTTCTCCCAGTCTCGTTGCTACTTCATCGAGCTGATGCGTCGCTGTAGAAATCGTATTTTCCAAGCCGGTGATCCGCGCCTCCGTCGCTTCGCGCCGCGCGGTATTGCCGTTCAATTCACCCTCGCGCGAAGAAATTTTCGTTTCCAGTTTCGAAATAGAAAGCTGCAGGTTGTTCAATTCCTCTTCACGCTCTCCGCGTTCGGCGCGAAGTTGCGTGGTCTTTTCGTTCCATTGCGCGAGCTCATCCTCTTTCGTCGCGAGAAGGCGCTGCGTTTTTTCGATGAGCAGATCGGCTTCGTGAATTTGCGATTCCTGTTCCGTGCGTTTCGCCTCGGCCGCCGAGATGTCGCCGCGATAACGCTCGATTAATTCCGAAAATTCTTCCTCGCGCTGCTGGTTGAATTGAATGCGGTTGCGATGCGCCGAGATCTCGCTTTGGAGACGCTGTACTTCCGCGCGCGCATCCGCGATTTTGCTCTCGATCTCATCCAGTTCGTGGCGTTCATCGGTCAAGCGATCTTCGCCCGATTCGATCTTCGCCTGCGTGCCGCGCTCCGATTCGTGGAGACGTTCGCTCTGCGCGTTACACTCTTTAAACTCGGTTTCGAATTGGTCGAGCTGATGGCGGGAATGATGCGTATCGAGCACGCGCAAATCGCCGAGCAACGCCTGATATCTTCGCGCCTTGCCAGCCTGGCGTTGCAGCGAACCGATCTGGCGTTTTACTTCCTTTATGATGTCGCCGATGCGCAGAAGATTTGCTTCTGTCGCTTCCAGTTTACGGAGCGCCTCGCGTTTCAGCGTTTTGTATTTTGTAATTCCGGCGGCTTCTTCAAAAACTGCGCGCCGATCTTCCGGACGCGAGCTCAAGACCAAATCGATCTTGCCTTGTTCCATCATCGAGTACGCGCTGCGGCCAACGCCGGTATCCGCAAACAAACCGTGAATGTCCTTTAAGCGGCAGACCGTCTTATTGAGCAGATATTCGGAATTGCCGTCGCGATAAACCCGGCGTGTCACGCGCACATCGTGCCAATCGACGCCGAGCTCCTCGCCGCAATTCGTGAACGTGAGCGAGACTTCCGCAAAACTCAGCGGTTTGCGCGTGTCGGTTCCGTTGAAAATGACGTCGGCCATTTCGCCGCCACGCAACGCCTTGGCCGATTGTTCGCCCAGGACCCAGCGCACGGCATCGAGGACATTGGATTTGCCGCAACCGTTCGGCCCGACGATGGCCGTGACGCCTTCGTGGAAATTAAAAGCGGTTTTGTCGGCAAACGACTTGAAGCCGAAAAGTTCGAGTGATTGAAGGTGCATCCAGACTAACGAACAGTTATGGTTCGTATACAGTGCTCTGGGAGCCATGACAAGCTTTTCCTACAATTAAAGGGGGGCGGAGTTCAGGAAGGCACAAGATGTGGGATGGATGGGCGCCTACTTGGCGACCGCTCGGCGTAACAGGAAAAGCAGTGATCCGACGGCCAGGCAAATCGCCGTCACGATAAACTCTTTCGCCGTCGCATGCGCGAGAACCCACACGATCACTGCGATGGCAAGCAAAGGGAAGATCGGCGCGCCAGGAATATGAAACGGTGCATCGTCGCTGCGCACATTGCGCCGCATTAATTCAAGAGCTGCGGCGCAACAAAGAACGTAGAGCAACAATACCGCGACGTTCGCAAGAATCGCGAGCTGTTGGAATGTCGAATTCAACGAGAGCACGAAAACGATCACGCAATAAGTCAGGATGGCGATATCCGGCGTGTGAAAACGCGGATGAACGTGCGCAAACCACGGCGGCAACACGCGGTCCCGTCCAAACGCGAAAATTATCCGCGGCGAGCTCAGGATGTCGCTCGTGACGAAACCAAAGGCGGAAATCGTCGCGCCGACCAGCATTAATGTTCGACCGCTCTTGCCGAGAAATCGCGCCGCCGCCTGGGCGAGCGGCGCATTTGGGTCATGCGCCAATTCGCCGCCGAGAATTCCCTGCGCGACCAGTTGAATCAAAATATAAAGAACGGTGGTCAGGATGAGCGAGATGTAGATCGCGCGCGGAACGGTGCGCGCGGGATTTTTAACTTCGCCGCTCGGAACGAGTGCAACTTCTATTCCGGCAAAAGCAAAAATCAGAAGCAGAACAGCATCGCCCATTGGTTTTGTTCCGGGCCATGCGGGCAGGACGATTGTTTCCGGTCTAATAAAAAAAATTCCGGCGCAAACAAAAATCAGGAGCGGGACAACTTTTATAAGTGTGACGGTGCCGACAGCGCGCGCGCCGGCGCGGACGCCGCGAATGTTTATCCAGGCGAGCGAACCGAGCACTAACAACACAACCGCAAAGTGTCCGATCTTCGTCGCAAATATTGGCGCGGCTGCACCGACCGTTGCGGCAAAAACGCTGATTACGCCGGAGACGCTAAGGATCGCGGTGAGAAAAAAAAGAATGCCGGCGAGGAATCCGACGTAGCGACCGAACGCGACCTCGACGTAAGCGTAAAGCCCGCCGGTAAGCGAAACGCGACTCCCCGCAATGGCGAAAGACGTTACGACGAGCGCCATGACGACGGCGCAAACGAGAAATGCGAGCGGCGATGCAGGACCGATTTTCGCCGCGACCAAAGCAGGCAAAACGAAAATGCCCGCACCGATCGTGGTGTTGACAATATTCGCAGTCAGACTCGGCACGCCGAGCGCGCGAATTAATTGTCGCTCGACTTGCGGAACATCCGGCTCCTTCATCGGCGCAGGTTCTTCGAGAAAGAATATCGAGACAAGTTTATTGCGGCAGTCGAGGCATTCGGTCGCCGCGCGTGGGCAGGAACATTAATAGGCAAACCGCGAAAAGTTGTTTAACGTTCCGACCATGCGCGACAGTTACCTTCAAGATTTTTATTCGTTCCTGCGATTTCCGAGTGTTTCCACCGACGACGCGTATGCTGAAAAAGTCAGTGCATGCGCAGGTTGGTTGGTGAAAAAATTGAAGGACATCGGCCTCGAAACGCAGCTCATTCCGACCGCGGGCCATCCGGTGGTCTGGGCAAAAAATAAACATCAGGCCGGCCGCAAGACGATTTTGATTTACGGCCACTACGATGTGCAGCCGCCCGATCCGCTCGAGCTTTGGGATTCGCCGCCGTTCGAGCCGGTTTTGAAAAATGGTTACGTCTTTGCGCGCGGCGCTACTGACAACAAAGGTCAGATCCTTGCTCACATTCTCGGCGTTCAGGAAATGATGCAGCAGAATCGCGAATTGCCGGTCAACGTGCACTTCGTCATCGAGGGCGAAGAAGAAGTTGGCAGTCAGAATTTGCCGAAATTTCTCGAGGAAAATCGCGACGCGCTTCGCTGCGATGTCGCGGTTGTTTCCGACACGGGAATGGTGGCGCCCGGCGTCCCGACGCTCAGTTACGGCTTGCGCGGTGTCACCGCCTTGGAAGTGAAAGTCAGCGGACCGAAAATGGATCTGCATTCCGGTGTCTTCGGCGGCGCCGTGCAAAATCCGATCACTGCTCTCGCGCGGTTACTCGCAACTTTGCACGACAGCAAAGGTCACGTCGCAATCGACGGTTTCTACGACCAGGTGAAACCGCTGGAGGAATGGGAACGTGAAGCGTGGCGCAAATTGCCGGTCGATATCGACAAGGAAGTTTTGCAAGAAACCGGTGTGTCGGAAGTTTTCGGCGAAGCCAGTTACACTACGACCGAGCGGATTTGGGGCCGACCGACGGCCGAGATCAACGGCATCGGTGGCGGTTACCAGGGGAAGGGGACGAAAACCGTTATCGCCCGCGAAGCGATGGCGAAGCTGACGTTTCGTCTCGTGCCGGATCAACAGGGCGAGGCCATTCTGAAATTGGCGCGCGCGCATTTGCAAAAAAACTGCCCGCCCGGAGTGAAAATGGAAATCACCGATGGGCACAGCGGCCCATGGTACATGACGAATCCGCGCTCGCCCATTGGCGAAGCCGCGCAGCGCGCCTTGCGCAAAGCGTTCGATAAAGATGTCGCGGTGATTCGCGAAGGCGGCAGCATTCCGATCGTCTCGCAATTTCGCAGCATTCTCGGAGTGGAGACGTTGTTGATGGGTTTGGCCCTGCCGGATTGCCGCGCGCATTCGCCTAACGAGAATTTCCCTCTCGCGAATCTCGAAGGCGGAATGCGCATGAACAAGGCCGTCCTTCAGGAACTCGCGGCCTGAGACGCGAGGTTGTGTTCGTTTTGAAAACGTCGTTTCGCGTTTTCCTGCTTTTGTGGATTGGCTTCAGCGCAGGAACGCCTGCGCTCGCTGCGGAAGAGTCGTTAGGCGAAAAGCTCAAGAAAATTTTTGCTACGCCGACGCCAACTCCGGCAAGGAAACACCGAACGCATTCGACACCGAAGAAAAGCCCAACTCCGAAAAAGAGTCCGACACCGACGGAAAGTCCGACACCGTCACCATCTCCATCTCCGAAACATAAAAAGGCGACGCCGACTTCGGAGCCCAGCACCAGTCCGAAATCGAAATCAAAATCGAAGAAAAAGAAGACTTCGCCTACTCCCAAACCGACTGCGTCGCCCAGTCCCTCGCCTTCGCCGTCGGCAACTCCGGAGGAAACGCCGACACCGAGTCCAAGTGCATCCGCCAGTCCTACTGAAACTCCCACGCCGTCTCCATCTGCTTCACCAAAGGAAAAGAAGGGTGCGGCTAACGCAACCATTTCCCCTAACGAGTTATCCGGTTACGACGATTATCCGGAGCATGTTCGTAAGATCATCGATACGGCGCTCGATCTTACGAAACAGAACCTCGCTTATTCCTACGGTTCGGCCGATCCCACGAACGGCGGCCTCGATTGTTCCGGCTTTGTTTATTACGTGCTGAAACAAAACGGCGTGCACGATGTGCCGCGTGACTCGAGCCAGCAATATGTCTGGGTTCGCAAAGCGGGAAATTTTCGCGCGGTTATCAGCCGCAATGGCGATTCATTCGAACTCGACGCCTTGAAACCGGGCGACCTGCTCTTTTGGACGGGGACGTACAGCATCGATCGCGATCCACCGATCACGCACAGCATGATTTATGTTGGCCGGGAAAAAGGAACGGATCGGCGAATCATGGTCGGCGCGAGTGATGGCCGATCTTTCGATGGCAAACAGCGTTACGGTGTCAGCGTTTTCGATTTCAAATTGTCGAAACCCAAATCCGACAAAGATACAAAAATGAGCCCGCTGTTTGTCGGCTACGGACCGATCCCAGGTTCCGGAGACCACTAGTCTCGATCCGGCGTAGCAGATGCTGCGGGTTTCGACGGATTGTGGCTGAGGGAGGCAGGTGCATTTGCTTCGCGATGCTTTTGCGCGAAGGCGACAACCAGCACCGCCAATATGACAATCACGATGACGCGCTGTTCGGCACTCGTTAGGCGAAATAGACCGAGCAGGCGATTCATTCCGGCGCGTATTTAATCGGATCCTCGAGGCCCGCCTCGCGAAACCCTTTCAGTCGTAGCTGGCAGGAATCGCATTGGCCGCAAGCGAACCCTTCCGGCGTCGGATCGTAACAACTGTGAGTAACGGAAAAATCGACGCCGAGTTCGTTCGCCTTGCGAATGATATCAGCCTTCGACATCGAGATGAGTGGCGCATGAATATGAAAGTGCGCGCCTTCCGTTCCCGCCTTGGTCGCCAGCGCCGCCAGTTTTTCAAATGCACTGATAAACTCCGGCCGACAATCCGGATAGCCGCTGTAGTCCACGGCGTTCACACCGATGAAAATGTCACGCATGTCGAGCACTTCCGCCCACGCGAGGGCGTAGCTGAGAAAAATCGTATTGCGCGCAGGAACGTAAGTCAGGGGAATGTCGCCCTCGTCGCCCGTTCGCCCTTTCGGGACCGCAATCTCATCGGTTAACGCCGAGCCGCCGAAAACGCGGAGATCAATTTTAGCGACTCGATGGCGAAGCGCGCCAAAAGCCGTGGCGATTTTTTCCGCGGCGATGACTTCACGGCGATGACGTTGTCCGTAATCAAACGAAAGCGCGTAGGTGTCGAATCCATCGCGAACAGCCATCGCCAGCGTCGTGGCAGAATCGATTCCGCCGCTGACGAGCACGACCGCGCGTTTCATTTTTCGTGAAGAAAATTCGCCCGTACCGTGAGTGCGATTCCGCCGCGCGCCGAAAATTCTGCCGTCACACTCGCTTCACGTGGCTTACAGGCAAGAACGAAATCGTCGAGGATACGATTCGTGACCGCCTCGTTGAACGCGCGTTCGTTGCGATAAGAAGCGAGATAAAACTTCAACGATTTGCTTTCGACGCACAACTTGTTAGGCACGTATTCAATCGTGATGGTGGCAAAGTCCATTTGCCCGGTCACGGGACAAAGCGAAGTGAAATCGGCCGTCTCGAAACGGATGTGATAATCGCGGCGTGCGGGGTTGGGAAAAGTTTCGAGTCGCGCTTCGGACGGAGAAGCGGGAAGTTTTGCTTCGCTTCTGCCGAGAAGCTTCAGCGTTTTTTTCACCTTCGACCTGGCCATAAATGAGAGATCTACTCTGGTAGTGAATGACTGCGTTGGCGAGTACGAACGGCTGATTTGGAACGGGAATCTCTGGCGTTGAGAGATTCTTCAACTCCGCTACGCTTCGTTCAGAATGACAGAAGAAGAACCAACAGACCAACCGACGGTCGATTCGTTAGGGGATTTGCCGGTTTCGGGTGTTGAGCAAACCGGCGTGATCGATCTCTTCGGTTTCGATAAAAAAACCGACGAGGTGGTGCTGGTGATGAACGAGCCGCGTCCGTGGGATGGTTCCGATCTCCGGTTGCATGAGTTGCAGGAAAAATTTAACGCCTACGCTTCGTTTCTGCTCGATGGCGAAATGACGGATTCGCATCCGGAACTCAAGGGCAAGCCGGCGCGCATCGAGTTGCGTTCCGCGAATATGCCGGATGAAAAAGCCGTGGCGCTCCTCGGTGCGATTCACGATCAGCTCGCGCTCCAGGAAATCCGCCTGGAAGTTATTGTCGCGGAAGGCGGCGATTGCGGAGACGCCTGCGCCTGTCACACTCATTAATTTTCAGATTCGTCGTCGAGCGAAATATCGCTCGTTAGGCGAAGCAAAACCGCATCGGTTAGAACAGCCGCGGCTGCTCGTCTTCCACGGGGCCAATGACCGAGCGGATTTTTTCCAGCATCTCACGGAAATCGTACGGTTTTTGGATCGTATCGATGACGCCGGCCTTGAGCATTTCCGATCGCAAATTCGGCTCCAGATATCCGCTCGCTACGATCGCGCGCACATCTGGTTTTTGTTCCTTCATGCGCATGAAAGCGTCCCGTCCGCCGAGCCGCGGCAAACCCAAATCGCAAACCACGAGACCGATGATATCGGAATTCGCTTCGAACATTTCCACTGCTTCGACTCCGTCCTTCGCCGCGAGAACATGATATCCTTCGCCTTCCAAAATGGTGACGCCGAGTTCGCGCAACATCTCTTCATCTTCGACGAGCAAAATTGTTTTGGCGGAAGTCTTTTCGCCGAGCTGCGCCGTTCCGTTTCCGGAAACATGTTCCCGCGCCGGTTGCATCGGCAAATAAATGCTGAAGGTCGTTCCCTTATTTATCTCGCTCTCAACCTGAACGAAACCGCGGTGGCTGTTGACGACACCGTAAACAACCGAAAGGCCAAGACCGGTGCCTTTGCCGCGTTCCTTCGTTGTATAAAACGGCTCGAAGATGTGCGCCTTCTCCTGCCGGGTCATACCTGAGCCCGTATCGCAAATGCGAAGCCGGAGATAGTTTCCCATCTCGACGCCCGTAAAATATTCGCTGACTTCAACTCCCGTCGCCATCGACGTCTCGAGCCTGATTGTTCCGCCTCCGGGCATGGCGTCGCGCGCATTCACGCAAAGATTCAGGAGCACCTGGTGAATTTGACTGCGGTCCGCGGTGATGTGCGGAAGAGTCGAATCCAGAGAGAGATCGAAAGCGATCATTTTCGGAAAAGTGGCCTGAAGCATTCGTTCCAGTTCGCGCACGAGATCGTTGAGATTGAGCGACGACATGCGCACTTCGGTTTGCCGCGCTGAAGTCAGGAGCTGCTGCACGAGCGCCGCTCCACGCTCCACTGCTTCCTGAATAACTTTTGCCGCCGTGGGGATGTGATTGGGATCAGCGGATTTCTTTTCCAACTGCGTGGTATAGCCGAGAATAATCGCGAGGATGTTATTGAAATCGTGCGCGATGCCGCCCGCGAGAGTTCCGAGTCCTTCCATCTTCTGCGCCTGCATCAACTGTTGCTCGAGTCGTTTTCGCTTCGTGTCGTTAAAGAGATATCCCTGCAATTCCGTGAGCTCGCCTTTTTCATCGAAGCAGCCGACGAAACGCGCAACGACGTAGACCGGTTCGCCATCGCGCTGCCGCAATTCCATTTCATGCGTATCGATGGTTTCGCCCTGACGCACCAGGTCGAATAACTCCGAGCCATCTTTGCGGCTGCGCACAAGCGACATGAAATTCGCGGAGCGCGCCTCTTCGATTGAATCGAATCCGAAAATGCGCGCGAATGCGGGGTTGCAGGTCACGATGCGGCCATCAGGACGTATAATGAGATTGCCCGTGAAGTCCTCTTCGACAAAACGTCGATAACGTTCCTCGCAGTCCCGCAGCGTATCTTCGGTTTCCTTGCGCGTGGTGATGTCGGAATTGATCTGCACGCGCAATGCATTTGGATCGTCGGCTGCGAGCGACCAGCGGCTCGCGACATAGACTTCGGTGCGGTCGCGCCGAACCTGGCGTAACTCGCCGGACCAGCGCGCCCTATTGCGCAGACCCTCTTCCAAGGCGTGTTCGCCATCGCAAAATGTCGTTCGCAGCAGCGTATGCACATTCTGCCCGAGCGCTTCCTTACTGCTCCAGCCGTAGATTTCCTCGGCGCCCTGGTTCCAATACGTGATCGTTCCGCTGGAATCGGAAAGGATAACGGCATCGCCAACGCGATCCAGAATCCGGAGTTCTTCGGACTGCGCAGACATGGGCTTTGAGTTTACGCGTGCCCGCATGAAATAAAATAGTTTCTGCGCATCAGTGCCGCGTTGGGTTGAACACCCTTCTGGCAACCGCAAGTCCAGTGCCATCGCGCCCTCTTTTATGAGCGATGCGCCTCTCGCTAACGGTCGGGCAATTCGTTCGTTTGCTCGATCTTATCGGCGCGGCGTTCGTGCATGCGAACGAAAACGAAATAACCGGCAACCAGGATTCCTACGATCAGCACAGACAAAAAGACGAAGCTGGCGGTGCGAGCAACTCGAATTTGGGACTTGGCCTCCTGCCAGACAACACGTTCCTGTCCCAGCTTCACCTCAAGCATCTGGAAAAGTTTCTCTGTTTCTGGCTTGCCCTCGCCCTCAGCCTTCAGGGAAAAGGATTCCTTGTCGCTCATTCAAACCGTGCAACCTGCAAGTCGCGTACCGCACAGGCGGAAGTTGATCGCTTACGCCTTGCCCATGTTTGTCTTCCTCGCGCTCCTCGCGCTTGGCAGCGGACTAAAGAAAATCGGCGGTCCTTTTTGGTTGTCTTCGCCGGAGTATTGGATCTTTCCCGTCCAGACGATTGTCTGCGGCGGTCTTGTTCTTTTGTTTCGTCGCGAATACGAATTCGGGAAATTTCAGCAACCCCTCTTTGTCTGTGCTGTCGGCGCCATCATCTTCGCGATCTGGATTTCGCCGCAGATGTTTTTTCACGCGGCCCCGCGGCTTGTGGGATTTGATCCGGCGATCTTCGCTCAAAAGCCCGCAGTTTATTGGTTCACCATCATCTTTCGCTTCGCGCGACTGGTCATCGTCGTGCCGATCGTCGAGGAGATTTTCTGGCGCGGTTTTCTTCTTTGCTATTTGATCGACGACAAATTCTACGCGGTTCCTTTCGGAAAATTTTCCGCCTTCTCTTTCTGGGCCGTCAGCGCCGCGTTCATGCTGGCGCATTCGATGCCCGATTGGATCGCGGCCTTTATCACCGGCATGGCCTATAACGCTGTCGCCTACCGAACGAAAAGTCTGACTTCATGCGTGATCGTTCATGCTCTGACCAACCTGCTTCTCGGTTTGTGGATCATGCACACGCGGCAATGGGGTTTCTGGTGAAGTAATGGCATCGCGTCTGCTTCAAAAAAGGGGTGCACGCGACCTTCATCCACAAAGTCATTATTTGCATGGTCGCTGGTTTCCTCACCGCCGCGCTCATCGAATGGGGAAAAACCTTCGTTACCGGTGCGGACGACGCGCTCAACGGCGCCTACAGGAACCGCACGGAAGAGAACGGCAAGCGGCCTTAGCACTAACGCAAAATCAATTGCCGCTTCTGCTGCGGCGCATACGCTGAACTGCGCGCATGAAGATCGGTTTCGCCCAAATAGATTCCACGGTTGGCGATCTGCGCGGGAATTTTGAGAAAATACTAGGCGCTTACGAGCGCCTTTCCGCCGCCGGCGTCGATCTCGTCATTACTCCCGAATTGGTCATTCCCGGTTATCCGCCGCAGGATCTCGTCTTCAAGTCGCAGTTCGTTCCGCAAAACTGTGAGATGCTTGAGCGGCTGCACGCGCGCGTTGATCGTGCCGCTTTGCTTGTCGGGTTTGTCGATCGCAATCAGGGACGCGGCAAACCTTTCCATAACGCCGCCGCCTTGCTCGACGTTGGCCAGCCCATTCGCAAAGTACACAAATCGCTTTTGCCGACTTACGATGTCTTTGATGAAGACCGCTACTTCGAACCGGCGCGTTCCGTCACGCCGCTCAATTTTCGCGGAAAAAAAATCGGCATCACGATCTGCGAAGATATCTGGACAGAACATTATCTGCCGCGACCGCTTTACGATGTCGAGCCGGTGCGAAGCCTCGTCGAGCAAGGCGCGGAAATAATTCTTAACCTCAGCGCGTCGCCTTTTAGCATCAATAAACCTGCTATCCGCCACGAAATGGTTGCTGCCCTGGCGCGCACCTACCAGCGCCCGATCGGTTATTGCAACGCTGTTGGCGGCAACGATCAGCTCGTTTTCGACGGCAACTCCTTCGCGGTAAACGCCGCCGGTGACGTCATTTCGCAGCTTGCGTCATTTGCCGAAGACGAAGCGATCATCGACACCGATTCCACCGCTACGATGGCATTTCGTGAACCGGGAACCGAAGCGGATTTGTATCACGCGCTCTCGTTAGGCCTGCGCGATTATATGGCAAAGTGCGGATTCAAATCGGCTGTGCTCGGACTCAGCGGTGGGATCGATTCCGCTGTCGTCGCCGCCATTGCCGTCGAAGCGCTCGGACCGAAAAACGTAGTTGGCGTTTCCATGCCCAGTCCTTATTCGTCGCAGGGAAGCATCGATGACGCGCTCGCGCTCGCGCGCAATCTTGGCATCGAATGTTTGCAGATTCCCATCGCCTCCGCGTTCGAGACTTTCAAAGCGCAGTTTCGCGATATTTTTGCCGGCCGTCCCGAAGATGCGACAGAAGAAAATATGCAATCGCGTTTACGCGGAATGATTCTCATGTCCCTCTCGAACAAGTTCGGTCATCTGCTTCTGACCACGGGAAACAAAAGCGAACTCGCGGTCGGTTATTGCACGATTTACGGGGACATGGCCGGTGGCCTCGCCGTCATCAGCGATGTCCCGAAGACTCTGGTTTATCAACTCGCGCGCTGGATTAATCGCGACCGCGAAATCATTCCAGCATCCACCATTGAAAAACCGCCGAGCGCCGAATTAAAGCCGGATCAAAAAGATCAGGACACCTTGCCGCCTTACGACATCCTCGACGAAATCCTGCGGCAATACGTCGAGGAAAATCTGAGTGCGCGCGACATCGTCGCCCACGGTTTCGATGAAAGAACCGTGCGCTGGGTGCAACGCCGCGTCGATTTAAATGAATACAAACGCGAACAAGCCGCGCCCGGTTTGAAAGTCACGAGCCGCGCTTTTGGTCTCGGCCGGCGCATGCCGATCGCACAAAAGTTCGTCGACTAAAATGTGGGAGGGGCCCCAGTGCCCCGACGTGTTTCCGAAATTGAATCGCGGAGAATCGCGGCACTAAAGCCGCTCCCACATTAGAGAAAGTGCACCGCGTTGGAATCGAACCAACAACCCGCTGATTAAGAGTCAGCTGCTCTGCCAATTGAGCTAGCGGTGCGAATTGGGGACGGAAAACTACTCATCCCTGTCCGCCGCACAACATCGCGCCACACTTTTTTGCCGCTGATGTTGTAGAGCCTGTGCCGGACGAGTTTCGGCGTTCGACACAAAACGCCGCTACACCTTCTTTCGTGCCGAAACAAAAACGCAGGTGGATCGAGCAGTCCCTTGCTCGATGTTATCAATTTCTTGAGCGAGACCCCGAAATCTGCCTCCAGCATAACGACCACACTTTCTCCTTTATGATTTCTGTCGGGCTGTTAGAAGAATTGCGCTGTCATGTGTCCTCCGCGTCGAAGCCGGAGATCACGTCGAAGAGTTCTTCGTCGATGCTGCTTTGACGGAGGCGACTAGTTTGGCCCGTCGTCGATTTGCTGGATCAGCTCGGTGGGTGTCCAGCCGTTGCCCCGCCAGAGCTTTTCGATCTTGCCTTCTTTCCCGATCAGCGCCGTCGCCAGGCCGTGCGAAATTGATCCGCCTTCCGGTTGGACGAGAACAGAAAAAGCTTTCGTTAGGCGGGAAATTTCCGTGGGAGTTCCGGTGGCAAACTTCCAAATATCAGGATCGGCCTTTTCGCCCTGCGCATAAACGCGCAGCACTTCCGGCGTGTCGTAGGCCGGATCGAAACTAATGCTGAGGAGCCGCGTCGAAGAGAGCGGCTCCGACGATGAGGCCTTAATCGCCTTCTGCAGCTCCGCGAAATTCTGCGACATCCGCGGGCAGAAATTCGGCAGCGGACAGCGGGTGAAAATAAAGGTCAGGACCAGGGGATGACCGCGGAAGCTCTCGAGGCTGATCGGTTTTCCCTCCTCATCGATCAACTGAAACTCCGGCATCGGATCGCCCTCGTGCACGCGCTCTGATTTGACGGAGCTTGCGGCGGGTGAAGGTGTCGGCAAATGGACCGCCGCGGAATCAACCTGCTTGATCCGGTCGATCCACGAATCGCGATCGGTGACGTTAAGCCGAAAGGAAATCGCGTTGCCTATCTGCAGGTCTGCAATCTCTTTCTCGTCGCGTACTATGAATGGCATCGTCATCGAGGGCATGAAGCCGGGGATGTTTTCGTGTTCGATCTGGACCGTGCTGTGATCCGGCGCGAAGCCGCGCACGATTCCGCGCGCCTCATATTGCCGCACGCCGGCCTGGTTCTGATCCGATCGGCCGCAGCCTGACCAGGCGACGGCAGTGCCAAGAACCAGCGCAAGTGCGGCGTGGCGCTGAACGAAACTTCTCACGCTCCTACTAGAGGCGCGGGCCGAAAATCGTTCCACAAGATTCGTCGATGATCTTGATCTGGATCAAGGCGGCCCTTTTCGGACGTCGCTAGAGAAAGGTATGACAAACGCCAAAGCTGCAATAGCCGCACCCTATGCCGGCCATGCCATAGGGGTATTGGTCGGCTTCGTATTTAAACAGGGGAGAGATCGATCTGTGGAAACATCATGCCGTCGATCCATTTTCCGAATCGCGCTCGGTTGTAGCGCGCTTCTTATTTCCGTTGCGGGCTGTGCGAAGGCGCCGCAAATCCCGCCGAAGACTGTCACGATCGAGGCTAACGACAAGATGAAGTACGACGTGACCGCGATCGAGGCGAAGCCGCGACAACAAATTGTCGTCACGCTCAAGAATGTGGGGACGACCCCGAAATTTTCCATGGGCCACAATTTCGTCATGCTTGATCGCACCATCAACGAACAGAACGTGACGAAGTTCCTCGACGCAGCGTCCACGGAAGCTGCGCACGATTACGTTCCGCCGGGCGACAAAGACGTGATCGCGCACACCAAGCTGCTCGGGCCGGGCGAGACCGACACGGTCACATTCGATGCCCCGCAGATTCCGGGCGATTACCTCTACCTTTGCTCCTTCCCTGGCCACTACGCGCAGGGCACCAAGGGCATCCTGACCGTGAAACCCTGATTTTCACAACCAAGGAGAAACCCAACCAAATGAAGATCCAGATCAATAAGGTAGTACCACTCGCCTTGCTTGCCGTGCTCGCGCCCTTGCCGAGCGCCTGCAACAAAGGCGGGACTGGCGACAAGGCTCAGTTGAGCAGCGACGACGTGGCCAACGCCCAGGCTTCCTACGTCCCGCCGGGACAGAAGGATGAATATTATCTCTTCTATTCTGGCGGCCATTCTGGTCAGGTTTTTGTCGCGGGAATCCCATCGATGCGGCACATCGTAACCATCCCGGTCTTCTCGTCCTCCTCGAGCACCGGTTATGGCTACGATCTGGCCACGAAGAAAATGATGGGCGATTACACCTGGGGTGATGTCCACCATCCCGGCCTCTCGCAAACCGGCAGCGAGTATGACGGTCGCTGGCTCTTCGTGAACGACAATGCCAACAACCGCGTTGCGCGGATCGATCTGCGCGACTTCAAGACGAAGGAAATTCTCGGCCCGATCCCGAACTCGATGGGAAACCATGGCTCGTCGTTTGTGACCGAGAACACGGAGTATGTGCTCGTCGCGACGCGCTTCTCCGTGCCGCTGCCGAAAGGGCGCGTCGCCGATCCGAAGGATTATGCGACGCAATTCAACGGCATGGTCAGCGGGATCAAGGTCGATCCGAAGACGGGCAAGATGTCGGTCGGGTGGCAAATCCTGACCCCGCCCTTTGATTGGGATCTAGGTTCCACCGGCAAGGGTCCGAGCAGTGGCTGGGCCTTCTGGACTTCCTACAACACCGAGATGGCGCACACGGTGCTCGAGACTAACGCCTCACAAAAGGATCGCGACCTCGCGGCAGTGGTGAATTGGCGGGCGGCAGAAAAAGCGGTGGCCGATGGAAAAGCCACCATGATGGGTGGTGTGCCGGTGATCGATCCGGCGAAGACGCCGGGCGTCATGTACTTCCTGGCGATCGCAAAATCGCCCCACGGCATGGATGTCGATCCGACTGGCAAATGGGTCGTGGCCGGCGGCAAACTGCAACCCACGACGACGGTGGTTAATTTCGAGAAATTAAAGAACGCCATTGGAAAGAAAGACTTTGACGGAGACTTCCGCGGCATTCCGATCATCAAGCATGACGATGTAGTGGAAGGCGAAGTTCCGGTCGGTCTCGGGCCCTTGCACACCCAGTATGACGAGTTAGGCAACGCCTACACTTCCCTCTTCATCGACTCTCAGGTCGCAAAATGGAAATTGCCGCCGTGGAGCGATGAAGAAAAGAAGGACCTGACCAAGGTCGTGCTCGATAAAATCCCGGTGCATTGGAGCATCGGTCACCTCGTCGTGGGGGGAAGCGACACGAAACATCCCTACGGGAAATGGCTCGTCGCGATGAACAAACTCTCGAAAGGTCGTCACCTCAGCGTAGGACCCGCCCAGCCGGAGGACAGCGAACTGATCGATATCACCGGCAAGAAGATGAAGTTGGTTTATGAGACTTTCACCGATCCGGAACCGCACTTCGCGCAAATCCTGAAGGCAGACAAGATCAAGCCGATCGAAGTTTATCCGAAGGATGAAAACAAGGACCCAAATGCGGTCTGGGACGCGGCTCAAACCGGCCAAACGCGCAACGGCAACGAAGTCATCGTCAAACTTACCGCCATCCGCAGCCGTTTCGTCCCGGATCGGATCGACGCCAAAGTCGGCGACACCCTGACCGTCCACGTGACTAATATCGAGCAATCGGCTGACATGATTCACGGTTTCGGTCTGGTCGAGAATAATCTCAACATCACGATTGATCCCGGCGAAACGAAAACGCTCCAGGTGAAACTAACGAAACCGGGCGTTTTCCCGTTTTATTGCACCAACTTCTGCTCCGCGCTCCACCAGGAGATGCAGGGTTATCTAGTGGTGCAGAACAAAGACGGCGCGGAAGCCGCGAGTGAGACCGTCAATCCCGGTAACATTCCGCCGGCGCCCAAGACCGATGCCGCCCAGGGTGAACCGGCTGTGCCGGCGGACTCCCTGCCCGCCGTGCCGGATACGACGCCACCCGCGAGTAGTGCGCCGGCTGACTCAAACCCGGTCAGCACTCCGAAGCCGACACCTTAGCCAAGGATGCCCGCCCGTGCGCGCTTCGCCGCGCGCGGGTCCGCCTCGGGAGGAAATTATGACTACGCTTCTGAATCGGGAATTTCGGTTCCTGCACAACTCACTCAATCTCTGGTCGCGCCTCTTGCTCCTGGCGGCGGCGATTTCAGTCGCGGTTTCTGTTCTCTTCCCGCTCTGGAAATTGCACCTCGTCGCGCCGCAATATTCCGATGGCCTGACGATGCAAATCTACACCTACAAAATCCACGGCGGCGGCCTCAACGGAAACGACATCAAGGAGATCAACAATCTCAATCATTACATCGGGATGAAGATGATCGATCAGGCTGATTTTACCGAGATGCAGATCATGCCCTTCATGTTTGGCGTTTTCATTTTGCTCTCCCTGCGCGCGGCCGTCTTTGGCGAGATGAAAAACGTCATCGACCTTTTCGT
>JBBQFI010000001.1:0-546582 GCA_038321775.1 Chthoniobacterales bacterium | reverse complement strand
AAGCAAGGTGATGCCGTGCACGTGACGGTGCAGCTGATCAAAGCAGCCGATGATTCCCACATTTGGGCCGATAGCTTTGATCGCAAACTGACTGACATTTTTTCGGTCGAGAGTGAGGTCGCCAAAGCTATCGCCGACCAGTTGCAAGTCCATCTCACGGGCCGGGAAAAGCAGGTGATCGCGGCGAAACCGACAGACAACCCCGAAGCTTACGATGCTTACCTTCGCGGTCTCGCTTATACGATAAAAACGCAAAATACGCCGGCCAACTACCTTGGTGCACAGAAGCATTTCCGAGAAGCGGTGAGATTGGATCCGAAGTTCGCGCTGGCCTGGGCGCTTCTTTCATACGTCGATGCGCGCGGCTACCACACGACGAATCTTCAACCAACGGCCGCTCTCCGGGAGGAAGCGCGACGGGCCTTCGAGACTGCTCTCGCACTCGATCTTAATCTGGGTGAAGCCTGGGTGGCCCAAGGCTATTACCATTACGGATGTGTCAACGATTTCAAAACCGCGGTGCGTTGCTACGAGCAAGCTCAAAAGTTCCTGCCGAATAGCAGTCTAATTTCTCAGTCGCTCGCCTTTGTCGCACGCGACCAGGGGGATTGGGAGCGAAGTGAATCCTACTTCAACGAGGCCGAGCGGCTCGACCCGCGCAATGCGAATCTACTCACTCGACACGCCCAATTCTATATCGCCCTGCGGCGTTTCCCCGAAGCGCTCCGCAAGCTCGACCAGATTTTAGAAATTGTGCCTAACGACACTGACGCCTTGGTGGAAAAGGCGGCGATTGCCCAGGCCGAAGGCGACCTGCCGCGAGCCGCGACGCTTCTCGCTCAAGTCCAGCCGGCTGCCGGCGACCCGACTGGATGGGAACAGGTTGCCTACCAAGGCATCCTGGAGCGGCGGCCAGCCCGAGTTATCGCACAGCTAAAGGAAGTGCTCGCTCAACCCGACCCGGGTGCAGGTTATCTCAATGGCGAACTGCGCTTCTGGTTAGGCTGGGCACAGGAAGTCGCCGGCGATCATACCGCCGCTCAGGAAACCTGGCGGGAGGCCCGCACCGAACTGGAAGCCTTTCTCAAAGAACAACCAGAAAATTGGTCTCTTCTGGATGATCTCGCGCTGATCGCGGCGGGCCTTGGTGAGAAAGCCGCTGCCTTCACGTTGGTCGAACGCGCCATCGCCTTGCATCCGATCGAGAAAGACGCAGCGAATAGTCCGCAGTCGATCGATATCCTGGCCCGGATAGCGGCACGGCTCGGGGAACCGGACCGCGCCATTGCCGCTTTAGAGAAAATACTTTCTATCCCGTGCAATGGCGGTCTGGCCACGGGCATGCCGCTCACTCCTGCGCTCCTCCGGCTCGATCCGATGTTTGATCCGCTGCGCCACGATCCGCGCTTTCAAAAGCTGGCCCTCTCGTCCAATCCGAAATAGTCTCCGGCATTGGCACAGCAGTGCCTCCTGTCACTGGAGATGAATGCGCGCAGCTTTTTCACTGAATTAAAGCGGCGTCGTGTTTACAGCGTCGCGGTCGCTTACGTGCTCGTGGCTTGGTTGCTCATCCAGGTTGCGACACAGGTCTTTCCTTTCTTCAATATTCCAAACTGGATCGTCAGGCTAGTCGTCCTGCTCGCTATCATTGGGTTTCCTATCGCCGTAGTTTGTTCGTGGGCGTTCGAGGTAACCCCGGAAGGGATCAAGCTCGAAGGAGACATCGATCGTAGAACCACCCGGAAGACCGGTCGCAAGTTAACTGCTCTGATTGTGATCGTCGCGGCCATGGCGGCCGGAGTGACGGTTTTTCGCTTCCAACATCTGCAACAAGCCACCGAAGCCGCGAAACAAGCGCCACGCGCAATTGCCATCGAAAGTAAATCGATCGCCGTCCTGCCTTTTGAGAATTTAAGCGAGGAAAAAGCCAATGCCTACTTCGCCGATGGCATGCAGGATGAAATCCTGATCAACCTCGCCAGAATCGCGGATCTGAAAGTGATCAGCCGCACTTCCGTTATGCAGTATAAGACCGATGTGCAGCGCAATCTGCGCGAGATTGGGCAGCAACTTGGCGTCGCGTTTTTATTAGAAGGGCGCGTGCAGCGCGCGGCCAATCGCGTTCGGGTGAATGCGCAGCTGATTGACTCGCGCAGTGGCGCGAATGCTTGGGCGCAGACTTATGATCGCGATTTGGCCGATGTCTTCGCGATCCAAAGCGAGATCGCCAAAGCCATTGCCGGGCAGTTGCAGGCGAAGCTCTCGCCGAACGAGAAGAAAGCCATCGAGCAGCCGCCCACCACTGATCTGGCGGCTTTCGACCTTTACAGCCGGGCGAAGTCATTTCTCCTCAAGGCAGGTTTCAGCGTGACCTACGACCCAACCATACGGGAGGCAATCGAACTTTTGGATGAAGCAGTGAAGCGCGATCCGTTATTTTTCGACGCTTACTGCCAGCTCGCCTATGCGCACGAATACCTTTATGGACAAACGGGGTCTGATCACACTCCCGCCCGGCTGGCCCTGGCTGAAGCTGCGGTGCAAGGCGCGACCCGGCTGCGACCGGATGCCGCCGAAACGCATTTGGCGCGCGCCCAATATCTCTACTACGGGCTGCGCGACTATGCCGGTGCCCTCGCCGAATTGGAGATCGCCCGCCGAGGGTTACCGAATGATCCGCGTCTCTTCGAAGTGACTGGATACATTCTGCGGCGGCGCGGCCAGCAGGAGGAAGGTCTGCAGAACCTGCAGCGCGCGGCGGAGCTTGATCCGCGCAACTTTGATACTCTGCAACAGATCGCGCTCAGTTACCAATTCGTGGGGCGCTATGCCGACTCAATCGCTGCCATGGATCGCGCGTTAGCGATCGTGCCCGACAGCGTCGAAACGCGGGACGTTCGTGGACTGTTTTATTTCTTCTGGAAAGCGGACACTCGGCCGGCTCTCCAGGACATTGATGCAATCCTCGCACAAGAGCCGAGCGCCATCGGCGTTGCCGCGGATACCTGGTACCTTTGCGCTCTGGCCGAACGCGACCCGGCTGTGGCCGAACGAGCACTCGTCGCCGTGGGCGACAATTCGTGCTGGTCCGAAGGGGTGATTGCTCTGAACCGCAGCTTTGGTGAAGGGCTGCTGGCGCGCATGGTGAAAGACGAGGCGCGAGCGCGCACTGCGTTTGCAGCGGCTCGCGCACAGCAGGAAACGGTCATGCAGGCGCAGCCGGACTACGGCCCGGCGCTCTGCGTCCTCGGCTTAATCGACGCTGCTCTTGGGCGGAAAGACCTGGCGTTGGACGAAGGCCGGCGCGCGATCGCGCTCACGCCGTTGGAAAAAGATGTCAACAACGGCAGCCGCGTCCTTCAGTATTTCGCCATCACGGCAGCGTGGGCGAGCGACAAAGAACTTGCCTTGCAGCAACTGGAAGCTGGTCTGCGTGCTCCCCACGCATCACAAATGCTGAGCTACGGTGCCTTGAAACTGCTTCCCTTCTGGGACCCGCTCCGCGGCGATCCGCGCTTCGAGAAAATCGTAGAGTCCCTTGCGCCGAAAGGGAATGCCGCGAGTTCAAAGAAGTGAACTACAAAAATTTCTTCGCCGAGCTGAAGCGGCGCAATGTTTACAAGGTTGCGGTCGCCTACGCGGTAGTGGCCTGGCTGCTGACCCAGGCGGCGTCAATTTTGTTCCCGACCTTTGAAGCACCGCTCTGGGTGATGAAGGTGTTTGTCGCCGCGATCATCCTCGGTTTCCCCGTCGCGCTTGTCATCGCGTGGGCCTTTGAGCTGACACCGGAAGGAATCAAACGTGAGGAGAATGTAGGACCTAACGAGTCGATCACCCCTAAGACCGGGAGGAAACTTGTCCGGATTACTATTGCGCTGGCGGTGATCGCGGCTGGTCTCTTCGCTTTCCAGTTCCTACGCCCGAGAATAACGAAAACGACTGCTACGACTCTGGCTGCGCCGATTGCGTCCGTTGTTCGGAGCGATGTCGATCAGAAATCGGTGGCCGTGCTGGCCTTCGCCAATCTTAGCGAGGAGAAGAGTAATGATTCGTTCGCCGATAGCGTGAGCGAGGAACTCTTAAACGTGCTCGGCAAGGTGCCGGGCCTTAAGGTAACGGCGCGCACGTCAGCCTTTCACTTTAAGGGTAAGGACATGCCGATTCCGGAGATCGCGCAGCAGCTGGGTGTCGCTTACGTCGTCGAAGGCAGTGTGCGTCGCGCAGGCGATAAGGTGCGCATCGCCGCGCAGTTGATCAAGGCGGCTGACGGCTTCCAGGTGTGGTCAGATGATTTCAACCGCGACCTGAAGGACATCTTCGCCGTCCAGGAAGAAATTGCGGGACTGATCGCGAAGAGCCTTGAGCTGAAGTTAGGCGTCACGAAGAACCAAACGGCGCCTAACCCTGAAGCCTACCAGCTTTATCTCGAAGCGGTGCGGTTATGGGGCTTGCGTAACGTGGCAAGTCTCGACCGGGCAGAGCAACTTCTGCAAGGCGCGATCGCGCTGCAACCGGACTTCGCGCGCGCTCATGCCGCGATGAGTTTTGTGCTATCGATTCGTTCAGTCGAGCGTGGCTCTGATCCGATGGCGGGCGACGGCCGGATGCTCAACGAGCAGGCGCTGCAATGGGCCGATCGCGCACTGGCCCTCGATCCCGACCTCGCGGAAGGCTACGCGGCGAAAGGCAATGTCCTGGAAAACCTCGGCCGATGGACCGAATGCAAAGAAGCATATCGGCGGAGTATCGAACTCGACCCGAATTTCGCCACCGGCCACCAGTGGTATGCGCGCAACCTGTCTGAGGAAGGCTACATCGAGGAAACGATGGTCGAAATGAAACGGGCGGTGGAGCTCGATCCTTTCGCGCCGCGTATTCTCGATAACTACGCCGCCTATCTTATCTGGCTGGGAAAATATCCGGAAGCCTTCGCTGTCCTCGATCAGGTGCTGGCGATTCAACCCGGTTCTCCGCAAGCCCTCTGCTTCAAGGCTATGGCACTGGTGAAGGCCGGTCGGGCAGAAGAGGGACGGAAGATATTGGAGAAGCTCGTGCAACAGCCAGACCAACCGGAGTGGACCCCGGTATCTTTAGCCCAGGCACTTCTTGCTACTGGTCGGCGCGCGGAAGCGGAGGCGCTGCTCCAGCGTCCGTCTGCCGATAGTTTTTATCGCGGGTTATTACTCTGTGCGTTTGGGCGCGGTGAGGAGGCTGTCCCATTGTTGAAGCCTGTGGTCTCGATCCATCGGGATATGATTCTTTGGACATTCCAGGAATTGATGCCGCGCCATTCACCAGAGTTTGACCGCAAGCTGGCGGAGTGGGGTATGACGGAGTCGTGGCAACGGGCGGAAGCATGGCGCGCGAAACATCTCGCGAAGAAGGCGCCATGAACCTGCGCGACTTCTTCGCCGAACTAAAGCGGCGCAATGTTTACAAGGTCGCGGTCGCTTATGCCGTGGTGGGCTGGTTACTCATCCAGGTCGCAACGCAAGTCTTTCCCTTCTTCGACATTTCAAACGACGCAGTGCGGCTTGTGGTGGTCATCATCATCATCGGTTTTCCGATCGCACTCGTGATTGCGTGGGCTTTTGAGATGACGCCAGAGGGAATGAAGCGCACGAAAAACGTTTCGCCTAACGAGAAATTACCGCAATGGAGCAGGCGCAAGTTTGCGGTCTTCATCGCGGTCACAGCAGGGCTCGCCGCCAGTCTTTTGGTTTTCCAACTGTTGAAATAGTGCTGCGCGGAATCCGGCTTCGCTACTGGTCGTTCGGAGCTGCAATCGATCCGTTGCTTCAGTGCGCCTCTTGCTCCAGCGCTGCTTCGGCTTGATCCCATGTTCGATTCACTTCGCAACGATCCGCGTTTGCGAAAACACTTGGACTCGTTAGGTGCGGAGTAGATGTGCAGCGTCTCCGTGAACTTCCCGGCATCGGTTGTTCCTATGCGATCTGAGCAAGGCTCCTGAGGAGACTCCCATGCACGCGGTGCAAATTGCATTGACTCGCACTGACATCGTCTCACACTCGGCAAGAGCGGCTTAATTACGAGCCGATTGAACTAATAGAAAGAATATTGAAATGAAAAAATACGTCATTCTGGCGGTCAGTGCCGCCTTGTTTATCACCTGGTCGGGCCTCTGTTCCGCGCAAAGCGACGCGCCTTATACAGAAGGTCCCGTCTGGCAGATCACCATGGTCAAAACCAAGCCCGGCATGGGTGATGATTACCTCAAGGGCCTAGCTAAGACCTTCAAAGGTTCACTCGATGAAGCAAAGAAGCAAAACCTCATCCTCGATTATAAAATCCTCATCGGCGACGCAGCTAATGCGCAGGATTTCGATATTCTGCTGATGGTGGAATCAAAAGATATGGCCTCGTTCGACAACGCGCGCGAGAAATTCGATCCGATCGGCCGAAAGATCTCAGGCAGTCTCGATCAACAGCGCACCACCGCCGTCAAGCGTCTGGAAATTCGCGAGATCGTCGGCGACAAAATCATGCGCGAAGTCACGCTGAAATAGTTCACACTACTTATATGCGCGCCGTGGTTCGCTCGCGGCGCGCTTCTTTCTGGCTGCTGGAGAAGCTACTGCTTCTCCGCTTCCGGTTTGGGCGCGAGATCGTTCTTGATCGTCACGCCATCCTTCATCACGAACACGACCTTCTCGATCGCGTTGATGTCGTGCGTCGGATCGCCATCGATCGCGATGATGTCGGCAAACTTTCCTGCTTCGATCGTTCCGATGCGATCCGACCAGTTCAATAGCGCAGCACCCGAGATCGTCGCGGCCTGCAGCGCCTGTAACGGCGTCATCCCGCCGTTCACAAGTGCCTCTACTTCCTTTGGCAAAAATTCCGGCGCGTCGTCGATTCCCACCGCGATTTTCAGGTGAGCTTTCAACGCTCGCGTGAAGGCCGGCTGCTGATGCGAAAGAATTTCCTTCCCCTTTGCGAGACTTATCGGGTCCTGTCCTTCGGTCGTCCCGCTCGAGACGCCGCGTTGAAAAGTCTCCAGTGTCGGTACCAGCCACGTGCCTTTCTTCGCCATCAACGCTGCTCCTTCATCATCGAGCATCGTCCCGTGCTCGATCGTATCCACGCCGGCGCGCACGGCCGCCTTGATTCCTTCCGTTCCTTCCGCGTGTACCATCACGCGCTTCCCTGCGCGATGCGCTACTTCCACCGCTTTGGCCATTTGTTCTTCGCTTAATTCCTGAACATTAAAATCACTCGTTAGGTCGAGAACGCCGCCTGTCCCCATGAGCTTGATCCAGTCAGCGCCGTATTTAATATCGCGCCGCACCGCCATCGCTACCTGATCTACGGTGTCGGCGACATTCGGCCGGTGAGGAGCCGCCTGATCCGGCGCAAAGAAATCTCCGGCATCGCCATGCCCGCCGGTCATCGAAACAAAATTCCCCGACGACTGCATGCGCGGTCCTTCGATCCATCCGGCATTAATCGCATCCCGCAAGGCGAGCTGTCCATAACCCAAATCATCTTCGCCGGCATCGCGCAATGCGGTGAATCCTTTCTCCAACCACACTCGAAGATTACGCATGCCCCAGAGTGTCTTCTTAGCGGACGACATTCGAAACCCAGAGCCAGGCGTGAAATCCCGCAGGTTACCCAGGATATGCGCGTGACAATCTACCATGCCCGGCATCACGAATGCATTCGAAAGATCGATCACGCGCACACCGGCCGGCGCTTCGTTAGCGATACTCTTGATCCGATGATTTTCGATCGAAATGAAAACATTGGTCGCGATCTTTCCTGTCTTTACGTCGAGCAAACGGCCTGCCTTGATCGCGACCGGCTCTGGTGTTGGCGAAGGTGTCGGCGAAGAAGTTTGCGCGTTCCCGTTCCTCGCGCCTAACGAGAAGAACAACATCAATAACAGAGAGAGCGAGATTTTTTCAGCGAGTATTTTTTTCATAATTCCATTTTTCCTTTGGCGTCGCGCAGGCTAATCGAGCGACGCCAAATGGCCAAGAAGATTAGGCTAAAGTGGAATCGACGCCGCGGCTTGCGACGTCAGGTTATCGATGCCGAACGCCGCGCCACTTAAACCTTTGAGGGCGGGGAGGACGTATCCGGCACAGCTTTCCTAAAGGTAACGCGAATACCGGGATCGAGGATGTGAGCGGTCCAGCCGCGAGATTTCGCGAAAGCGTGAATCTTACTTTCGCGTTCTAAACGAATCGCCTTTTCGGTTGGCCAGCAACGTTCAAGGTCGGATTCAAAAACCGTGCAGAATTTTTTACTTTTAAGGCGCTCGGTCACGAGCTGAGTGAGGGCTTGCAGAACAACATCCTCGTCCATTTACTGAAAATAGCGAAAAACTTCGGTGTCCCATTGGCTTTGAGGAATATTTGAAGGCTGAGATTGCAAGAATACGGAAAGGATGTGTAATAGCCGGGCGCTCAATCGCCTGAAATAAAATTATGAAAAAAGCACTGATCATCGCTGTGATATTCGTTTTCGCTGGTTGCGCTACCAATCCGCCTTCAGCTTCCCAGTCCTTGAACGGCGCTCAATCGACGGATGAATCCGAGCACCCGGAATTGGCCGGCATGACAAAGGAGCAAATAGCTCACTTGATGTGGCGACTCCGATAAGTTCCTGCGCGACGGGATCGCAGCCCGGAACGCACCGCTGATGTGGACGAACGCGCAGCGTTAGTATCCGACGAAGAGTGAAGCCATGCGTTGCCGTGTCTTCGCGTCGGGGAGCCGGCCGACTCCTGCCCCCATGTTGTCTTCGAGGTGTTGCGGATTATTTGTCGCGGGGATGACGCATGTCACCGCCGGGTGAGCCACGATCCACTTTAACAAAAATTGCGCCCAGGAGTGGCAATCGAATTCGGCGGCCCACTTCGGCAGCGGTTTTGCGGCGATACTCTTCAGCACACCACCACCTCCCAAAGGACGATTAATAATGACCGCAATGCGAAGATCCTGCGCGAGTGGCAGGATGCGTTGAGCGGCAGCTCGATCCACCAGCGAATAATCGATTTGGACGAAATCAGGCTTCTGCAGCTTCATGATTCTTTCTATTTCGCCAAAGCCTTTGTGTTCGGAATGGGTAATTCCGGTATAGCGAATCCGTCCTCTCGACTTCCAGTCGCGCAGCGAACTCATCTGAGTATCGACGTCGGCCAGATTGTGCACCTGCATCAGATCGATTGTCTTGGTTTGAAAACGCTGCATTGAACGTTCCATCTGAGCGAACCCTGCTTCCCTTCCGTTGGTCCAAACTTTGGTCGCGATGAAAAGCGAATTGTGCAGACGCAATTTCGTCGCGAGATCGCCGATCACTTCTTCGGCATTGCCATACATCGGCGAGGAATCGACGAGCTTGCCGCCGTGTTTAACAAACAGCGCGAGCACATCTCCAAGCGGTTTTAGTTGACGCGAGCCGAAATGAACGTCGAACGTTACCGCACTCCCGAGTCCAATAACGGGAAGCTTCTCACCCGTCGACGGAATAGCGCGCATCAAGCGAGTTTCGTCGGCCGCGAAGGTGCGACCTATCCCCATCGGTAATAACGCGCTGGCCGCAGTTGCGCCGATTAACTTCGCTGCTCGCCGTCGTGAAATTTCGTTGTGCATAGTAGTAACGTTGGCTAGTCGGAAGTTGCAGTCAATCATCGATGATCATCCGGAGCGCTCCGCTGTATTTGATCAGGCGCTTCGTTCGGCCGGGATGTTTCTAACCATTCCTGACGAAGAAGCCCATAGATCTCGGCGTCCAAGGTTCCATCCTTCGTCATCCATCGCTCGCGCAGCACACCTTCTTTCTTGAAACCAAGACGTTGCAGCAAGCGTGTCGAGGCGGTGTTTTGCGGTGCAGCTTCGGCTTGTAACCTGCGCAAGGACATCTCATTGAATGCGAAGTCGATCAGGGCAGCTATTGCCTCACGCGCATAGCCTTGTCCCCAAAATGCGCGACCCAGCACATAACCAATCTTGGCGTGGAGATTATCCTCGTCGAACTGAAACAACGAACACGTGCCGATGGCAGTTCCAGTATCCTTCGCTACGATCGCGAAGTGCAGAGCAATGCCGGAAGCCTGATGCCCTGATCTATGTTCGAACCACGCTTGGCCATCCGCTATCGATTTCCATGTCGCGTAGGGAAGAAACCTCGTGACCTCTTCGTCGCCGTTTACCTCTAGCAATGCCACAACGTCTGAGTCGCCTAAAAGACGCAGGCATAACCGCGCCGAATAGATTGGATTTGGCGAAACTAGCTTCATGCAACAAGTCGTTAGACCTTAAGAAAGAGGGATGAACTGCCGTAGTCCGCTACGGGTAAAGACACCCTGGTTCCATCGCCTGGTTAGACGACGCCAGTCCGAGCGTGGTTACCACGAGGAGTTAAGATCCCAAGAATCACTGCAATAATAAACAGGGCCGGAACGTCGCCCACCCAATGGCCGTGACTATTGGGACCGAATGCCTGCACCGCCATGATTGCGCCGTGCACGACACTTGACCAAATAGTGAACCAAATAAGGCTCAGGTGATTGAGCGGGTTGCGAGCGGCAAGAAGCAGGAAAAAGCCAAGCGTCGCGTAAATTCCGACGATCATCATCGGATAATCTGAATGCCCGGTATGCCACTTCCACCCAGAAGGCCAGACGATCATGAGCAGGTAAATCCCAAAGATAAACGTGACGCCGATAAGTACCAGCGCAATCCGCAAATATTGAAGGCGAGGTGTCTCAGTCATGGTGCGTTCTTACTAATGAGCGGACCCCGATGTGTCAATTCCGCTTCCTGCGTCGTACTTCAACTCTTCAAAACTGCACTTCGCCCTCTAGGTAAAAGACGCAAGTGCCTTCCATCTCGACACGATCACCAAGAAGCCGACATACCATTTCTCCTCCACGCTTCGAGGCTTGAAACGCCCGAAACTCAGCCTTGTCTAGTTTTCTGGCCCAATAGGGCGTCAGCATACAGTGCGCACCGCCAGTGACGGGATCCTCGGGGATGCCTTTTGCAGGAGCAAAGTAGCGACTGACAAAGTCATAGTTTTCGTCCCCTTGCGCAGTCACGATCACGCCGCTAAGACCAATGCGGCTGATAGCCGCAAGATCGGGTGTTAGTTTGCGAACTACGCTTGCGCTCTCCAGCAGTGCCATGTAGTTAAACGCGTTGGCGAACACTTCAACTGGGTCGACTCTCAGCGCTTCTGCCAGGCCGGGTGGCGGTAAGACCGGTTCCGACAGCCGCGACGGGAAGTTCATGACGTAACCTGACGCTTTCCTGGTCACAATTAGCGGGCCGCCCGCCGAACGGAAGGTCACGCTATCGCGCGTCGGTTCCAAGTGCTCCATGACAACCGCAGCACTCGCCAGAGTTGCGTGGCCGCAAAGTGGCACTTCCACGGTGGGCGTGAACCAACGCAGACGGTAGTCACCGTCCTCAGGAATCAGAAAAGCCGTTTCCGCCAAATTATTTTCGGCGGCAATGGCTTGCATCACAGCGTCCTCAGGAAAGCTCTCTACCAACACGACCGCAGCAGGATTCCCCGCGAACCGCCGCGTGGTGAATGCATCAACCTGAAATATCGGTGCGCGCAAAATATTTAACCCAATATCGGAGACGCGTTATACCTAACGAGACATAAAATCAGGATACCGCGCGAACTACAAATGACTTCATGAAACAGTGAAAGCCAGGTATAAGGAAGGTCCGCGGTTTGATCGCTTGGCTAGGTCCAGAATCAGTCCCACCACCAGTAAAGAAAAGGAGCCGGCGCGAGCTGCATCAGACCCGCGGCGATGACGCAGGAAACGCCATAACAAACAAGATATGGGAGAAAGCGTCTTCAACGACGGATGCCGCTGCAGATGATGAGTGCGGCAGGCAAAATGAAGATAATGCTCCATACCAACGCGATGTAAAGATACATGTCGATGGCGCTGTGGAGGACCAGGCTGGGTGGAAAACCCCGCTCTCCGATCGACGTGGGCCAGCCACCGAGGGTGTGGTGCATGTGGATCGCCAACGAGTAATACACGATAAGCATTGCTGCGGCTGGCGAAGCCGCGACTGCCAAACCTATTCGGGAGATATTCATGTGGCCTAACGAGACCGAAGATAAGCGCCGCTGGTGGGTCGCGTCCCATCACGGTAAAGACCCAGGAAAATGAAAACCAACGGAAGAAAAGCGGTAACATACGTTTGAATGACATAGCTACGGCCAAGCTCCTGCGGAATCGCCGGCCCAATGAATGGGTCACGGAGCTCGGGCAGAAGAATCGTAATCCAAATTGCGGTCGCAGCGAGGGCGATAAATGATGCCCAACGTCGCCAGCGGCAGAGACCGAACGACGCTACCGAGAGAATCACGGCGACCGTCCAAAGCCAAGCGAGAGTCGGCTCCTTGTCTACCACCTCGGCAACGATGCAAAATCGTGTGAGCATGCGTACCATCTAACGAGAAACAAGATCAGCGACCGCGCGAGTTAGGACTGATGCTCGCATACTCTCAACTCTTGCATATGGACGGTCCGCGGTTCGCTGCTTCGCATGGTTAGGCGTTGCCGTCATTTGAGTTTGGAGGCGTTAACTGTGTAGGAAGCGCTGAGCTGATAAGCGTAGCCGCGACCGCCCTGAGACTCTTTGATGGTCACAACGGGCTTCATGCCGTCGCTGCCGAGATGGTAGCCGCTACCGGTGCCTGCGGTAAGCTCTGCCGAGACTTCGGCCTCCTTGCCGTTTGCGGTGAATCGCTGGCTGTCCACGATACGCCAGGAACGGTTTGCTCGGTCGAGAAGAAACAGCACTCCTACGGCAGAGCGTGTTGCGTCGGTTAGCGGGGCGGCGGTGACGAACACCAGCGCACGAGAGTCGTTCGTCCACAGAGCGACGGCTGACTTAATCGATGTCGCGGCAATCGGTGTGCCGGTTTTCGGGTCTTCGGGCTGTCCAAGCTCTCTAACAGTGAATAGTCCCGATAAATCGCTCTTAGTGGCTGCGGGCTGGAACGAAGTAGCCGCCGCAACGAAAGCCTCGACGGACTCGAACGCACTGCACCGCGCGAAATCAGTGGCGTCCGCACGCAGGATAGACGTGCCGACAAGGAGAGCTAGAAATCCTGTTCTCATGGGATGCAGCGAGGGGCGCCTAACGATACTCAAGATCAGCAACCGCGCGAGCTAGAAATAACGTTCCCATCCTCGTTAGGTAGATACATCGTCCGAGCCGTTGTGATTAGTTTCAGACGGAGTAACGGTTGCGGGCGCGCGTTGGTTTAGCTCGTCGATCACTTCATCGGCCATGAGTTGGAGGAGGCGCCGGTTTTCCTCGGAGAATTTCCGTGGGCGAACATCGAGCAGACAAAGGGAGCCGACAGCGAGGGTGTTGACGCGCAATGGCACACCGGCGTAAAAGCGCAGGCCGCGTTCCTTGAGCAGGGGATTATTGGCGAAGCGCCGGTCGCGCGCGATGTCCTCCACCACCAGTATCTCGTTGTTCGCGACCATGTGGCCACAAACGGAAAGCGCGCGCGAAGTCGACCCAGCTTGTGCGATGTCGTCCGGCAAACCGAACTGCGACTTAAACCATTGCCGTTCGCGATCGATGAAAGTAATGAACGCAATCGGCACTTGAAAAACGCGCGCGAGGCGGGCAGTCATGCGGTCGAACATTCGCTCGTTAGGTGTATCGAGAATTTCCAGGTTGGCTAACTGCTGGAGGCGGGCTTCTTCATTTTCCGGAATGGGAGCCGCGGTCATCTCATCGGAGATATCTTCGGAAAACTTCTGCAATTGCAGAACCGCTTCCGAGAACGAAACCACGACTTCGTCCGCTCCGGAGACGCGCAAACGTTGGGCGGCATCGCCCATGTTTTCGGTCGCGCCCCAAAAGCCGACGACAATTTTCACGTCGGGCAAACGAGCGCGCAATTTCGCGGTGAGATAACGCGCGTGGACCAGGGTGGAAGGTGGCACGACCGAGATGCAGATGGCTTCGCATTCGGATTTGGCGGCGCGTTCTACCAATTCGCCATGCGATAGTGTAGCTGGTGCATTTTCGACTTCGAAATTTTGCTGTCGCAACAACTGCGTGAGCATCAAGCCGGCAAGCTCGTCCCGCGGGGCGCGTGCTGGCACACAAAAAACCCGGCAGGTAGGCGCGGTTGGTGGCGGCGGCGTTGCTTCGGCGACGGTCTTGTCCGCTTCCAGTTTCGAGATTGGCGCAGGTCGCGCACCAAGGTCTTCGACAATGTCGGTCAGATTTTCGTAGAGCGTTACTCGTTCCTCGCTTTCGAGCGCGCGGCGCTGCACATCCACTTCGACCGCGGTCACGATCGGTAACAACATTGTGTCGTAAAGAGCCGTGAGCGAGTTGTCCTTCAGGAATGTTTCGGCCAGATCGTTCGCCTGGTTCAGGCCGAGGCCGAGCAACCGGTGGTAACATTCTTCCGCCGGGGAGAGCGCTTCGTCATCGCTCAGGAGCACACTAAGAAAATGCAAGCGCGGCACATGCCGACCCATGACAGTGAGGCAAACGGTCAAGGGCGTAGAAAGCAAGAGACCTACCGGCCCCCAGAGCCATGTCCAAAAGACAGCCGCGAGGATGAGCGCAAGGGACGAGACGCCGGTGCTCGAACCATAAAGCCATGGCTCAAGCGCATTCGCGTTTATCACTTCCAATACGCCGAACAAACTCAAGGTATAAACAGGCGTGAGCCAACTCTTCGAAACCGCAAACGAAAGAAGCACAGGAATGACCGCGCCGATCCACGGCCCAATGTAGGGGATGAAACGCATGACCGCGGCAAACGCGCCCCACAAAACCGCGTTCGGCACGCCGATGATGTAGAGGCCGAGTCCAATCAAAATTCCGTAACACGTGTTCACGAGAAATTGCATAGAGAGATAACGCGCCACACGTTGGCCTGCGTCATCCATCGCGCGCGTCGTTTCGCTGATGTGTCCCTGGCCAATTAAACGAATGACACGTCCGCGCAGATCTTCGCGCTTCATTAACATGAAGATGGCGAGCAACAGGACCAGCCCCGCTGTGCCCAACGGACTGAGCACCGCGCCCGCGATCGTTTGCACGAGTTGCGGAATTTGACTGCGGGAATTGACAATTTTTACCGGAACCGGCGAGCCGGATGGCAATTCGGCGACTTCAGGATTTGTGTTAGCGCTCTGCTTTCCGGCACGGGCAGAGGTGGGCGACGGCGCGGAACCCGGGAGCTCCTTGCGCAAGCGTTCGACAGTACTCGTTAGGCGAGTAAATGTGCCGCCGGTGGGCAGACGGATCGAGTGCAACTTGCTTTCGATGTTCGTCTGGTAATCCGGCAGCTTGGCCGTGAGATCGATGAGTTGTCGCGTCAACAACCAGCCGGCCGCGGTAAGCACGCCGAAAAGCATGGCCACGGTAAGGATGACGGCAGCGATGCGACCGAGAAAACGCTCGAGACGCGTCACCACGGGCGCGAGCAGGAATGTAATCAACGCGGCGAGCGCGATGGGAATGAGAAGTTGGCGGCCGAAATAAAGAACGGCGATGACGAACACAATCAAGAGGATCGACCAGATGCCGACGAGCGCCGCAGCGGAGGAGTTTTTGGGTGCGCGCACTAGCTTTACCGTCCGCTAATCCAGCGACAGTTCAAATGCTATGGTTGTAGAGGTGATTGTTCCTCTACGCCGCCCGACTCATTAGACGCCAGTGCGGCGTGCGCCGGCGTGTTGACACAAACGCCGCTACAACTCTGTGCGCACATTGACTCTCAACGACCAACTCTCAACAGGCTGCTTCGTCCCTTTGTGAATCAGGGGATATATTGAGCGTCAACGTAGACCCATGCGCGAACTCCTGATTGGAGGATCACCGCGATTCGTTTGCAAGCATCGACTTCATACTGGTCCGCTTTCTGAATCTCGTCTGGCGTGAGGCCAAACACGGTTCCCGATATTATATCGGAAGCCCGCCCGGTAAATTTGGCGATGGTATGCTCTGCCTTTCCGCTTACCGCAATGACTGCCTGGTCTTCTATCTTTAAGGGCACCTGTTCGAACTTCAATAAGGCATCGCTTGTCCCTGTTAATAACCGCCCAAACGTCGCCATCTGCACGCCTTCGAGCTGTAGCGTCCCGTACGAGAAGAGAAACTCGGTAGGTGTTTGGTGTGCGCGCCACATCGTAATAACAGCTGCGTCCGACGTAACAACAATGAGAGCTAGCGCAACCGAAAGCCAGTCGTACTGCATTGGAGCAACGGCGTCATTCTCCGGTACCCTAGGCCATAAATCCGATCCGATCATCCACGTGAGCCAGGCACAGGCAAGAAACGCCAGTAGCACGCCTATGCGACTGTAACGCTGCGTGATGACGAAAACAGAGCCAACAACGAGTGCGACCGGGCCAGCAAAATACGTGATAAGGAGCAGAAAAACGGCGACTGCCGGCGTCGATATACCGCTCATAACGATCAATACCCAAACGGCGATAAGCAGCCAGATAAAGCCGACGAGCAACAACCACGTAGCCAACAGACGAGATGTCATCGTCTAACGAGACGAGAGCAGCGACCGCTTGGGGTGGGTGCAATGCGCTTGTTCTCACCACTCATCCATCAACCCTCAGCATTCTTAGAACAGTCATGGCTGCATTCTCTGTTAGACGTTCGTTTCGATAAGTACGTAAGCATGATACGCAGACATGCCAGAATCTTTTGTCGTGATAATCATACAAGCCCTATTTTAAGGAGTAGGTGACGGTGATTGTCTGCGACCGAGTGCCAAAAAAGGTTTTTCGATAGCAGTATAAAACGGTGCTGAGAAGTATTGTGGCAACAAATTCCCTGACCAGAATAAAAGAAAAACGTTGTCCGAGCGGCGACGCAACGGCATCGGGAAACTTCGCGCATAAATTCAGCATCGGAAGGTGCCACAGGTATACGGAGTAACTGATCAACCCAATAAAGCGGATCAGCGCAAAACCGAAGAGTTTCCGTAACCGCTCGCCTCCGAACAACAAACCAGTGAGCGCGAGAGCGAAACCGAAAGCAGGTAGCACATCACGGAGATAATATAGATAAATGGTCCCTTCACCGTGATGGCTGGCAGAATAAATTCTCTTCATCGTATCAAAGACGATCAGCCATCCGCCTATAAAACATATGAGGCTTGTCCAAGGATTCGTGATGAAGCGAAGCATGCGTGCCGATAAAATACCCAGGCGATAACGAACAAAGAGATTTGCCAAAACGATCCCGATCCCAAAAACAGCGATATAACCAGGAACTGACGCGCGAGATAAAAGCGAATTGTGCTGGAATCGACCTGGAACGCTATGAGGGACTGAGCGTAATTTACCAAAGGATCGAGGTGGTTTCGGGTCAGGTAGAACCAGAACATATTTGCCGTGATCACAAGCGGCATCGCGATGAGCCAACGCTTGCGCAGAAATGGCAATACTCCCCAAGGCAGCAACAGGTAAAAAATCATCTCCAACGTAAGGGTCCAGAACGAGCCGTTGATTCCGTAGGAAGCCGACGTTATCGGCGTGAGAAATTGTAGAAAGAGAAGGTGAGCCCCCAGATATTTAAGTCCGAAAGCGGAGTAAACGACCGATGGAGAGATAAGGAGTGGACACAAAAAAAGGAGCATCAAAAACAAGCAAACATAGTAGGCAGGCACGATGCGGAAAAACCGATGCCGCCAATACGTCTTCAAACTTGGACGCGGTTGCCCAAGGTAATCGGCCCTCAACCAATGCTGCGATAGGAGAAACGCGCTCAAGACAAAAAAGAAATCGACCCCGACCCATCCATTCTCGATGAGTTTGGTAAAGTTCACTGTGAGATGGAACGGAGGAATCTTCGACCGCAGGAGCGGGTGTCCCGCAACATGCCAGGCGTGAAAGACCAAAACAAAGAGCACGGCAACACCGCGCAGACCATCGAGGAAAGGCACATAGTGATCGCGTGTCGAGGAAGTCACCGATCGCCGAAGAACATCGGGTGTCTTATTTCTTGAACCGCTTTTTTCTTCTGCCGGTTGAGAACTCGGTGGTTTATTGGGCCCTATCATCACATGGATGCCAATGTCACTTACGACCCTTCTGCATTTTCTCCCGCAACACCGCCGATTTAGTAGCGGTAGCGTCAATAGAAGGTAGCAATCTCTGTTGCGGCGAGAAAGAGTCCTCGCCGTTCTGGGGCGCGTAATAATAGAGGGCGACTTGTCGAGCGAGCAACAATTTGGCTTTGTACGTCTCACCGTCTTCGAGGTGGTTAAGTGCGGCTAAACTGAGAACTGTGGTCACATGCTGAGCATCGCGATCGAATCGAAGTAACTGCTCCACGTCTTTTCGGGCTCGCCGCAAATTTTGGTACTGGACTCCGCCGAGGAAGCCCAGAGCAAAGGCAACTATCGCTATGAGGAGAACCTTCATACTGTCTAACCAGACACAAGACCGGTAACCACTGGCGCGGCTGCTATGTACTTTCTCTCAACACTCATCCATCAACATTTCGCTTACCCGCCGGATACGAAAGCCAAAGCACTAGATCCGGAACGAGTAACCAAATCATGACGTTGGCGAAAAATGATGGCATCGTCAAAAGCCCAATATAATCTTTTCCGGCGGCATCAAAAAGCATGATTTGGAAGGGAACACCCAATGCCTTGAACTGTTCGCCATGGATTGAGATCGGATACCAGATGAAAGTCGACGCAATCGCGAGCACGAAACCGAAAAGCAAACGCCAGCGGTACGCTAATCTCCAAGTCGTATTCGTAGCCATAGATTTTGTTGTGATTCGATTCCGATATAAAGCCACTCCTCCCAGAGCGGACATTATGAATCCCACAATGAGCGAAACCCAAAATGTCGCAGGAACATTCATATCCTAACGAGAACAAGATCAGCGACGCCCACCGGGAGCGAGCGTCGCGCGGGGATGAGGGATTTTAGTCATAAAAGTGTGGAGGGAACAGCGGGTAGGCGTTCGCTGCATCGACTGGTTAGGCCTTGAGCGTTCATCGCAGCGGAACATGTCGCATAAGTCTTCTACATAACCGAACGGACACAAGCGCAGATGATATACGGCGATGGCAGCCCATAGAACTAGTAGCAACCACCATCTCGCGAGCCGATGTGTGAAGACACCGTAGCAAACCGCGACGACCAAAAAGAGCCAAATCGTAATAAGCGCACAACCCAAGCCAATCTGTGAGAGCGCTTCTGCTGGGCGGAATGTGACATAAGGTTCGTCCGTGGCTCCCTGCATGACCAGAATGAGTGAAACAATCGACGCAAGGAGGCATAGAGTGTTGAGGGCAATCGAGAAGTGCACTGCCGGGATCGCTGGTCTGTCAACGGTTGTCATGTAAGCCTAACGAGATATATACGAAAGTTCGTAATTAAAGACGAACATTGTTACATCTATTTCGGCAGTTGCGCCGGAAATCGAGCCGTTAGTTTCAAAAGGGGAAACATTTCTCCGAATGTCGCTTTGTGAACCCCTGAGATGGCAAGACTAAACCGACGGGGGAATCGCGGCGCTCCCACACTGAATATGCGAGTTGCGTGGGTCATTTTCCAAGGTTTGGCAACTACTTGGCTTGCTCTGTCGAACTCAAAAGCGCAGCAGCGCGCTTTACGCCGGCGAGTGCGCCGCGGCGTTGCGGCGTAGTTGTCAGCGCAGTTTGAAATTCCTGGAGCGCTTCTTTCGGATGGTTTGATTCGAGGAGCAGATCAGCCAACTGTTCGCGCGCGGGGACAATGGCGCCGGGAGTGACGGGGCGCTTTTCAACGCCGTCCTCTTCGCGAGCTGCATCACGCATGAGCCTGATTGCCTCAATGTTGTTGCCCTCCGCTTGTTTTACCCAAGCCAATGCCTCACTCAGTTGGACGTGGACCTGGATCGCCCAGTAATTGTCGTTAGCTACACGCAACTGACTATACGCGCCTTCTACCAGCTTGATCGCCTGCCGCGCCATGGGCAAATCTCCGTTGCGTGCTGCCCCAACCGCGCGCGCCCAAGCTGTCATGGCTGAGACTTGCGGAGGCGCACCGTCCATCGGCGCAAGCTGCGCGGAGTCTTTCCATTGTCGGCGCTCGATCGCATAGCGAACGGGCATCGCACTGGCGGCATACGCGACCTTGAATTCGTTAGTCTTCAAATCTCGCATGGAACCCGCATCTGTTATCACCTTCGCGGCGTCTTCATCACGACCGAGCTGTAAGTAGGCATAGGTGAGATAATCCATGGCGTGCAATTCCTCACCAATGTCTCCTTGTGCATGTGCCGCTATTCGTGCCGCCGTGTTCGAGGCGATTGATTCGTCCCACATTCCCAGGCGGGTGTAGATATGCGATGGCATGTGCAAGGCATGCGGCGCGGACGGAGCGATCTGCGAATAAATCCTCGCCGCCTTGACGCCTCGCTTCGCCAATTCGGGATTGTCATAGGCGTGGATGAGATAGTGCGGAATGCCAGGGTGTTGCGGATTTTTCTGAAACAGTGGCTCAAGTAACTCCGCTGCTTTTTTTTGGTTCGCGTGAGTTGTGTCGTGAGAGGAGGCAGAGGCCAACAGGGCCAAGGCAAAGAAAACCTGGCACTCAGTATCTCTCGGATTAGCTCGGGCAAGTTGACTCATGGCCGAGCTATAAGCATTAACTCGCTGGAGGTAGGTCGCTGGGTCGTTGTCAGCGTAGATCAAGCTCAGTGCGTTAATGAACCCTCGTTCGCGCTCGGATCCGCCGAGCTCTTTGGCGAGAGCGATCTCGGCCTGGCCACGCTCGAAGTTCTGCGCCGGGAGCGGTGGCTCCCAAAGCTGATGGAAGAATGTCATCGCCAGACCCCAGTGCGCTATCGCGCATTTTGGATCTGCTTTTATGACAGCTTCGAAGCTCTTCTCCGCCTCCGAATAAGCGAAGGAATGCAAAAGCGCTATGCCTCGCTCAAATTCTTTCTGCAAGTTTGCCGAGCAACTCGTGGGGAAATTGACAGAACCTAGCTTCTCAGGAGCAGGGTGCTCGTGCTCTTCCGCCGCTGCAAGAATACCGCTATCGCCAACTCCGAAGAGCAGAACACAAATAAGTGGCAGCATTATTTTTGCTGGCATGAAGGAATCCCGTTTCCATTGTCCGAAAGCTCAAAGGTCAGGTCAAACCAATTCAGGAGGCTTAGCCATCCGTTACTTCGATTGCTTAGATTTCGCAGTTAAGGCGCGGTGAATGGCATTGGCGTTGAGAATGTCGGGGTTACCCTGCGCCCAGGCGTTGTCGATCGTGACACTTTTGAAGCGCCATTGTTCGCCGTCGCGCACGAGATCGCAATTATAGCGATTCATCAGGAGCGCGTTCTCGGAGTCGGCGCGCGAACCTTCGCGCGGCATGAAGTGTTGTGCCATGACATAAGCGTGGAGAGTGGCGGAGTCGCCGTTGATTTCGATCTGGAGATTGCTCACGGTGTGACTGGTATCGAGCGGACCAAGAATTGGAAGCAAAGTCTCCACGACGGCCTGGCGGCCGGTCAGTTTGTTAAAGCCGACGCCAAGCTTCGCGCGCGCGGATTTGAAATCGAAAACGCAGTCTTCGGCGAATGCCGACGCGAGTGCATGGGCGTCATTGTGGTCGAGACCGAAAGCGTAACGGTGCAGTGCGTCTGCAATCTCATATCGGTCGTGGGCCAGTTGCGCTAAATCTGTACTCATAGGCCGCAGTGTATCATTTACATTGGCGCAGAGAGCAAACGATTAGCGCATCGCAGCAGAAGCGGCTTCGGTTTCGCGAAACGGAATTTGTGCGTCAGTAGTCGGCATGAAGGAACTTTTGTCCGATGCGTCTGTGCGCGCGATTCGTTATCTGGAAGGTTTGGATTCTCGCTCGGTCGCGCCGACGCCATCGGCGATCGAGCAATTGAAGACGCTGGATGAAGCGCTTCCGAAACGTGCGAGTGATCCCGCGGAAACTTTACGTCTTCTCGACGAAATCGGTTCGCCCGCGACGATGGGAATGGCAGGGCCGCGTTTTTTTGGATTCGTCATCGGCGGTACGTTACCCGTGACGCTGGCCGCGAACTGGCTGGCCGGCGCCTGGGACCAGTGCTGCGGTCTCTATCGCCCGACTCCCTCGACGGCGTTCATTGAACAAATCGCATTACGCTGGTTGCTCGACATTCTGCAATTACCATCCGAAGCGAGTGGCGCGTTTGTTACCGGCGCGACGGTGGCGAATCTTTGCGCGCTCGCAGGCGCGCGACACGTCGTGTTGAAAAAAGCCGGTTGGAATGTCGAAGCGGACGGGCTTTTCGGCGCGCCGCCGATAACGGTGCTGGTCGGAGACGAAGTGCATCCTTCAGTCACCAAGTCGTTAGGCATTCTCGGGCTCGGCCGCAATCGACTCATTAAGGTGCCGGTGGATAAAGCGGGACGGATGCGCGCGGATCGTCTGCCCGAGTTATCCGGGCCGACGATTATTTGTGCGCAAGCCGGCAATGTGAATACGGGCGCGTTCGATCCGATCACGGAAATTTGTGAGCGCGGACATGCCGCGGGGGCGTGGGTGCATGTCGATGGCGCCTTTGGGTTGTGGGCGGCGGCGGTTCCGGCGCTCGCGCATTTAACCCAGGGAATTGCAGAAGCGGATTCGTGGGCAACCGACGCGCACAAGTGGTTGAATGTTCCTTACGATTGCGGTCTCGCGTTTGTGCGCGATCCACTCGCTCTGCCGGCGGCGATGGCGATCAAGGCAGAATATCTGCCGACGGAAAGCGCTTACCGGAATCCGGCGGACTTCACGCCCGAACTTTCCCGGCGCGCGCGCGGAGTAGAAGTTTGGGCGGCGCTGCGCTCGTTAGGCCGGGAAGGAATTGCCGAGATGATCGAACGCAATTGCGCACAAGCGCGGCGTTTTGCGGAGCGGCTTGCGGCCGCAGGGTTCGAAATTTTGAATGAGGTCGTTCTCAACCAAGTGCTGGTTTCGTTCGGTGATGCGGAAAAAACGCAACGTGTCATTCAGGAGATTCAGGATGAGGGCACCTGCTGGTGCGGCGTGACAGTTTGGCAAGGCCGGACAGCCATGCGGATCAGCGTTTCTTCGTGGGCAACGACGGACGGCGATGTCGAACGTAGTGTCGAAGCGATGAGCAGAATCGCAAAGCAGTGAAAGATCGGACGGTCCCGAAGCAGGCGCACGGCATGCGTTATTTAAAAAATTCAGATTGAATGGCTCGCGAGATTCGATTGTCTAAGTAGATATGATAACTCGAAGCACACTTATAGTCGGACTGGCCGCCGCGGGTGCATTTGCGTTTAGCCCTCTGGTCAATGCTCAACATCACGGCGGCGGCGGTAGAGCGCATAGCGGTGGCGCCCATTTCCAAGGAACTTCCGGCGGCAACTTCAGCCACGGTGCCGGCGTTAACCGCGGTGGCACTTTCAATCGAAGCGCTCATTTCAACAGGGGATCCAGCTTTGGCCGCAACGGTAACTTCAACCAAAACCACAACGGCCATGGACATCACGGGCACTTTCGTCACGGTGTCTTCTTCGTCGATCCATTTTATTACGGATACGGTTATGGATACCCGTTTGGATACGGATATGGCTCGTACGGATACGATTCGTACTACGCGTCGGCGAATGACGATGAAGGCGGTTACGCCAACGAAAATTATTCGGCCGAGGTGGATGCACAGTCGGCACTGGCCGATCTCGGGTACTATAAAGGAGAGATCGACGGCGTTGTCGGTAGCGGAACGCGACGCGCGGTGCGAGCATTTCAACGGAATGCCGGGCTGCCCGTGACTGGACGGATCGATGGGCGTCTGTTGAATGCGTTGCGCGAAAGTTAGGCGGGCAATTTTCCCGATAGACGCCTAACGAGACTTCGCCTTCTTGATTACGGATCGGATGTCTTTCGCCCAGGCGTCGGCATCGTCGGGTGGGTGAAAGGCCCAGCTCAGGGCGGATTTACCACTGCCGGCGTGCAGGCTGATGCGATCCTTGTCCCGATGGACTTCGTAGAAGCCAGTCGATCGCGGCGTGATCTCGACAAGCGGCTTTCCGTTGACGTGAAGAAAGACACTTTCGCGCGTGACGACGATGGACGCCCGCTTCTCGTCCCATCCGGAGTCGCGCTGTCCGGCCGGACGTGTCCGGCGGAAAGTGAGATCATCCGCGCGGTGTGTGATTCCTTCTTTCTCGAAGCGCGCTTGCAATTCGGGTGAGAGTTTGCCGGTCTTCTGGCAACCGACATTGAGCAATGCCAGCAAAAGACCGACGGCGAATCCACTCGTTAGGATTTTATTTCTCATTGCGTCAAAACCGCCAGAGCGAAATCACTCGCTCGCTATTTCTGGTTTAGGCAGCGGCGAAGAGATGGTGATCTGGCTGACCTTTTCGCCGGGCGCGCGTCTCGCTTCCATCTCGACTTTTTGCTCGGGACTGGTGCGCGTGCTCAGAAACATAATCATGGTGATGTTACCATTACTGGTAATGCTGTTGCGGAAATGATTGAGATTTCCGGCCGCGCTCGCCGCTGCTTCCCAACCATCGGCAAGTTCCTCCGGGGCGATCGTGGAAGTACCGGTCTGAATAATCTTCGCTTGGTCATCGACGATTTTTTTCGTAAGCGCGCTGGTAGCTTTGAATTCTGGTGTGGTCGGCGTCCAATCGGGCAACACGATCGGACCCGGCGCTTCGAGTTGTTTCTTCAACGCGGCCTGGAGCGCTTCCTTTTCTTTTTTCTCCTGCGCGTTCATGCGCGCCAGTTCTGCTTTCGATTCCGCTTCCATCTCCGCCATCGTTTTTTTCTTTGCCGGAGCAGCAGGATTTTGCTTCTGCATTTCTTCGGCTGATTTTTGCATGTCCTGCGCTTCCTTCACCATCTTGGTCAGGTCGGTGTCTTCCGACGGATTTTCCTGTGCGCGCAGCAGCGGCGCGCCCAGCACAGAAAGGACGACAAGAGACGTGAGCGATCGGAAATTCGAATTCATCGCGGCAGACTAACCAGTTCCGGAGTGGAACGGCAATTGGAATTGAAAAACGATCGCCGTCATCGACGCGCAAAGCGATCTACTATTTGGTGTCCGGTTTTTGCGCTTTCATGCCGGACATTTTTTGCGCGAGACCGGCGGCGAATTTTTTATACTGCGTACTATCCACTGTGAATGTGCCCAGCATGTAATTCGAATTGTCCCACGACCAGTTTTGATCCGCATCGTTATAAACCATCTTCACGGTACGACCTTGCTGATATTCGTGATGAATCGGATCTGCGCCCGGCGGATTCACAATCTTAGGCGTGCCGCCAAGACCACCCTCGAGCAAGCGCCCGCGAAACGTGCCGTAGTTGCCGAGATTGATCTCGTGATCCTTGCCTTCGATCTTTCGCGTGATCGCGACATAGCGCGTCTCCGTTTTTTTCGAAGCGCCGGGAATGAGAACGACGTTGGCGATTGCTTCGAGTGCTTTGCGCTGCTCGGGATTGGCTTTCGCGTCGATGTAATTGTAGGAGAAATTCCAATCTCCAAACGAGCCCATCATCGTTTTGCCTGCCGGGCTTTGCGACATGTTTGCGATTGCGAGGCCGTCGAGTCTCGTTTTGCCGTAGATTCCTTTTTCGATAAAGAGCACCTGCCCGCCACCGCAGGTCATCTTCGTCGGTTTGGAATCAAACCAGCATGGACACGCCGCATCACACGAACAGGCTTCCTCCAACTGTCCGGTAATTTTCCACGGCATTTTGTTCTGCGTTTTTTCCGATGCACGACCAAGGGAAACGGTCGTTAGGAAGCTCGCCGCGAGCATCGGAACCATCGCGATCAACCGCGTAGTTCTCATAGGGTTGAAAGGTAGATCCGCGCGGTTGGGTCGCACAAGTTTTTTGTCGCGCGTTAGTGCGCGATGACGCGGTAGGTCAAGAGACCAAAGATCAAGATGACCGCCAAAAAACCGGCGTAGAGAATTCGATCTTGAAGCCGCGCGCGTCGGGCTGCGACCGCGTAGGGAATGCGCGTGAAAGTTACCATGGTATAAAGCGGCAGATAAATGCCGGGTAGCACAGCTTCGAGAAAATGATCGAGCTTCTTCTTCGCCCGGAACACGCGCGACGCGGTTTTGTCGCGCATCTCGATGAAGTTTTGCACGGCAAGATCGGCAAGGGCATCGGCATTTTCTTTTCGCCTAACGAAATATTCCGTGAAAGCGCGTGTGCGGTCGTTAGGGAATTCTGCCAGGCATTCGTCGAAGACGACGCAGTCTTCAAAGGCGGCGTTCATGCCCTGGCCGTAGAAGGGGACAACTGCGTGGGACGCGTCGCCCACGAGCGCGAACTTATCCTGGTAGACCCACGGTGAGCAGCGAATCGTTACCAGCGAGCCGGTTGGATTTTCCCGGTAGTCCTCGAGCAGTGTCGGCATGAGTGGAACGGCGTCCGGAAATTCTTCGCTAAAGAAGCGCCGAACTTCATCGTCAGTTTTGATCGATTCAAAACTGCGCGGTCCTTTGAATTCCCAAAAAAGTGTGCAGGTGAACGAGCCATCGGGATTTGGCAACGCGATCATCATAAAACTTTTGCGCGGCCAGATATGCAGCGCGTGTTTCTCCATTAACCACGAGCCATTCGATGCCGGCGGAATGCTGAGTTCCTTATAGCCGTGCGCGAGATAACTCTCGTCGTATTGGAAACCGGTGATTCGTTTCTGCATCGACTGCCGCACAGCGGAGAAAGCGCCATCCACGCCAATGACAGCGTCTCCCTGTGCGGTGAGCGACTCGTTAGTCTCGGTGTTGATGAGTTGCGCGGTGGGGGAATCAATATCGACATCGGTGCAGCGGTGATTGAAGTGCACACGCACGTTCGGATAACGCTGCGCCGCTTCGATCACAGTGGTGTTCAACTCGGCGCGACCGATCGAGTTGATGCACTTGTCGGGATCGACATCGTAGGGCGCGAAATGCAGGTCGCCGGATTTGTCGTGAATCATGCGGCCGCGCATCGGGATCGCATGTTTTAATACTTCGTCCGCCAGACCGACCTGTTCGAGCGCGTGAATCCCGCGCGTCGAGAGCGCGAGATTGATCGAGCGGCCGCCGACGATGTTGCCTTCGCGTGGATCGGCGCGCCGTTCGAAAAGATCGACCTCACATCCACGCCGCCCGAGATACGCGGCGAGCAATCCCCCTGCCAAACCGCTGCCGATGAGCGTGAATTTATTTCCCATGACCTAGAATGGTTAACCGCGGATGAAGCGGATATCACGGATTTTCAACGGGGAACTTGCTGGATTATTGATTGGTCGACGCCATAATCGCAGCGGAGCGAGTATGAAAATTCTGTCGTTGAATGTCGGATTGCCGCGTGAAGTGACCTGGCAGGGCAAACTTGTCACGACAGGAATTTACAAGGACCCGATCGAAGGGTCGGTCATGTTGCGAACGTTGAATCTTGACGGTGATCAACAAGCCGACCTCACCGTTCATGGTGGCGTGAGCAAAGCCGTCTATGCCTACCCATCGGAACACTACGGCTATTGGCGAGCGGAGTTGCCCGGAGTCGATCTGCCTTGGGGAATGTTTGGAGAAAATTTTACGACTGAAGGATTGGCTGAGGAAGCGGTTTATATCGGTGATAAATTCCGCGTCGGTGAAACAGAAGTGATGATCACGGAGCCACGGATGCCTTGCTACAAGCTGGGGATTAAGTTCGGGCGCGGTGATATCATCAAACGATTTCTGATTAGTCGCCGCTCCGGTTTCTATCTCGCCGTTATGCGCGAAGGGATGGTTGGCGTTGGAGATGGATTCGAATTAATCGGACGAGAACAGCAGGAAATTAGCGTGGCCGATATCACACGCCTGTATGCGTTTGAAAAGGACGACGTAAAAGCGTTACACAGAGCAATCGAAGTAAAAGCCTTGCCCGAGAGTTGGAAGAGTTTCTTTCGTCATCAGCTAGAAAAGCAGGTCGATCGCTAACTTTACGGGTAACGCTTCGCACCTTTGGCGATTATTCGGTAGGATACTTTTTAGTAATCTTAACGAGTAACGCTAATCCGGAAGAACACCGGAACTTCCATTCGATGATTTGCCATTATTGGTCGAGTGAGAGGTCCTATGAGAACAAAAAAGCTATTAGTAGCAGCGGCGCTGAGCGCTAGTCTGGCGTTCAGTATGATCGCGCAAGCAGGCGAACATAAAGGTGAGATGGTTGAAATGAAGAACCTGTCACCGGAAGTGCAAAAGACGATCACGGAAAACGCGGCGGGCGGAAAGATCGTGCGCGTGGAACGTGAGGACGATAAAGACGGCAAGTGGAACTATGAGGTCGTCGTGAAAAGCGAAGGGAAGAAGTGGGGATTTGAGGTCGATCCCAACGGAAAGTTCGTTAAGAAACACGACGACTCCACCAAGCGCGACGAATAATCGCGGACGATAAGCAAGCTGTCATGGTGCTGGGATACTGGAAATTCCAGCACCGATGACGGCACGCGGGGGTTAGAAGCTCGCGCTTGCGACATAGCCGAGCGCGATTCGCTCTCGAACCTTCAGATCGCTTCGAAAAGATCGGGACCAGCTATCTGCTGGTGAGGAGAACGGCGTCTTTCGTTAGGTTCTTCGATTGGACGGTGGTGTTTAGCACATGAGTGTCCGGGTGCCACTTTAGCAAACTAAGCATAACAAAGAACCCAATCACGTATGCGATCACGATGAACCAACTGTGTCGCAGCCATTGCACAACCGATCTTGATTCCGGATACATGTTGGAAATTGCGACGCCGGACGACGAACCGAACCAGATCATCGATCCGCCGAAACCAACCGAGTAAGCCAAAAATCCCCAATCGTAATGGCCTTGCTTTAGGGCGAGGGCCGTCAGCGGAATATTGTCGAAGACCGACGACAAAAACCCGAGGCCGAAGGTTGTTCCCCACGAAGCTGTCGGCAATTTTTCCACCGGCATCATGGAAGCGATAAGCACGAGCGAAAGCAGAAAGATAGCGCCCTTGAATGATTCGGGGAGCACTTCCCAATCGGGGCGGCGCACGACGATCGATAGAAGAATGGCGACCCACACTGCGACGCCGATGAAGGGAAAGTGATCTGCTAAAGCGGCGAACTTGAGATTAACGATCACGTTGGTCCCGACCGCGAACACAAGAATGAGCCCGATGATGCCGACACGCTTCCAATCCACATGGGTGTGGATGTGAGTGCGCGTGAGAATGGGGGAATATTTATGTTGTTGGATAGCGGCGGGAATTCCGAAAATCACTAACGCAACGGCCGCGCCGATGATCGCTTCAAAAACAACATGCGGCGACACGCCCGCAATCCACATCATGGTGGTGGTGGTATCTCCGAGCACGCTCCAGGCTCCGCCCGCATTAGAGGCGGCGACGATCGCGGCGACATAACCGATGTGCACTTTGGCGCGGAACAATTGATGCGCCATCGCGCCGCCGATCAAAGCGCCCGCGATGTTGTCGAGAAAACTGGAAAGAGCCCATACCAAAACGAGCAAGGCGAAGCCGCCTTTCCATCCCTGCGGAAGATATTTTGGGAGCACCACCGGGACGTGACTTTTTTCGAAATGCCGGGAGAGCAAAGCAAAACCAAGGAGAAGACAAAGCAGATTCGCGAGCACGACCCACTCATGGCCAACATGGATTATGAATCCCCCGACGCCGGGACCAGTCTTGAAACCAGTGAACGCGATTTTATAAATCACAATCGCAACCAACCCCATGAGCGCGATGAGCAAGGTGCGATGATGAAAAAGAGCGATGCCGAGCAGAGTCAGCCCAAACAAAATGAATTCGATCGGGATTCCGAACGGAAGCGGAATTTTAACCGCTACGACCAGCACCTGAGACATTTTAAATCAGTTGTCGATCTTCGCGCCGGTGTCGATTTCTTTTCCTAGCGATGCTCGGACAAGACCTGCGCGAAGCGCCACACTTCATGAAACGTGTTGTAGAGCGGCGTCGGCGCGGCGCGAATGACATTTGGTTCGCGAAAATCGCATTTCACGCCCGCGGCTTCGAGTTTTGCGAAAAGTTCCTTCGGATGTTCGTGCACCAGAATCGAAAGCTGGCTTCCATGCTCGTTAGGCGCGCGCGGTGTGATGACGGTAAAGAGTTTTGATGACGCGCTCTCCAGGAGGAACTGGAGATAGCCGGTGAGCATGATCGATTTCGCACGCAATGGTTCCATTCCGCCGGCTTCCTCGAAGATCGACAACGATGCGCGAAGCGGAGCCATCGACAATATCGGTGGGTTGCTGATCTGCCATCCATCCGCGGATGCGACGGGAATGAACTCCGGTTCGAGATGCAATCGAAAGCGCGTGTTTGGGTCGTTGCCAAACCAACCGGCCAGGCGGGGCAGCTCCGTATTCGTCGCGTGCCGGTCGTGCACGAATGCTCCGGCGACAGCGCCCGCACCGGAGTTGAGATATTTATAAGAACACCAGACGGCGAAATCGACATTCCAATCATGCAACGCCAGCGTGACGTTGCCGGCCGCATGTGCGAGATCGATTCCAACTGTGATGCCCAGTTTCCGGGCGGCCGCGGTGATTTTAGGAATGTCGAACAGCTGGCCCGTGAAAAAATTCACTCCGCCAATCATCACCATCGCAAGTTGATCGCCGTGTTTTTCAATCGCAGTCTCGATGTCTTCCTGCCGCACGGTGAATTCGTTTTTGCGCGGATGCGCGAGCACGAGAGCATCGCTTGGATCGAATCCATGATGCACAATCTGCGTTTTGATTGCGTAGGTATCGGAAGGAAAGGCGGGCTCCTCCATCAGGATTTTGAAGCGCGATTTTGTCGGCCGATAAAATGTCGCCATCATCAGGTGAAGGTTCACCGTCAGGCTATTCATGCAGACGACCTCGTTAGGCTGAGCGCCGACAAGGCGGGCCATCGGTTCGCGCAAGGTTTCGTGATACGAATACCACGGCGTCGCCGCTTTCAGATGCGCGTCGACGCCAAGCTTGGCCCAATCGTCCAACTCCTGTTCGACGATTTGCCGCGCCGCTTTCGGCATTAAGCCTAACGAGTTGCCGGCAAAATAAATCATCGGTTCGCCGTTTTTGCCGGGCGGGAGATGAAATTTTTCGCGCATCTGGCGAAGTGGATCTTCCTGATCCAACCGCCGCGCGAAATCTTCATCCGATGAAAAAGTCATCGGCCGATCTTAATACAGCATTCCGCGCAACGCACGCTCACGCGGACAACAATTCCGCACCGTCCCGGAGTTGATTACGGCAGACCTGTTCCAGAACGCGATTTCACAATCCCTACGTCGGAACTGTTGATCAAACCATTGGCGACAACGTCTTCACGAAAGTTGGTGCCGTCGACAGTCACGCCCGACTGAGCTTTTGTTTGCGCGACATCGGATGAACTAACCGATTTGTTCCCGTTTGTATCGCCCAACAGCACGTTCATGTTCACCGTCGTATCGGATAAAACTTGAGCGAAACTATCCGTCACGCCGCTCAAGGTAACGACAGCTTTCTCCACGTCGGCGATGCCGGTTACATTCACAGTCATCGTGTTGCCGCTGAACGTCGGACTTCCCGAGACGCTGCCTGCGCCAGTAGTTACGGCCGCATTTCCGCTAACAACATTGTTACTGAAGGTAACGACAATGGTGTGATCACCGTTGGCGCCACCGCTGCGACATTCGACTCCGGGTTCGCCGCTAAGTGGTAGATCAATGTCGTACGTGCCCATGCCGCCATGAGTCTTGCGCGAGACCGCCGTCGTGACTTGCAGAGCATTGCATGCGTCAGGAGTTGGGCCTTGAATCGCCACGGTGATCGGGGCTCCCGTCTTGAAAAATCCGATCGTCGCAATCGTCGCTTGCGGTGGTCGGTTGGAGTCGAAACGGAAATTGTACATCGTGCCCCAGCGGATGGCGTTCGCATTTTGGTTTTGCGCAAACGTTTCTGAGTTCCAACTCAGCGCGCTCGAAGTTTGAGTCGACGCCCATGGAGTGCCGCTGTAGCCGGCATTTCCAACGGTTCCATCAGCAGCGAATCCTGGATGTTGCGGCGGAGCATGGAAATCGAGATTGCTCACGGTGATTCCGCAGCCGAGCGGAACACTGAATGATTGAATCGCGCGATCAAGCGTCTGGTTATAAACCGCGTACTCATAATGCCACACACCGGCGGATGGGTTCGTCACTTTATAACCGACATGCGCGATACCATCGTTCCCCGGATCGGGTTCAAACATGTTAACCGTCGCGCCGGTCCACGCGTAAACGGCCGGAGACATGCGGACCGTTGGAGCAGCCGGCGAAAAAGTGAAGGTCGTCGTCCCCGTCACCGTGAAACGGCGATACGAAACGTTGTTATACATGTTGCATTGACCAGGATGACTTTGGCACCAAGTGTATTCATGCGGAGTGACGTATTGCGCTTCTGCGAAATAGGTCGCGCCCGCATTCGAAGCAGTGCTCAAGTCGCTCATTGCGACAAGGAGTCTGTGCGAAGTGCCGGTATGTGGTTGTCCAAGTGCGGCGGTGTGAGCACTGTGATCGGCCGGACTTGTCGCCGAATCTCCGCGAGGGAAGGCGCCCGTAAAAGGATTCACCCACGCGCGTGAGCCGAGTCCACTTTGACCATAGTTCAAAGTCGCCGAGTACGGATCGGAGCATCCCGAACCGAGATGAGTGTTCCCAACGCCGTTACAACCGTAGCTGCAAACGTCTTCCGTTAACGCTTGGAAAGCGTGCTTGAGCCACGATTGGCCGATTTGCTCGAAACGGTCGTTGTTACTGGCTCCGCCGCTCATGCGATACATATTTTGTGGGATGACTGGGTGATCGTTGTTCGGCAACTTGAACCAATCCAGATCGATGGTGCCTGCATTGCATGAAGTCGTGGCAACACCGAGTCCGACGAAGCTTCCGGCGCTTCCACCCTGCGAGACAACAGGCAGATCTCCGACGATCACATCCGGTCCAGGAATGGTCCCGACGTGCGGTTCAATCGCCGCCGTATTTCCGCTACCAGCATTCCGCAGCGCTGGCATCACCGCCGATTGCACGGCGCCGTTGACAACAGTCGTGACTTCGATGGGAGACATCTTTGCCGTAATCGAAATCTTTCCCGCGACCAAACCACTCTCGGAAGGACGCCCAAGTTTTTTGGCAAATTCCTTTGAGATTAGAAGTCTTCCATCTTTAATCCCGAGTAAATTCGCGGCTGCATCGTACTCGTATTGATGTCCGTCGATATTAAAAAAAACAAATCCGGATTTCGCATCGCGAACGACGAGATCAAACTCTTCCTCCGCCGACAATTTTTCGATGACCAATTGCTGGAACGAAGTGCGCAGCCCGGCAGGAATTTTTGCAGGATTCTGTGCGACGAGTCCCAGCGAACTCACCTCGGGGCCGCGTAAGGTGTCGTTCAGAACAAGCACCGTGAAAAAAGAATTCGCCGCCACTTCAAAACGCAATGAGTTCGATTTCGAATCCTTTGATGTCGAGCTTTCGCCAAGCCGGTTCAGATCGAGATCCATCGTGACCGTTCCCTTCACCGCGAGCATCCTTTGCAGAATTTCGGTCTCTGCATTTGGACTCTTCTTTTGCAATTGGGCGACGGAGCTTCCCGGCAAACTACTAAGGAGCAAAAGCAACGGGAGCGTGAAATGACTAAACATTTTTCGTAACATCTGTTTTAATTCCTCAAGTCGTTGGCGCAGTGACGTGTACCAACTGATGTCCTATCTGGTTTTTGGAAAAGTGGAACTCTTTTGAACGATCTTTTGAAAAAATTCGATGAAAATGAGGCCCGAACTGGTTCGGGCGGACCTTTGTGACATTAGATAACCAATGAAAAGCGGGTGCGATAGTCGAAGTGCGGAAGATCAGGGATCGATCCAGTTGCCTGTTCGCAAACGTTTGAGCTTCCAGCCAAACGGCATCCGCAAATCGAGAACCAGTCGCTGGCGAGCAGCCGTCCTTCTCGGCGTCAATCTGCTCATGGTCGCTCACATTATTCAATGGCGCATGACCGGACGCACCATCTCTCCGATCGAACCTTCCGAGGCCATGCACACTTTGCAGCGCGGAGCACTGAACGCCGGGTTCATCTTTTTTGCGCTGGCGATCCTGGCTACGTTGATCTTCGGCCGTTTTGTTTGCGGCTGGGGCTGTCACATTCTCGCCTTGCAGGATTTTTGCGCATGGCTTCTGAAAAAAATGGGCATCACTCCGAAGCCGTTTCGCTCGCGGCTTTTGATTTATGTTCCGCTCCTCGCGGCTCTCTACATGTTTGTTTGGCCGACGGCGTATCGTTTTTTTTCGAGCGCGAACCCCGGGCCGCTCATTCCGAAATTCACCAATCATCTCGTCACTAATGATTTTTGGGGAACGTTCCCGTCCGTCGCCGTCGCCATTCCGTTCCTCGCCATCTGCGGGTTCCTCACCGTTTGTTTTCTCGGGCAAAAAGGTTTCTGCACTTATGCATGTCCCTACGGCGGATTTTTCGGTCTCGCCGACAAACTCTCGCCCTGGCGAATCCGCGTAACCGATGCGTGCAATCAGTGCGGACATTGCACAACGACTTGCACCTCGAATGTTCTCGTTCACGCCGAGGTCAAGGTGCACCAAATGGTGGTCGATCCCGGTTGCATGAAATGCATGGATTGCATCAGCGTTTGCCCTAACGACGCGCTCTATTTCGGTTTCGGAAAGCCGGCCGTCGGAATTCCCAAATCGAATGCGATCACGCGAAAATATTCCCTGACCTGGCCCGAAGAGATCCTCGGATCGGTTGCGTTCCTCGGAAGTTTCCTCGCGGTCCGAAACGTTTACGGACTTGTCCCGTTCTTGATGGCGCTCGGTTGTGCGGCAGTTACGACCTTTCTCGTTCTGAAAACGTGGCGATTGTTCACGGCGACGGATGTTTTCTTTCACCGTTTCAATCTGAAACTTCTCGGAAAAATTCGTCCGGCGGGCTGGGTTTTTCTTCTCTTCGCCGTTTCCTGGATTGGACTGAGCGCGCACAGCGGCTGGATTCGTTATCACGAATACGAAGGGAACGTCGCGTTTCAAAAAATCGAAATCCCCGACGAGCTGGCGCTGGCGCAGCCAAAACCGGATTCCTGGCTCAGTCCGATTGGCCGCCAAAATATTTCTGCCGGAGAAAAACATTTTCAGACGGCCACGAGCTTCGGACTTTTTTCAAACGGCGATGCCCTTTCGAAACTCGCCTGGTTTGAATATCTCTCGGGCGACGCGGACGAATCTGTCGCGCGTCTCAACCAGGCGGCGGACCATCAGCAGGGCCAGGGAAAAGCGTTAAGTCTGTATTACCGCGGGACAATCCTGAATCGTCTGGGTCGTTACGAACAGGCGCAGACCAGTCTCGATGCGGCTTTGCATGAACGACAGGATTTGGTTCTCGCGCGTCAGGAAAAAGGCGAATCGCTCTGGCAGTTGGGCCGCAGGGATGACGCTGTCGCGGTATGGACGGATGCCGCACAACGCAACAAAAATCTTCCTTTGACGAACTACGTACTCGCCGGCGCGTTGCGAGCGCAGGGTCAGATCGAAAAAGCCGCCGATTACGAAAAACAAGCCGACGCAGTCACGCCGGACAATCCGGTTTATCATTGGATGATCGGCCTCCGGTTGAAAAACCTCGGAATGACAGATCTTGCCGGAAAACATTTCCAGCGCGCGCTTCAGCTCGATCCGGAATTTCAATCGCGGTTGAACTAAGATCCGATCTTAGAGGGCGGCGGCTGCATCAACTCGATCGTCGTCCCATCTGGATCGCGAACATATGCCACGCGCTTTCCAGCGTTCGGACCGGATGTGAGCGTTTGCGGTTGACCGGCAGCGCTCCAACCGGATGCGGCGATCGCATTCAACATCGCATCAAGATTTTCGACCGTGAGCGCGATGTGCACGGAGCCGACATCGCACGGACGGAGACCGACGCGCTCCCGATCCGTCGGCGCGAGATACTCCAGCAATTCGATTTTGTGTCCGTAACCTTTAAGAACCGCGATCAGGATTTCCGCGCCCGGCACTCCGGTTACTTCACTCGCGAGCGCACCGGTATGATGCGCGCGATGCGAAAGCTGAAAGCCAAGCACATCGCGCCAGAAGGCGAGAGACCGTTCAACGTTCGCGACCGTGAAGCCCGTATGGTCCGCCGCAAGAATGCGAAATGACTTTGTGTCCGAAGGCTCGCTCATCCCACTGCGGCGATCACCTTGAGCTCGATTGCGATCGGCGTGGGCAACGCGTTGATTTCAATCGTGGTCCGGGTCGGATTTGGTTTGCCGCTCCCGGCGAAATGTTCCGCGTAAAGTTTATTGTAGATCCGGAAATCCTTTTTCATGTTCGTCAGGAAAACGGTGACATCGACGATGTCGTTCCAATTCGCGCCGGCGTCCTCCAGCACGATCCGAACGTTTTCAAACACCGCACGACATTGCGTTTCAATATCGTAGCTCTCGATATTCCCTAACGAATCGAGTGTAACTCCGGGAATCTCTTTGCTCCCGCGGGTTCGCGGTCCGATCCCGGAAAGAAACAGAAGATTTCCGACGCGCTTCGCGTGCGGAAAGGCGCCGACTGGTTCGGGCGCTCGGGAGCTTTCGAATGTCTCGCTCATTTTCGCGGCCTCGTTAATGCAGATACTTTTTTAGCGGCTCCCAATAATTCATCTTCCAACCCTCGGCCAGATGATCGTGTAAACCTTCCGGGAAACCGGTGTGATCGAAAATGAGATGCGTGCCGGTTCCCTGCGTCGACAGTTCGAACTTCGCGATGGAATACGCGCCCGCCGGCCAATCGACGACGCGCCAGGCTTGGACGATGCGTTGATTCGGAACCAGCTCCAGGTTACGCCCGATGATGTGACCGTCGAACAGCGAAAAGGCGCCGCCGACTTTGCCATCAATCTGTGCCGACTTGTTCGAGAATGCGGCGAATTGTTTGGCATCGAGCAACGCTTCGTAAACGCGTTGCGGACTCGCCGCGAAATCGACCTCCTCGTGAATCGCAGCCGACTTTATCGCGTCATCTTCGGGCGGCGGAGTGCGCATCGTCAGATCGTCTTTCTGTTCCTTGATCTTTTCTGACTGCGCAAAAACAACCGGCAGCGTAATCAGCAATAGCGCCGTGATTAAAATATAATGTCTCGTCATTTTTTTCGTTCCCTTCCGCTTTATCCACCCGCGATTGCACCCATGATAAAGAATGGCTCCTCGCCTTTTACCAGGGCAGCGGGCAGGGGATTATCCGGCGATTCATGCGACACATCTTCGCCGCAGACAAAGAACCTAACGAGTGGCCGGCGCGCGTGCGTTACGTGATCGCGGATCGTCCCGCGCAAGACCGGGTATTTGTTTTCGAGCGCATCGAGAACTGCGCGCGGCGTCGCACCGCCATCGAGATTTAATTGCACCTCATCGCCCACGCGCGCCAGCGTGCGCAGATGATGCGGAAGCACGACGCGGATCATACGGGCAAAAAGTACCAAACCCCAAATCCCAAACTCCAGGGAAACTCCAAATCCCAATCATCAATCCCCAAACACGCGGCGCGATCATACCGCTTTGAAGCTTGAGGCTTGGAGCTTCCCTGGGGTTTCGTGCTTGGTCGTTGGGGTTTCATTTAGGCCAGCGTTTGCGCTTCCACCGAAAGCACTGCCGGCAGATCGCGCACGATCGCATTCCACGAATCCCCCGCATCGTTCGATCCGTAAACCTGTCCGCCCGTCGTGCCAAAATAAACGCCGCATTGATCGAGCGCATCCACCGCCATCGCATCGCGCAACACATTCACGTAGCAGTCGCGCTGCGGCAGACCTTTCGTCAGTTCTTCCCATTCGTTGCCGCCTGTTCGACTGCGATACACGCGCAGTTTCCCGTCAGGCGGATAATGCAGCGAATCGCTCTTGATCGGCACCACGTAAATCGTCTCCGGCTCGTGCGCATGCACATCGATCGGAAAACCGAAATCGCTTGGCAAGTTCCCGCTCACCTCGCGCCACGAATCGCCCGCATCATCGCTCCGCATCACGTCCCAATGTTTCTGCATGAACAACGTCTCCGGCCGCGACGGATGCAGCGCGATGCGATGCACGCAATGCCCCACCTCCGCATGCGGATCGGGAATATATGTTGAGTGCAACCCGTGATTGATCGGCTTCCAGGTTTCGCCGCCATCATCGGTGCGAAACGCGCCCGCCGCCGAGATCGCGATGAAAATGCGCTTCGGATTTTTCGGATCGATCAGGATCGAATGCAGACACATTCCGCCCGCGCCCGGCTGCCACTTCGGCCCCGTATCGTGCTTGCGCAATCCCGACAACTCTTTCCACGACGTGCCGCCATCTTTCGATTCAAACAAAGCCGCATCCTCCACACCCGCATACACATGATCCGGATCGCCTAACGAAGGCTCGAGATGCCAGACCCGTTTGAATTCCCACGGATGCTGCGTCCCGTCGTACCACATGTGCGTTCCGGGAACGCCATCGTAAACGAACTTATTGCTCTCGCCTTTCGGCATTCCGTCCGGTGTCGTCTCCAATCCGCCGCCCGGCGCTTCCCAAGTTTTTCCGCCATCGCTCGAACGTTGAATGATTTGTCCAAACCACGCGCTCGTCTGCGACGCGTAAATCCGGTTCGGATCAATCGGCGAACCGTTGACGTGATAAATTTCCCATCCCGCAAAATGCGGACCCTCCACCTTCCAGTCTTTGCGCTTCGCATCCGATGTGAGAACAAATGCGCCTTTACGTGTGCCGATCAGTAGTCGTACTCCATTCATGACTTATTTATCTTAATAATTCACTAATTCTTCTACCGCAGATCGTGCGGATTTATACAAATCTTCTTGTCCGAAAATTCCTGACCAATCCGTCGACTCTGTCGATTTAACTTTCGGAATTCCTGCGCCGAAGCAAATCGAGATTGGTCCCTATGGTATTAACGGAAAACCGCTGAATTTCGTCCTTTTTTCTTGACCTGACCTCCCATTATCCACTTAATCTCCCGACTCGAAAAACTGTAATACGCTACTATATGAAACTCCTGAAATTTGCTTTGTTCTTCTCAATCGCGGCAATTGCTCTCTTCACAGGCAATATCGCGCGCGCAACTTTTGTTCTCGATGGAACCTATACCTTTACTGCGACAGATGGTCATAATTCTCTCGATGGAAGCTGGATCACTTTCTCCAATGACACGCTCGTTAACTGGTCGTTCAACGACATTCACGCGAACGACACGTCTCCTTACCCTCCCAACAACCTTCCGCTAACCCCAGCTAACAGCCAGATGGATCCGAACTACATTTATGGAGGTGTATTTGGGGTGGACACATGGGCTTTTAGGATTGTCGGCACCGCCGATCCGAGCACCTACTATTACGACTATTTTCAGCTCTCCAATAACCTCGAAGGACCCGGCGCTGGTGGAGCGCTTGGCAGGTTGTACGACGGTTTTGGCGATCCTCAGGGGAATTGGGTTTATCAAGTTAGTGGTACACCCCAGGGAACCCCGGACGCAGGTAGCACACTTCCGTTGATTGGCGGCGTCTTGATTGCATTGGGAGTTGGCAGACGTTTCCTGCTCGGCCGGGCCGCTTAGCCGCGCCAGAAATCGATCGGTGCCGGACAAACCGGGCACTCGCCGTCTTTGGCAACGACAAGGATCACGCTATCCGTCTTCGGCTGGCTATTTCTACTTCGCGATGCAGACGTTTTTCGGCTCGGTGAAAAAACGGAGCGCTTCTTCGCCGCCTTCGCGGCCGACGCCGCTTTGTTTCATGCCGCTGAAGGGAACGCGCAGATCGCGCACGAGCCAGCAGTTTATCCAGACGGTGCCGGTGTGAATTTTTTCGGCGACGCGCTGCGCGCGATTCACTCCGTTAGCTCCGCCACATGCTCGTCTTCATATTTTTCGATGAGGACGGCGAGCACATCCATCAACGAAGCCAGCGGATGGTTTTCGTCCTCGCCCACTTCGTCGGTGACTCGATCGAGCAATTGAACGAGATCCTGGTAATCGTCTTCGCTATGAGGCACGCGGACCGCGCCAGAGATCGGCGGCCACGCCTTTGCCACTTTTTCGAGTTCGGTAATCGACATATTATCTCTTCCATTTACCCGCGTCGTATTCCTGATGAGTTAGCACGTAACGGATATAGATCTTGTTTCTATTATAATGCACCGCGGCGATCAGTCGAACTTTGTTGCCGCCGATGTTGAAAACGGTGAATTTCCCCACCTGATCGGCGGAGGGAAAAGTTTTCCGTAACTGCACGAAATCCGCGAACCGAGTCTTCTGCAGGATCCTATACCAATGCGCAAGCGCCGATGCCGTGTCCGGATATTTTCCGGCGAATTCGTTTAACCGTTTTCTTGTTATGACGTGCATTCAATCGACACGGGCCGGGGGGGCGAATTATTTCTCTCCTACTTCGCGATGCAAACGTTCTTCGGCTCGGTGAAAAAGCGCAGCGCTTCTTCGCCGCCTTCGCGGCCGACGCCGCTTTGTTTCATGCCGCCGAAGGGGACGCGCAGGTCGCGCACGAGCCAGCAGTTTATCCAGACGGTGCCGGTGTGGATTTTTTCGGCGATGCGATGGGCGCGATTTAGGTTTTGCGTCCAGACGCTCGAGGAAAGTCCGTAATCGACGTCGTTGGCGTAACGAATCACTTCTTCTTCCGTGTCGAATGGTGTGACGGTAACGACCGGTCCGAAGATTTCTTCGCGATTGGTGCGGCAGGCGACCGGGAGACCGGTGATGACGGTTGGCGGGAAAAAGTAACCGTCGTGGCAACGCTCGTTAGGCGGCTCCGGCGAAACGCCGCCGATGGCAATTTTGCCGCCTTCCTGTTGCGCGAGGTCGACGTAAAACTTCACTTTATCGAGCTGCATCTGGGAAACGATCGCGCCCTGGTCCGTTTTTTCTTCGAGCGGATCGCCGAGTTTTAGCTTCGACACTTTCTCGACGAAGCGCGCCACGAATTCCTCATAAGCTGGCCGCTCGACGAACACGCGCGAACCGCACAAACAAACCTGGCCCTGGTTGGCGAAGGAAGAACGGACGCTTCCGGCAATCGCGGCGTCGCCGTCCGCGTCGGCAAAAATGATGTTGGGATTCTTGCCGCCGAGTTCGAGCGAGAGTTTTTTGAAAAGAGGCGCGCCCGCTTCGGCGACTTTGCGGCCCGTGACCGTTCCGCCGGTGAACGAGATCGTGCCGATCTGCGCATGCTCCGTGATCGGGGCACCGACGTTCACGCCGGTTCCGTGCACGACGTTGAGAACGCCATCGGGCAAGCCGGCTTCGCGACAAATTTCGCAGAGCAAATATGCGGTCATGGGGGTGAGCTCGCTCGGTTTGGCGATGGCGGTATTGCCGACGGCGATGGCGGGCGCGATTTTCCAGCTCAATAAATAGAGCGGCAAATTCCACGGCGAAATTAATCCGACGACGCCGCGCGGCTGGCGCAGCGTGTAGTTGAACGCGACGCCGTCCATGATGTGCGCTTCGTTTTCCGTGTGCAGAATCGCGGTGGCGAAGAATCGAAAATTGCTGGAGGCGCGCGGAATATCGAGCGAACGCGCGAGCGCAATCGGTTTGCCGGTGTCGATCGATTCGGCGCGCGCGAGTTTTTCCAGGTCGCGGTCGATCAGATCGGCAATGCGCAAAAGAATGCGCGAACGCTCCGCCGTCGCAGTGCGCGACCAACCGGGAAATGCTTTCTCGGCCGCAGCGACGGCAAGCTCGACATCGCGCAAATCGCTATCGGCTACCTGCGAGTAAGGCTGACCCGTCGCCGGCTCGATGTTGTCGAGATATTTGCCGCTACCCGGTCCGACGAATTCGCCGCCGATGAAGTTTCTAATCTGGATCGGTTCAGTTGCCACAGGGTTGCGATATTATGCTCGCGAGAACCTGTACGTCCAACTCGGTGCTGGACTCAAAATCAAAGCCAAGGCATCGATAAGGTGGATCGAGCAGTCCCTTGCTCGATGGTAAAGCATGGCGGCGAAGCCGCTGAAATTAAACATCACCCGACGGAGCGGCCGATCCACCAACTTTAGTAAACACGTCGCAAATGCAGATCATCGACATCTCGCGCACATTATCAAACGACCTGGCGCCTTGGCCGGGCGACACGCCATTTCATTTTGGGTTGAACTGGAAAATCGCGGAAGGCGCAGCGGTGAATGTGGGCGCGGTCAAAATGGGCGTGCACAACGGGACGCATGCGGATGCGGTTTTTCATTTCGATCCTAAAGGCGAGACGATTGAACGCGCGGACCTGAGAAAATTTTTTGGGACCGCGCTCGTGGTCGATGTCGAAAATTCTTCAATGATCAATGTTCGCGATCTCGAACGTTTCGGCGATGCGTTGCCCGATACACCGCGATTGCTTTTGAAAACCGGTGCGTGGGCTGATCCGAAAAGTTTTCCGGAAAGCATTCCGACAATCGCGCGCGATGTTGTCCAGTGGCTGCAGGGGAGGGGAGTGCTGCTGCTCGGTTTGGATGTGCCGTCGGTCGATGCAATCGATTCCAAGGATCTTCCGAATCATCACGCGCTGGCTGAAGCGGGAATCTCGATTGTTGAATCGCTCGACTTGAGCAAGGTCGAAGAAGGTCGATACAATTTTGCGGCGTTGCCGTTGAAGATTCTTGGCGGTGATGCCGCACCGGTGCGCGCGATCCTCTGGCGCGAATGACGGCCTCGAGCATCAGCGAACGTTTTCTGCAAAGCCGAAGAACACTTTGGATTGTCTTTGGCCTGACGGTTTTTCTTTTCGCGATCGGCAATCTGCCATGGCGACTTGATGATTACGATCAGGCGAAGCAAGCGTTCACATCTTTCGAGATGGTGAAAGAAGGGCACTGGTTTTACCAGCGCACGCCTAACGAGCACGCAGCGACGAAACCGCCGTTGGTTGGCTGGATTTCCGCGGCGTTATTTGCTGGAACAAAATCGTGGGCGGCCGCGTGGCGACTTCCGTCAATTTTGTGCGCGCTCGCGCTGCTTGCGTTTCTCTATCTCGCGGCGCGGAAAGCATACGGACAAATCGCGGGTCTCATCGCGATGTGCGCTTTCGGTTTGAATCTTCTTTCGCTGCGACTGGCATCGCTCGTGCGAACCGACATGCCGCTCGCGCTCGTTCTCTTTCTGCTCGGGTGGCAAATCTGGGACAGAATTCGCAAAAACGAAGGGTGGGGAATGCACGATCGCGTCCGCGCATTCGCGCTGCTGACCGCTTCGATGCTGATCAAGGGCCCGATCGTTTGCGCGTTTTTGTTGCCGGGCATCGTTGTTTTCGAATGGCGTCGCCGTCGTCATCCGACAAATGCGAGCGCGTGGTGTGGCTGGCTTCCGTGGTTCGGCTCCTTCGCGATTTTTATTCCTTGGGTCGTGGGCGGAATTCTTTTCGCACCGCATTTTTTTCATGACGTTGTAATGCGTGAATTTCTTGGGCGCTTCGGTGAAACCGTTCATCGGCCGCAGCCGATTTATTTTTATTTGCCGCACCTTCTCCATAAATTCGCGCCCTGGAGCATTCTCGGGATTGCGCTGGTTGTGCTGAAATGGTCGGCGGAAAAAACCAAACTCCGTCAATGGTGGCAGAGTGCGTCGCCGGAAATAATCTGGCTGCTCGTTTGGAGCATGGGCGGATTGATTGTCATGTCGCTCATTCCATCGAAACGCGTCGACCGGATTTTTCCGATTATTCCTCCCCTCTGTTTGCTGCTTGTCGTGCTCTTCAACCGGATCGCATCACAGGAAAAATTGAAATCACGCGCGACGCGGTGGTCGGCCATCGCGGTGATTTTCGCGGTGATATTTTGCGCGAGTTATGCAGGCGTAAAAGTCGTCGATGCTTTTCAGCACGATCGCGGTGCGCTCGGGCGCTTTGGACATCTCGTGAGGACAGAGGCCGACGCACACGGGTGGCAATACGACGTGATTGATGGCGATGATGAAGGCCTGCTGCTTTATCTTGATCGACCGCGATTCGTTAGTCCCGAGGATGCAGTGCAGCGTTGGAACGCTGGGACAATCGATGCCGTGATTGCGCCGGAAGAAGATCGGCCGCGTTTGTTGCACGATCTGGAAGGTGCGGTTCCATCGCGCATTCGATCCTGGGGTGAGAATGATCGAGAGACTCCGCGCTACGTTTTCCTGACGAGGTCGTGATATAATTCACGACAAGCCTCGAGCCGCGGCGCGCCCGGCGGTCGCGCCTACCAGGCCGGGCAAATGGCTGCTCGACTTTCGCTGGAGCGGTTTTAGTTTCGCAACCTCGCTGCCATGGATTTTCCGAAACCTGAAATTGAAACCCTCTGGTGTCCGTGGCGCGTGGAATATTTTGAAAAGGAAAAGCCGAATCCCGATTTCCTTTCCGACGCCGCTCGCGCAAACGACGACGCAGAACATCTTGTCCTGACGCGGCGCAAGAACGCGTTCCTCATGATGAATCGATATCCCTACGCAGTGGGACATCTTCTTGCCGTGCCGTATCGCAAGGTCGCCGAGCTCGACTCGTTAGGCGAGAACGAGGTCATCGAGTTGTGGAACCTTGCCACGCACGCGCAAAAGCTTCAGCGCGTCGTGATGAAGGCGCAGGGATTCAACGTTGGTCTGAATCTTGGCGAGTGCGCCGGGGCGGGCGTGCCGGATCATTTGCATTTGCACATCGTGCCGCGCTGGAGTGGCGACACGAATTTCATGCCGGTAATGAGCGGGACGCGCTTGCTCTCGGAATCGTTGCGCGGTCTCTATGACAAATTCATCGCGGCGCAGAGCAAACTGAACACGGCTTCCTAATGCCATGGCGACCGTAAACGAACCGCGACCTCAACCGCAGCCGGGACTCGGTTGCTGCCTGGGCAAAGGCTGCCTGATTCTGGTTGCGCTCTTAATTTTTCTCGTCTTCGCATTAGCCGCTGGCGGTTACTTTGGTTTGCGCACGTTTACTTCCGAGAAACCACGAAATCTTCCGCCGGTCGAAACGTCCGAAGCGCAACAGCAGGCGGTTTTGCAACGTTGGGATAATTTCGAGAATGCCGTGCACGAGCAGCGAGCGGCGCCCGAACCAACGGAAACCAATCCACAAAATCCGACCACCGTTCCGAATCAATCCGCGGCGAAACCTTCGATCGAATTAACCGCTGGCGACATCAATCAGATGATCGCCGCGAATCGTCGATCCCGCGGAAAAGCCTACGTGACAATTGAAAACGGCGTCGGTCACGTTTCCTTGAGCATTCCGATTCCGAAGAAGATGAACTTTTCCGGCCGCTACCTGAATGCCGACGTCGAGGTTCGCTCCGGAGCGAGTGGCGATCTTAGCCAAATCCAATTTACGGTGCGTTCGCCACGCGGGGTGCAAGTGCCTTCGCGATTATTGAATTCGGTCCTTGGGTTTCGATCTCTTCGGAGCTGGGCGGACCCTTACATCAGCCAATACCGGAGCGACTACGACGTCTCGTCGCTCAAAATCATTGACGACAAAGTTGTGATTGAAGCGGGCCGCTCGCGCTGATTACGGCTCGATAATTTCGCGTACGAAAACGTTCACTTGCCCGTCGGAATCCTTGCGGACCTCCGTGATTTCGTAAGGTCGCGCTGCATCACGGCTCACGCTCGCGCCCTGGCCGGGCGCTGGATAACCGGCTGGATATTCTACGATAATTCGCGCGGTGTTCGGACCGAGATGAAAAACTTTTTCGCTTAACTTGGAACGCGGCCGAAGCACCGCGCGATGTCCTTCCGCGAAATTTACGACGAATTGTCCACGCAAATAGTAGCGTTCGCCTGCCGTCCCGCGATCGGCTACTTCATCCAAATCGGAAACGCCGACCAAACGTCCCGCTGGCATTCGTCCCGGCTCGAAAAGTCTCCAGCTGCCGCCGCCCGCTGTTGAAGCCAATGCATTTTCGTCCGCTTCGGTCACGGGAAGAGCTGGCAGTACTGTTGCTGGTGAGGGCGTTGTCTGCGCGACCGCAGTTTCTGGTGGCGCGGTTGCAGCAGGCTTCGGTGTTGCCGTTAATTTTGCGACAACGGGCGGAGATCGCGCTGGCGTCGCAGTCGGTGTCTCAGCTTTTACGACAACAATGGCCGTCGCGGACGGAGTCGGTTTCGTCGAGGGTTTGTTCTTCGCGATTTCCTTGGCCGCAATTGTTGCCGTCGGCTTCGCTTGTTTGGGAGATGGAGATGCGGCGGTGACCTTCGGACCCTCTGGCGGCAACGCCTGTTCCACGCGAACCAATTCATTCGTATTGGATAGGTTGGCAGCCGTCGTGATTCCAGCGATCGGCACCGTTCCGCCAGACGAAGGCGGCGCGCCCGCCAAATGAGTCGTGTAATGAATTTCCGCTTTGCGACGTTGCGGATCTTTGAATAACGGCCAGCCGGCGGCGAAATTTAAGTCGTTAGGCGGCTCGAGACTGAACGTTGCCGTGCCGTGCGTTACCGTATAGTTGCCGTAAAGCAGCGGGATTGTCGTGATCAACAATCGTCCATCCGCCAAACGTTCCGCATGAAAGATGGCCGAAAGATCGTGTGTTCGTTCGAGCTTGATTTCGAGACCCGTCACCAGCGTTTGTTGCATGAGCGGGATATCGCTGGCATCGCCCGGATAGACATGTTCCATCAGAAGTTCGCCGCGATCCACGGCGCGCGTCAGTGCCACCATCCCGCTCGTGATCAGATCGCCCGGCCCGAGTTCGCGCGCTTCCATGATGTCGTAACGTCCGACCACGTACGGAACCAGACCGCGCACCTGCTGGTAATTGCGAATGAAGTTGCGCGACAATTCTGCATTTGCGCTCTGCAATTCCGCTGGCCGCATATTGCTGTAGCGTTCGAAGATTTGTGTCGCGCTTAGGAACTCGCCCTTCGGCGCGGCGGTCAATTCGAACCGACGCGGTGGATCGATCTTGTGCAGTTTTTTTAGAATCCGATAACTGTCCGGCCGCTCCGGTTGTCCGAAAATGTAAAAACTGCCCAGCCAGGCCGCGAGCGCGAAGCCCATGAGCAACAGCAGCGCGATCGACCAGGCAAAGTAATTCGTTTTGCGACGCGGACGATGATAACGCTCGTCGAAGCGAAAGAGATCGCGATCCATCTCAGCGTCGCGGCCCCTCGGCCGGCTTAAGCGGAACGCGTGGCTTCAAACGAAGTCCCGCAGCCGCAAGTGCGAGTCGCGTTGGGGTTCACAATACGAAAACCAGTTCCAGTCAAACCGTCGTGGTAATCCAGGGTCGAACCTTTGAGCATCGACGCACTTTCTGCATCAACAAAAAACTCGACGCCATCCCGCTCGATCACGGCATCGCCCGCCTTTTTTGCATCGAGTATCATCTCGTATTGCAGGCCCGAGCAGCCGCCTTTTGCAATCTGAACACGAAGACCTTTGTCTTCAGGGGCGCTATGCGATTGCAGGAGCGAACGCAGTTGGCGCGCCGCGCTATCGGTAACCTCGATCATTGATATGGAAATTATCGCGTGGCACTGGCAAGTCAATGGTGCGAGCTGCGAAGGAGAACGCTTTCGTGCGTGCACATTTTGATTTGTGACCGCGATCGCGTTGATTTCTTTCGCAATCGGTAGTTGGAAATCGTAAACCGTAAATCGAATGAGCCGGATTCAATTGTTGTCCGAAATTGTCGCCAATCAGGTTGCGGCGGGCGAAGTCGTCGAGCGCCCGGCATCGGTCGTGAAAGAATTGATCGAGAACAGCATCGACGCCGGTGCGCGCAACATCGAGGTGATGATTCGGCGCGGAGGCATTTCGCTCATGCGCGTGATTGACGACGGCAGCGGCATGGATCGAGACGACGCGCTCTTGTCGCTGGAGCGACATGCCACAAGCAAGATCCGAACGTCGGACGATCTCTCTGCCATCTGCACTCTCGGGTTTCGCGGCGAAGCGCTCCCGAGCATCGCGAGCGTCTCGCGCTTTCGCCTAACGACTCGCGAAGGAGAAGCTGTCGCCGGGACCGAAGTCCTCGTGGCCGGCGGCAAGATCGAAACGGTACGCGAATGCGGCGAACCTGCCGGAACCCAGGTAGAGGTGCGTTCTCTTTTTTATAATTTGCCCGCGCGCCGGAAATTTCTTCGCTCCGAAAATACCGAGAGTCGCAACGTCGAACATCAGCTGCATCTCCAAGCCACGGGTCATCCCGAGATCGCGTTCGCGTTTGTGCGCGATGAACGCATCGTTTTTCAATTACCCGCCACGAATTCATTGCGCGATCGGATACGCGATCTGCACGGCGCCGAATTGGTGGAGCAGCTGCTCGAGATCGAACCGCCGGATGAGAATGCGAAGATCAAAATTCATGGCTTCATCGGGCAGGCTGGCGTGAGCCGGCGGACGCGCTCGCAACAGGTCACCTTTGTAAATGGCCGGGCCATCGAGAGTCCAGTCCTCAATGCGGCGTTGCGCGAGGGCTATCACACGGCGCTGATGAAGGGCCAGTTTCCCGTCACGTTTCTCTTTCTGGAACTCGATCCCGCGGCCGTCGATGTGAATGTGCATCCGGCAAAGCGCGAAGTTCGTTTTCGCGATCCGGCCGGTGTGCGCGAAGCCGTTGTCGAAAAAATTCGCCAAACCCTCGAGGGTGGAAGGCACGACTGGCAGAAGCGATTTGATGCACCCGCCGAAATCGGGGTCGTTGATTCCGGCACTGCGCAATTTCCCACTGAAACGCCCTCTGCCTTTCCGTCCGGGCCCGCGTTTCATCAACCGGAAGCAACAATCCCGACGATACCGATGCTTCCGATTGAACGCGAAGAGCCGGGCCTCGCCGCGCGTCTCGCGCAACGAGAAGATGATCATCACGCTGCCCTGGCGCCGCCGCGCGCCAAACAATTTCAAATCATCGGCGTCCTGAACCGACTTTACGTGCTCATGGAAAATGAGGAGGGACTTGTCCTCGTCGACCAACATGCGGCGCACGAGCGAATCCTTTTCGAAGAACTTCGCCGTCGCATGGAAGAGCAGGGTGTGCCTTCGCAGCGCCTATTGCTCCCGCTAATTTTTGATCTTGCGCCGCGCGATGCCGAATGGGTGGATCGCAATATTCCTACGCTGCAAAAAATGGGAATCGGCATCGAATTTTTCGGAGCGAACACTTTCAAGATCGACAGTCTGCCGACTTTCTTGAACACATCGAACCCCGTGCAGTTCATGCGCGAAGTCATCGACGGTTTGAAAAGCGCGAGTAACAGCAGCTCGGCCATGCGTCTCGGGGAAGACATGATCGCCAAGACCGTGTGCCGTCACGCGGTGAAGGCGAACGATCCCCTGCGCAATCTCGAAATCGAAAGACTGATTCGCGATCTTCTCGATTGCGATCTGCCATATTGCTGCCCGCACGGGCGTCCCACCATGATTCAGATTTCGTTAAACGAGCTCGAGAAAAAATTCGGCCGGAAAGTCTGACCTTTTTAGATCCCGAATTTTTCCCTAACGAGATAGTAAAGAAAAAGCGTGTTGTATTTGAGATAGCGGCCTAACAAACGCCTGGGTTCGGTTGCGAGGCGAAATACCCAGGTCAATCCATTTCGCTGCATCCAGAGCGGTGCGTCTTTTTTCGCGCCGGCGTTGACATCGAACGCAAAACCGACCGCGAGAATGACTCCGCGTTTGATCTGACTTTTGTGCCGATAAATCCACCAATCCTGTTTCGGTGTGCCGAGCCCAATCCAGATAAAATCTGGCGAAAGCCGATTTATTTCTTCGACGACGTTGTGTTCCGCATCTCCTTCGAGAACGCCTTCCTTGTTGCTGTTGCCGTGAAACGCTCCGATAAATTTCGCATCGGAAAATCGCCGGCGCAGTTCGCTGCCCGTTTGGTCAGAGCCGCCTAACAAGTAGTGCGTGAAGCCGGATGAGTCCTGCAAGACCTTCCGCATGAAAGTCGGGCCGTAAACGCGGTCGCGAAGATTCGCGCCGCGCCGATTCAAACACCAGATCAGCGGCATGCCGTCTGGAATGAAAAAATCGACGTTATCCGTCAGCTTGCGGAACTCCGCAGAATGCCGGCGCATGGTCACGACCTGGGTGTTGGTCATATTGACGACCCATGTGCCTTCCTGCTTCGCCAATTGCTCGCAATAGCTGGCAAATTCCGCATACGTGGTCGGGACCAAAGCCGTGCCTAAAACGTCGATTGTTTTCACACTTACAAAGTTCTGCTGATTGTCGGAGAATGGATCGCGCATTGCAGGTGCCGCAAGGATGTTCTAAAATCGCGCGCTACGGATGAGTTCCACCATACAACCCGCTTCAGTCACAGCTAACCTGCCAAAAACTTCACTTGGCCGGTCATTCCTGCCGTCTACGGCTGCGATCATCGCTGGTGCGGTTCTCATCGGCATCTTCATCTACTTTTTTGGATTCGTAAAAATTTTCCTTAACGGACAGGCTCCCACGGCAAAGTGGGCCTGGGAGGCGTGGGGCCCGGAGGGAGATTATGAGCATGCGAAACTAATTCCCTTCATCGCAATCTTCCTGATTTGGTATTCGCGCGATAAATTGCGAGCCGCTCCCATCGGTTCTTCGCGCTGGGGTTGGTTGTTTATGGGGATCGGTCTGTTCCTCTTCGTCGCCGCGGCGCGCACTCTTCAAGGCCGACTCGCCATCATGGCGTTCCCGTTTCTGCTCTTTGGGCTTGTTCTCTACGTCTGGGGAAAACACGTCGCGCGCGTTCTCCTCTTCCCGATCGCCTTTCTGTTTTTCATGGTGCCGCTAAATTTTCTTACACAGGCGACAACTAAACTGCAGTTCCTCGAAACTGGCGCCGCCAGCACAATCTCCAACCTCCTCGGCATCGGCGTTTACACTGTCGGAACGACAGTCAGCGCCGCCAACAACGCATTTCATTTCACCATCGATGAAGGTTGCAGCGGCATTCGCTCGCTCATGGCGATCGCAATGCTCTCCGCGATTTACGGACACCTGACGCAGGATCGCTTGTGGAAAAAGATCGCAATCTTTTGTGCGTCGATCGTTTTCGCCCTTATTGGAAACACCGGCCGCCTCGTTTCCATTCTGGTCGTGGCTCGACTTTTTGGACAGGATCTGGCCGGCGGACCTTATCACGGAGTTTCGGGATATCTGTCGTTTCCGTTCGCTATCGCGGCCATGGTCCTCTTCAGCAAACTGCTCAACCTCCATCCCAAGGGATTGCAGGGAAAACTCTCAACCAAGGAGTCGGTGTCATATGATTACTAGGCGCTTCTTCATTGCAGACCTGGTGATCCTGCTTGGGTTAGCCAGCATTTTTGTTCTGCCCAAGTCGCCACAGGCCAGCCCTGCCGGCATTTCGCTGAAGTTACCCATCTGGGTGGGCGGTTGGCTCGGAGAAGATTCCGCCATAACAAAGCGAGAGCTGGAAGTGCTGGCCAAGGACACTCAGTTTGCGCGCAAAATTTACACAAGCCCGGCCGGCGATAAGATTTTCGTTTCCATTGTTCTTTCCGGCGACGACATGACCAGTAGCATCCATCGGCCGGAACGCTGCCTGCCCGCGCAGGGCTGGAGTGTTCAAGCTTCTTCCGAGAGAACGATCCCGACAGACAATTCCGGTTCGCTTGCCGTCACGCGATTAGCTAACGCCCGCGCGGTCGAAACCAAAGACAGCCAGCATTTCACCCTCCACAATCTCACTTACTATTGGTTTGTTGGTTACAATGAAATCACGCCTTCACACTTCACCCGTACCGTGCTCGATATGCGCGATCGGATCCTGCGCGGCTACAATCAGCGCTGGGCCTACATTACCGTAGCCGCGACCGTTACCGAAGGCATCGCGCGACCTGAACGCTCTGAAGCGGAAACCGACGCGATGATTGAGAAATTCATCGCCGAGCTAGTGCCTAAGCTTCAACGGCCGGACGGTGATTCAAGGCCGCCCCCGGCTGGCTCAAAGATCTGAAACGCAGGAAAGGTTTCCACTACCTTGAATCTGTGCCTCTGCAGGTAGTGCCTAACGACTGCATTCTGGTCGTAGATATCGGGTTTCGAAAGGCAGACCAGATCGGGTACTGTTGCCATCGCGAGCTCGTCTTCGCTTGCGTTGGAGGTTACTATGAAATCCTTTGAATTCAGTGGTGCATGATAGTATTCCGCCAGACTTGGTTCCGCTGTCCACCAAACGTTCTTACCTGCGACGACTGCTTTCCGCACTGTCTCTACGGCGGACCGATAATCGTCGCGTCGATGTCGCGGAGCGAAGCGAATTTCCCAATCGGAGAACAGGCAAACTAGTATTGAGACTAACCCAGCTAGTTTAAAAATAATCCGCTGATCGAAAAGCAACCGTTGTAAGCCAAGAGCCAAAAAAGCTAATAGAAACGGCAATAAGGGCGTGAGATGACGGCCGAGAAGCCGCATGTGGCCGAGAAAGCCCGCGATGATCGCAAGAAGAAATGGAATAGCTACGGCAATTACGAAAAAGATCGCTGACCGTCGGTTGACCTTACGAACAGCAACTCCAACGCTCGCTAAGAACAACCCTGAGATCGCGCAAAGCCCGATTAAAAGGATCGGAATACCGTGGCGAAATGCTCCAAATTCGAATTCGCGCAGTTCCAACCGGCCTGGTCCCAACCCGGACAGGCCGCTAAGTTCGTAAATAATAAAGAGGACACTTCCTGCGCTTGTCCTGTTTACCCCCGAGGCCCGGGCGCCCAAATGCAAAGTCCAGGCGTAGTAAGCTCCTACGATAAGAATAACTGCTGCAGTTATCAGAGTAGAATATCGGAAGCGCAATAGTAGCTTGCGAGTGCGGTTAATCCCAAGCCAATAGCCTGTCGCCAGCATCGCGCCCAGGGCCCATGGCACTGCAATCAGGCTGGTAGCGCATAGTCCAGCCGACCCGAGACAAAAGACTCTGAACCAGGTTGACGAATCTACTGAAGATTCCTCGCCTACCATCCTTAATAGACAGGCCGTTGTAGCAGCGGCGAAGGCAAAAAGAACAATGTAAGGCCGCGCCTCGCTAAGGTAATACCAGAGAAAGGCGCTGGTCAGCGTTAGAAGCAGGACACTTAGTTGCAGTCGACCGTTTTTGGGAAAACTCCACATCAACGCTACCGTCGCCACGACGAACCATGGAATATTGGATGCTCGTAATGCATATTCGGCCGATCCAAAAATCTTTTCCCATCCCCAAAGGTAAAAAAGTTGGAAAATCAGTTGCAAGTTTGAGTCCGAATCTTTTCGTAACGACTGCCACCACCCATGAATGTTAGGCTGCATGGCCTTAAGGGCAGCGACCCCTTCGTCGATCCAAAAGCTTTGATGCGTAATGGCGAGAAAGCCGACGATCGTCGCGAGCGATAGCGCTATGCAGTATTTGGTTTGTTCTCGCACGGGAGTTTTCTATACTCTTTCACGTTATCTCAACACGCGTATGCCTTCGACCACTTTCTGATTTGCAATGATTGTTGAAGCAAAAAGCGACACCGCGCTTCCGCCCCTTTGCGTGGATCTGGATCATACGCTGCTGAAAACAGATTTGTTTTACGAGACGCTTATCCTTCTCCTAAAACGGAGTCCCGGGTTGCTTCTCGCCATTCCTTTTTGGTTGATGAAAGGGAAAGCCTATCTGAAGCGGCAATTGGCGATTCGTGTTCAACCCCAGGCAGGTGAGCTCCCGTTCCGGGAGGAACTAGTGACCTTCTTAAGGTCGGAAAAAGCCAGCGGACGTCGGCTAATCCTCGTGACCGCGGCGGATCAGGTGCTTGCGGAAAGCGTAAATAGGCATCTGAATCTTTTTGACGAAGTCATTGCCAGCACTGAAAAGCACAATCTCAAAGGAGCGAATAAGGCGCGACGGCTGGAGAAAGAATTTGGAGTAAAAGGTTTCGATTATGTCGGAGACTCTCGAAGTGATCTGGCGGTCTGGCGTTCTGCGCGGAAAGCGCTGGTGGTAACTAACAGCGACCGGTTTTCAAAATTCGTTGGAAGAGTCGTTCCGGTTGAGAAGGTTTTCTCGCGATCAGCCGGTAGTCTTATTTCTCTTATCAAAGCATGTCGTATTCATCATTGGTCAAAGAATCTTCTCATCTTCGTACCGATTATTACGGCTCACAAAATTCTCGAACCATCCACTTTAAGTAAGGGCGTGCTAGCTTTCTTTAGCTTCAGTTTTGTTGCCTCCGGCGTTTACCTGATCAACGACCTCCTGGATCTCGAAGCCGACCGCCGCCATGCAGAGAAGCGTTTTCGTCCTCTGGCTTTCGGAGAAATTTCAATCCTCGCCGCAATTTGCCTTGCTGTCGGAATGCTTGCACTCGGCCTGGGTGTCGGATTCTTCTGCGGAAGCTCATTTCTTGCTTTTCTCGCCATTTATAGCATTGGCAATCTCGGTTACTCGCTTTGGATTAAGCGCATCGTCATGTTGGACGTCGTTGTCCTTGCTTGCTTCTATTCATTGCGGCTTCTCGCCGGAGGAGCAGCCACCGGAATTGGCTGTTCGGAATGGCTCCTCGCATTTTCAGTCTTCTTTTTCTTTGGTCTGGCGATGATCAAACGCTACTCCGAACTACGGCAGTCTGTGAACGCCCGCGGCGAAGAGCCTATTGGTCGCGGCTACCTTAGATTCGATTTGGATGCGGTAGGTTCTTTTGGCGTTAGTAGCGGCCTGATTTCGGTACTTGTACTCGTCCTTTATTCAATGAGCCCAGAAGTTCGAGTCCTTTACCATCGCCCAACCATACTGCTGCTGCTCTGCCCGTTGTTTCTCTACTGGATCACGCGGCTTTGGTTCAAGGCACACCGCGGAGAAGTTCCGGAAGATCCCGTGGTTTTTGCGTTGAAAGACCGGACGAGCTACCTTGCAGGTATCTTCGCAGTGCTGGTTCTTTACGCGGCAACCATCTAATAAGGCTTTGGCTAATCGTGCACGCGACAGATCGCTAGATACTGAAGCTGTCGGCCGAAGAGAAAGTTTAAGCCTGCAGGGTAAAGGTCTAGAGAGGGGTGAAGTGCGACAGGATCAAGTCTTAGGCTTCGAAGAACAAAATCCCATTCAGCAGGAGTGTTGTAACGATAAAGGCATTTAACGCCGTAGGGAGCATTCGCGGCCCAATCGATAAAACTCACGCGTAAATTCCCAAGCGGCCCGGCAAGCTGATGATCTTTAATTGCAACATAACGTTTGGATACGCGTATGCACTCACGGAGAAGAGCCTTAGGGTCTTTTTCATGATGGAGGACATCGGCGACAATGGCGACATCAAAGGTCTTATCGGCGAATGGAAACGCTCCGCCATTGTATGGCGTTACTGCGATTGGTTCGCCACCACGCGGGAAAGATTCGAGGCCCGAGATTTCGATATCGATCCCTTTGTCCGACGCACGTTTCAGCAATTCGGCCCCCAGCTGTCCCGAACCGCAACCTACATCAAGAATCGCATCGCCTTGGTGAAGATGTGGCAGCAAGAGGTCAGTCAGAACAGATAGACGTTTCCGATAAACGGGTGCGTGAAGGTTGGAAAGCAGCGCTTTAAGCATTTGTTGGTTAGCTAGTTATTTGGCAACTCCCGGTTGGAAAACCTTCTCTCGTTAGGGAAATCAGGTGGATCATGGACGGTGAAGCCAAGTTCCTGTTTCCAATAGGTTAGTCGTTTTTGTGGCAAGAACACGGGGCGTACGCTTTTTTCAAGACCTATGATATGAATTTTTCCCCACCAGAAGATGACTAGTGCCTTTCCGAGATACTGACCGGTTGTACAATCAGTAATTCGCGTGCCCACAAGGCGAGCGAGCATAAGGGTTAAAGAACGGAGTAGCTTGCGCATTTATCGGTTCCAAAGCTGCTTTACGGGGTGCAAGGTCCAGGCTCCCTTTGCTTGGTCGCGTGCGATTTGTTTGGTCTTATCTCGCAGGACGCCGACGAATTGATTCTGATCTGCAAATTCACGCACACGAAAACCCAGATGATGGGCAAGCGTCGGCAGGTAAATCTCCATATAAATTGGAAAAGGTTCGGGAACTGACGCAACTGCATCAAATGCTTCGCGCTTCCAAAAACTGCCGCTGCCGAACATGGATAGGACAACCTCAGATTCTGTCCGGCAAGTTATTTCGGACCAATAGCTCGCGAACTTTTCATTCGAAGCGTGATAAAGAAAATGGGCATTGTTCGTCCCGTCAACGCGATGAAGATGAAAACCGAGGACATCCGCCTGTTCCTCAACTAGGCGCTCGATTTGCCGCGCGTTTAAATCTGCCACGAGGGGAAGGTGGTCGTATTCGATGAAGTGAACAAATTGAAAATCCTGGCCTTGAGTGTTAAGAAATTGCGAGACGTTGTGAAATAACTTGCTGTAGCTCTGCAACTCGCGCTGATGATCGCGCGTGCGCAAGCGCGGATCATCAATCAAAATCTTCGATTGGTGATTGACTACGGCGAAGTCGGATTGAGTTCCGCCATATGCGATCACGATACTTTCAATTGGAACGCGCTCCTTCCACCAGGCCAGCATTTTTTCGATTTCTGGCGCAGTTTGGTGCGAAAGAATGACGTTGAGAACGCCCTCGTTTGGAAGCTGCTTCATTTCTTCACTCAAACTCCGCCACTTCTGGCACTGTCATTTCCTTTGTAGGACTGCAACCACGTAATCGTTTCCTTGATGCCGTCTGCCAGGGAGTAGGGATTCTCGCCCAAGGTATCGAAAGTTGGCTGCATCGGTGTTGGGTAGTCCGTAATCATGCTTTGGTAGCGCGAGCTGTTTATATAGAAGGGCCGGCGCGTGATCATGGTAGGCGCATCCCCTAGCAGAGCTAAAGCGCGCATCAGAGGGCGGGGAACAATCCTCACGTCATGGCCTGTTAAAGCGCGAGAGAAGCCATTCGTCCATTCAATTAAGTTCGCCGGGGCATCCCCGAGATAGAACGTCTTCCCACAAACTTCGCTCTTTGGCACCTGCAGAATCCGCCACATTTGGTGCACAACATTTTTCACGTAACCATAAGAGCGAATTACGGGTTGCCGGCCGGGATGCACATACATCCCTCGCTCCAAAACGCGCCAAAATTCCCGGCGATAACGCAAGTGCCACGGACCCCAAACATTCGTCGGTCGAACAATTGTCCAGCAGCAGGTTAGATTCGCCTGCCGAGTTAACTCTTCCGTGATGACTTTGCTTTCGCCATAAACGGTCTCGGGAAAATAATCCTCATCATTCGTCGGCAAGCGTCCCGGCGCACAGACAAACTGCGATGAGGTAATGACAACTCGATCGACGGACGCGGTGGCCTTGATCGATTCCAGCACATTGCTGGTACCCTCCGTATTAACGCGGTATCCTTTCTCAACCGTCGTGTTTTCATCGCACTCGGCCCGCGCCGCGAGATGGATCACCCAATCGGGCTGAAAGTCTGCGACCGCCTTCTGCAGTTTAGCATGGTCGAGAATGTCTATCTTCCGCCAGAACTCAGCGTGAACCGGATCAAGTGGAGGCTGCAGGTCGAGGTTTTGGATGGCATCGACTCGGTTTTTGAACTCGTCGATCAAATTGGTTCCGATGAAGCCGGACCCGCCGGTCACCAGCAGCTTCATAATGCGCAGCCGTTTGTCGGCGAAACAGGCAAGAAAGAAGTCGCATTACGGTTTCTCATGGCAAATGGTTGCACTTCTTTCATGTCTTCCTCGAAAATGAGAGTAGTCATAGCAGGTCAGGTTCCGCCGCCCTATGGCGGACAGAATATTATGATTCAGAAGGCGTTGGCGCAATTCGCGCGTTCGCCACGCTGTGAGACGGTTCATCTTCCTTTCTTTTTTACTCCGGACCTCGGCCAGTTGCGAAAAGGAAGTGCGAGAAAATTGCTGGAACTGGTGCGGGTTATTTTTCGCCTGCTTTACATACGGTTGACCGGACCGATCGATCTGCTGCTTTTCCCCACCGGCGGCCCGCAACATGTCCCGATGATTCGCGACATTCTTCTGCTGCCGTGGGCCCTGTTGATGTCGAGGCGGGTCGTACTGCACTTTCATGCCGCCGGTATTGCCGATGAATTTACGCTGCATCCGCACAGCCTAACGACCAAAATGCTCCGTTGGCTGTACAGTAAAGCCTTTAGCGCTGTCGTCATGACTGAATACAACCGTCGTGATCCAGAAGCGGCGGGTATTACTCGCATCTGTGTCGTGCCACATCGTATCGATGACGATTTTGATTTGACTCTCGTATCGCGTGCCGATCCTTCAACAATTCGACTTTTGTATGTGGGCCATCTTTGCGCCGACAAAGGTACCCCGCAGCTGATCGAAGCGGTTGCTCTTTTGCGGAAGACGTACGCAAACCTGACGCTCGATCTTGTCGGTGAATGCCTGCCTCCTTTCAGCGAACAAGAATTGTCTCGTCTACTCGATCGTCTTGAAGTCCGGTCCCATGTGCGGGTGAAAGGACTGTTGACTGGTCGCGCAAAGGCAGAGGCTTTCGGCCATGCTGATTTGTTCGTCTTTCCAAGCGTTGCTCCCTACGAGTCATTCGGATTGGTTCTGGTGGAAGCCATGTCGTGGCAATTGCCGATCATAGCGAGCGATTGGCGCGGCAACGCCGAGGTCCTAACGACACAAGCGGGCGCAGTATGCTTTCCAGTGACATCCGTTCTTAGCGAAGATATTGGCAAAGCCTTGGAAGATGCCATGCAGCAGCGTCACCAATGGAAAGAGTGGGGGATGAAGAACCGCTCCATCTTTGAGGATCGCTACAAGGAAGTTCCCGGCGCCGAATGGCTGGTGAAACCTTTACTTAACTTGATGGGACCGAACGAGACAAAGACTAGCCGTTAGTCGAAGGCCATCGGAAACCGATATTCCCAGTGCGATGTTGACGCTCGTTAGGCGAATCGAGCGTAAAAATATCGATTTCCACATGCCTGCGTTTATAAGCTCCGGCCAACGCCTTGCGCCAGCGGTGGACCAGGACTGCTTGGATCTTGTCCCATGGCCGCGCTGGTCTGTTGCCAGAATTTCTTCGCGATAATTCATCTTCGGCAACGGAAGTGTCGGTAAGATTTTTACCGGTGAAGGTAAAGATAGAAAGTGGCTCGGACAGTGTTGCCATCTTTACCCTGGCTTTGAGGAGATCCTCGATCCAGATGGCATCACCGATGACTCGCCATTGTTCGTTAAAATAAAAACCGCGGTCGAGCAGCGCACGACGAAAGAAGGTCGCACAGGTTAACGTGTTCAGATGTGACAACTGCACATGCCGTAAATCGGGTAGTATGGTGCGCCGATAGGAGAGTGGCTCTCCCTTATCACTAACCAGGACGGCATCGCCAAAGAGCACATCGATGTCAGGATTTTCTTGAAAGAAGCTCGCTACCTTGGCCAGAGTTCCCGGTAGATATTGCTCATCACAGTTTAAGTAACCGCAGATATCACCTTGGGCACGACGTAGTCCCCGGTTGATCGCGTCATACATACCTGCATCTTTTTCGAAGAACGCTCGCACGCGCGTGTCCTTTGCCAGCCAATCATGCGTGCCATCCGTAGAAAGGGAATCCTGAACGATATGCTCGTGGGTAACTCCGGCTTGGTCGGCAACAGATCGCGTGGCGAGGTTTAACCAACCGCTTTGGTTAAAGCTTGGCGTTATAATGGAAATCATTGTGCCTGAGCGCGACCAAGCCACGCGAGACGTTAGGCTCCTACGGTTGCTCGGCGTCGTTCCTGGTGGACAGGTTGCAGGGTTGGAGGAACCCGATCTGCTTTAGGATTGGCGTCGCGATGCAATTTGAGGAACACGCCTGCTAGAGCAAACTGCTGCGGCAAAAACGTGCCAAGCGTGACTGCCCCGAACCAATAACAGAGGATTGAAGCTGCGAGCTGTAAGGCAACAAATCGCAAGGCGAAGCCTGCGAGAATGGACTTATCGAACGAGACTCGAAACGTTCGTAAAAGAAGTTGAATGTTCCACGCGATAAAAAAAATCGTGCCGATAATTCCTACGGCATCGAGGCTCGCGAACAAACCATTATGGATGTTTCCAACCTCGACCATTTGTTGATAGTCCACCGCCGTTGGGATGTAGATTGATTGTTGTGTCCATTCGCTGCGAAAACCAAAGCCGCGTCCTATCACGGGGTGCGTCGGAAAATAAGTCTCCCACCACAACTTCCAGACTTGCCTACGGAAATCATTCGAACCCCTGGCATCCATCACCATATCTTGATCCCAGTCTCCTGGAACGAAGGTCAGCGCGCGTTGCATTTGTTTCGGAAAATGGATGACCGAGGAGTTGATGGCGGAGAGGCCAAATAAGAAAACGGCAATGACAGGCAAAAGCGCGACGACGCCGAAACGAAGATCGCGAATGCCAGCCGCGAGGAAGGTAAAGAGCAGGTTTGCTACGGCAGATCGATAGCCGGAATAGAGAGTTGCGATAGATCCAAACGCAACTGCGATCAAGCGCGAGAAATTCCCGAGCCGGAAAAGGTGCCGCACGGAGACAGCGGAAAGGGTGATCGCCACGAGAATGCAGCCAAAGTTACCAAATGACCCAATGCGTCCCGTAATATCCTCCTGTCCAGTGAGAATTTCGGATATCCCACCAATACCGACGGCTGAGTAAAACGGGTAGATTATATAAATCAAAGATGGAAAAATCGTCGTGATAGTCGCGATAAAAAGATCAAAGCCAGTTATTAACAGAATTAGGTAGGGGAGTTTATTCCAAAGCTTCGACTTCACTGGTGTGCTTTGAACAACGAAGAACGTGACGAGTCCGACGTATACGTTCACGTAGTTACGCCCGCCCCAAACCGTCGAACCGAGAAACCGCATTCCAAAGCGGTCGTGGATACCGTGCAGGGTGAGGATACCCATAAATCCTACCATCGCGATGATTAAGGGGCGCTCGACTACGGCGAAAGAGGTTCTTCGCAGGATTACTTCTTCGATAAAGAATTTGACGACTCCCACACCCATAAGGATTTGGAATGGCGTGAAAGAGCCGCCGAGAATGGGAAATGTTCCCGTAAGATAGGATGAAGCGATAACGATCAACCAAAACCATTGCCCTGTACCGAACCAAAGGACGATTCCGCAGACCATAAGTGAACCGATAATGATCGGCCGATAATCGGACGACCCGATAAAAATCCCGAGGGCAACTGCGAGAACCAAGCCCAATATCCCAATGATAAAGGGCTTCGCCGCTTCTGTAGAAATAGGCGTCATGGCTGAACCACTCTCCCGGCATGGCCGCTTACGACCAAAATGCTTCTTCGGTTACGCGGAAAGAAGATCATCATAAATAGTTCGATATTGTAGAGCAACCTCATCCCAAGAGAGAATGGGAAAATTGGAGATACTTTTTCGGTGCGCCGAATTGTAAAAGTGCTTGAGCTCGGCCGCGACGCGTTCTGGACTGCTGAGATCCGTGAAGGCAATTTCTCTTGCCGCCGGATAGCTTTTGCGTGCCCAGGGAAGATCGGAAAGAAGAAGGGGCAACCCCGCTCCGGCGGCTTCAAAGACCGCGATGCAGCCGCTTTCAAATTGACTCAACAAAACAAATCCGCGCGATCCTCGGAGATATTGGAATTTTTCTGCTGTAGAAACGAATCCCGGATAGCGAACGAACTTATTATCGATCAGGCGCCGGAAGGTCTGGAAGTAAGCGTCGTCTTCCGAATACGGCTTCCCGAGAAACACAACTGGCATCTGGGCGACTCTGGCGGCCTCCGCTAAGAGCACGGAGTTTTTGCGCGGATGAATGGTGGCTACTGAAATAAGGTAATCCTCCTCTTGTTGCGGCCGTCCCAGCTGTTCTAAGACATCCTTTTCCAAGCCATGTGGAACTACATAACCCTTTTTCCGATCTGCCCCGAAAACGTATTTTGCCACCTCCCATTCATGCCCAACGGAGTAGACCATGGCGTCGATTTCGTGGAATACCTCCCAATCGAGGCGACTGGTAAACCGAGGCACCAGACTAGCAAAGACTCGCCGGAAATTGCGCTGCAAGAAAAGCCGACCACTGCTTCTCGATGCTGTTTGATCGAGTAAGTCAGTCATGACCACTTTGAATCCCTTCTCATGTGCGAGCCGAACGTTTTGAATTGATGGCCGTCCGATGTGATGAATGATGTCCCCTATTTGTTTGTTATCCCACCAGCGTGCCGGCTCGGCGCTCACGCCAATCTGATTGAGCCCGAGCATTAATCCTTCCGTCAAAGTCTGCGATCCGCCATGGGCGAGGAAAAAGGGCAATGAACAGGAGAAGAGGACTTTCACGAGTTTCCGCTATTTTCGACCCTGCGTAAGCGCTCGCACGGTTCGACTGGGAAGGAAGCGAAGCATGACCGAGACCACACTTGCTGGAAGGAGAGCGCCGCAAAGCTCCACAATGTTCAGACGCATTCGCCATAACAATTTTCGCGCTCGACTCAGGCTGTCGGCAGAAGGGTGCAGCGCTATTTTGCGTGAGGCAAACAAACCTTCAGAACTTACATCGTGCAATTCGGACACCCAGTTATCTAGCGCCCGCACGTAAGGACCAAGCCATTTACCTTTCCGCAGTTTTGCGTCATGGGCGAAAAGCTGCCCGCCGATTGGAATACGATCGTCGAGCAGCTGGAATTCAGTGACTTGCTCCAGAGGGTTATCGCCTCCATCGAGGAAGACGAGGTCGACCTGTTCGCCGGGGTTCAGACCTTGAAGCCATTTAGGGATTACGTTGGTAGAAAAGCCGAACAAAGGCGTAAAACGATCCAGTGTTCCGGGCGCAGCCGAGCGCAGGTTCGCGATCATTCTGTCATAGATCGAACGGTCGGCTTCAATTCCCCAAAGATGCCCCTCGTTATTTTTTTCCAGCGCGCGCAGGATGTGAAGAGTGCTTCCTCCGCCAAGCCACGTCCCAACTTCCAGGACAACCGCAGGCTTCCTAGGCACATTCAGGATGGCTGCGGTAATGATCTGCCGTTCTGCCGCATTTAACTGACCGGCAATCTCAGTAGGGATCATGAGTTTTGCCAGTGAGGTTGTCGCCGAACATGCAGACTCTTTACCTTTTTCCAACGATCACACAACTTTCGCCACCCCGGCGAGGACCTCGTGGTAAATTTCCACGTGCTTTTGAGCAATGGCGTGAGGATGAAAGTGTACCAAAGCGTAGTGTTTCGCCCTTTGCGCGATTACTTGCGCCGCTTCAGGATCTTCTAAAACGCTCGCAACCGCTTGCCGCATAGAGTCAGCGCTATCGGGATCACATAGGAACCCGGTGACATTCGCTTCAATGAGATCTGGAACGCCACCAACATTCGCTGCTACGACCGGCACTCCTGCGGCCATCGCCTCCAGAACCACCATCGGGCAATTGTCTTCGCGCGATGGCAACGCGACGACGTGTGCCCCAGCAAGTCGTTCCTGCAGCTCCTCCCGATTGGCAAACCCGGCGTACTCACACCAAGGCCGTGTGTTGATGAGATCGAAAAACTCCGCACTATACCTGTCGGCAGGCGAAGCTTCCCCGAGAAAGGCGAGCTTGAACGCCAATCGATCTGCCAGCGGATCGAGCGCGCGAATCAAAGCATTCTGATTTTTCCGCGGCGAAATATGTCCGACACAAAGGATGGTCGGGACTTCCAAAGGCGCTCGCGTTGTCTCAAAAAAACGTTGATCCACTGCGTTTGGGGCTACCCACGTCTTACGGGCCAGATTGCGGACCGCATCTTGCGTATAATTCGTGATGCACACCACTCCGTCGCTTCTAGGGATGGTGAATGCTTCCAGACGGCCGGCGATCCATTCGAAGGAAAAAGGTCGCGCTCGATTGACGGCTGCAACGAGGCGCATGTTCCCATGAATCGTCATGACGTTGGGAAATCCGGAAAAGACGGCGCTGATGGAACAATCGCGCTCGGTGCCTTGTCCATGCACAACATCGGGTTGCAGCTCATTCAAAAAATTTCGCGCCGTACGGATGCAACCTTGGTATCCGGTGCGAAGCCATCCGATTTTCGGCACGAGCAGGGTGTGAAACCATATGTTATCTGCCAACTTCTCGGGCGATCTCATCGGCCGCTGTATGCAGCTGACGACGTGAATCTCCGTCGCCGACAGTTGCGCGAATCCTTGTAGCAGCGCCTCCGGTGCCGTCCCGAAATAAGGCTCGGCCAGCTCGTAGCGGCGGTGATGCTCACGGTTATCCGTAGTAAGAAATGCGACTTTCAAGAGCATTGATTCTAACGGCGCAGCGATCGACACCATGTCTAGTAAAGGTCGTCACCCAAATCGAATGATTTTCGCTGTGGCGCAAGCCAACGAGCGCCGCTAACAGTCTCCGATGCTTGTATTCGGGCATTTCAAATGGGTCAAGAATCACTGAACAAACCAACCGTCATTGCACTATGTACCGAATATTCAATCAAGTCATTCGGTGGCACGGAAGTGTTGGTTGCATCTTTGGTTCGTGGGCTGGCGCCAAAATACCAGATCATTCTGGTTTCAAACGACGAAACTGAAACGATTTCAGGCTCGGAGTTCGCTCCACTTATCCGGGCGCATATTCCGTGGAGGCCGGACGAACAATCGGCGGCGACATCGCGAAATCTCGCACAACAACTTTCCGGGCACCGTGTTGATCTTGCCCATTTTCATTTTGGAGGAAACTACGGTTGGGGTACCCGAATCATTGGCCGCTCGCCGATCGAATTTGCGACGCGTCATGGCATTCGATGTGTAACGACTGTCCACTCGTTTGACTCGATTCTGAGTAGTTACTGCGGCCCTGCAAAACCACTTTGGTTTAAACTTGCTTTGCTCTTGCCGGCTTGGATCGCCAAAATGCACTTACTTTGTAGAATTGGTGGGGAAGTAGCCGTCTCTCGCGAAAATCTTCGGCGATTGTCTCGATGGTATTGGCCGTTCGCAAATCGATTCCACCTTATCTATCACTCTCGTATCCATGACCATGGTTCTTCGCTAGCAATGCCACTGAAGCGTGAACCTATTATTCTTAGCGTGGGACAAGTAGCGTTCCGAAAAGGCCAGCATGTCCTGACGGAAGCCTTTGCGAAGATCGCTCACTCTCATCCCGAATGGAGGTTGGTGATTGTCGGAGGCATTGCAGAAATAGAATGTCGCACTCTAATCGAGGCGATTCGCGACAAACACGATTTGGGCGAACGTATTTGTTTTGCCGGTAGCCGCGAAGGCAGCGATTACATGCGCCGTGCAGCGATATTTGTTCAACCGTCGCTATTTGAAGGATTGGGGCTTGCGTTACAGGAAGCTTTGTTTCACGGCTGCGCTTGTATTGGGAGTCGCGTAGGTGGGATTCCTGAATTAATCGAAGACGGCTCAAACGGTTTGCTCTTTTCGTCCGAAAAAGTCGATGAGCTGGCCGATGCTCTCAGTCTTTTGCTTAACGATGAGAATCGGAGACACGCACTTAGTATCAGAGCACCAGCTTCGATCATCGAAAAGCAAATGACAGCCGGGCGAATGATTGAAAACTACGTCGCTCTGTACGAATCAGTTCTCAATGCCACCTAAGCCTTTTTTCGTTGTGGCAACGCCGAGCCGGTCCGTTTGCGATGATAATGCACGAGCGCTCTTTTCGCGTGGGTTGCTCCGGTTTGTTGCACTTGCCACACGACGGGGGACCTTTGGAATTCCGCCAGACCGAACGCGACTGAACCCTTGGATTGGACTGGCAAATTATGCGGCGGCAAGAAGCATGTCCACGTTTCGCGCAGAGTCTTTCCGTTTTCGTTTACTTCCCTTGTTTGATCATTGGGTAAGGAAGCAAATGAAGCCCGGCGATCACATCATATCGAGCTATGGTTATGCTAATAAAAGCTTTGAGTGGGCCCGGGCTCACGGAGGTAAAACCTTTGTCGATGCCGGTAATTCCCATCCCGCAAACTTCTGGGAGATTCTTTCGGTAGAGCACGCGCGTTGGAATAGTAGCCAGCCGCCGGTCGCCCTTTATCACTATCGACGTTCTCTGGCGATGATGAAGTATGTTGACTACGTTCTTTCACCGAGCACGTATGTAACGAACTCGTTTCTTGCCCAGGGTTTTTCGCCATCGCGAATCTTGCGTAACATTTATCCGGTAGATCTGAATTGTTTTGCGCCTTCGAAGGCACCACGTCCTGCTTCCCGTCCACTAACACTAATCTCCACGGGTATGCTTTCGCTGCGGAAAGGTACCCCTTATTTATTAGAAGCCTTTCGAATCGTGCGGAAGAAGATTCCTGACGCGCGATTGTTACTCACCAGTCAGGTCCAGGACAATGTTAAGCATGTCCTTAGAAAATACTCGGACATCCGCATTGAATGGCTGCCGTCACTGCCTCACGCTCAATTGGCGGAGCGTCTTCGCGACGCCGACATCTTCGTGCTGCCTTCTCTGGAAGAAGGCCTCGCCCGCACTGTGATTGAAGCAATGGCGTGTGGACTGCCCGCGATTGTTACGCCAAATACAGGAGCGAACGATTGGATTGTATCCGGACAAAATGGTGAAGTAGTTCCCATTCGTAATCCAGGTGCTCTCGCGGAAGCAATTCTAGAATGGGCAGATCGCGTTCGCGGCGCTGGGATACGTCAAAACATGTTGCAGAGTCCTGAAGAGTTTTCTTTTGAGCATTTTAGGAAATGCTTCCTAACTCAGCTTCGGGAGAAAAAACTCATTGATGAGTCTAACTAAACTTCGAATCGCGTTTGTTACGGGGACCCTTCAGCTCGGAGGCTCAACTACGTTTTTAGTCAATCTGGCCGGAGAGTTCGTACGACGTGGAGTTAGTTGCCGAGTGCTATGCGGAGATTCTCTCAATCATTTCGTCGATGATTTTGAGCAACTCGATATTCCGGTCTCTTTACAAGATCATAAACGCAGTATTTTTGAAGATCGATTGACGGGAGTTTTGGGACAACTGCAGCACTACAAACCTAACGTCGTTATCGCCACGCTCGGCCCATTTGCATTTGAGACTTTACGTTACGCCCCCCACGGAGTGAGAAGGGTTGGCATGATTCAATCGAACGACCCGCTCGTTTACGAGGTCGTAGAAAAATATGCCGATTCTATAGATGACATCGTGGGAGTTTCGCCTGCCATCGTCCGGAAATTGGAAATGATGCAAGCGTTCCGAGGCATTCGGAAGCATTGCCTCACATATGGTGTTCCCATGTTTGTAAAGGAGCCGCGACCTTTGCGGCCTGAAGAACCGCTTCGCATTCTTTATCTCGGTCGCCTAGTCGATGAACAGAAACGCATTCTACTTCTTCCTGATATCGCGGTTGGCTTGCAAGAGATGCAGGTCTCTTTTCATTGGACGATCGCAGGCGATGGACCAGATCGAGCAGTGCTGGAAGAAAAAATCAAGTCCGCGAAACTTACTAGCTGCGTCGAAATCATCGGTTCGGTAAAATACGAGGAGATAGGTCGCCTTCTCGACGCGCACGACGTTTTCATTCTGGTTTCGGATTATGAAGGGTTACCGCTTAGCCTTCTGGAAGCAATGGGTCATGGGCTTGTGCCAGTTGTGAGCGACTTGGAAAGTGGCATTCGCGATGTAGTCGACGAGCGTTGTGGGATACGTGTGTCACCCGACGAAGTCGCGGGTTACACTCGAGCGATCTCATATCTCGACAAACATCGCGACGAATTGGCCGCAAAGTCAGGCGCGGCCCGAGAGCGTGTGCGAAAGGAATTTTCCGCTGAAGCAATGGCCGATAGATGGTTGTCCGTTTTCGGGGTTTACTCTCCTCCTGTGGAATGGCCACGTAAGTTTAAGGTGCACGGTGTCTTGATTGACCCGCAACGATGGAAATATATTGCGCCCATCCGCGCGTTCCGACGATTCCTAAAGAGAATAGCGCCTTCTAGCAACGGAGTTTAGTCGAGCCGGTCTACGATTTTCGCTGGAGAAATGCAAAAATGCTATGGCCCTGAGAACGGAAAACGTATTTCATTCCGGTTTTTCGATAGAGAAAGGCAACGAGAGCAATGATCGCAGGGCTTAGTCCATTATAATTCTTGTGCAGCGCTCGACAATGTTCCCGATGATTGAGCAGAGTACTCTCGATTTCGCTGCCTAATAATTGATTGCCCCCACTCCTAACCACGGTTAATCCACAGCGCTCACTCAAGGTTTCAAGATCTTTTCGGCGCCAGCGCGAAACATGATGAGGTGGCCAATTCAACGCCATCCATGGATGCCATCGCAGCACGCCCTCTGCACTCGGAACCGCAATTGCGATGACGCCTCGGTCACTTAAAAGTCGGACGCAGCTGTTAATTAGCTCAACCGGATCGGGTACGTGCTCAAGTAGCTGGTTGAAAGAAATCAGATCGAATCGGCCGTTCCATTCCAAATCAATTTCCTCAAGGCGAACTGATAGGACGGTGTGCCCCTTGGAACGTGTCTCTTCGGCTGCGCCAGGGTTAAATTCTAAGCCGAAGGTCTTAAGGCCTCTTTGTCGTGCTACGTCCAGCGCAAACCCTGTTCCGCACCCTACGTCAAGTATAGTGTGCAAACCGTGTTCTTGTGCAAAACGCGCGTTACGCTCATTCTCCGGTCGAGCAGGGGAATAATAACCAGGCATCTGGGTGTCAAGCTCGACGTAGAAACAATCCTCCCCAGCCAGCTGCGGATCGAAAAATTGGAAACCGCATCCTTCGCACCGATAAAGATGCACTTCCTCAACTCGTGCCAACTCTCCGAGAGCTTTGGTGCTAAGAACAACCCCGGCGAGCCGCCAAACTGTCAGAATATCTTCCTTGTTTAACGTTTGAAGGATTTCCGTGGTGGCCGAACAACCAAGCAAACATGCAGGCCGGGATAACTTTGACCTGCTCATTAAACGAGGAAGAATCTTTCAAGTAAATGGGAAAGGCGATCCGGTGCTCGTTTGCGCACCTCTTCGCGAAGCTCGATACCTATGCCATAACGCAGGAAGAGTAATGCTCCGACTGGAATAACGAGGAGAAGATAGAGCGCCAGTTGTACTTGGGCCGGAAGACTGCGTGTTAGCCAAAAAACAATAAAAGCAAAAAGACTCACTGCAAGAAACAGTCGTGCGGGAGGAACTAGCCAGTAAAACAAAACCTCCTTTAAGGTTAGATCGAATTGGCGAGTAGTTCTCCAGATTCCGTAGCTAAAACTGAAAACCAGGCTGGCAAGAACGGACGTGGCTAGCATTCCGCTAAAACCGACTCGCCTTGCAGCATAACTTCCAATCGTGAGGAAGACGGCGCCTTCAACAAAATAAACATAACGCATGAAGCCGATTTGCTTTGTCAAGGCCGGGAGACTGCAATGGCAGTGCACCAATGCCAGCACAATAATCCAGATCGAAAGTAGAATGTCGTTTTTCCGTCCCCAGCCAATCTTGCCATGAGTCCATAAGGTTACAAAAGGTTGATTGCACAGCGCGAACATTACAGCAGCCAAAACGCCGAGCGATGTAGTAAGGACAACCAAACCTTTAAATCGATGTAGTAAGCGGCCTTTCTCTCCTCGTGCGATCATTTCGGAGAGCATTGGAACGGACGAGTCGAACGGTCGCCACACCAGCTGGCTCGCCAGGTTATAAATTCGCGTGCATACCGACCAGACGGCCGCAGCATTAAGGCCCAAAGCGCGAGTCACTACAATAGCCTGGCTCGCATTGATCATTTGCGTACCTAATGCAATCCAGAACACGTCTTTTCCGTAACCGAACAAGTCTCGGTACTTCGACCGCGTGGCTCGGCCCCATTCTCCTCGAGATGGAAGGATTTTTAAGCTAAAGCATGCGGTAGTATTGCTAACGATAGTAACGAACAATCCTGCAGCATTAGACCAGATAAGGCTGAAGATACCCAGGCCATGTTCGAATCCAAACCAGAGCACGGCATAGGTAATAAAAAACAATCCCATTTGAGAATAATTCACTATGTCGTTGCGCTGATGAGCGACGAGGACGTGACCGAAGAGTCGCGACGGAAAATCAATCGCGATTATTGCGCATTGCGCGAACATCACGATCTGGAAGGGGCGTTCGAGATCAGGGTCGATCTGCAGAAAGTGCGTCCCAAAAAACACAAGAACTGCCCCGCCAAGTAAAACGAACAAGCCCTGCACCAACAACACAAATCCTCCGGTTTGAATAAGACTCCCGTATTCTCCTTTTGCGCGTTGATCCTTGTAGTCGATAAGATGGCGGGAAACAGAAGCCGACATCCCGAGATCGATCAGCTGCAAATATCCTGTCAACTGCATCGCTAACGCCCAGAGCCCAAACTCTCTTTTCTCGAGAAAATGTAGTGCCAAGGGAATCGAGCCCAGGACGTATAAGATGTTGACGGCTAACAGGACGTAGCTGGACGCCACCGCATGAAGAAACCGCCGCAAGCGGAAGTTAGAGGTCATTCGGGTAGCAGGACGTTCAAGTATTACGTTTAGCTAGAATGGTCCAGCCGATAGTAACCACATCGAAAGCGTGGTGGCGGTCGCAGAAAAGAAAGAACCGATTAGAAAGTGCGATAAGGAACTTCCATCGAATAAAAAAAGGTAATACGTGTTGTACGACCTGGCCCAGAAAAGCATAGGCGTTCCCACGATTAAACATTTTGACGGTTTCAAAGCCACTTTCCTGCATGAGGTGCAACACGCCGTCATATGGGTAGCGAAAATAATCATGCGGTACCTCATGGCGCGGCCAATACATCGGAGTGGAAAGAATGAGGTATCCGCCGGGTTTTACCACGCGATACATTTCGCGTAGGGCTCGCAATGGATCCGGGACATGTTCGAGTACTTCCGTCGATACTACGGTGTCGAACCTCTGATCCTCAAAAGGAAGGTTAAGCGCGGACCCAATAACATCCGGCTGACTAGTAGGTGTAGCGAAGTCAACGCCGACATAGGAATCAGCGCCAGCGAAGTAAGTATCCTTGTAAGGCTTCCGCCCGCAACCTACGTCCAGCAGGTCGCCGCGAACAAATTCTCGACACTGAATCAAAGATGCTTCAAGCATGAGAGCGTTAATATAGGTTCGATTAGATACGCGGAGTGAACAGTCAGGATTTGCTCCATCTAAAGGATAATCGGCTCGGGGATGATGCAGCTTAGTCATCTTAAATCCAAAACACTGTTTATAGTTCTCGCGATCTCATCAGCTAGCAACTTTCGTTCATACCCGATTGTTGATCGGATATCGTCACTGTTCGATCGTCTTAACCTCTTAGCATCACCGCGAGCGATTACCGATGGGCCGACCGTATCGTTTCTGAGAGCGATTGCCAAACCGCTTGCGGATAATTCTCTGCGGGCTTCTCGCATGCACCGATGGTTGGCTTCTCCGGATCCCGTTGTTGTCCAAAAAAATCGTGATCGGCTTCCGGAGCTGCCTGACCGGCGCCGAGTGCCGCACTCGTGGGAAGGATGCGAAAATCCGCCATCGCAGCAAGGGCAAATCGCGGGTCGGCATCAATGGAATGCGCATCTCCTCCGCTAGTCTTTTGCCAGTCGGGGATGGAAAACGCGGCGGGACCTTCCCAACCGTATTTAGCGAAGACTGCGCCGACGGAGAAAATAACATTATTGTCCGAGTAGATTTTCTCCTGCTCACCCTTCGCTTCGCGCAACGTGAGTTGGGAACCGTTGTTAAAGGCAATGATGTTGTTCGCGACTGTTTCGTTCCGTGTCTCCCATGTGATGGTGCCGTCTGGTCGTGGTGGACCTTCCACACAAATTCCTTCGGCTTCATTCAGGTAGACGGTGTTATAGAGGACCTTAGTGTTTGGAGCGGAAGAGATATAGATGCCGCGTCCTTCACCAGAATGGTATATTTTTAGCAGACGCGAAGGTGAAATTCGCAGCGCGCTTAAATCCGATTCCGTCACGATACCTTTTTCATCACGATAGGGACCGGAGAGATTGTTGCGGTTCGCATAACAAATATTGTTTAAAACGACGTTACCTTTAGAAACTTCCACCATGATACCTGGACCTTCGTTGTCGTGCGTAACATTGCCGTCGACGACGTTTTCATTGCAGCCGCCATCCAGCCAAAGTCCTGGGCCGAAATTATGAGCGAACTCGTTATGACGAATCGAACCATGGCTGAAGTTAGGAATTAGCTTCGCGCCGCCAGCGTGCCATTCGGGGTTGTAGCGGTCGACGTTGTTGTAGACGACGCGGCAGCCTTCGATCGTGTGATGCTCGCCCGTACCTCCAATGCCGGAATCACCGTTGCAGGCAATCAGGCAGTTAAGTAGGTGATGCCCCGTGCCACTCATGCTAACGCCGAGAAAATCCCCCCAGCTAATCACACAATTCTCGAGGGTGTTATCCTCGGATTGCAAACTGCAGGCAGGTGCATTCGAGACGCTCGTCGTGCTGGCGTGACGCATCTGAATTCCCCGGACTACGATGTGACTGCCGGCGAGATTGAGCCAACCTGCGCGCACGGAAACTTCCGGTGGCTGGTCGATTGGTGAAGCGGAAGCTGGCAACCAAACATAAAGCAACGATTGTTTAGGATCGCGGAAAAAGCTGTCTTCTTTCATCGCCTTCCGCTCGGTTACACGCCGGAGACGATGTGCATCAAGAAGCGAACCGTCATGGGTAAAGACCTGCCGGACATCGTTGGTATCGTAAAAAACTGGTTTTTCACTAGAGTTGCCGCGCGGAGGATAGCGTCTTAGCGCAGCCTTCCAAACCGAACCATCATCGTGTTGCCAACCGTTGATAACGTCCGAACCTTTAATGACGGGCGTCTCGCCGGTTGCGGCTTCGATGACGATTGGCGCCTGTGCTGTCCCGGATGCAGTAATGATTACCACCTCGCGGTAATTGCCCCCATGCACGATGACTCTGTCGCCTGCGTGAACTCTCGCCACCGCGGCAGAGATCGTTTTCAAGGGCTTCTGTGCGGTTCCCGAATTTTCGTCTGAAGCTGAGTCCGATTTCTGGCTAACAACGAATTCTCGTGCATTGAGGGAACCTGACGCGATCAGAATTAGCAGAGATGATAGAGCAAAAATAAAAGAGCGCATTCGAACCTAACGAGTAAGAGTAATTAGCCTGGTTGAATCGTTGAAAGTATCCGATCGAACTCAGCGAGCGCCATGGCGGCTACCTGATCCATGTTGTAATAGCGATAAGTAGCAAGGCGACCGACGAAGCTAACGTTTTTCTCCAGAGCGGCGCGTTCGGCATATTTTGCATAAAGGGCTTTGGCGTCAGGAGCTGGAATTGGGTAGTAGGGTTCGCGACCGGGACCGAAGTCCTGCGGATACTCGCGCACAATGGTGGTCGACGGCAGCTTTTGACCGGTAGCGTGTTTGATTTCAACGATACGGGTGAAATCATTATCGTTCGGATAATTTACCTGCATCACGGGCTGGAAGAATTCCTGGTCGATCGTTTCCGGTTCGAAACGGAGTGAGCGGTAGGGAAGGTGGCCAAAGCAGTGATCGTAGTATTCATCAATTGGCCCGGTGAAAATCAAACGATCAAATTCATATTGAGAACGCGCTTCGCGATAATCGGTCTGGAGAAGAACTTTGATTTTCGGATGGGCGAGCATTTTCTCAAACATGGCGGCGTAGCCGGCTTTTGGTAAGGCCTGGAAACGTTCGGATAGATAACGGTCGTCGCGATTGGTGCGAATAGGGATGCGACCGCAGACGGAAGTGTCCAGGTCTTTCGCATCCCGCTGCCACTGCTTGCGCGTGTAGTTCTTGAAGAACATTTCATACAGTTTCCAGCCGACCTGTGAGATGATCATCTCTTCGGAGTTCTTCGGGCTTTCGATGGGAACGCGCCACTCAGCCAACTGTGCTTCCATCTCTTCGCTGCTGGATGGATGACCGATGATTTGCTCAAAGGTGTTGAGGTTAATCGGGAACTGCCAGTAGCGGCCCTTGGTCCACGAGAGAATCTTGTACTCGACGGCATGCCATTCGGTAAACTGGCTAAGGTAATCGATAATCCGTTGGGAATTGGTGCGGAAATAGTGCGGGCCGTAATCATGCAATAAAACGCCGGCGTTGTCGTAATGGTCATAGGCATTACCTCCGATATGATTGCGTCTTTCGACAATGAGACAGGTCTTCCCGAGCTGGCTGGCAATTCGCTCCGCCAAAACCGACCCGGCAAATCCCGCTCCCACGATCAGAAAATCGAATTTCATTAAAGAATAGAAAAAGACTGGATTTGGCAGGTTACCAAGCGCATCATCCTCACGGACATTATCCTCCACTCAGGGAGAGGATGAACTTCGATACAGGTCTTTAAGGCAATTGGCAGGAATAAATCAAAAAAGGGAGAACTATGAAGCTTTCAAAGTGGGTCACTTATATTTCGGTTATTTCGATTGCATCTTCGTTCGCTGGTCCAGTTTCGCAAGGCACCAAGGTTCGGCCGGCCACGATCGAGTCCATACAAGCAGGACCGACACCGTTCATTGATTTTGTTTCTATCGATATCAGTCAACTGCCTGCGATTAAGAGTGTTCGGTTCACGATCACTCCCAAGCCTGGTTCCGTAACACGGCCCATTTCCGCGACCTATTCCAACACCTATCTGCAAAAGCGCGGTTTCATCAGCGCTCAGCAAATTATGCTGCCGGTGTTTGGCCTTTACGCCAACTACTCCAACACTGTTGTCCTCACTTATTTTTTCACGAATGGTTCTTCTCAACAGAAGAACGTGACAATTCCAACTGCGGCATTCAGCGACCCCTGCGGATTCGATAGCAAGACTGTGATCCAAGCTAGAACGAATGCGAAGGACCTGAGCTACGACTACATGTTGTTGAAAGATCATTGCAGCACGTTCTCACCAACAATTTTGGACACGGACGGCCAGATTCGCTGGGTCGGAACGGCGGGATTCGGAGATTTTCCATCGACCGAATTTCAAAATGCGGTGTACTCGGGGACCGGCGCATCGCTTTACCGCACGGAGTTTGACGGCGCGGTCTCATTGGTGAGCAACTACGGCAGTATAAATTTTCATCATAACTTCGATTACGGCAAGACCGGCATAATTGTGGAAGAGGATATTCCCAATCAGTTGGAATCATTTAATGCTGAGGTCGACGCCCAGGGAAATGTCATTAAGACTTGGAATTTGGCGACAATTATTTCCAATGCCATGACGGCGGGTGGGGATGATCCAAGTCAATTCGTCCATCCCTCTCCATCAGACTGGTTTCACAATAATGCGGTCGCCTACCGAAAATCCGATAACTCGCTCGTCGTTTCGAGCCGTGAAAACTTCGTTATTGCCATTGATTATGATACGGGAGCGATCAAGTGGATTCTCGGCGATTCGACCAAGCAGTGGTTTCAATTCCCTTCTCTAAGACAATACGCGCTAACTCTCGGTGCCAACACTCTGCCTCCGATAGGTCAGCATGCGGTCTCGTTTACCGACGACGATAAGCTGCTGCTTTTCGACGACGGACGAAACAGTCTCACACAAAGTCCACCGGGGGCCAATCGCACTTATAGCGCTCCGCGCAAATATGACCTCAATCTCACGGCCAAAGTGGCGACGGAGATTTGGAATTATCCGAATGGCCTTGGGCTTTACAGTCCTTTTTGTTCCAGTATTTACGAAGATCAACCGCTGAATTATCTGATCGACTACGCCATCATTTCCAATCTTGGCGCGAGTCAATTCGCGGAACTTCTCGGCCTAAGCGCATCGGGCGCCAAGGTGTTTGACTATCGTTATACCACGAACAACTGCGACTTGGCTTGGAATTCAATTCCCATCCATCTGGAACGAATGCAATTTACTACGATCGTTCCCCTAAGTGTCGTATCTCGAAAAACACATGCCGCGGCGGGAATATTCGATACTCCGTTACTGCTCAATGCTACTCCAACGATCGAATCTCGGTCTGGCGGCGCGAGCGGCCAGCACCAGGCAGTCTTTACCTTCACTGGTCCTCAAACCATTGTCAGCGTGACTGTAACGCCGCAAGCAGGTAAAAGCGCATCGATTTCCGGGTTTCCTACCATAAGCGGAAATCAGATCACGGTGAACCTGATCAACGTGACGAATGCGCAAACCATCTCCGTAAACCTTGGTTTAAGAGATGGAGCGGCTACAGAAATAGTTTCTGTGCCGATGACCGTCTTAGCCGGCGACAGCAATCTCAATAGTACAGTTAATTCTTCCGATGTTGCGAAGGTCAAATCGCAGGTGGGGCAGTTAGTGACAGCGGCAAACTATCGTCAGGATGTTTCGGTAAATGGAGTGATAAACAGCTCAGACGTTGCGCTGGTCAAGTCGTTGGTCGGCACTGGGGTTGCCATACCTTAGGCAAACGTAACGTTTGCGCGATTGGTGTCCGCGCACGGAAACTTTACTCAGATCACGTCGGCAAAGGTCCGTTCCGTTTTACGGAAATACCAAATGCCTGTGAGGAGAAGGAACGCCGTTGTGACTAAAGAGATTTCGAGACTTTGCGTTGGAAACACCGTTTTACCGCCCGCGATCGCCCAGCGAAAACCGTCGATGACGCCAACCATGGGATTGAAGGAGTAGAGCAAGCGCCATTTCTCTGGAACGATCGAGCTACTAAAGCCGACCGGCGAAACATAGAGGCCGAATTGAACGATGAATGGAACGACGTAACGAAAGTCGCGGTACTTGACGGTAAGAGCGGCAAGCCACACCCCGGCGCCGGCGGACGCGAGCAAGGCGAGGGCAGTGAAAAGCGGGATCGCGAGGATCGGCCAGCCCGGCCAGACTTTATAGATCGCCATCAGGCCGCCGAGTAGCACCATGGAAATCGCGAAATCCACAAAAGAGACAATGACAGAGCTGGCGGGAACAATGAGGCGTGGGAAATAAACTTTTGAGATGAGGTTGGAATTAGTGATGAGGCTGCCGCTGCCTTCGGTGAGGGACGTGGCAAACAATTGCCACGGCAGCATGGCGGCGAAAACCATGACGGGATAAGGAACTCCTTCGGCCGGAAGTTTGGCGATCCGGCTGAAAACAAAAGTAAAGACAACCATGGTGAGCAACGGCCGCAACACGGCCCAGAGAATGCCGATAACGGTTTGCTTGTAGCGTACGAGCACGTCGCGCCAGGCGAGAAAATAAAAGAGCTCGCGATAACGGAACAGATCGCGCCAGTAATTGCGCTCGGTATGGCCGGCTTCGATGATCAATTCCGTAACTTCGTGAGACATGGGCAGGTGCGAGTGTAGCAATTATCGAGCGCAGGCACAATGGGCGCTCTAGATGGCGGCTTATGCGCGATCGGAAAATTAACAGCACTTGGCACAAGCGCCGCCAACGCTCATCTTGAAACTAATGGCGGAGATCGAGGAAGAGAAAGTTGCGTTGATCACCGGGATAACCGGTCAGGATGGTTCCTACCTGGCCGAGTTGTTGCTCGATAAAGGCTACAGAGTTCACGGTGTCGTTAGGCGCACGAGCAATCTTCTGCGCTCCCGCATCGAGCATCTGCGAAGGGACGAAAGCATCTACGAGCGCCGTTTGTTTTTGCATTACGGCGATCTTTCCGACGGGACAACGCTGCGCCGAATTTTCGCGGAAGCGCGTCCGCGTGAAGTTTACCATCTCGCCGGCCAAAGCCATGTGGGACTTAGTTTTGAAATCCCGGAATCGACCTGCGAAGAAGTCGGCATGGCAACATTGCGTTTGCTTGAGATCATGCGCGATCAACCGCAGCCGATAAGATTTTATCACGCCGCGAGCTCGGAGGTTTTTGGCCACGCCGCGGACATGCCGCAAACGGAAACGACACCGTTTCGGCCCAGCACTCCCTACGGCTGCGCGAAAGCCTTCGCCACGCAACTGGCCCAGGTTTATCGCCAGTCGTACGACCTTTTTGTTTGCAATGGAATTCTCTACAACCACGAATCACCGCGCCGCGGCGAGAACTTTGTCACGCGCAAGATCGCACGTGCGGCCGCGCGCATCGCGCGGGGACTCGACCGCGAATTGACGCTGGGGAATCTGGAGGGACGCCGCGACTGGGGACACGCGCAGGATTATGTCCGCGCGATGTGGCTGATGCTTCAACACGATAAGCCGGACGATTATATTGTCGCGACGGGAGAGACGCATTCGGTGCGCGAATTTGTGGAAGCAGCGTTTGCGACGGTGAATTTATCTTCGGAGAAATTCGTAAAGCACGATCAGGCTTTCAATCGCGTGGCCGATCCGGTGATGCTCGTCGGCGATACAAAAAAAATCAGAGAAACGCTCGGTTGGAAACCGTCGAAGAATTTTTCCGACCTCGTTCGCGAAATGGTGGAGGCGGAGCTGGCGGCGATCGATCTCGCAATTCGTTGAGGTCCGCTTGCGCTTTGATGGGCGAGTTTTACTATCCCAGCGGTGAAAAAAATTGAAGCGGTCATCAAGCCTTTCAAAATGGAGGACGTGAAGGAGGCGCTCGCCGAAATCGGCGTGGAAGGAATGACGCTGAGCGAAGTGAAGGGTTTCGGCCGGCAAAAAGGGCACAGCGAAATTTATCGTGGAACGGAATACACCGTGGATTTTTTACCGAAAGTGAAGTTCGAAATTGTCATTGTCGACGATCGCGCGCAACTGGCGGTGAATGCGATTGTGGGCGCAGCCAAGACGGGAAAGATTGGCGACGGCAAAGTTTTCGTGATGGACGTCGAACAGGCCATCCGCATCCGAACGGGCGAGCGCGACGCCGAGGCGGTCTAACCGCGTCACCGACCAGAATCTGTGCACGACTATCTGCTTTCTGTTCTGTTGGGGATCGTCGAGGGATTGACGGAATTTTTGCCGGTCAGTTCGACGGCTCATTTGCGCATCGTCGAAGCAGTGTGCCATCTCGATTTGCACAGCAGCTTTTGGAAGATGTACACGATCGTCATCCAGCTCGGCGCGATCCTCGCCCTGCCGGTTTTCTTTCGCGACCGGATCGCAAAATTTCTCTCAACTTTTCCGAGAGGGGAACGCGGCGATCGAACTGTGTTCACGCATCCATTAAGTTTGACGCTTATCGCGTTCGTTATCACCGCGATCCCGGCTTGGGCGCTGAAAAAACAGATCGGCCAAAACCTGGAGAATCTTTCGCTCATCGCCTGGGCGCTGCTGATCGGGGGCGTCGTCATGTGGATCGTGGACACATTTTGCAATCGCCCGCACGTGCAAAAAATGGAAGAGATGACGCTCGCGCAATCGGCATGGATTGGAGCTGCGCAGATTCTTTCCGCCGTTTTTCCCGGGACGTCGCGGTCCATGTGCACCATCGCCGCGGGTCAGGTCACCGGGCTTTCACGTTCCGCTGCGCTCGAGTTTTCTTTTTTCCTTTCCATTCCGACGATGTTCGCCGCGACGGGTTATGATTTTCTGAAAACGGTGATCCCTCATCATCGCACGGCGGCGGATGCCGGGATTGCACCGCTCACGATGGGCAACCACGAGTGGATCGTATTGGCGATTGGTTTTCTCATTTCATTTGTGGTCGCGCTCTTCGTCGTCGCCTGGTTCATGCGGTGGGTTCGCACGCGTGGTTTCACGCCATTTGCGATTTATCGCATCGCGCTCGGAATTCTTTTGCTTGTGCTGACAATGCGCGGTCTTTTGTAATCGAGATGGAATCCGAATCGATCCTGCCGGACCTGCAAAGCTGCGTGATTTGTGAAGACGTGCGCTGCGAATTCAACGGTATGCAAACGCTCGTTGGTGTTCTCAACGTGATCCCGACGCCGACGTTGCCGATCAATTACATGCGACTGTGTATTTGGTCGCGTTGGTGCGGCGGCGTCGGAAAATTCCGGCAAAGATCGCGACTTCTCGGAGTCGACGAACAGCAGGTGGTCGCGCAAGCCGAAGTGGAATTCGAGCTGAAGGAAATGGAAGGGCACGCGACCAATGTGCATTACTTCGGCGGCGTGCAGTTCCAGCAGTTCGGGGTGCATCACGTAGAAGTTTATCTAGGCGATGAATTGCGAATTCGTTTTCCGTTGCCGGTCGTGCGGGTGCAAACGGCGTAACGTTCCGCGATCGGCGTTATAAATTCCGTAATTCCTGCTTGCCTTTTTGCCTGACGGTCGCTACAACGAGCGCAGCCCATGCTGAAAAAGTTCTTTCTTGGAGCGCTTCTAGCCGGTGTCAGTTTTAGCGCGAATGCGCAATCGCAAACGGCTTTCACTCGCCTGGCTGATGGTTTCGATTTCCCTGTCGGAAAGCCGGATGCGCAGGGCTACTACAAAGCGCGTGGCTTTCGGACAAAGGGTCATCTCGGCGAAGATTGGGACGGACTTGGCGGCGGTAACACGGATCTGCGCGATCCAGTTTTCAGCATCGGCGACGGCGTTGTCGTCTTCGCGCGCGATGTGCATCTGGGTTGGGGGAATGTGATCATCGTGCGTCACGCTTTCCGCGAGGGAGGCGCGATCAAAAACATCGACGCGCTTTACGGCCACTTGAACAACATCCTGGTGCGCCCGGGGCAAAACGTCATCCGCGGCCAACAAATCGCCACGATCGGGACGGCGCACGGAGTTTACGATGCGCATTTACATTTCGAGATTCGGAAAAATATTGAAATCGGAATGAGCCGCGCGGCATTTCGTCGCGACTTCAGCAACTACTACGACCCAAGCGCATTCGTTCTTTCACACCGGCGTTTGCAAAAGGCGAAGCGAAATTATCCGATCGCGATGAATACGTTTGCGCACGACGCGAAAATCAATTTCGACAAGGCGCGCAATTATACGCACGCCCATTCCGGAGGCGGATCGCGTCAATCAGCGATCGCGCTGAAAAAAGCGCTCGCCTCGCGGCACTAAGGCCGCAGTTGCCGTTTGTCCGACGGCGAGATATCCGCTAATCAACGAACTCTGGATTCGCCTAACCGCGCCAGAGAAAGAGGATCAAAATAATCAGGATGAGCAAACCGCCGCCGGGATAGTATCCCCAGCCACCACTGTACGGCCAGGTCGGCAATGCTCCGATCAACAGAACAATCAGAATGACAAGCAGAATTGTGCGCATTCGCGGAGGCTATGTTGCCTGCGTTTGAAATAGCAATGTTTATCTCCGGCGAATGCCAAACAATTTCGATGCGTCAGAACGAGATTGCGTTTGAAAAACAGCGCGCACTTCCTACCGTTGGTCGGCAAGTCCCGACTGCGTCTTGCCAGATGCGTCGGGAATTTTTTTTGGCCCCGAAAATTCATTTAAATGGCGAATACGATTCTGATTGGCGCGCAGTGGGGCGACGAAGGGAAGGGGAAAATTATCGACGTGCTGACGGGTTCGGCGAATATCGTCGTCCGCAGTCAGGGAGGGAACAACGCGGGGCACACCGTGATTCACGGCGGCAGAAAGTTCGTGCTCCATCTGATTCCTTCAGGAATTTTGCGACGCGGAAAAATTTGCGTGATCGGAAATGGCGTTGTCATTGACCCGATCGCTTTGGTCGCAGAGATCGAAGGCTTGCAAAAAGTCGGCGTGACAGTCGCCCGCAATCTTTTGATCAGTAATTGTGCACATCTCGTCATGCCTTATCACCGCGTGCTGGATGAGCAGCGTGAGTTACGAAAAGGCTTGGCGAAGATCGGTACAACGAAACGCGGGATCGGGCCGGCCTACGGCGACAAGGCTGCGCGTACAGGTCTGCGCATGTCCGATTTGATGCAGCCGCGTTTGTTCTCGAAAAAGTTGGAAGCAAAAATTCAGGAGAACAACAGCATCCTACGCGCGCTCGGCGCACCGTCGATCAAGTTCGAGGAAGTGAACAAAACATATCTGAAGGCTGGCGCGTTTCTTCGGCCCTTTGTTGCTAATACGGTCGTGTACCTGCACGAAGCGTTACAGCGCGGAAAAGAAATTTTGTTTGAAGGCGCGCAAGGAACGTTTCTCGACATCGATCATGGAACCTATCCGTATGTGACATCATCGAACACGACGGCAGGCGGCGCGTGCACGGGCTCGGGCGTTCCGCCGCATCGAATGGATTTGGTGATGGGCGTGATGAAGGCATACACCACCCGCGTCGGCGAGGGCGCATTACCGACGGAAGATTCCGGTCTCGCCGAGATGCTTCACAAAATGGGGCGCGAATTCGGCGCGACAACCGGACGCGCGCGTCGTTGCGGTTGGTTCGACGCCGTCGCGACACATTATGCGACGATGATTAACGGGATTGATGAGCTCGCGATTACTAATCTTGATGGGCTCGATGATGTCGATCCGATTCGCGTTTGTGTCGGATACCGTCTGAACGGAAAACGACTTCGAGTGCCGCCCTGCGACGCGGAACAGTTGATGAATTGCGAACCGATTTATCAAACTTTTCCTGGCTGGAAGGAGTCTACGCAAAAGGCGAAGAAATTCTCCCAACTGCCGAAAGCAGCAAGGGATTACGTAAAGAAGATCTCCGAGCTTACGGGCGCTCGACTGAAAATGGTGAGTGTGGGACCTGAACGTAATCAGACCATCGCTCTTTGATTTTTCCATGGCCGCAACCCCCAAAGTAATTCCGCGTCATGTCGCCATCATCATGGATGGAAATGGCCGCTGGGCAAAGTCGCGCGGACTCCCGCGCATCAAAGGTCACGAGCAAGGTGCGCAAGCTGTGCGTGAATGCGTGGAAGGCTGCGGCGAATTGAAGATCGAGTATCTGACGCTCTACGCATTTTCGGCAGAGAACTGGCAACGACCGAAAAGCGAAGTGTTCGCGCTCATGCGGTTGCTCGAGCGTTTCCTAAAAGAGAAAACGCCGGAGCTCGTCGAGAAAAATGTGCGCCTGCAGGCGATTGGCCGGTTAATGGATTTGCCGGAGAGTTGCCAGCGACAATTGCACGAAACGATCGAACGCACGTCCAAAAACAACGGCCTCACACTCGTGCTCGCGCTCAGTTACGGCGGGCGTCTCGAGATCATCGATGGGATCAAAAGCTTGCTGCGTCAGATTGAATCCGGACACATCGACAAGGGAATGATCGACGTGGAGATGTTCAGTAAACATCTTTACACGCGATATTATCCCGATCCCGATCTTCTCATTCGCACTTCCGGAGAAATGCGGCTTTCGAATTTCCTGCTCTGGCAACTTTCCTACACCGAGATGTACGTGACGCCGAAACTCTGGCCCGATTTCACCAAAAAAGATCTGATCGCCGCGGTGGAAGAATTTAGCCGGCGGCAACGCCGCTATGGTGCGGTTTAGATAAACGCTTCCGCCACGGAGTCGGCGACGAGTTTCCCTTTTGTCGTCAAAACAAAATTTCCGTCGTGCGGACGCAGGAGGCCCAGTTCCACAAATTCATTCCGTTCGTTAGGCCGTTCCTCCAGCCATTGTGCCGGGACACCGCTCTGTGTGCGCAGCGAAAGTGCGATGGTTTCGCGTCGCTTCGTCTCCGCGTCGAGCTGCTCGATGGATTCGACGATCGACTCGCCCGAATGCAATCGGTCTGCGTAGCTCCTGTAATCCGCGACATTTTGCCAACGCTCGTTCTTCACCGTGGAAAAAGCGCTCGGACCGATTCCCAGATAATTTTCTCCGGCCCAATAAGCGCGATTGTGCGCCGACGCGAAACCAGGCCGCGCATAATTTGAGATCTCGTAATGCTCGTATCCGGCGCTCTGCAACATTTCCATCGTGATCTCGAAAAATTTCGCGTCGATTTCTTCGTCGGATTTTAATTCGCCGCGCGCGTGTCGTAGGAAAAAATCCGTGTCCTCTTCGTAGGTCAGGCAGTAAGTGGAAATATGTTCGGGGTGCAGCGCGATTGTTTTCTCGATCGTCTCCTGCCATTCGGAAAGCGATTGCGTAGGAAGAGCGAACATCAAATCGATGTTGAGATTGGTGAAACCCGCGTCCCGTAGAATATCGACGGACGTTGCCGCCTGCGCGGCGTTGTGTTCGCGACCGAGAATCTGAAGCAGGCGATCGTTCCACGATTGCACTCCCAGACTGATTCGGTTTACGCCGTGATCCCGAAGCACTTTTGCTTTGCGCGCCGAAACGCTGCCCGGGTTCGCTTCCATCGTCCATTCCTTGAGCGCCGACAGATCGATGCGCTCGCCAAAACCCCCGATAAGAAGTTCCAGCTGGGCTGTCGTTAATGCCGTCGGCGTTCCGCCACCGAAGAAGATCGTTTCCGGCTCGAGACGGAATTGCGTTTGCGCATGATCCAGTTCGCGCAGCATGGCTTCGCAAAAACGTTGCGTCTGCGAACTGTCCGCGCGCTCCTTATAAAAAGCGCAGTAAGGACAGATGCGCGCGCAAAACGGAATGTGCACGTAAATGTGCCGGAGCGACGATGCGCTTTCCGCCGCAAAGTTGTGTATCGTGCCGTTGTTCATACAGTCCGCTGATTATCGTGCTGATCCGACTCGCGCTTCTTTTTGTTCTCGGCGCTTCTGCGTTCGCGCAAGCCCCACGACCTACCGCCACGCCTTCGGTCGTTTACATTGCGCGTGATCCGGCAGCGATCAATCACTACCACACCGATCGAGCTATCGTACGCTCCATGGTAGATCGCCTTGTTTTGGCGGTGACCCGACAACCAGATCTTGCCAAGGCGTGGTCGTCGCTCGTTGGGCCTAACGACAAGATCGGCATTAAGATTTCCGCTGCCGGCGGCGAACTTTTCACCTCGCATCGCGATGTGGTCAACGCAATTGTCGATGGCCTGGTGGAAGCCGGACACTCACGAGGAAATATCATTGTCTGGGATCGCGAAATCGGCGGAATCAAAGAAGCAGGATACCGACCGAACGAAGAGGGTTATCGCATCATGTCGATCAGGCCGCGTGATGGATACGATGCAAAGGCATCTTTTTCCGCGCCGTTTCTGGGCAATTTGATTTGGGGCGATCTGGAGTATCGCGGCACGAGAGTCATGCTTCCGATTTTATCGGACACCGAAAACACCAGCGACATGAGCCATTTTTCCCATATCCTAACGAGTGAGGTAACGAAAATTATTAACGTGCCGGTGATGAGCAACAGCGAAGCCAACGGACTAGCGGGCTGTCTTTATAACATGACAATCCCGAACATCGATAACTGGCGCCGCTTCAGCGATTCGAGTCACATGGGCAGCGCGACGATCGCCGAAATTTACGCGAGTCCGCGAATCGCAAAACGAGTCGTGCTCAATCTGATGGATGGATTGGTCATGCAATATGCCGCAGGTCCTAAATCCGAACCCAACTACGCAATTCATTATGGGACTCTGATGGCGAGTAAAGACCCTGTCGCAATCGACGCGTTGGCCTTGCGAAAAATCGAAGAGTTTCGCGCAAACGACAAGATGCCGTCGTTGAAAGACGCCGCGTCCTATATTCCCGCCGCGGCGCAGTATGGTCTGGGCAACGCAGATCTGCGCCAGATCCTAGTGAAAACGGTTGGCCGTTGAAGCGCGCGCGTTCCAGTTCCAACGCGGATTTGCGCGGCGCCGTTTTGCGCTCGGTCTCGCGCACCTTTTATCTTTCCATTCGTCTTCTTCCCGCGCCGCTACGCGATCCGATTGCTTTGGCTTACCTGCTCGCGCGCGCGACCGATACACTTGCCGATACCGCAGAAGTCAGCGCAACGCAGCGGGAGGAAAGCCTGCGAGTATTAGCTCGCGCCATTCAAGGCAAAGTTCCGGAAGACGCTATTTCAAGTTTGCGCGATTCCTTTGCGCCACTGCAGAAAAACGCCGCGGAGCGAGTGTTGATCGAAGCGTTACCGGCTTGTTTGCGTTGGCTTGATCAAATGGCGGATGAGGACCGGGCCGATATTCGCGTGGTGCTGGAAAAAATAAATCGAGGGCAGTTGCTCGACGTGAACACTTTTGGTGTTGGCGGCGAAGTGCGTGCACTCGCCAGCGCGACCGATCTTGATGAATACACTTACCTCGTGGCCGGCTGTGTCGGCGAATTCTGGACGGCGTTATGTTTTCGGCATTTGCGAAAGTTTTCGAACCGTTCCGCCGAAGAAATGCAAAAGCTCGGTCGCGACTACGGAATGGGATTGCAGCTGATAAATATTTTACGCGACGCCGGCGCCGATTTTCAAAACGGACGATGTTATTTACCGGAAGAAGAATTGAGAGCGTGCGGAGTTACGCCTAACGAATTGATGGATCGCCGAAAAGAGATCGCGCCTGTGCTGGAAAGATGGCTTCGTAAAGCGGAGGAGGGGATTGCCGCGGGAATGGATTACTCGTGCGCAATCCGGCCGGCGCGAGTTCGATTCGCCACGGTGTTGCCCGCGCTCATTGGAGCACGCACACTCGCATTGCTACGTGATGCCGGTGTCGACGCGCTGCAGGAAAAAGTAAAAATGCCGCGCAACGAAGTTCGCGCGATTATGCGGAAGATGGCGATGAGCTTTTCGTCGCCGCGCGCGCTTCGAAAAATATTTGAGCAGTTAAGAAAAAATCAGGCGAAGTAATTCCGCTGCTTTTGCGTAATCGGTCGCTCCAAACGTTCCAACACTTGCAGCATGTCTTCCCACACTTTTCGTTTTTCCGAAGGCGCCTGATTACGCAGCAAATACGACGGGTGATAAGTAATCATGAGCGGCGTCTCTTCGTAGGAATGCCAGCGACCACGCAATTCGCGCATGGTGCCGCGAAAACCGAGCAATCCTTCCACTGCGCTGGCGCCCAACGCGACCAACACTTTTGGTCGAATGATTTCAATCTGCGCGGCGAGATAAGGCAGACATGTTTGCATTTCCTGCGGCGTCGGCGGGCGGTTGCCAGAACTTCCCACCGGCATATCGGGACGGCATTTCAAAACGTTCGCGATGTAAACATCAGCGCGGGCAAAGCCCATGGTCTCGATGATTTTCGTGAGCAACTGGCCGGCGCGACCGACGAACGGTTCACCACGTGCGTCTTCCTCTGCGCCGGGCGCTTCGCCGATGAACATGAGATCGGCATCGGCGTTTCCGACACCGAAGACTGTTTGTGTGCGACTCGCGGCCAAATGCGGACAGTTAACGCAAACACGAACGCGTTCACGCAACGGCGCGAGCAGGTCTCCCTTATTTGGAATGCGATTCCAGAGCAGACGCAACGCACTGCGCGACGCGCGAGGTGGGCGCTCCGACTCGCGCATTTGTTCCAGGGCGCTGATTACGCTTTCGAGCGCTGGAGTAAATCGCGTCACGTTGGCCATCTTCCAAGTTTTGCGCGCAGCTGCAATTCCTTTGATGATGAGCCATGAGCGCACAGCTCTCTGACTACGATTACGATCTGCCAAAAGATCTGATCGCAACCCGTCCGCCGCCGCGTCGCGAAGACGCGCGCATGATGGTTCTGCACCGCGAGAATCAGCGAATCGAGCACCGGAAATTCGTCGAGTTGAAGGAATTTTTGTCTCCCGGCGATCTTCTTGTTCTCAACGACACGCGGGTGCTCGCGGCGCGCCGATTTTCCGACGACGGCGCGGTGGAATTTCTCTTTCTCGAGCAACTCGACTCGCGTCGATGGAAATGTCTCGTTAGGCCAGGAAAGAAAATGCGGTTAGGTGCGACATTCCAGGTCGATGGAACAATCGGTCACGTCGAGGAAATCGCGGCCGATGGTGAACGCATCATCTCGTTCGAAAATGAGATCGATCCGCATCGCGGTGGTTCGCTTCCGCTTCCGCCTTACATGGGACGCCAAAGTGACGCGGCGGATGAGACCCGGTATCAAACCGTCTTTGCCAATGCCGCGGGCGCGCTCGCGGCGCCGACGGCCGGGTTGCATTTCACGCCGGAGATCCTGCGTGAATTGCCGCACTCGTTTGTCACACTTCATGTCGGTGTCGGAACATTCCGACCCGTGCACGTCGACGATCTTGCGCAGCATCGTATGCATTCAGAGCGGTTTTCGATTTCGGAATCGAGCGCGTGCACGATCAATGAGGCTCGTCGAATTTTAGCGATCGGCACAACGAGCGTGCGCGTGCTCGAATCGGCAAAACGCGATACCGGAAAACTTGTATCGCAAAATGGAGAGACAAATATTTTCATTTATCCGCCTTACAAATTTCGCGCAGTCGATCGATTACTGACGAATTTTCACCTGCCGCGTTCGACTCTTCTTATGCTCGTGAGCGCATTTGCCGGCGGTGAGTTTATTCTCGCGGCGTATGCAGAGGCGATCCGGCAACGGTATCGGTTCTATAGCTACGGCGATTGCATGCTGATCTTGTGATCGCTATTCTGCCGCGGCGATGAACAAAAAACCCAAGGGCGAGCTCGTCATTCAAACCATCGCGATGCCGAAAGACACCAACCGCGATGGCGACATCTTCGGCGGCTGGCTCGTCGCGCAAATGGATTTGGGCAGCGCCATTCTCGCGGCCAAAGTCGCAAAGGCACGCGTCGTCACCGTGGCGATTGAAGGAATGGCGTTCCTGCAACCTGTCCGCGTCGGCGACACGGTCGCATGTTACGCATGGGTCGAAAAAATCGGGCGGACGTCGATGACCATTCCGGTCGAGGTTTGGGTGCACCGTTACATGAGCGGCGAAGAAATCCGCGTGACGCGCGCAGTTTTCATTTACGTTGCCGTCGACGGGAACGGGAAACCGATTCCGGTGAAACGCGAAAGCTAGTTCGGCGGCGGAGGTTGCTCGGAGGGCGGCGGCTGTTGTTGTTGCGAGGATTCGGGAGCAGCCGTCACCGACTGTGGCGATTCCGGCTGAGCCGTCATAGTGGGGGAATCCTGGCGAATCGCCATTTCGGGAGTGCGAAACTTGAACTTCTTCGCACGCTTATAGCGAGTGACGCTCGATTTGCGGACGTACTTTCGATAGCTGTACTCTTCCCGTCCTCTCTTCGTCATGAACGAACAACTCGTTAGGCAACAGAGCAAAAGAAGACTAACGAATCTGTATTTCATGCTCGCGCCGCTTCGACGACCAGTTCGTTCGAAGTTTGTGTCTCATCCGCGGAAACGAGTCGAAACAATTCCGCTTCCACGAGTTGATCGACGACCTGAAGGATTTTGAATTCACAGACGGAACATTTCAGGAACATGTTTTCGATGGACATCGGCGTGGTGTAAACGAGTTGCCAGATTTCCTCCGCGATCGCCTGCAATTCGGGTTTTGCGGTGGCGGGCCAGGAAAAGTTTAGTTTTCGGCGGCGCAACTCCACATCTTTGTCCGGATACTTTGCCTTGAGCGACTGAAATTCATCGCGGTACTGCAAGGCCGTGATCAGCATGTCGCCTTCGAATTTATTGATCTGCGTCGATTTCACGCAGTCAATGAGCGACTTCTCGCTCGAGGAAAATGAAAAAGTGCCGTGGAGCGATTCGCTCAGGAACAGTTGCCAGAAGGCTTCCAGGCCGGTGAGGTGCTGGAATTGTCCCGAGTGCAACCGTCCACGCTCGAAGAAATATGCGGCGAGGGACTGATGCGATTCGTCCAGAATGGAGAGCTCGCCAGTTTGCATCGAGCTAAGAATGGTTTGGTAAATCGTGATGATGTCGAAATTGGCGAGATTTCCGCTCAACTCGAGGCAATGGCTTTTCGAGAGCGACAGCTCATGATTGCGCAAAAGGCGACTGGACATTTGCTCGCAGAGATACCGAAAGAATGCCGGAACGCGTTTCGAAAGCTCCGAGAAATCCTTTTTGCAGATGCGCTGCAAGCTGACTTTCTCACGCGTGCGCATCAAATGTGTGCGGGGCAAATCGGAGAGGGCTTCGCAATCGCCAAAGATATCGCCTCGGGAAAGATAAGTGCTCGGCGTTCCGCGCACGGATGGATCCGGCACCAGTTCGACCACGCCGCGATTGATAATGTAAAGCGCGTCGCTGGGGTCGTTTGCCGAGTAAACGACGTTTCCTTCCTCCAGATGGACGACGGTGGACAGTTCGCCCATCGCTTTCAATTCAACCGGTATCAATGAGGTGCAAAAAGTAAAAAAATCCCTGTCCGCCATGGATTTTGTATAGCAGGAGTCATGCAGGGAATGGGGGAAAGCTTGGCAACGGCGGCTTCTGCCGGTTAATTCCGCCTCAATGACGAAGGTCGCCTACATTTTCGAGCGGTTCCCCTCCTTTACGCAGACGTTCTGTTATCGGGAGGTGAAGGAAGTATACCGGCTGGGATTGTCGCCCGCGATTTTCTCCATTCGTCCGCCGGAGAGTGGACCGGCTGGAATATGGGATGCGCAGATTCTCGAGCAGGTTCATTACCTTCCGGAGGAACAGCCGTTGATCCGCGAAATCGAGCGAGCGATTCGTCGAAGGGAGATTCCGTCGAGCGCGGTCGAAGCGATTGAGAAATGGGGACGCCAGACGGACTTCCTGCGGCTTTATCAGGCCGCGTATATCGGAAAGCGATTGCCCGAAGATGTGCGATTGCACGCGCACTTTGCCGGCATGGCCGCGCGGACAGCTTATTGGATCGGGCAGTTTTTCGGCGTGCCGTTCAGTTTCACTGCTCACGCCAACGACATTTTTGTTCCGCGCGATTTTGCGATCGGGCTCGATCGGCTCGTTGATGCGGCCAGCTTTGTCGTGACGGAGAGCGATCACGCCGCGAAATTTTTGCAAGAGCGCTTTCCTGAAAGCGCGCCAAAGATTCATCGAATTTATAATGGGCTCGACCTTTCAAATTTCGCGCGCGCCGATTTCGCTTCGCCTGTGCCGGTGATTATTTCCGTCGGCCGTTTGATCGAAAAGAAAGGCTTTACGGATTTGATTGAGGCTTGCCGTTTACTCGCGGAAGGTGGTCACCAATTTCTCTGCCAAATAATCGGCAGTGGTCCGTTGGAAGAATCGCTGCGCGCACAAATCATTCGAAGCAATCTGACGGGGAGAGTGACGCTGGCTGGTGCGCAATCTCAGGAAGAAATTAAACGGCGCCTCGCTGCGGCGAACGTGTTCGTTCTCGCATGCAGTACGGAGGCAGATGGCGGAAGCGACAATCTGCCCACGGTCATCATGGAAGCGATGGCCTCCGGTTTGCCCGTCGTTTCGACCGCACTCGCAGGCATCCCCGAAATGGTCGAACCGGATTTAACCGGCACGCTCGTTTTGCCTAACGAGCCGGAAAAACTTGCGGATGCGATCGCGTACATAATCGGTGATCCAGCGCGCGCGCGAGAATTTGGAGCGCAAGGCTTGGAATTAGCGCGTCGAAAATTTTCCGTCGAAACGAGCGTGAAGGATTTACTCCGTCTGCTCGACCGGTGATCACGGAATAATCTTTCCGCTTTGGCATGCGTTAAAAAAGATCCCGCACGCATTCGAGCGCGCGCAGGTAAATTCGCCGCGCCCCGCCACGCATCAATTCCTCGTGCATCAAGGCCACCGGATTATTTTCGAGCGCGGGCATGAGTTGATGCATCCCATCCTGGCCCGGTTTGCCTAACGAGACATCGAGCAGATCCGTCCCCGCTGGATGCTCAAGACGATATTCCCTCGTATCGGCGTGAAGCAGACAGCGACCGATCGGTTCGCCTTTTTTCTCCGCGAGGACAACGTCGATCGTTTTGCCCGTCTCGTTTTGAAAACGGAGCGTTTCGCGCTTTGCCTTCTCTTCTCTGGTCCAATTCAACTGCGCGGAAATCCAGCCGGTAAACAACAGCGCAGTCGAACGATAGCCGGGCGCAAAATCGATTTCGACGCGATTGAAATTGTTGAAGTGACGATGCGAAACGGGGTGATCGAAAAATTGCGCAAGCGCGCGACGCAGGTGCAGCAACCTGGTCCAATTCAAATCGCAGAGGATGACACGTTCTTTTAGCTCCGCCTGCGCGCGGTCGAGCAAACGCAATTGCTCCTGAAAATCGCTCCAATCATGGCTGTCATATATGAGCCGGTCGATCCACGACCAAAGTTGAGCATCCACCTCCTCGTGAAATTCGCTTTGCCACCAAAGATAAAACGGAAGGTCGGAGTCGAGATGCGAGAAAACGATGCTGGCAAGCAGACTCACACATGGTCCCTCGACATGAAACGAAAGCTGCTCAGAACATATTTGCTGGCTCTTTGCACTGCCGGTGTGGCAATGCGCATTGATCCATGCATCAACGCGATTCTCCTTCGCCGCGCGATTCACACTGATAAGCAGCGCGCGACATGCGTGGTCTTGCGTGATCTGGGAAATGATTTCGGTATTGCGCGAAAGTGAATCCGGTTCCTCGCTGTAAACGGCGAGATTCACCAGCGACGCGCGCGTTTTCCCCGCGCCGGCTTCGTCCCAAAGCTTCCTGAGTTCGCTCTCCATTTGATCGAGCTCGACTGGAAGTCCGACCTCAGAAATTTGTTCGGTTGCCGGCATTGCTTTTACAATCGCCTCCAGGTGCGGCCATCTTGCGTGAGCAATTCATCCCCGGCGTCCGCACCCCACGAACCCGATGTGTAAAAATTAAGCGCCGGCGCGTTCTTCTTATCGGTCCACGCTTCTTCGATCGGATCGATAAAACTCCAGGCCTGCTCCACTTCGTCGCGACGCGCGAAAAGCGTCGGATCGCCGCTCATGGCATCGAGCAACAGGCGCTCGTACGCTTCCGGACTCGCTTTGCCGAATGACGTTCCGTAATGAAAATCCATTTTCACCGGTTCGATCTGCAAATTATTTCCCGGAACTTTCGCCTCCATCCGCAACGCGATTCCTTCATCAGGCTGGATGCGAATGACGAGCACGTTCTGATCGTGCTGCATCGCTTCTTTATTAAACAAAACCTGCGGCGCCCGTTTGAAGTGCACGGAAATTTCCGTCGCCGATTTTGGTAATCGTTTACCGACACGAATATAAAACGGCACATCGGCCCAGCGCCAGTTGTCCACCCGCGCGCGCAAAGCCACATAAGTTTCCGTCATCGATTTCGGATCGACTTTCGGCTCTTCGCGATAAGCGGGAACAGGTTTGCCGTTGATCGCTCCCGCCGCGTATTGCGCGCGCACCACATTTTTCGTGACATCTTCCAGCGAAGAAAATCGTCGCAACGAACGCAACACCTTTACTTTTTCATCGCGAATGCTGTCGGCGCCAAGATCGGTCGGCGGTTCCATCGCAACCAGCGAGAGCAGTTGCAGCATGTGATTCTGCACCATGTCGCGAAGCGCGCCGGCAGTCTCGTAGTAACCGGCGCGGCCTTCTACTCCGAGCGTTTCCGCGGCTGTGATCTGGACATGATCGATATAGCGGGAATTCCAAATCGGTTCGAAAATCGCGTTCGCGAAACGGAGCACCAAAATATTCTGCGCCGTTTCCTTGCCGAGAAAATGATCGATCCGGTACGTTTGATCTTCGGAAAACGATTTGCTGACGATGCGATTCAATTCGCGCGCCGAAGCAAGATCGCGCCCGAACGGTTTCTCCACCACAACACGCGCCCAACTGCCTTCGGCAGCTTTGTTCAATCCGGCGGCTTTTAGATTCTCCAAAATTATTTCGAACTGGTCCGGACTCGCCGCGAGATAAAATAACCGGTTGCCGCGCGTGCCATGAACCGAGTCAATTTTCTCGAGACGTTGCGCCAGACTTTTGTAGGCGGAAACGTCGTCAAATTCGCCGCGATGATAGGAAATCGATTGCGCGAAACTTTTCCACAAATCGTCATGGACCGATTGCCGCGAATATTTCCGCGTCGATTCTTCGAGTTCTTTGCGAAACTCGTCGTCCGATTTATCGCGACGCGCGAAACCGATGACCGCGACTGCCGGCGGCAACTCGCCTTCCGCAGCGATGTTGTAAACTGCGGGAATGAGTTTGCGATGCGTGAGATCGCCGGTCGCTCCGAAGATAACGAGACTGCACGGCTGCGGGACCGAACGCGTGGTCAATCCTTCGCGCAGCGGATTGCTTTGTGATTTTTCCTTAAGTTGAGCCATTGCCAGAAATGCAATGCACGTTACGCCGAGTTTTGAAGATTTAGGAAACGGAAATTCGTCCGGATTCCAAAATGCGTCGGACACCCGCCACGATTACGGCGAAGCCTGATCCTAACAGGGCAGGGGAAAGCAGCGCGTCAGGTCGCGCACTTTTGCGCGCACGCGTTCCAATGCAGTCGCATCGTCGCGACCGAGAAGCGCTTCGTTAATCAAGTCGGCAATCTCGAGCATCTCTTCTTCTTTCATTCCGCGCGTCGTCACCGCCGGTGTGCCGATGCGAATTCCGCCCGGTTTAAAAATCGGATACGTATCGAACGGAATCGCGTTTTTGTTCACGGTGATGCCGGCGCGATCGAGAACCTCCTGCGCCTGTCGTCCATTGATTTCCTTCGGTCGCAAATCGACGAGCATGAGATGATTGTCGGTGCCGCCGGAAACGATTCGGTAACCGTGTTTGCTCATGCCGGCCGCGAGCGCTTTCGCATTGATCACGACTTGTCGTTGATAATCGCGGAACTGCGGCTGTAACGCTTCGTGAAAACAAACCGCTTTCGCTGCGATCACATGCATGAGCGGCCCGCCTTGAATGCCGGGAAAAACAGTCGAATCGATTTCTTTCGCGAAACGTTGCTCGCATAAAACAATGCCGCCGCGCGGACCGCGCAAACTTTTGTGCGTCGTCGTCGTAACAAACTGCGCATGTGGGATCGGACTCGGATGTTGCCCGCCCGCGACCAGGCCCGCGATGTGAGCCATATCGATGAAAAGAAGCGCGCCAACGGAATCGGCAATTTGCCGGAGCCTTGGAAAATCAATCGTTCTCGGATAGGCTGACGCGCCCGCTGTGATCATGGCCGGTTTCACTTCTTCGGCCTGTTTTTGCAACGCGTCGTAATCGATTTGCTCGGTTTTTTCATCCACGCCGTACTGCGTGACCTGATAGAACTTGCCGGAAAAATTTGCGGGATGGCCATGCGTGAGGTGGCCACCGTGCGCAAGATTCATCGTGAGAATTTTGTCGCCCAGTTTAATGGCGGCGAAATAAACCGCCATGTTCGCTTGTGCGCCGCTGTGCGGTTGGACGTTGACGTGTTCCGAGCCGAAGAGCCGTTTCGCGCGATCGATCGCGAGTTGTTCGACGACGTCGACATTTTCGCAACCGCCATACCAGCGTTTGCCCGGATAACCTTCGGCGTATTTATTCGTTAGGCAGGAACCCTGCGCTTCCATGACGGCGCGGCTCGTGAAATTTTCCGAAGCGATCAGTTCGATATTTTCACGCTGCCTTTTCTCCTCCGCTTCGACCGCGTCGAAAATTTCCGGATCGGTTTTTCGCAAACTGCCGGAAACCGAAGACGAAACGCCGCTTCCTGGGCCAGTGGAGGTTTTTGGTGGTCGATCTGCCATGGAAAAATACGAACCGCCGCCGCTCGCGCGTGCGCTGCCCGGAACGACGAGTTCGCCCTGTTCTACGAAGGCGAGCACACTCGGTAAAGCGTTTTTAATTGTTTCCGCGCAAATGAGGTAAGTGTCGCGGCTCATACCGATTGGATCGGGGACATCGCGCCAAACCGTCGTGCCCGGCTCTTCAAATTCGCGGAGCAAAAACGATTTATCGATGCCGTTGGGAAAAAGCATGTGGATCGTCTCGAGATGCGCGCCCGTCATGGCGAAAATGTGCGTTGCGCGATCGATCAATGCAGTCGTTAGGGGTTGGCTGCGCAGGTGAGCAATGTCCACGCCTTCCGCAAAAAGCGCAGCGACTGCATGCAGACTTGGCGGTTGTCCGCGCACCGCATTCACGCCCGCGGATGCTACTTCAATATCCTTGCGGTTGCCGATTAAACGGCGAAAAAGGCCTTCCGCCATCGGACTGCGACAGATGTTTCCGGTACAAACGAAGAGGACGCTTTTCACATTTATGGCCGCGCTCGCGGCCAGTTTGAGAAGTTAAATTCAAACGATGGCAAGTCAACGCGCGCAGGCTCGGCTTGCCGAACGACGTGGGCATGATCAAATCGTGGCAACGCGATGAGCTTTTCCTTCAAAAAAGTCCGGTACCGCCTGGAGTGGATGGGGCTCATTCTTCTCGGCAAGATTGTTCCGCTTCTTTCGCGAAACGGTTGCTTTCGGCTCGGCCAATTCCTCGGCGTGTGCGTGGCGCGGCTGGATCGTCGCGGACGTCGTACGGCGTTGAGTAATCTCGAAGCTGCGTTGGGCAGCGAGCCATCTCCGAGCAGGCGCGCGCAAGTAACACGCGAGTCGTACCAGCAATTCATGCGCACCATGCTCGATTTGTTTTGGTCGCCGCGCATGACAAAAGAAAATTTCGCCCAATGGATCGACATCGTTGGGATCGAGGAAGTGCTGGCCGATGTCGGTCCGGGGCGCGGAATAATTTTCACGACATTTCACTACGGAAATTTTGAATGGGCCGCGCTCGCCGTGGGCTTATATGGATTGCAGGGAATTACGCTCGCGCAGGAATTCAAAAATCCACTGCTTGAGTCGGTCTTCGCGCAATTACGCAAACGTTCCGGGAACGAACTCGCACCGCGCGAAGGCGGAATCATTCGCATGTACAAAGCCTTGAAACGCGGCCGGCACGTTGCCGTCTTGACCGACCTCACTCTTAAACCATGGGATCCAAGTGTCGCGATCGACTGTTTCGGCATCAAAAAAGTGGTGACCTTTGCGCATGCCTGGCTTCATCAACGCACGGGCGCGCCGATTGTCCCGGTATGTTGTGAACCATTAAGCGGTGGGAAGTATCGTCTCCACGTTTATCCGCAGCTGCGTTTTGAAAAAGGAACGTCGATCGTTCAGATCACACAGCGTTGCTGGGATCAGCTCGAACCTCTCGTTAGGCAAAATCCTGGCCCGTGGATGTGGATGTACAAACACTGGCGTTATCGCGTCGCCGGTTCGCCGAGACCGTATCCGCCGTACGCGGAAATCGGGCCGAGGTTCGAGGAGCGCCTCAACGCCAACATGGCGAAATTGGAACGCGAAGTGGTGGAGTGATTCGCGGCCCACACGAAAGCTGATTACAATTCAGGTGTGCGCGCCCTGAAGAAGAAAGTTCGACACCGTTACGAATGGTTCTGGTTGTCGGTCGCCGCCAAAGTCGTTCCTTGGCTGCCGCGCTGGGCTTGTTTGCATCTCGCGAATTGGCTTGGGGGAACAGTGGCTCGCTTGGATTTCGCGGGCCGCAAGGTGGCGCGCAGCAATCTGGAAGTTGCCTTGGGCGATTCACTGTCGGTTGAAGCGCGCGAAGAAATCGTCCGGCAATCGTATCGAAATCTCGCTCGCACCATGATCGATCTCCTTTGGTCGTCGCGCCTAACGCAAAACAATTTCCAGCGCTGGCTTGAAATTGTGAACGTGCGCGAAGTGATGGCCGAGATCGATCCGAAACAAAGCTGCATTTTTGCCACGGTTCACTGCGGGAATTTCGAATGGGCGGCAAAAGGTTTGGGACTGAGCGGATTCAAACTTCTCGTGCTTGCACAGGAATTTAAGAATCCATTGCTCGATCCCATCATCGCGAATCTGCGCAGCCATTCCGCCCACGAAATAGCAGGACGCGAAGGTGCGATCATTCGCATGTTCAAAGCGCTCAAGCGCGGCCGTCATGTCGGCATCTTGAGCGATCTGACCTTACGCCCGACGCAACCGAGCGTGGCGATCGATTGCTTCGGTTTGAAAACTTGCGTGACCTACGCGCATGCGTGGCTGCACAAAAAAACCGGCGCGGCGATTGTGCCTTTATATTGCGAGCAACTCGCCGGCGGACGGTCCCGTCTCATTTTTCAACGCAAACTCGAGATTGCTCCCGATGCGACCGAGACCGAGATCGCGCAGGCTTGCTGGGATCGGTTCGAGCCGCTTATTCGTAAAAATCCGGCGTCGTGGCTTTGGATGTATAAACAATGGCGTTACAAGCCATCGCAGACAGAGCGCGAATATCCCTTTTACGCGAATACTTCCTACTACTTCGACCAGCTTTTGTTGAAGAAAGCAGAAACAAACGACACTTCTCCGGCTGTTGTGGGTCGTCCCGAGCAAATGCGAGGGACCTCCCAAACCGCGTAGATCCATCGTAGCTCCTGAGGTCTTTCGCTTCGCTCAGGATGACAGCTGCTGCGCGCGGTCGTTATTCGAGATAATTTCGCTCCATAATATACGCGGCTAGTTTGACAAAAGGCACGCAATGCGCTTCTCCAATACCTAACTATGCGAAGTATTTTCCGTCTTGTTTTCCTTGGGACAGCCGTCGCCGCCCTGCTTTCGAGTTGCAGCACCGCACCCATGAGCACCGGGCCCTATCACGTCACTGCTCTCAAACCAAACAATCCCTCGAAGGTACGCGTTAAAGTTTCGCTCTCGAAGCAAAACGTTTACGTCATGGAAGGCGATCGCCTTTTGATGGCGGTGGCGACCAACGTTGGCATCCCGAGCAAACCGACGCCGAAGGGAAATTTCACCATTTATTCCAAGCAGGAAGAGAAACGCTCGGGCTCGTACGGCTTCCGCGTACAGGGCGATCGAGTCGTCCCTGCTGAATCCGGCCAGTCTATCTCCGGCCGCTATGTTGGTTATCCGATGGGATTCTGGTGCGAATTTTCGCCAGCTTACGGGTTCCACCAGGGTTTCGTTCATCTGTCGCCGCGCACACATGGTTGCTTGCGTTTGCATGGAGAGGCCGCGCCAAAGTTTTTTGCTCTCGTGAGAACAGGGACGCCGGTTAATATCGCCACGACGCAACCGGAAGATGAACTGTACGCAAGCAAGGTTAAACGCGTGGACGATTCCAAGGCGCCCGACCCCGATCCGCGTCTCATGGTTACCTCCAAGGCCTTTCAAAAACCCGCCGGCTCGCTTTTGGAATAGCCGGCTCTTTCGCGGAGCGATCTCCGCTAACTTGTGAGCACGAACCTTATTTCCAGCGGCACCACGGCACGCGAGAAAGTGAACTTGCGTACGCCTGATGTCATGGCGGCGGTGCAGCAGCAGGTCGAAGCGCATTACCTGAGCGAAATCGTCGACAAGGTCCGGCGCAGCGGCGGAATCATTCGCGTGGGCGATGTCACGGTGCGGCTGGCGAAGCAGTTTGGCTTTTGCTACGGCGTCGAGCGCGCGATCGATCTCGCCTATGCCGCGCGCAAGGTTTTTAAGGATCGCCGTCTCTTTATTGTCGGCGAGATCATTCACAACCCGGAAGTGAACGAGCAAATCTCCTCGTTAGGCATTAAGAATCTGCTCGGCCAAAATAAGGAAGCCAACATTGAGGATCTGCGTCCGGAAGATGTCGTGATCGTTCCAGCGTTCGGCACCGAGCTTTCGACGCTGCAACAAATCAAAGACATTGGCTGCCAGATCGTCGACACGACTTGCGGAGACGTCATGAGCGTCTGGAAACGCGTGCGCAAGTACGCGAGCGAATCCGCCACTTCCATTATTCACGGCAAAGCCGAGCACGAAGAAACGAAAGCGACCAGCTCCCGCGCGCTTGGTGATGGCAAAGGACATTACCTTGTTGTCCTCACGCTGGCCGAAACCGATTACGTTTGCGATTACATCCGGCACGGTGGCGATAAGAACGCCTTCCTGGAAAAATTTCGCAACGCGCATTCGCCCGGTTTCGATCCCGATCTGCATTTGAAAACCGTTGGCGTCGCCAATCAAACGACCATGCTGCGCGGCGAAACCGAAGAAGTGCAACGCCGCATCCGGCAGGCAATCGCCGATCGCGATGGACCAGACCTGGCCGCAAAGAACTTTCGCTTCTTCGACACCATCTGCGGAGCAACCCAGGAACGACAGGACGCCTTGCGCGAGTTACTCAATGTGCCGATGAACCTTCTGCTCGTCGTTGGCGGTTACAATAGCTCCAACACTTCGCATCTCGCGGAGATGGGCGAAGAGAAATTGCCAACTTACTTTGTCCTGAATGCTTCCCGCCTTTTATCCGACAAGGAAATTCTTCACTACAATTTGCACGAGAAGCGCGAAGTCATCGCCGAAGATTGGTTACCTTCTGGTCCGCTCGTTGTCGGCATCACTGCCGGCGCATCGTGTCCGAACAACCTGATCGAAGAAACGCTCCTGCGTCTTTTCGAATTGCGCGGCATCACGCGCGCTCAGCTCGAGCTCGCCGCCTAGGTTACTCTTTAATACACCGCGACGGCCAGGGGAATACGCTTGGATGCAGCTCTCTTGTGTAACGTGCGAAATAGATTAAGCCGCAATGGTCTCGCGCCGCAGCGCGGGACGTCAAGTCAAGTCGCTGCCGCGGCGACCGCGTCTATTTGCTGATGATAAAACCGAATTTCTCGAACACCTTCCGCGCTTCCGGTCCTTCCAGATATTCTTCGAGTTTCCTGGCCCGTTCGGGTTCCTTCGAAGCCTTAATGACGGCGACAGGATAGGAAATCTTCGGTCCTTCGGCGATTGGCACCTCGACGGCGATCTTTACCTTCTTCGAGATGAGCGAATCCGTCTTATAAACAAAGCCAGCTTCGACGTTACCCGATTCCACAGCCGCAAGCGCGGCGCGCACGTTCTCTGTCGGAACGACCTTATCTTTCAGCTTGTCCCATAACCCGAGCTTCTGCAGATATTCGCGCGCGTAGATACCGGCCGGAACCGAATCCGGCTGCGCAAGTGCAAGCTTTTTGTATTCCGGTTTCGTTAGGTCCGAAGCCGACTTCGGCACCACGGTTGCGTCGTTAATCACGACAATAACAAGCGAGTTGGAAAGTAAACTGCGCCGTGTTCCTTCCAGGAGAAGATCCTTCTTCGCCAGCGCGTCCATCTTCGCTTCGTCCGCCGAGAGAAAAAGGTCGGCGGGTGCGCCTTCCTGGATCTGGCGCGCAAGCAAGCTGGAAGCGCCAAAGTTAAACTGCAGCTTGTCTCCACTTTGCTTTTCATAACCGGTCGCGATTTCCTTCATCGCATCCGTCAGGCTGGCAGCGGCATGGACGGTCAATTCCGCCGCGAAGAGTTTTGCGTTGAGAAGGAGACACAAGCACAGAAAGAATGATTTTGCTTTCATAAGGGTTAACTGAATTCTTTTTTTTCCGGCATAGGTCTTCTTATCCAATCACCCACCTATACTTCTATCCGAAACTATCGCCCTGACAACAATCGCGTTAGTGGCTCCGCAGGAAAAATAGGAAACCCCCGCCGAATTTCTCCGGCGAGGGCTCCTTTATCTTAACTGCGTTCTAGCTACTTGCAGCAGCCGGCGTGAATGCGGTAGCAGGCACCGCCGCCACAGCAATCAGCCGCGCGCGAAGTAGCGCTGGCCGTTCCCACGAACAGGACCAACGCAGCAATCGCTAATAGGAATTTCATCATGTTCCTTTCTTTGAATGATCAATTGAATCTCGCGCGATCGATTGATCGCAACGAGCCGGTGCGATTTAAGCAACCGATGATCGCGGCGGTGGAACAGGCGGGCGTTCGAAGCGCGAGACCGCCCGATTTGAAACCTGCGCAAAATTCTCTTCGTCTCCCGGTGCAAAAACAAATGGCGTCGATGCCGCAAAAAACAACGCAAGCCCCACCGCGCAAGCGGCGCAGCACTGCAGATCCTGACTGGATTTTGCTGGCTGGTGGCCGCAATCGTTCGCGGCCGGCTTCGACATGTGCGCGCAGCAACTCGACTTCTGTGGATGAGCCTGCGATCGCACCGGCAGAGTAACGACGACGATCGCCAGCGAAGTCGCAAGTATCAAAAGCAAACGCAGCGATATTCTGCCCACGGCCAGATGCTACGTTCTTCGCGGTTCGATTTCAACACGGAATTCGCAATCCAAAACAAGAGGGCCTCTCCGTTTACTTGCTACTTTAGCAATGTATTGCATGCCGAGCTGGACGCATCCTGTGCCATCGCGTTCAGCGTACGAACAAAAGCGTGATGAGGGACAATATAGAGTCAGTACCAATGTGAATGAGTCATGTCCCTTCATGCTTACATAACAACCGGCACGTCCGCTCCCGTTCGCTTGCGAACTTCAGCGGTTAATTGCAGCGACGTTAGAGATATCGAATGCTGTCGAAGTCTGAACAGGAGGAAACAACAGAAGCGGAGAACGGTTTCCTCTTGCCATCGCAGCGTCAACCGCTTCACTCTACCAATAAGGCTAGTGTTTTCGTCCAATTCTCCCTCGTCCCTTAATTATGTCACTGCCACAACTTACCTGCATGAACGTTACTCCACATCCCGTAATCTCCCTGATAGCAGCCGGCGTTCTAATATTGCCGATGGCCGCCTCACTCCACGCTCAAAGTGCCAGCGCGTTACTCCAGCAGGCGCATGTCGCTTATGACAAGGGCGAATACGACAAAGCCATTGCGGATTGTAGTCGAGCCATTCAGCTCGAGCCGAAGAAAGCCTCTGCTTACCTCGACCGCGGCTTCGTTTACCAAAAGAAGGGAGATCGAAAGCGCGCACTCGCCGACTATAATGACGCCATCCGGCTTAATCCACGGGCGGCCGCGGCCTATCGACACCGTGGCAGCTTCTTTTACGGTTTAGGTGAGTACGATAAGGCAATGGCGGATTACAATAGCAGCATTCGGTTCGGTCCGAGAGACTGGGATGCCTATTGGAGGCGCGGAAGCGTGTACCGGAAAAACGGCGAGCATCAAAAGGCAATCGCCGATTTCTCACAGGCACTGGCATTGAATCCGAAGTCTTATAATGTCTACTGGGCGCGTGGAGATGTTTACGATGATATCGGCGAGCACAGCAAAGGGCTTGCCGATCTCAATATGGCCGTTCGGCTTCATCCCCACGATCCTAAAGTGCTTAACGATCGCGGCTGCATCTACACCTCCCTTCGAGAATATGATAAGGCACTAGTTGATTTCAATGAAGCCGTTCGTTTGGATCCCAACAACGCCACAACCTTCTATGACCGAGCCATCGTTTACGGTTTCAAAGGCAATTACAATAAGGCCATTGCCGACAACACTCGAGCCGGCAACCTGAAACCTAGAACGCCGGGTGAACTCGTCTCCAAGAATGATGCTTTCGGCAACCGGTCCTATACCTACTATCAAATGGGCGATTACAAGAGAGCACTTCGCGACGCCGAAGAGGCGATCCGGCGCAATCCGAAATCCTGGCGTGCCTATGGTCACGCCGCATGGTACCTGGCTGCTGCTCCACAATCGGATTTACGAGATGGAGCTAAAGCAATCGATTACGCCACCAAAGCGTGTCAGCTTTCCCGATGGAACAGAGCTAGCGTCGTGGACACCTTGGCCGTCGCTAACGCCGAAGCGGGGAATTTTACCGAGGCGATAAAGTTTGAAGAGAAGTATCTTCAAAGCGCGAACCTGACCAAGCAGGAAGCCCTCGACGGAAAAGCACGCCTCTCGCTCTATCGTAACGGGAAGCCCTACCACGAAACAAAGCCTGACCCGGTTTTCAGAATTGGACTCCCTTAATTGCACCAAACAAAGCGCCGGAAGATTTCTCCTCCGGCGCTGAATTCTGTAATCGTTGCGCTAGGAATGGACCACGAGCGCCAGGCTTAGCGATCGGACCTAACGAATAATACGCTTTACGTCACCATGATGGTGGCTGGGTCGCTCCACGCACCGGCGCCGACGGCGTTGCGCACGCGTTTGAGGTAAAGGAGTTCGTCGCCGAAGCAAAGGAGTTAACGGCGGAGGCAAAAGCGTTCGTCGTCCACTCCATGGAGTAAAGCCCTTACTTGAGAGCTTTTTTGCTCCCAGCGACCGCGCGCCGTTGTCGCGGCATCCGCCGCGCAACCGCATCATTGCATCTCCGGTTCTCGAGAATCTCCGATGCGGCGAAGAGGGCCGCTCCCGCCATTCTCTGCATCAACAAAAAACTTTCACCTACATCCATTTGCGTTATAACTACCGCGGGCACCGGAAAATGTTTTCCCCGAACAACCCCTCCCAGAATGAAGCCGACCCACGGCCACCGGCACTGATCCGCAGCCCGACTCCCGCGGCGAGAGCAAAGAGCCGAGGCTATCTCGCCGCGAGACCGAGATCGTGCGTGGCATCGCTTCCGGCAAATCGAGCAAAGCCAATGGGGCCGAATTGGCCTCTCGACCAAAACGATCGAGAGCCACCGCACCAACTTGTTTCGCAAATGGAAATTCCACTGCCTCGCCGATGTCGTCCGTTACGCCATTCGCCATGGACTGATCGACCGTAGAATGGTAGAGCCGCCTTACCCCACACGATGCCCCTTTCCTGAGGTGATGGAGTAATTTCGCTTTTCTCCGAATGGGCCTCTGTACATTGGTGCCGCCTTATAGTTAGATGATTTCGCCGCTCGAGCCCGAGGGAGATGATTTGCCGCAACGCGTCGTCCTAGTTTCCGATCCAGTGTTAGTCCGCCATCTTGCGGTGAAGGTTTATCTGCCTGTTCATAGAGTGATTGCCACGCTGATGGAGTTGAACGTCTTCGTCACACAGAACACAGAAATCGACTTCCTCACTGCTGCAACCGTATGCTCTCGTCATGGCTTTGTCGCACGTCCAATCACCTAACCAGTCGAGGCAGCCAACCGCGAATCATTCGTATGTGTCGCTCTCACTGTCATGAACGTCACCGTAATTCACGCGGTGGTTAATCTTGTTTTCGTTAGATGCTAACTTTGCGTGACGTGTCGTTTTGGGAGGTCGTCAAGGCTGTATTCAGTCCCGCCAGCTTATTGGAAATCGCTGGTGAAGCATATCTGATCATCGGCCTTGGCGTCGTTTCGTTTGTAACGGTTCGCGGCATGAAGGTCCGGCGTCCGCCTACTAACGGATTATTATGGGATCGAAAGGATCATGGACGCAATACCCTGTTTTTCCTTCTGGCTGCCGGAAAGTTGCACATTTTAGGGTTCGTTATCGAGGTATTGTTGTGGCCACTCTGGATTTTATTTCTTTGGGCGAATCAGACAAATGATGATGACGAAACTATCTAGCCAGGCGATGCAGCGAACTATTCCAAGAATGAAGTATAAATTAAGAAGGAAGAAGTGTGACGGCGACGCTCGCTGATCTTGGATCTTGTTAGATGAAGAGCGCGCTCAAAGTAATCGGGGTAGCTACCATGATCATGGCTACGGTCGGCCTCACAGCCTCTCTCCTTATGCATCGCGCACTGGTACCGTCTGACGCGCAGCTCACACAGATTGATGCTGCAGCCCGAGGTGCTGCTCCACCGGGGTCTTCCGTACGCCGGTTGCGCGCACCCGATCAAATCGAGTGGGACGGAAAGGCGAACCTCGGATACTTCACGTACGAAGTGATCGGGAAGACATCGCCCGGGCAATATCGCGCTGACTGGCGCATTGCAGACGACAAGGTTGAGCTACTTTCATTCAGGCGTCTCTGATGTCATTGCAACCGGTTACTTTCCGTTACAAGGAAGAGCTGGATCCAAATGAGTGGGCGCAGTTTGGCCTGATCGCAGAGGAAATAGCCAAGGTTAATCCCGACCTGGTGGCGAGCGACGACAAGGGCGCGATCTACTCGGTCATGCCAAAGTAGAAGAGCCGCAAAAACAAATCACCGGTCTAACTGACGAATTAAAGGCTCAAGCGGGAAAACATCAGAATGAAATTGCTGGCTTAACTGCCGGACTAAAAGAACAATCCGATCAGGTCCAAAAGGTGAGCGCACAGATAGCTCTACAAAGGCCAGAGCGTCAAACCGTGGCCGTTAATCCCTGAAAGGCTTTCGAAACCTCGACTCGATGTGGGATGCTATCCGGGTAAGTATTCCGCAATCGTGCGCGGCAGAGGTAACATCACCGGTGTCGCATTGGTTGAAGTCTACAGCCTTAATTAAGCGACGTTTTTTTTCCCGCCGGATCGCGAGCAACAAAATACGGCCGACGAAACCGTTGCTCGAAACAAACTTCCGAAACTTGCCCTGCGCTAAGCTTCTGCTCTGATTGGCGAAGTGGGAACGCTTCGCCTCGGAGTTAATATCGATCACGTCGCAACTTTGCGGCAGGCGCGATATGCCGCGATGCCGGAATCGAAGAATGTCGAGCCGGATCCAATTGCGATTGCGGGAATCTGCGAGCGCACCGGCGCGCACGGCATCACGGCGCATTTGCGCGCGGATCGGCGTCACATTCAGGATCGCGACATCGAGCGACTCCGTGAAACGATCGTCACGAAATTGAATCTGGAAATGGGGAACACAGCGGAGATCATCGACTTCGCCTTGCGGATTGTGCCGGACGAAGTTTGTCTCGTGCCCGAAAAACGTGAAGAGATTACGACCGAGGGCGGACTTGATTTGATCGCGCACCAGGCGGAACTCGACTCCACGGTGAACCGGCTGCATGCGGCCGGCATTCGCGTGAGCACATTCATCGATCCGTTACGCGAACAAATCGATATCGCGGCCGAGCTCGGCGCTGAGATGGTGGAACTGCATACTGGAAAACTCGCGAACGCGTTCACCGAAAAGATCGCGGCGGCAGAGTTGGACCGACTCATCGATTGCGCGAAGTATGCCGCAAGTTTGAATCTTCAGGTCAACGCCGGTCACGGTATTAATTATCGCAACATCGCTCTCGTGAATCGCATTCCGCATCTGGCCGAACTTAACATCGGCCACTCGATTGTCGCACGCGCGATGCTGGTTGGCTTTGATTCCGCTGTGCGCGAAATGCTTGCCGCCATGGCGAACTATCGCGGATGAATTTGGAAACCCGGAAACCATGAACAAACATCGATTCCCTCATCCCGGTTTCCTGGTTTCCAGATTTGTTCCTCTTCCTCGCCGATGAGTGTTCTCGGCATTGGCGTTGATTTGGTTGAGTGCGCGCGCATCGAACACTCGCTTGAGCGTTTCGGCGATCGATTTCTCCATCGCGTTTTCACGGAAGGCGAGATCGCGTATGCGCAGTCGATGAAATTTCCCGCGCGACATTTGGCCGCGCGTTTTGCGGCAAAAGAAGCGGTTTCAAAAGCGTTCGGCACCGGGATTGGAAAGGCGATGGGCTGGAAAGATATCGATGTGCACAAGAAATCGAGCGGCGAGCCTTTCGTTGTTTTGAAGGGCGGAGCGAAGAAACTGGCGATCGAGCGCGGCGCTACGAATGTCCTGGTCACGCTGAGCCACACCGATAGCCACGCCATGGCGATGATCGTTCTCGAATCATGATCATCAATGTGGGAGGGACCTTAGCGTCCCGCCCGGGTAAAATCGCGGCGCTGAGGCGCTCCCACATTGGGCTTGTCTTGGGCGCATTTCGCATTTAGCTGATCAACGGCAATGGAGTTTGCCTTCCCACAAAAGGGAAAACCGCCTGAAATTTTCAGAGCTGATGACTCCTGTTAGCGCAAAATGCGCGGCAGGAGTTTTTTTATGCTCACGTATCTTTTAGTTAGTTTGGGCGGCGCGATCGGTAGCGCGGGACGCTATTGGATTTCAGGCTTGGTCGCAGAGCGCGGCGGAGAGTTATTTCCATTTGGCACGCTCGTCGTGAATGTGACTGGGTCATTTGCCATCGGTCTCTTCGCCACGTTGACCGCACCCGATGGCCGCTGGCTCGTTAGTCCATCGTTCCGTCAATTTTTTATGATCGGTATCTGCGGTGGCTACACCACTTTTTCATCGTTCAGTCTGCAAATCCTCACGCTCGCGCAACAGGGGGAATGGTGGCGCGCGGGCGCGAACGCGATCGCTTCATTTGCGTTGTGTCTGCTTGCCGTTTGGCTCGGGCATTTCTGCGCCACGTTAATCAACAAATAAAAAACTATGCAAATTCCCAAAGACGCCATGTTGTTGCGGATTTTCATCGGCGAGAGCGACCGATGGGAACATCAACCTCTCTACGAAGCCATCGTGCTCAAAGCGCGCGAACGTCATCTTGCCGGCGCGACCGTGCTCCGCGGACCGATGGGTTTCGGCGCCGCCAGCCGCATTCACACCGCGAAAATTCTGCGCTTGTCGATGGATCTGCCCATCGTGATCGAGATCGTCGATAGCGAGGAAAAACTAAACGCGTTTCTTCCTGATCTGGAACAAATGATTGGCGGCGGTCTCGTTACTCTTGAGAAAATCAAAGTCATTCATTACCGGCCCGAAAAGCCGAACGCGGAATAGCCTGACGCGCCATTTGCCGATTCCATAAATCGCGATTCACTGTTCGGCGATGAATAAGAGTGCACTTGCTAAATCCGCGTTCCGATTTGTTCTCGTCATTGGAATCGTCAATCTGCTCGCTGATTTTACGTATGAAGGCGGACGCGCAGTGGTCGGTCCGTTTCTCGGTTCGTTAGGCGCGAGCGCGGCCGTGATCGGTTTCGTTGCCGGCTTCGGTGAATTTGTCGGTTACGCCTTGCGATCGATCTCCGGTTACTTCGCGGATAGAACACATCGCTACTGGCCGTTTGCTTTTGCCGGCTACGCACTCAATCAATTAGCCGTTCCGGCACTCGCGCTTGTGACTAATTGGCAAATGGGCGCGACGCTCGTCGTCGCCGAACGCACCGGACGCGCCATTCGCAAACCGGCGATGGATGCAATGCTCTCGCATGCCGGGCAATCGATTGGCGCCGGTTGGGTCTTCGGTTTAAACGAGGCGCTCGATCAGGCTGGCGCGACCGCTGGGCCATTGCTCATCGCGTACATTCTCGCCTCGCACGGCACGTATCGCATGGGCTTCGCAGTTTTTTTGATTCCTGCAATCGTGTGTATCGCCACCGTCGTCGTCGCGCGTTTGCTTTATCCGCGACCGCACGAACTCGAGCTACCATCTGCGGAACTATTACCCACGACGATAAATCTAGCGCGTCCGTTTTGGATGTATCTCGCAGCCGGTGCGCTCGTCGCCGCTGGGCTCGCGGATTTTTCGCTGATCAGTTTTCATTTTCAAAAAAACAACACGATCGCCCCGAACGTGATTCCGATTTTCTATGCGGCGGCGATGGGGACCTCTGCGATCAGTGGTCTGATCTTCGGACGTTTGTTCGATAAGTTCGGGCGAAGCATCGCGCTGCTCGCATTTTTTCTTTCCGCTGGGTTTGCGCCGTTTGTTTTTTTCGGCAACGCAACGGGCGCGCTCATCGGAATGATCCTCTGGGGCATCGGAATGGGCGCGGAAGGTTCGGTGCTGCGCGCGCTCGTTACTGGTGTCATTCCGTCGGCAAAACGCGGCACCGCCTTTGGACTTTTCGATGCTGGCTTTGGGATCGCGTGGTTCCTGGGCAGCGCGGCAATGGGATTGCTCTACGAGAAATCGATTTTCGCGGTCGCTGTTTTCTCGGTCGTGGTGCAGCTCGCAGCGTTGCCGATTTTTCTTTTCGCAAAACAAAAATCGTAAAGCGACATACGATCCGATCGCCGCGCTAACGAGTCGAATATCACTCGTTAGGCCTCTTGAACGTTCGAGGAATCCGCGGAGTCAACCTTCCTGTCCGCTGCATGATTCTCGCGGCTCTACTTGAGATGACGGCAAGGCCAGAAGCATGTGCTTGCGCGTAGTAATAGATAATCGCACGGCCTGCTCGTTATGGAAACATTTCGAAGCGGCCGGCACGAGGCTCATTTGAATTCCGATTTGTTAGGCAAAAATGGATACGACCACCGCAATGCAGGAAGAAGTGAAGAAAGAAACCAAGCTCGCCGCAGCGTGGCACCTGATCAAAGCCACCGGCGAGGAATGGTGGAATGACAATGTCTTTCGGCTCGCAGCCTCGCTCGCCTTCTACACCATGTTTTCGATGGCGCCCGTGCTGCTCATCGCGGTTGGAGTTGCCAGTCTGTTTCTGGCCAGAGGCGCGGCCATCGATCAAATCGTCGCGGAAGTGCAGCGCATGACCGGAGCGCAGGGCGCCGAAGCGGTGCGCCAGGTTCTCCAAGCTTCCAGTGGATTCGGAAAAAGCATCTGGGCTATTGGAACCGGCATCGTCACTTTCCTTCTCGGCGCGTCGGTTGTTTTTGGCGAACTGCAATCCGCGCTGAACACAATCTGGGATGTGGAAGCAGAACCGAAACGTGGCGTCATTTTGAAATATTTGTTCGATCGGCTCCGGTCCTTCTCCATCGCGTTCGGAGTTGGTTTTCTTCTGCTCGTTTCGCTCGTGGTCAGTGCTGTAATCAGTGCGCTCGAAAAGTACATGAACGACTGGATGCCGGGGATACCGCTGGTTTGGCAGGCTATGAACATCGCGACTTCTTTTGTCGTCGTCGCGGTCCTTTTCGCCATGATCTACAAGTATCTTCCGGATGCGAAAATCGCCTGGCGCGACGTTTGGATTGGCGCCGCCGTAACCTCAGCGCTTTTCACCGCGGGCAAATACGTCATCAGTCTTTATCTTGGACAAACGGCGACTGCGAGCGCGTTCGGTGCCGCCGGGTCGTTCGCTGTTCTGCTGATCTGGATTTATTACTCAGCTCTCATTAGTTTTTTCGGAGCGGAATTCACACAAGTCTACGCTCGCCGTTATGGATCGCGGATTCGTCCGGAGGAGCATGCGGTGCGGGTCGGCCACAAATCCGATGCCGTTTGATCGCAATCGCGACTGGCTTGATTTTTATTTCTACCTGAAACAAGTTCGGCTTCGCACCTCATTATTGATGAATTTGAATGTTAGTCCGTTTTGAGCGACAGATGATAATCGTGCGGCACGTCAATTTTCCTTCGATCAAACGGATTGCGACCGTTTTGCTGGTATCGATTGCGTGGTTCGCGCTATCGAATCATTGCGTCCTTGGAGCCGCCTGTGCGCCCGGCACGGATTCGATTGCCAAGAGTTGCCCGATGCACATGAAGTCATCGGGGAAGGCGCCGGCGAAAGAAAAGGATCCCGGCCCGCCGTGCTGCAAAACATTGCGCGCGGTAATCGTGGCGAAAATCAACGCGAGCGCGAACACGCTCGATTTTATCCCGAAGCCATTTCTTGCTGGCGCCAGCTCAGTGGTGATCTCGCGACCGTCGCGTTGTTTGCACGCGCTCGATACCGGGCCTCCGGGCGCTCTTTCGTTTTCTGAAATAGTTTTGCAGCGGAGCATTCTCGCTCACGCTCCGCCGTTTTTAGCCTAACGACCTCGCTGCTCGCATCGCGCGAGCGCTTCTCAGGTCGTTGCGTCCGGTGCGCCATGGCGCTTGCCATTGGTCTGCACGCTCGTGCCCTTTTTCCACTCTTTAATCCTTTGATGTTAACCAATTTTATATTTCGAAATGCTCGGATTGCCCCAGCGGCAATTCTGATCCTGGCTGCCCTTGTCGCCAGCTGTGCCGTAAACTTGCCGCCCGCTCCGTCCTCAAATCCCGCTGATCCTCATGCACCGGAAGCGGCGACTGCTCCTTTGCGCCCGACGCTTCTGACAACTTCGCATTCGTTCATTTCGCCAACGGCAGATGATCGCGAGCAAAGAGCAAAACAAATGGATATGAGCAAGATGAAGGCAGGCGGAATGAAGAGCGACATGAAAGGGATGTCGCATGCGGGGCATGACATGAGCGGCATGCAACATGGCCAACCCGGAATGCAGCAAATGAGCCCGGTTCCCGCGACGGGAGAAACCTACTTTACCTGTCCGATGCATGCGCAGATTCACGAAGCCAAGCCAGGCCAGTGTCCGATTTGCGGAATGACGTTGGTCAAGAAATCCGCGGAGCCGGAAGGAGCTAAACCGTGAAGCATCATCTTAGCTTGGTCGCGATTGCCTTTCTTCTCGTCGGCTGCGGAACGCCAAAGGCGTCGCTCGACAGAGTCCGGGAAACTATCGCCGGTAGGACCGGTCAGCGTGTGCATTGGAACCGCGGAGGAGCGGAAGACGCGCAAATTGAACAGGCGATTCAATCGCTGCTTCGCCGCGAAGTAACTGCCGAAAGCGCAGTGCAAATTGCGCTGCTCAACAATCGCTCCTTACAAGCCGAGTTTGAAGAAATCGGCATCGCGCAGGCGGACTTGATCGAAGCAGGTCTCCTGAGTAACCCGAGTTTCGCGGCAAGCTTTCGCTTTCCCAATCGGCCACCGTCGGGGACGAACATCGAATATTCGATTGCGCAGAATTTCCTCGATCTGCTCGTCATTCCGCTGCGCAAACGTTTTGCGGCTGCGCAATTGGCGCAGACTGAGACGCGCGTTGCCGATGAAGTCTTGAAGCTGGCGGCGGAAGTGAAGACCGCGTTTTACGCCGCGCAAGCGCGGGAACAATTGCTCGGCCGATTGAAGCTGATCACCGAGACGAACGAAACGGCCGCGGAATTCACCAAGAAGCTGCACGATGCCGGTAACACGAGCGATCTCGAGCTGGCAAATCAGCAGGGAAGTTACGAACAATCGCGCCTCGAAGTCGCGCAGACGGAGCTGCAAGCGCGGCGCGATCGGGAGCGACTCAATCGCCTGCTTGGACTTTGGGGACCAAACACGAATTGGAAGATGGCTGATCATCTTCCGGAGTTACCTGGAACGGAAGTTTCCTTGCAGCATCTGGAGTCGCGCGCCGTGGCGCAGAGACTCGATCTTCAAGCTGAGCGGATGCAACTCGACATCATTGGGCAATCGCTCGCGTTGCGCACAAAGACTCGATTCTTTCCTTCCGGAGTAAAGGTGGGAGTGGATACGGAACGCGAGCCCGATGGTCAGCGTGTAACTGGTCCAACTCTGGATTTGGAACTTCCGATCTTCAATCAAGGCCAGGGTGAAATTGCGAAACTGACCGCGCAGTACCGCCAAGCCCAGCAGCGAATGGAAGCGCTGGCGGTGAATGTTCGTTCGGAAGTGCGCGAAGCGCGCGATCAACTCATCGCCGCGCGCGATCTGACCTCTTACATCGGCAAACGACTTCTTCCCACGCAGCAGCAAGCGCTCAATCTCACGCTCCAGCAATACAACTACATGCTGAAAGGCGCTTACGATCTGCTGCTCGCGAAGCAAAACGAAGTCGCAGCCGAACGCAGTTACATCGAAGCGTGGAGAGATTACTGGATTGCACGGGCCGAGTTGGAACGTGCGGTCGGCGGAAGCCTAAGCGGCAAGTCTTATCTAGATAAAAGCAAACGCTAAAGACATACCTATGATTACTCGACGAAAATTGTTCTCAGGAACCGCGGCGCTTTTTGGCGCTTCGGCGTTGGCCCAACGCATTGCCGGCGGAGCAACTGTGTTGGCGGCGCAAGCAACACCGACTCCTTCGCCGGGCGGAAAGGCAAATTATCGACCGGTGGTAACGCCTAACGGATCATCGCTGCCGTGGGTCATGAAGGGTGGCGTGAAAGAATTCCATCTCGTGGCCGAACCGGTGAGACGCGAGTTCGCTCCGGGCATGATGGTCAATTGCTGGGGTTACAATGGACAGACACCGGGCCCAACGATCGAAGCGGTGGAAGGCGATCGCGTTCGCATTCTCGTCACCAATAAACTCGCTGAGTCCACTACGGTGCATTGGCACGGCGTGCTTTTGCCTAACGGAATGGACGGTGTCGGCGGCGTCACCCAGAAGCATATTCCGCCGGGAGAGACCTACGCTTACGAATTCACGCTCCGGCAACACGGCGCGCAGATGTATCACCCGCACTCCGACGAAATGATCCAGATGGCGATGGGGATGCAGGGCTTTTTCCTCATCCATCCCAAAGACGGTTACCCCGAGCCAGTCCATCGCCATTTCCTCATCTTCCTCCAGGAATGGGCGATTCCGCCGGGCACGTTCACGCCGAATCCCAACGTCATGACTGACTTCGATCTCTTCACTTTCAACAGCCGCGTCTGGCCGGGCACAGATCCGCTAGTCGTTAGGTTAAACGACCGCGTGCGGGTCAGCTTCGCGAACCTGAGCATGGATAGTCATCCGATTCATTTTCATGGCCATCGTTGGTGGGTGGTGGAAACCGATGGCGGGCCTATTCCAAAAACCGCCTGGTGGCCCGAAGCGACGGTGAATGTGCCGCCGGGCACAACGCGCACGGTTGAATTCGTCGCCGACAATCCCGGCGACTGGCCATTTCACTGTCATAAGAACCACCACGCCATGAATACGATGAGTCACGAAGTTCCCAACGTAATCGGCGTCGATCAAAAAAGTGTCGGGCAGAAAATCAGTAAACTCGTCCCTGGCTACATGGCGATGGGCGAAGCTGGTATGCACGACATGTCGGCGATGACCGATATGATGCCGGGCCCGCGCAACACGCTGCCAATGATGGTCGGCACCGGCCAATTCGGACCGATCGAGATGGGTGGAATGTTCACCATCCTGAAGGTCCGAGATGGAATCACCAGTTATGACGACCCGGGTTGGTATCAGAATCCGCCGGGAACCGTCGCATCACCGATCTCTGGTAGTAAATCTCCGAACCCGCCGCCTAACGAACATTCCCACCATCATCCTTCATGAACCGATCCTATCTTACCGCTCTCATTAGTGCTCTTGCGTTTTTGTTCGCGAGTTTCCCTGCTCGCAGTGAATCGTCGTCGCCCGATGCAACCGCAATCACCGCCGCGGCCGACGCCTTTCATCAAGCTCTCGCCGCGGGCGACGAAGCGCGCGCGATGTCACTCCTGTCTCCAGATGCTCTCATCGTCGAAGCGGGAACAGTGCAAACGCGGGCGGAATATCAGAGCGAGCATCTGAAGGAGGATATCTCTTTTGCGCGTGAGGTTCCCGGGAAGCAGACGAGTCGCAAGATTGCGCAGGCCGGAGATGTCGCCTGGGTCACGAGCACTTTCCGGGTGATGGGAAAGTTTCACGACAAAGCGATCGACAACGTGGCGGGAGAGACCGTCATCCTGACGCGCACCGCGGATGGCTGGCGAATTCGCACCATCCATTGGTCGAGTCACAAAGCGGTCAAGGAATAATCCATTTCGTCAACCAAACAACCTAACGAACCACATGAAAACAAAACTCAAATCAACGATCCTCGTTCCCACGATTTTCCTCATCGTCGCGCCACTTTGGGCAGCGACCTTATCGCCAGACGACAAAGCCTTCCTCGACAGCTACGAAAAAGTTCGGGCCGCATTAGCCGCGGACAACCTCACGCAGGCGAAGGAACCTGCCGCTTCGTTAGGCGAAACCGGTACCGACGTTGCGAAGAGTCTGTCGCTCGATGACGCGCGCGCCAGTTTCGTGCAACTCAGTAAGAAGGCCGAGAAGCTCGCCTCTGGCCAATCCGGCTTTTACGTCATCCACTGCCCGATGGCTAAGAAGGATTGGATTCAAACGTCGGATAAGATTTCTAACCTTTACCTCGGCAAAGAAATGGCCGGGTGCGGAGAGATCAAGAAATAGTCCCGCGATCTCAACTACCAAAACTTCAACACCAACAGAGAACGAGAAACCAGAAAGAACCAAACAATGAAACACATAAACATCATTCTCACGTTAGCCTGCGCCACCGCCTTCGCCGTTGTATCGGCTACCGCTCGCGCTCATGAGGGCGAGGATCACGGAGATAAGGGAAAAGAAGCTACCATCAAAGGTGAGGTCATCGACATGGCTTGCTACGTCGATCACGGCGCCACCGGCCAAAAGCATGCCGATTGCGCAAAGAAGTGCATCGAAAGTGGATTGCCGGTCGGACTGAAAGCCGCGGACGGCAAGACTTACCTACTGATCGGCGAGCACAAGCCGATGAACAGTGAGCTAGCTCAGTACGCCGCGAAAGAGATTACCGTTAAAGGAAAGGTCACTTCCCGCGATGGCGTCAACATGATCGAGAACGCTGAGATCGTTAAGTAGGCATCGAGCTCAAGCAGCAAGCCTATGAGTCACTTCTTTCAACATCTCAGTCAGCCAGAATACGTCCATGTCCTGATAAATCCGATTCCGGTTTACGGCCTCGCGGTTGGGGTCGTCGCGCTTATCGTCGCGCTCTTCTTTCGTGTTCGATCAGCGCTCATTCCGACCTTAGTCGCGGTCGCCTTTAGCGCCGCGATGGCGTGGCCGGTTTATAGCTACGGCGAGAAAGGGTATGACCGCGTTTACTCAATGGTGAATACCGAAGGCGACGCGTGGCTTAACACGCACATGCATCGCGCAGAGAAGTTAATCTACGTCTTCTATGCGCTCGCGCTGTTAGCCGTCGCTGCAATCATCCTTCCAATTAAGTGGCCACACTCATTGGTTCCTCTCGCAGTCGCGACGCTCATATTCGGTCTCGCGACGCTTGGGGTAGGAGGGTGGATCGCATATGCGGGCGGCAAGGTGCGACATCCGGAATTTCGGAGCAAGGATGAACCCGCGCCAGAAAGCGCGGCGAAAGAAACGGACATGGATTGATGATGCACCCGAGACTGAGACCGTGAAAGAGCGTGATGCGCCCGGATGAATCCTTGCGACAAACAATCAATAGAATGACTCACAGAGTTCTAGTCGCCCTTGTGGATACGAATTCCGCACTAAGAACGGAGCACCGGAATGCTTGAGGGCGTGATGCTGTTGTGGTTTCTGCTGACTGCGCTCTCGCTGTTGTTTGTAGCGATTGATATTCGAACCACACCCGAATCTCCGGTCCTCAAATGGGGCTTCATGTTACTCACTGCCTACATTGGGCCATTGGGTGCCTTTCTTTACGTGCTCGGCTGCCGCGAACCACTGCCGGGACTGCATGAACGCTATGTGGCCACACGCTGGCGGCAGGTGCTCGGTTCGACGATGCACTGTGTGGCGGGCGACGGCGTGGGTATTTTGGCTGGTGCTGTCATCGCCAGTCTTGTCCATCTGCCCGAAGTCTCGGATATCACATTGGAGTATCTCCTGGGGTTCGGTTTTGGCTGGACGATCTTCCAGTCGCTGTTCATGCGTGCGGAGGCCGGCGGCTCCTACGCGCACGCACTTTCCAAGACATTTTTTCCCGAATTGCTCTCCATGAACTGCCTCATGGCGGGCATGGTCCCGACGATGATGCTCGCGATGAACCACGTTCCGGCAAGCCACGATCCTTCCGGGCCGACATTTTGGTTCGTTATGTCCATGGCTCTGCTGGTTGGCTTCATTACGGCCTACCCCATGAACTGGTGGCTGGTATCCAATCACTTGAAGCACGGGATGATGACCGTGCGTGCGTCGGAGCAGCCTGCGATGGACCATGAAAACATGCAGAGAAATCATGATGGGGAGAAGGTCTCACGCGCCAGTCTTGTCTGGATGACGCTGTTCTCGTTTTTGGTGTTTGCTTTGGGATTAGGTCTTGCTGCTGCATTTGGCGGAGGTCGGTAACTTTGCGGGCAATCTCCTTCCCGCGCGATTTGCGTCTGATCGAGAAGCTAGTGAAAGGTGAGGATGCCGATGATGAAGCCTAACGAAACATTCACCGACCCGATCTGCGGGATGAAAGTCGATCCGGAAAACGCAGCCGCAGTCGTCGAGCGCGAGGGGGAGAAATTCTATTTCTGTTCCGAACATTGTCGGGACGCATTCATCGCTCACGGCAAGAGCACCGACGAACCAACCCGCGAGCATTCGTGCTGCGACGATGGCGATCATTCGCCTAACGAGACGGCGAAAGTCGCGACGGCCCGCAAACCGGCGAGCAAATATTTCTGTCCAATGTGCGATGGCGTAGAAAGCGACAAACCGGGCAGTTGTCCGAAGTGCGGGATGGCCCTGGAACGCAATCCAACTTTCCGCGATTCAGCGAAGACCATCTACACCTGCCCGATGCATCCGCAGATCGAGCAGGATCACCCCGGCAAATGCCCCATCTGTGGCATGACACTCGAGCCCAAAGGCGTAGTCGCCGGTGACGAAGAGGACGACACCGAGCTGCGCGATATGACACGCCGGTTCTGGATCGGCGGCGCACTCGCGCTGCCTGTCTTCCTGCTCGCGATGGCACATCTCGTTCCCGCCCTGGCCCACGGAAGCTGGGTGACGAGCGATTCGTCACGCTGGATCCAATTCGTCTTCTCCACACCCGTGGTTCTCTGGGCCGGCTGGCCGTTTTTCCAGCGCGGTTGGCAGTCGATTGTCCATCGCTCGCTTAACATGTTTACCCTCATCGCGATCGGCGTCGGCGCGGCCTACTTCTACAGCGCAGTCGTGATGCTTTTCCCGCACATCTTTCCGCCCTCGTTCGCGGAGCATGGGAAAATCGGAGTCTACTTCGAGTCCGCTGCTATCATTATCGTTCTGGTCCTCTTCGGCCAGGTGCTTGAACTGCGTGCCCGCAGTCGAACCGGCAGCGCCATTCGCGCGCTGCTCGATCTCGCGCCGAAAGTCGCGCACATCGTGCGCAACGGCAGCGAGCAGGAGGTGCCGCTCGACGAAATTCAGAAGGGCGACAACCTCCGCGTCCGGCCCGGTGAGAAGGTTCCGGTGGACGGGCGCGTCATCGACGGGCGGACCAACATCGATGAGTCGATGATAACGGGCGAGTCGATGCCGGTCCAGAAAGCGACGGGCGACCGCGTCACTGGCGGCACGGTTAATCAAACGGGCAGCATCGTGATCGAAGCGGAGCGGGTCGGAAACGAAACCGTTCTCTCGCAAATCGTCGAGATGGTCGCGCAAGCTCAGCGCAGCCGCGCGCCCATTCAAGGATTGGCCGATAAAGTGGCCGGCTGGTTTGTTCCCGCGGTGATCGCGATCGCGATCATCACCTTCGCTATCTGGGCAGTGTTCGGCCCTGAGCCGCGCTTTGCCTATGCCATCGTGAATGCCGTTGCGGTGTTGATCATTGCCTGCCCATGCGCCCTTGGTTTGGCGACGCCCATGTCCGTCATGGTCGGAGTCGGGCGCGGCGCGCAAGCCGGAGTCTTGATCAAGAAAGCGGAAGCCATCGAATTGATGGAGAAGGTGCGCACCCTCGTCGTCGATAAGACGGGCACGCTGACCGAAGGCAGGCCGGCGGTGACAGCTATGGTTGTAGCTGATTCAACAACGGAGAACGAACTGCTCTCGCTTGCCGCTGCCGTCGAGAAAAACAGCGAGCATCCATTGGCCCAGGCACTCGTGAAGGGCGCCACCGATCGCGGCATCGAGATTCCCGCGGTCGCCGATTTCGAATCAATCACTGGCGGCGGAGTGATCGGTCGTGTCGGCGAACGGCGTGTTGTCGTCGGCAAACCGAAATTCCTCCACGACCAGGGCGTTCACGAGATGCACAACTTCGCGAAACGCGCCGACGACCTGCAAGCGGAGGGCAATGGCGTCATCTTCGTCGCCTGGGACGGTCGGACGATGGGCATCATTGCCGTAGCCGACCCGATCAAAGAATCGACGCCCGCCGCAATCGAGCAGCTGCATCAACTCGGCATGAAAATCATTATGCTGACCGGCGACAACGAGCGCACAGCACGTGCCGTCGCCGGCCACCTCGGCATCGACGAAATCGAAGCCGGCGTCGAACCGCAGCATAAGAACGAGCGCGTGCGCGCATTACGCGAGCGAAACGAAGTCGTGGCAATGGCCGGCGACGGAATCAACGACGCGCCCGCGCTCGCCGCGGCTGACGTCGGGATCGCCATGGGCACCGGCACCGACGTGGCCATGGAAAGCGCGGGCATCACACTCCTGAAAGGCGACCTCCGTGGCATCGAGAAAGCGGTCCGCCTTAGTCGCGCCATGATGAGCAACATTCGCCAAAACCTCTTCTTTGCGTTTATCTACAACTCGTTAGGCATCCCGATCGCCGCAGGAATTCTCTATCCGTGGTTTGGAATTCTGCTTAGCCCCATCATCGCAGGCGCCGCGATGAGTTTGAGCTCGGTCTCAGTAATCGCGAACGCGTTGCGTTTGCGCAAGGTGACCTTGTAAACTATGCGCGTTCTATCCGATTCAATCGACGAGCGGCCCTCCATGTGCTACCAATGGAAGTGATGAGACGGCTTGCGATCGCGCTTTTATTGGTGTTCGGGCTCATCCTTGCGCCACAAACACCTGCGCAAACCTGCGCCTTGAGCATGCCGGCAGCAGTGCAGATGAAGTGCACCAAGTGCTGCGCAACGATGAAGTCGTGTGTGTTGCCGCGGCAAAATCCGACACAACCAACCTCCCCGTCGGTTTCCAATCCGTCGTCAATCACAATGCTTGCGCCGGAGCTGCCGGTGTTGATACGCGAGCTTCCAGCGGTCTTAATCTCTTTTCTGCGGTCAGACGCGCAAGGGCTGACCGCTTCGCCACCGCAACTCGCGGTTCTCTGCACGTTTCTCATCTGATCCACGGACGCTGACGCCCGGGGTGTGCCCATTTAACGGCACGCCTTGTCTTCAACCGTTCGTTTGGATCAATGAAAACAACACATTTTTTATTCGTTAGTCTATTTTTAATTTTACATTTTGGAACTGCGCGCGCTCGCGAAGTAACGCGTGAGAAGTCTGCGCCAGTCGAGCTGGATGCGGTTGTCCGACAAGTGTTGTCGAACAATCCGCAGCTCAACTCGGCGCGCCTGAAATGGGAAGCGATGAAGGAGCGGCCGCGCATCGCCGGCTCGCTTCCGGACCCTGTCCTGAGCTATGGCTATTTTTTCGAGAACGTCGAGACGCGTGTCGGCGCGCAGAATCAAAGAGTAGGCGCGTCGCAGAAGATTCCGTTTCCGGGCAAACTTTCGCTCGCTGCCAGAAAGAGCCGACAAGAAGCAATCATGGCGGCGTGGGAATATCAGACTCTCGCGCGCGATCTGATTCTGCAGACGAAGACCAGTTACTACGACCTCTATCAAGTCGATCGTTCGCGCGAAATTCTGAACTCCGAGTTATCGCTCCTCGGCAATGTCACGACGACGAGTCAGGCGCGCTATGAAAGCGGCGAAGCGCAGCAGCCCGACGTGCTGCGGGCGCAGCTAGCGACCGCGGAAATTCAGAAACGGTTGCTTGATCTGACGCAACAACGTGAAGCTGCGCTGGCGCAGTTGAATGCGTTGCGGAGCGCGCCGCAGGATTCGCAATTTGAAGCGGCTTCGGACTTGCCAACGCTCCCATTGCCCGAACGTTCCCGTGCCATTGCGATCGCGATGCAATATCGGCAGGAATTGCAAGAGGCTGGCGTTGCGATTGATCGCGATCGAACCGGACTCTCTTTGGCGCGGATGGATCGGTTTCCCGATTTCACTTTCGGAGTCGACTACACGCAAGTGAATCGAAACATTTTTTCGAATCCGCCAGATAACGGACACGACGCCGTGATGGGCTCGGTCAGCGTCAGCGTTCCGATCTGGTTCGGGAAATTGAAGGCGGAAGAACGAGAGGCGGCCAAACACCTCGAGCAGAGCCGCGCCGCTGCTCTTGATTTTCGCAACAAAGTGCAGGCCGATGTGCAATCGGCCTGGTTCCGAGCCCAGACGTTGCACGATCAATTGCTGCTTTATCGACAGAGCCTGCTGCCGCAGGCCCAGCAGAGTTTCGACGCCACGCGCGCCGGATACGAATCGGCCAAAAGTAATTTTATCGATTTGCTCGACAGCGAGCGTGCGCTGCTGGCCTTGCGACTCGGCGCCGTCATGAGCCAAGCCGATCTGGCTCGCGCCATGGCGCAACTCGAACGCGCAATCGGCATGGATTTAACCGAAGTCGCAAAATGGAAAGACAGAGAATCGAAATGATTAGCCTAACGAGAACTTTACTTACCTCCGTGATCGTTCTTTTCGGTGTCGGTTGTTCCAAAAAAACAAACGCACCGCCAATGGAAATGCAGTCGAACACGACCGCGCAATCAACGAGCGGAAAGCAACTCTACCAATGCTCGATGCATCCGAACGTTGTCTCGGATCATCCCGGCACTTGCCCGATTTGCGGAATGGAGCTGCAGCCGGTCAAGCAGGTAAAGGAGAAAGGAATTGCCGGCCGCGCTCCAGTGCAACTAACGGATGTGCAGCAACAACTCATCAATATTCGGGTCGCGTCGGTGGAACGCGAGGAAGCGGCCAGGACGGTCCGCGCAGTTGGATCGATCACCTATGACGAAACCAAGGTCGCTGATTTAAACAGCAAGGTTAAAGGCTGGGTTCAAAAACTCTATGTCGATAAACCGGGGCAACCGGTAAAGGCGGGCGAGCCTTTGCTCGCGCTCTATAGCCCTGACCTTTATTCCGCGCAGCAGGAATATTTGCTCGCGTATGAACAAACGCGTGGCCCGAGCAAAGCCACAGGTTTGAGCGCCGAGATGCGCAAATTTTCTGCGGCGAATAACAAAGCCGCCGACTCCTTGCTTCAGTCAGCGCGCAAGCGGCTCGAACTTTGGGACATCAACGAAGCGCAAATCAAAGCGCTGGAAAAATCCGGCATCGCGAAAAACACACTCGAGCTGACTGCGCCCATGACCGGCGTTGTCGTCGAAAAAAATGTTCTTCCAAGTCAGATGATCAATCCGGGAATGCTGCTCTATCGGATTGCGGATCTTTCGGATGTTTGGATCGATGCGGAATTTTACGAGTACGAACTGTCGCTCATCAAAGTCGGACAGAAAGCGAGCATCACAGTCGATGCCTATCCCGGCAAAACGTTCGAGGGCGAGGTTTCTTTCATTTATCCTTATCTGCAAAACAAAACTCGCACGGCCAAAGTGCGCGTGGTTCTGCAAAACTCCGATGCGCTGCTCAAGCCCGGCATGTATGCCAGCGTGACCGTTGAGTCGGCTCTCGGCAATCAGCTCACCATTCCGGCGAGCGCAGTCTTCGACACGGGAAAGCGCAAGTATGTTTTTGTGCAGGCGGAGAAAGGCGTCTTTGCGCCTAGAGAAATCGAGCTCGGCGCGAAGAGCGGCGAGCGAGTTGTCGTCGCAAAGGGACTGGAAGGCAGCGAGCAGGTAGTCGTCGACGGCAATTTTCTGCTCGATAGCGAGAGCCAGCTCAAGGGCGCAGCCGGCGAAGGTGGCATGCAAATGCCAATGCCGAAAACGGAGGGTCATCGACATTGAGTTCTCCGCCGCCCGAAACGAGTTCGTTCATCGAGCGACTCATCAGTTGGTGCGCTAACAACCGCTTTCTCGTTTTGGTTTCGGTTATCTTTGCCGTCGTGTCGGGAGCATTCGCGGTTCGCACCATTCCAGTCGACGCCATTCCTGATCTCTCCGACGTGCAGGTGATCGTCTTCACCGATTGGCCCGGGCGTGCCCCGACCATTGTCGAAGACCAGGTTACTTATCCGATCGTCAGCACGCTCGCTGCGGCGCCAAAAGTGAAATATGCGCGGGGACAGAGTTTCTTCGGTCTTTCATTCGTGAGCGTCATCTTTGAAGACGGGACCGATATCTATTGGGCGCGCTCGCGCGTCCTCGAATATCTCAACCAGGTTCGCAATCAGTTGCCGGAAAATGTGAACCCGGTTCTCGGCCCCGACGCGACCGGTGTCGGCTGGGTCTATGAGTACGCCCTTGTTGACGACACCGGAAAACACAGTCTCGCTGAGCTGCGATCGTTTCAGGATTGGACGCTACGCTATTACCTGCAGAACACGCCCGGTGTCGCCGAAGTCGCCTCGTTAGGCGGTTACGTCAATCAATACCAGGTCGATCTCGATCCAAACAAACTTCTCGCCTTTCACATCCCGATCAACACCGTCATCACGGCGATCCGCGAATCGAATAACGACGTCGGCGGTCGCGTGATCGAATTCGGCGAGACCGAATACATGGTGCGAGGCGAGGGTTACATCAAGAACCTCGCCGACATCGAGAAAGTCGTTGTCGGCATGGGCGAGAACGGCGTCCCGATCACGGTCAAAGATGTCGGCCACGTCCACCGCGGGCCCGACATCCGGCGTGGCTTGCTCGATCTCGACGGCAAAGGCGAGGCGGTCGGCGGAATCGTCGTGATGCGCTACGGCGAGAACGCGCTTAAGACAATCGATGCCGTCAAAAAGAAGCTCGAGGAATTTAAATCATCGCTTCCGCCAGGCGTGCGCATCGTCACCGGCTACGATCGCTCCGATTTGATCAAGCGCGCCATCGCGACTTTGCGCAGCAAGCTGCTCGAAGAAAGCGTCATTGTCAGTCTGATCTGCCTTCTCTTTCTTTTTCATTTTCGCAGTGCGCTCGTCGCGATCCTCACGCTCCCCATCGCCATTCTCCTCGCCTTCATTCCGATGCGCGCGCTCGGATTGTCTTCCAACATCATGTCGTTAGGCGGAATTGCGATTGCGATTGGCGCCATGGTCGATGCGGCGATCGTCATGGTCGAGAACGCACACAAATGGCTGGAACGTTGGGAGCACGCGCGCACGAAACGCGAGCGGGAAGGGGATGCGGCGCTTTCGGCGGATGAGCGCGAGGTCGTCGATCTGAACCGAACACGCGTGATCATCAAGGCCGCGCAGCAGGTGGGCCGTCCGCTCTTTTTTTCCCTGCTCATCATCACCGTTTCCTTCGTGCCGGTTTTTTCCCTGCAGGCGCAATCGGGCCGGCTTTTCAAACCGCTCGCTTACACGAAAACCTTCGCAATGTTTTTCGCTGCGCTCCTTTCCGTGACACTGGCGCCGATCCTGATGGTGTGGTTTATCCGCGGAAAAATTCCGAGCGAGAATCGGAACCCCATCAACCGTTTCCTGATTTGGATTTATCAACCACTCGTTAGGCTGGTTCTCCGCTACCGTTGGCTCACGCTCCTCATCGCCGCGGTCGTGCTCGCGCTCACCTGGATCCCGCATCGGCGCATCGGTTCCGAATTCATGCCGCCGCTCAATGAGGGAACGCTTCTATACATGCCGACGGCGGTGCCGGGCATCGCAATCAGCGAGGCGAAAGAAATCCTGCAAAAACAGGATGCGATTATTTCCCGGTTTCCGGAAGTGGCGCGCGTTTACGGAAAGGTGGGCCGTGCCCGCACCGCGACCGATCCGGCGCCGCTTTCGATGGTCGAGACCGTCATCACGCTCAAGCCGGAAGACCAATGGCGTGCCGGCATGACGTTCGACAAAATCAAACAGGAGCTTACCAAACAACTTCCGTTTCCCGGGATGCCGGCGATCTGGTGGATGCCGATCCAGACGCGGATCGAAATGATGGCGACCGGCGTTCGCAGCCAGATCGGCATCAAAGTGCTCGGAACCGACCTAGGAAAGATCGAGCAGATCGCGATCCAAATCGAAAGCCTGCTAAAGAACGCGCCGCATACTGCGTCCGCTTTCGCCGAGCGCGTCACGGGCGGTTACTACGTCGATTTCAAGATCAAACGGGACGCCATCGCGCGTTACGGTTTGCGCGTGGGCGATGTCGAAGAAGTGATCGAAAGCGCGATCGGCGGTAAAAACATTTCGACCACAGTGGAAGGTCGCGAGCGTTTCCCGATCAACGTTCGTTATGCGCGCGACTTCCGCGCCGATCTTCCAGCGCTGCGGCGCGTGCTCGTGGCGGCCCCGAACGGCGCGCAAATTCCTCTGGAGCAACTGGCCGAGATTGGATTGAGCACCGGCCCTCCCTCCATTCGCGATGAGAATGGCGTGCTCGCCGGTTTTGTTTTTGTCGACACGGCCGGGATCGATCTCGGCACCTACGTGGAGAACGCGAAGAAATTAATCGCCGACCATATTAAACTGCCGCCCGGTTATTACATTCAGTGGGGCGGCCAATATCAATATCTGCTCAAGGCCCGCGATAATCTGCGCATCGCGATTCCGATCACGCTCCTGATTATTTTTCTTCTGCTCTATCTCAATTTCCGCAACGTGACCGAATCGTTGATCGTCATGTTGAGCGTTCCCTTCGCTCTCGTCGGCGGGGTCTGGCTTCTTTACTTGTTAGGCTACAACTACAGTGCCGCGGTGGCCGTTGGTTTTATCGCCTTAGCCGGCGTGGCCGCTGAAACCGGCGTCGTCATGATCGTCTATCTCGACGAAGCCTGGGAAAATTTAAAACGTCGCATCCCGCATCCGAAAGTGAGCGATCTCTACGACGCCGTCATGTTCGGTGCCGTGCAGCGTGTGCGGCCCAAGATGATGACTGTTGCTGCAATTATCGCGGGCTTGTTGCCGATCATGTGGAGCCACGGCACAGGCGCCGACACGATGAAACGGATCGCCGCCCCCATGGTGGGCGGGATGATCAGCTCGACCATCCTCACGCTGCTCATCATTCCAGCGATTTATTTTCTGTGGCGCAGCCGCTTGCTCAGAAACGGAAACCAGAAAGAGTTCGCTTCCGGATTTTCGCCCCAGCCCTGACTTGGTGATGCAGGAGACCGCGCACGTCAACGATTTCCCGGCGGCATGCGCCCGGGCGGAGTTCGCGATTCGCCGCCGCCGAATTCGAACGAGACGGTAAAAAATACCGCGACCCGCGGGGAATCGGATGTCACGCCTAACAACGGTGCAAGATCCAGCACGGCGTAGCGATTCGGTTTCCAACTAACGCTCGGCCCGGCGATGAACTCGTCGGTCGCGCCGCGCTGCGGAAACTTCCGAGTGTCGTGCGTGTAACGCATTTCGGCGCCGATCTCCAATCGGTCGGCGATCGCCAGATAAGTTATATCCTGAGTAAACCCGATCTCGCGATTGTGAGGAGCGCCGAAGTCTTGCCGGAAAAAAAGATTCGCCGCCCATTGCAGACGCGGCACAAATTCCTGCCCAAGCAAAAGTCGCATCTCGCCGGCATCTGGCTGTCGCCGATCACCGCCGGGCGTCGAGTCGAGGCCGAAGCGATATTCCGCTGCGATCGCCGGATTCAACGGAATCGCGCCCCACGCGGCAAAGGCATAACGCGCTTCCAAGGCAGCGATTGTTTCGGCCGCGCGTTCATCAGCAATCCCGAGATGATTCTCGAAGCCGAGCTCGAAACGATGGGGCAATCCGATCTCAAACTCCTGCATGAGTTCGTGAGACGTCCCGCCATTCCGCGAAAAATCACTTTCGGAAAAGAAGCCGGTAAAGACTTCGTAAGCCGATAAAACGTAAAGCTTCGTCGTGGAAGAAGCCTGGCTGCGCTCCGCCCATTGAGGCTGGCCGTAGTCGCCCGGCTCCTCGAATTCATCGGCCTTTGCCTGGACAACCACGTTGCGCTCGGCGGCATCCTGCGCCATCGCGGTCCTTCCATGGACGAGTAGAGTGGTGAAGATGACCGCCAAGATTGAAGCGCGCATGGAGTGTCCCAAGCTGGGGCGAATTTCGAAGCACACAAGAGCAAGGCCTAAGACCGGCGTTCAATTCGAGGCGATAGCAATCGCGCTCTTCTTATCGCCAGAAGCTCTATTCCGCCGGACAAATGCGCACGACCACGCTGTCCAAGAGCCGAACATGATCGCGTAGCGCTTTTTCGACTTTCTTCGATATCACATCCGCCTCTCTCACCGAGAGCGCGGGATCGACTTCGATGGCCACATCGCTATAGACACGGTGGCCCAGCCAGCGAGCTCGCACATCGCGCACTCCCGTCACCCCTTCCACATGCGTGGGAGCGTGTTCGATTTCGGCGAGAATCTCCGGTTCGATGCCATCGATCAGACGCGTCCAGATCGAGAACGCCGCGTTTTTCACGATAAAGAGAATGGCGATGGTGATCAGAATGCCGACGATTGGATCGAGAATAGGAAATCCCAGCCACACGCCGAGAACACCGATCAGGACGGCCAGACTTGTGAATCCATCGACTCGCGCATGCTGGCCATCGGCAATTAACGCAGCTGAGCCGATTTGATTTCCGACCCGTATGCGAAAGATGGCGACCGCTTCATTTCCGATGAAGCCAATGATTGCGGCCAATGCCACCCAGCCGATATGCGATACGGTTTCCGGATGAATAATCTTTCGGATCGACTCATAGGCCGCGACGCAAGCGGAGAAGAAAATGATGAGAATGATTACCACTCCGGCAACGTCTTCTGTCTTGCCGTAGCCATAGGTAAACTTCCTGCTCGTCCCGCGCCGTGTAAGCGAGAAAGCGATCCAGAGCGGAATACTTGTGCCGGCGTCCGCGAAGTTATGAATGGTATCGGCGAGCAGCGCGACAGAACCCGACAACAGTACGATGGCCAACTGAAGTGCCGCGGTCGCTCCGAGCCCGATCAGCGAAATCTTAAGTGCTCGAATTCCTCGATCGCTCGATTCCATGACCGAATCGGTTTTCTCCGCAATGCTATGGGAGTGTCCGTAAAGGGCACGGAGCCAACCGAGGATACCTGGGCCGTGGGAATGCGCATGCTTATGTCCATGCTCGTCTCGGCCATGGTCATGATTCAAATGATGTTCCTCGTTATTCGCAGCCTTCGCCATAAGGAGGACTATACCCCCACCACCCTTGACGCGGCAACTGCCTTCTCCTAGTCTTCACGGACATCGCATACCCCAGCATTGATGAAGTTGCACGACCACCAGCATCCGGAAGAGGAGCGCCAAGCTTTACGGTTACGGCTGCGCAAGGTCGCCGGCCAATTGAAGGCGATCGATCGAATGATCGAAGAGGACCGGGATTGTGCCGAAATTCTCACTCAGCTCGTTTCCGCGAGAAAGGGAATCAAGTCGCTGAGCGAAAAGCTCATTCATTCGCACGCGCACAATTGCATCGAGAATGCGGCCAGTCCAAGGGACGCAAAGAAGAAGCTGCGCGAACTGCTGGTCGTTTTGGAACGTTACGTTGAATAAAACAGTTTACCGAGCTCACTGATCCGAGTCAGCAAGCTTTGGAGTCATAATCCTCAGGAGCGGAACTCCATTCACATTCCATCCGAAAACTCACACGGTTTATTTTCCGCTAAAGCAATTCAACGCGTGGCCTTCTTGTTTCTGCTTTTCAGCAGCGCGGAATTGATAGCGGCACAGAGCTTCTTGAAACCTGTCGCCGAGCACCGCAAGGCTTACATTGCCTGCGAGGGAAACAACAAGCTTATCGTTTTCAACATGCAGACTCATCGTGTCGAAAAAACGTTTCCCGTTGGGGATGGTCCGGACGTTCTCGCGTTCGATCGCGGGCTGCAGTTACTTTACGCCGCGCGCGAAGCGGGTGTTGACTCCGCGTTTCAGTACGGAGATAACCAACTGCGGAAGATTGACGATCTAAAAGTCGGTCCGAATAGTCACAGCGTGTTGGAGGGACTCGCGGAAGCGCGTCCCTCCGACGCTTGCGACTCTTTGCGCGCTGCATCAGAACTCAATGACTCGCTGCACTGGTCGCGACGCCGGACACGCCGGCGACCAGCAGAGCGCCCTTGACCGAGTTCGCCAAATTCTTCGCAGCTCCTCTTCCCCAATAATGCAGAAACAGGATGCGCGGGGTTTCGTGCGTCATGTGGTTGTGAATTGCCACGATATTGATCCCAGCGTTGCGTAACGTTTTTAGAACGGGCTGCAGTTCATCCTCGGTCATCGCGAAGTCGCCATCCACCAGCGCGTTGTCGTCGCTTCCCGCGAAGGCCGCCCACGTGTTGACGCCGATCGCCTTTCCGATCCCCATTCCATTCATGCGCGATTTTTTGCCGATGGTGAACTTGGCCATCCCGTCCTTTGCTTCCCCTTTCATCCCGAAAATCTCGTTCAGTGGCGCGAGCGTGATCGAGTTCTTCTCCGGCAGTTGTTTGGTGCCGAATGTAGTTTGCAGTTTCGCGTTGGTCGCGCGCACTTCTTTGATCTTGTCGTACATTTTGCGCACGGCGGAGGCGAGCGCATCGACGCGACCTTCGCCGCCGATGTGCATGAAGAATACTTTCGGCTCATCGAAGAAAAAGTGGTTATGCAATGCCGTCACTTTCAATCCGCTTTCGAGCGCAACGGACATGGCGGGGTTGACTTCATCTCGAAACAGGACCGTGTCGCCCATCACCATCGCCTTCTCGTTGGTGCCTTGAAATGCGGCCCAAGTGCCAAGGCCCATGAACGGAGGCATCGTCCAGCCATCGACCGACACCTTCACGTCGTCGCGTGGAAAGCTGACTTTATACACGCCTTCCTGCTGGTCCATTTTGCCTTTCAACCCGGTAATCTCGTCGACCTTTGCGGTGTCGAGACCAGCGGCAACTTTGCTGACAAACAGAAGCGTCGCACCCAGGGCGATCACGACTGCGAATGTTTTTGATTTCATAAAAGTGGTTGATTGATTTTGCGTCGGAACTTAGGCGCGCCGCCATGGAGCTGGATCGCTCCAAGGGCGGCTCGCCATGGAAGGGGTTTAGTGTTCGCCCTCCTCCCCTTTTTCTTTGTGCTCCTTTTTCTCGTTATGCCGGCTGACCACCTTTCCATCGGCATTGACTTCGACGCCCCATTCCTTGCCGTTCTTCTTGATGACGACTTCGTAGTTTGCTTCTTCCTTTTCGATGCGGACGATGGTTCCGCCCTCAGCTTCCGCCTTGAAGGTCTTCTGCACCGCAGCGGGCACGTCCGACATCTTCATCGTTTCTTCTTTTTCTTTCTCCGCCAATAACGGCGTCCACGCGCCAAGCGTGATAACGGCCGCTACCGTGATTGCTGGGATGATATGCTTCATTGTTTTGTTTTTTCTTGTTTGCATTGTGAGACGCAGTGCGCCTCGGTTGTCTGCGTTTGCGAACCGCGTCCGACGACTTTCGCCGCCGTCCACGTCCAAAAATCTTCTTAAAACGAGTAACCTTTTTTGCCTTATCATTCGTTAGGGCCTAGAAACCTCCTCTTAGAAATGTCTCGTATAAAAGTCCGACCAATCCGCTGTCAATCACCACGGCGATCACGTCCCATTCCATTTCTTTTTCTCGACCAGCTCGGTTCGCTGTTAGTGTCATTTGCGAATGCTGGCGTAGAGGGCGTCGAAGCAGCCGAAGCCTTTCTCCAGGATTTCATGATCCGTCAGGCCGAGTCTTGCCCAGCCGATAAACATCCGTTGCAAACCGAGACAATCGGTTCGGTGAAACTTTTCGTCTTCGAGGTCGGCATCGTGAATCATCTCGCCGATGAGCCGCGCGCCCTTGTCCTCGATAGCGAAGCGCTCGAGCAGCGTCTCGAAGGTGCAATTGTCGTCGTGATGAGTGAACTCCACGTCGAGCATGTCGTAAGGGATCGCCTCGCGAAATTTTCGCGGATTGGCGCCAAAGACGAACTTCGCTTTGGCATCGATGAACCTGCGAATCAACCAGGCCGAACCGACTCGATCGATTTCCGGCCGCGGCCGCGTCAGCCAGGCTTTGCCTCGGAAATCTTTGGCGTGAAGCCGGGGAACCTCAGCTTTGCTTGGCGTATGTAAATTTTCCGCCCGGCGCAGCAGGGTTTCGACGTCGTGCGCACGCGCAGACTTGAAAAAATCGATCTCGCGGATTTCGGAAAACCGCGCCCGGAGCCGATCGATTTCGGAGGTAAAGGTTTCGCTTTTCCGTTTGCGATGTCGCTTTAGAAACTCCGTTAGCGAAACGGTCAACTCTTCGTAATCAGCCGTACGCGCTTCGCGAAAAAGTGCGACAACGGCGTCCGCGCTCAGGTTCTCGATCTCCGAAACGCGAATGAGTGTTGCGTCGCCGCCAGCGTCGCGAATTTGTTGCGCGAGCCACTGGAAGCGCTCGAAATGCGCAGGCGAATCCGGGAGCAGATAAGCGGAAGTCTTGAGCGAGAGGGCGCCAAATTTTTTCAGCCGCCGCCAGAGATTAACCCGGTGGCTGCTCCTGCTGCTGGGCAGCTCGTAGAGGAGCAAGATCCATTTACCCGAGCTCATTGACATATCTGATACCTCAATGTTACATCTGTTTCAAATCATGAAATGGATCACGCGGAGCGGAGTGAAAGTGGATCGAGTAGCCTGCCCCTGGCTGATCATGAAGTTCGTCGATCCCGAGGCCGAGTTCGTCTTTCTGCCGCACGAGACCGATTGGGCGAAGTTGAAAGAGGGAACGATCTACGACGTACCGAATTGTGAGCTCGGCCATAATGGAGAAGACGTTTCCTTCGACTCCTTCATCAAGAAATACGAACTAGCCGATCCCGCGCTTCGTCTGCTCGCGGAGATCGTTAGGGCTGCAGATTCGCGCCCGGCAAATCCCCATCCTGCGGGCGAAGGTCTGCGCTGGGTCGCGCACGGCTTCAGCGCCCTCGGGCTGAGCGATCACGAAATCCTCGCTCGCGAGTCCGTCGTGTATGATGCGCTCTTTGCCGAGTGCCAACGCCGGACCGGTTGATTGCTTGTTCAGCGGAGCCGGTTCCAACTTGCTGATGAAAAATCGGCGCGCGCTCGCGGAGTTCTTCGGGTTGCGGCGCAACCTCGTCATCCTTCTCGTCTCCATTTTTGCGATCGGCGCCGGCGAAGAATTGTGGATGCGATTCATCCCGAAATATCTCCAGGCGCTCGGCGCGACAATTTTCATCATCGGCACGTTCGACGCGATCCGGACTTTACTCGGAGCGGTCTACGCCTATCCGGGCGGCCTTGTCGTCGATCGTTGGGGATTTCGCCGCGCCTTTATCGCCTTCAACGTCTTATCCATCGCGGGCTACGCCATCGCCCTGCTCGTCCCACGCTGGGGGGCGGTGATCTGCGGGATGTTCCTCTTTCTGTCTTGGACCTGCTTTTCGCTCCCGGCCACCTTTTCGTTAATCGCCGAAACGCTGGAAGCGAATCGCCACTCGATGGGCATCGGCATGCAGTCGGTCATCAAAAGGCTGCCGGTCATGATTGCGCCCTTTCTCGGCGGGGTGTTGATCGATCGCTTCGGCGTAATCCGCGGCGTGCGGATCGGGTTGCTCGTCTCGATCATCGTTTCGCTTGCGACGATCACCGTGCAACGACAGTTGCGCGAAGTCGCACCGGCCGCGGTGAGCAAGCCGGAACGCTGGACGTTCTGGCGCAGCCTAACGAACTTCAATGCTCCTCTTCGACGCCTCCTCCTCAGCGACATTCTCATTCGCTTCTGCGAACGGATTCCTTTCGCCTGGGTGGTGATCTACGCAATGGATGACGTCGGCGCCGACGCGAAACAGGTCGGCCTGCTCGTCACGATTGAAGTGCTGGCGGCGACCCTCTGCATCATTCCGGCATCGCATTTCGCCGATAAGTACGGGCGTGAACCGTTCGTTTTCGTCACCTTTATCATGTTCACCCTTTTCCCAATCGCCCTCTGGTTCTCCGGCAGTTTCGCGCTGCTCGCGCTGGCCTTTGCCATTCGCGGGCTGAAAGAATTTGGCGACACCTCGCGCAAGGCGCTCATCATCGGGTACTGTCACCCGCAACGTCGCGGACAGATGATCGGCGCCTATTACCTGGTGCGCGATCTTCTCGTGAGCACGGGCGCCTTCCTCGGGGCGTGGCTCTGGACGTTCGGGCCGGGCGTTAATTTCTTCTCAGCATCGATCCTCGGTGGAATCGGGACGGTTTATTATCTGATGACGCTGCGGCGTTTGAGCAAATCTTAAAATGGGCAGAAGGAGAGTTTGAACGTCAAGCCAAAATGAGCGATCCGCTCACTGGTCGCCAACAGAAAAGGAGACGGGACCGGTCCGAGCAGCGATTGAATATTAACAATGAAAAGGAGGTGAAGAACATGTTGGAAGAAGGAGCTACTTATAAATGTCCGAAGTCGGATTGCGGCTGTGAAGTGAAAGTGACAAAAGGCGCACCGGCGGAAAAAGCCGGGAACGACGCGCCGACCTGCTGCTGCGGGACGAAGATGGTGAAACAATAATAGACTGCACGGTTCGGCAGCGTTGTGGCCGGGATCGCCGATCCCGGCCGCAGCCGCCGTTCGGTCGCGGCCTAACGAATCAAGGAAGGAACGAAGAATGAATTGGCTTTGGATGAGTTTGTATCATGCGCTCGCGATGCTTTGGGCGACGTTCTGGGCCCTCGTGCTCGGGTTTAGCATTTCCGCGGCACTCCAGGTTTTCGTGAGCAAGGAGCGTATGAGTCGCGCGTTTGGAAAAACGAGCTTGAAATCGATCGCAGCCGCGACGGGATTTGGCGCGGCGAGTAGTTCCTGTTCGTACGCCGCAGCCGCCGCCGGGCGCAGCGCGATTCAACAAGGCGCCGCGATTATTCCCGCGCTCGCATTTATGTTCGCTTCTACCAATCTCGTGATCGAACTCGGTGTTGTCCTTTGGATTTTGATGGGCTGGCGATTCGTCCTCGCGGAATTCGTCGGCGCATTCGTCCTCATTGCGCTTGTCGGATTGATGGTGCGTTTCTTCATGCCGAAAAATGTGCAGGAGGAAATGCGCACACGTGCGGAGAAAAAAAGCGGCGGCTCAGATTGCTGCCATGGCGAGGGCGAACATGAGCATCATCACGGCTCCGCCGGAAACGGAAAATGGAGCGCAATGGCCAGCGCTTTCATGATGGATTGGATGATGCTTTGGAAAGAATTGCTCGCCGGATTTCTTATTGCGGGCTTCATCGCCACGCTCGTTCCACATTCCTGGTGGAGCGCGCTCTTTCTGCAGAGCGATTCAGGCGCTCTGCATTTGATTGAGAACGCACTCGTCGGTCCGATCATCGCCATCGCATCGTTTGTCTGTTCGGTCGGCAACATTCCGCTCGCGAGTCATCTTTGGGCGAACGGTATCAGTTTCGGCGGCGTGATTTCATTCATCTACGCCGACCTGCTCGTCGTCCCGCTCATTATTATCTACGGAAAATATTACGGCACGCGCGCTGCGACCTACATCACGGTGATCTTCTACATCGCTGCTGTCATCGCCGGCCTCGTCGTCGATCTGCTCTTCAACATTTGTGGTTTGATTCCGACCGGGCCGCGTCCGCCAAGCGCCGTGCAACACGCCATGATCTCGTGGAATTACACGAGCTGGCTCGACATTGTTGCGGTCGTGGTCGGCGGGATTTTTCTCGTTCTGTATCTGCGTTCTCGCAATTCCAGCGGACCGCATCACGCGCATCATTGAGTTTTGGTAGGGCGCGACGGCCCGTCGCGCCGACGCAGTTGCGCAGTGCGTTCGGTTCCATCACTGTCAACGGCGCATGCCCGATAAATTCTACATCACCACGGCGATCGATTACACGAACTCGCCGCCGCACATCGGTCATGCCTACGAAAAAATCCTGGCCGACGTTCTGGCGCGTTATCATCGACTGAAAGGCGACGAAGTTTTCTTCCTCACCGGCGTCGATCAGCACGGACAGAAAGTGCAGCAGTCCGCGGAGAAGGCCGGAGTATCGCCGGAACAATTCGTTAGGGACATCACCGAGAAATTTCAAGCGCTCTGGCAGAAACTCGATGTCCGCTACGATCGCTGGGCCGCGACGACTGATCCATTGCACAGGAAATGCGTGCAGGGAATGTTGCAGCGTCTTTACGACGAAGGCCAAATCTACAAGGACAAACAGGCCGGTTATTACAGTATTCGCCAGGAACAATTCCTCACTGACAAAGAGCGCGGGCTCGATGGTGAGTTTGGTCCGGAGTGGGGACAAGTCGAGCACCGCGAAGAAGAAAATTATTACTTCAAACTGAGCGACCACAAAGACTGGTTGCTTGGATTTCTCAAATCGCACACTGATTTCGTCACGCCTGATTTTCGTCAGAAGGAATTAGTCAACGCCGTCGAAAAATTATCCGGCGATCTTTGCATCTCGCGCCCGAAATCGCGCTTGAGCTGGGGCATCGAATTGCCGTTCGATCGCGATTTCGTCAACTACGTCTGGTTCGACGCGCTGAGTAATTACATCAGCTTCATCGGCTACGATCCGGCGATCAAAGACTTCGACGCGCAGCCTAACGAATTCCGAAAATGGTGGCCCGCGCTGCACGTCATCGGCAAAGACATCATGATCCCCGCGCACGGAATTTATTGGCCGATTATGCTGCACGCGCTCGGTTTCCCCGACGAACAAATGCCTAAATTGCTTGTGCACGGATGGTGGAATATTTCCGGCGCGAAGATGAGCAAGTCGTTAGGTAACGTTATCGATCCAAATGCCCTGGCGGACAGTTACAGCTGCGAAGCGGTACGTTACTACCTTACAAAAGAAATTGTCACCGGTAAGGACGCCGACTTTGTAGAGGCGTTAATGATCACGACTTGGAATACAGATCTGGCAAACGTGATTGGAAATTTGCTCAATCGTTCGTTGAACATGTCGATTCGCTACCGAGAAGGAATTATCAAAACGTCAGCAGCTGATAAACTCACCGACGGACTTGGTTCGGCGGAGTTACGAAATTGTATCGAGGTCGAAATTCCACGCTCCCTAGCGAATTACAAAGAAGCCGTGGATTTCTGCAATCCGACGAAAGGACTTGGGATGGCGGTCAATATTGGGCTTTTGGGAAATGGAATCGTTGAAGTTACGGCGCCATGGAAACTAGCGAAGGAAGCTGGTGAGAAGGAACATCTGGATTTCGTATTGTACCACCTTATCGAGTCGCTTCGCATCATCGCGATTTTGATTTCGCCCGTTTTACCGAAGGCGGCGCATGGGATTTTCGATCAGCTCAATTGGAAGATGGAGTTAAGCGGAAAGGAAGAGCGCTTCTCGTTAGCCGACGCGGAGTGGGGGAAGTTGCCGGACGGGCATGTTGTCGGGAAACCGACGCCATTGTTCCCGCGGATCGAATCGTAGCTTCGGGAAGAGGAAAAGAAAGCCCGGGCGACTCAATCCGCGGCGAGGGATTCCGCTCTTAGAGCTGACGAAAACTGATACCAATCGCGCGAGTCGGCTCGATTCGGGATTCAAATGGTGTGCTGTGCATCCTCCCGCGTCTCTTTATTGCAAACATTCCTCGTAGGCCGCGGGAACACCTTCTAAAAAAGCGAGCGTTTCGCCGGCAAAATGGAGTGAACCGGTGATGAGGATTCTTTCGCCGTAGGAGCGGGCTTTCGTGAGCGCGTTGGCAAAAGTGTCGGCAGTCTGAATTGCAATCGTCGGCGCGCCCGGCGGTCGCGCCCTACCAGCTTCGCGGAGGATGGCCGCGAGATCCTCCGGAGGTGCGGCACGTTCGCTGCGAATGCGAGGCAAGAGGAAACGTTCGGCGATGCAGGATAGCGCGCGGCAAATGCCGGCAAGATCTTTGTCGGACAGGACGGCGAGAATGATCGTGGCGCGAGCGTCGGCAAATTTTTCGCGCCAGGTTTCTGCAAGCATGTGTGCGCCCGCGGGATTGTGCGCGCCGTCGATGACGGTGCGTTCGTCCCAATGCTGAAAGCGGGCGGGCCAAGTGACTGTTGCCAGACCGCGCGCAATCGATGCGTCGTCGATCGCAATGCTTGCGCTACGCAAAGTCGCAATCGCGAGCGCGGCGTTTTGTTTTTGATGGGTGCCAACGAGCGCGACCTCGCCCGAGTAAGTTTCCCTAACGAATTGTAACGACGCTTCGCATTCGGTGGCACGTGCGCGAATGATCTTTTCGGCTTCAGGTAACTGCCTCGCGGAAACAACGGGCGTTTTGGCTTTGATGATTCCCGCTTTTTCGCCGGCGATTGCGATCAAAGTATGACCCAGCCATTTTTGGTGATCGAGATCGATCGGCGTGATGACCGAGACAATCGGTTGCGCGGCATTCGTGGCATCGAGGCGACCGCCCATGCCGGTTTCGAGGATAACGAATTCGGCTTCGTGTTCGCGAAAATGGAGCAAAGCGAGCGCGGTGATGATTTCAAAAAACGTGGGATGCGGATCCCAGTCTGCGACGCGATCGCGAATCTTCGTTAGGCCAAGCGCAACGTCGCTTTCGGAAATCATTTCGCCGTTGATCTGAATTCGTTCGCGAAAGCTGACGAGGTGAGGGGAGGTGAACAGACCGCTGCGATAACCTTGCGCGCGCAGAATGGAATCGATCATGGCGCAGACGGAACCTTTTCCGTTCGTGCCCGCGACGTGGATGATGCGCTGCGCGGGGTCTGGAATTTTCAGCTCGGCGAAAAGGCGGTGCACACTTTCCAAACCAAGTTTGATTCCGAAAAGCTGAGTGCCGTAAAGCCAGGAAAGAGCTTCTTGATAAGAAGTGAAAGGTCGCGGCACTGCCTCCTTCGCTTCGCTTCGGCGTTCCGGGAAGGCCCCTCCCACGTTCACTGCGGGGTGGAAAAGTAACTGAGGAATTGGCTGATCTGCGGCCGCATGTTTTTGCGATGCACGATGAGATCGACCAAGCCGTGCTCTTCGAGAAATTCCGCCGTCTGGAAACCTTCGGGCAAATCCTGGTGCGTTGTTTCCTTGATCACGCGCGGTCCGGCGAATCCAATCATGCTCCCGGGCTCCGCCACAATGACGTCGCCTAACGAACCGAAGCTGGCCATAACGCCTGCGGTGGTCGGATTGGTGAGGACGGAAATATACGGCAGATGCGCCTCGGCGTGACGCGCAAGCGCGCCGCTTGTCTTTGCCATTTGCATCAGGCTGAGCATGCCTTCGTACATGCGCGCTCCGCCTGAAGCGCAGACGATGATCACGGCGGCTTGATTCTTCGTGCCGTACTCGATCGTGCGCGTAATTCTTTCGCCCACCACCGAACCCATGGTTGCGGCAAGAAAACTGAAATCCATCACTGCGATCGCAACTTTGTAGCCATCGATAAATCCGTGACCGCTTAGAACCGCGTCGACCAAGCCGGTATTGTCCTGATATTTGCGCAGCCGATCTTTGTAGGAGGCCATGCCTTGAAATTTCAAGGTGTCGATTGAGCTCAAGCCCGAATCGGTTTCGATGAACGTCTCTTGGTCGAGCAGGCCAGCGATCCGGTCCTTGGCCGACATGGCGAAGTGATAATCGCAACGCGGACAAACGCGCTGGTTTTCGGTGAGTTCGATCTCGTGAATGACTTCGCCGCAGCCCGGGCATTTTTGAAAGAGCCCCGGCGGCATTTCGCGTCTCTTGCGGCTCTGCGTTTTGATCGACGGTTTTTTGAAGATTGCCATGGGTTATGCGCGTGCAGCGGTGGCGGCGTGAACAGAAATCGCGCCCGCCTTTTTCAGGACGCGGGCGCATTCGCTCAAAGTCGAACCGGTCGTCAGGACATCATCGATGAGAAGCACGCGCAAATCTTGCACGGGCGCCTGCGGTCGTAAACGAAAGGCATCGCGCAAATTTTCCATGCGCTCGGTGCGATCGAACGCGGTCTGGGTGGTGGTGAAGCGAATGCGCTCGAGAGAGGGACGAACGGGAACGGATATTTTTGCGCCTAACAAATCCGCCAGCACGCGCGCTTGATTAAAACCGCGCTCGCGTTCCCGCGCCGGATGCAGCGGCACGGGGACAACGATATCGAAACGTCGGTCGCGCAAACGCGGATCATGGAGCGTTTCGCCTAACCAATCGGCCAGCGGATGGCGCAGATGAAATTGCCGGCCGTACTTAAATTGGTGCACCAGCGTGCGGACGATGCCGCGACTGCGATAACGCGAGACGGCAGCATCGAAATGGAGATGACGATGCGCGCAGTTCGCGCAGGAAAAGCTACCGGTGATCGCGCCGTCGAATTGTTCGGAGCATTTCTCGCAGAAAGGCGGTTTGATGCGGGGCGCTTTCTCGATGCACTGAGGGCAGAGATATTTTTCATGCTCAATGTTCGCCGAGCAGACCACGCAAAGCGGCGGATAAAAGAGCGAGACGATCGCGCGAAGCGGCTCAAGTTTCGCGAGAGGCGACATGGTTCAACCAGAAGTGCATGAGCAGCCAGGTCAGGAGGCCGACGCTAAGCGGCACAATTCCGATGAGCAAGCTTTTCCCGACCCATGGAAGACCAATCTGTGATGGTCGCGCCACGATGCTGAAAAGTCCGGCGGCGAAAATCCATCCGCAATGCAATCCGATCGCGAGCGCGAGCGAACGTGTGCGAATCCGCGCATCAGCCAGAACGCAACCAAGCAGAAACAATGTCGTGAATCCTCCGAGGACGAGAGCGAGATCGCGGAATTGATCGAATGAATTTGCGAGGGAAACGAATCCCGACATCCAGGTGACGGTTGCGACGGTTTCCTCGGGACCTTTGAGGAAATGAAGAATCGCGAAGAACGCCGAAGTTAAAACGAGCGCGGCAAGTCGAGTTCCGCTGCGCAGCAAAATTCCGAGAAGCAATCCGCGAAAAAACAATTCTTCGATCACCGGTACGAAAAGACTGGCGAGGATGACGTTGTCGAGTTCCGACCAGCGCACGGAATTTCGAATCGAGTAACCGTGCAACAGAAGCAAAAGCGCGATGCAGCAGAGTAGGGGAATGACGGCCAGCAAAAAACCGGCGAGCAAATCGCGGAAGCGATGCTTGTTAGGCGCAAGACCGAGCTCGCTCCAGCTCTTAATATTTAAGGAACGCAAGAGCGGCCAAAACAGTACCACTGCGGCGATCAACAGAGCGCGATGGAAAAATTTCTCAAAGTCATAGCGCGCGAGGACCGCAAGAATCTGGTGCGCGGCCAGCCATTGCACCGACCAATACAAAACCGGTGCGAGTAACGCACCGAGCAAAAGTGTGGCGATGAAGTAAACGAGCAATCTCCCTGCGTCTTTCAAGATTGTTATGTAAGATGGCGGCGCGATGCGCAGTCAACACATATGGAAGGAAAAGGATGCAGACGGCCGCAAGCGCGAGGTGCGAGTGACGAAGTTCGGCGGCGTGTGGAAATTCCAGGCAAAGTTCGCGGAAGAGGAACGCTGGACTTATTACGATCGGCCTTTGCTGGCAGATTTGCAGGAGCTGCGTGATGTGATTTTCCGGAAATATCAGCGCCGTCGGGCCTCGGCGGAAGATCTGGCTTCAGTTGAGAAATTACTGAACGAGAATTCGTTCGATGAATGATTGGAACACGGCGGAACTGGTGGCAGCCGACAAGAAATTCGTCTGGCATCCTTTTACGCAAATGCACGAGTGGTGCGCGCCCGAGCACGAGCCGATCGTTCTCGTGGAAGGCCGCGGCGCGTTGCTGAGAGATAGCGAAGGTCGCGAATACATCGATGGCAATTCGTCCATCTGGACCAACATCCACGGTCATAATCATCCGGCGATCAATGCGGCGATTCGGGAACAACTGGATCGTGTCGCGCACACATCGTTTCTTGGTTTTACCAATCCGGCGGCGATCGAATTGGCGCGCGAAATCGTTGCGCTTTTTCCAGCCGACACATTGACGCGCGTCTTTTATTCCGACGATGGCTCGACGGGAATCGAAGTAGCGCTGCGAATCGCGGCGCAGTTTTGGAAATTGAAAAAATCGCCGCGAACACACTTCGTGGCGTTCGATCATGGCTACCATGGCGACACCGCGGGAGCCGCGAGCCTCGGGGCCGCAACGATGTTCTCGGCGGAGTTCAAGAATTGGAGCGTTCCTGTAACGCGGATCGCTAGCTTCGAAGAGCTGATGAAGCTGCGAAATGCTAGTGAGATCGCGGCGGTTGTGATTGAGCCGATTGTGCAAGGAGCAGCAGGCATCCGGCTTTGGTCGGAAGGGACGTTAAAGGGAGTTCGGGATTGGTGTAATCGCAATGAAGCGCTCTTAATTGCGGATGAAGTTCTTACTGGATTTGGTCGAACCGGGACAATGTTTGCTTGCGACCACGAAGGAGTCATTCCGGACATCATGATTCTAGCTAAAGCGCTGACAGGTGGTTATCTTCCATTGGCTATAACGCTTATTACAGGAAAAATATTTTCGGAATTTTCCGGCGACTCCTGCGGAGAGAAGACGCTATTCTATGGGCATAGCTATACTGGCAACGCCTTGGCGTGCGCGGCCGCGAGAGCGAGCTTGAAGATTTATGAGACTGATAACGTCATCAAGTCGCTACAGGGAAAGATTGCGCTGCTAACAACCAATCTTGAATCGATCAGGTCTCTCAAAGTGGTCAAAGAAATTCGCCAATGCGGTTTCATTGTGGGAATCGAAGTCGATGACGGTTCCAGTGACAATCGATTGGGTGCGCGCATTTGTTTCGCGGCGCGAAAATATGGTTTGCTCACGCGACCGATTCGAAATGTCATTGTTCTGATGCCGCCGTTCTGCATTACGCCAGAGCAATTAGACAAAGCTATCGGTGCGATCGAGCGCGCGATCAGGGATGTTTGCGGGAACGATTCTAAAATGTGGGAGGGGCCTCAGCGCCCCGATCGTAAAATGTCGCGGCACTAAGGCCGCTCCCACATTAGAAATCTTATGGCGAAAAAATCGCGGCTGGATGCGGTGTTGACGGAGAAAGGTCTCTTCCCGAGCCGCGAACAAGCGCAGCGCGCGATCATGGCGGGCGAAATCAAAGTGAACGATCGCGTCGCGATGAAATCGTCGTTGCTGGTCGATCCGACGATGACCATCGAAGTCGAACCGATTCGTCAATACGTCAGCCGCGGTGGATTAAAGTTGGCGGGCGCGCTGGATCACTTCGCGATCGATGTTGGCGGCAAGGTGGCGTTGGACATCGGAGCATCAACGGGCGGATTCACTGATTGCCTGCTGCAGCGCGGCGCGACAAAGGTATACGCGCTTGATGTGGGGCACGGCCAGCTCGCCTGGAAACTGCGGAACGATCCGCGCGTGATCGTTTACGAAAAGATGAACGCGCGTTTTCTCTCGCAAGCGGACGTGCCCGAGCTGGTGCACATTTGCGTGATCGACGTTTCCTTTATCTCACTGACTTTGATCTTGCCCAACGCCATCGACTTGGTAACTGCAAACGGTGTGATTCTCGCGCTCATCAAACCGCAATTCGAATTGCAACGCGCGGACGTCGGACGCGGTGGAATTGTGCGCGATCCAGCGTTGCACGAAAAGGCGACGCAGAAAATCGCAAGCTTTCTGGAGAAAAATCCGCGAGTGTCGATCGCCGGAGTTGTCCCATCTGCCATTACCGGGACTGAAGGCAATGTTGAATTCTTTATATGCCTCCGAAAACAATCGGCCTGATCGCGCACACGAAAAAGCCCGGCGTCGCCGAGTTGATCAACAACGTGGCGCAAGAGTTCGCTCGCTATTCGATCTCCGTTTTGATCGAAAAAGATAGCGCTGCGATTGCGGGAAAGAAGTCTGAGTTGTCGATCTCGCAGATGGGAGCTGAGGCAGATCTCCTGGTCGTGTTAGGCGGAGACGGGACCATTCTCCATGTCGCCGGCCACCTCGGCGAAATGGTCAAACCGATCTTTGGAATCAACGTTGGCTCGTTAGGTTTTTTAACCTGTGCCAATTCCTCAGCTTATCGCGAAGCCGTCGAATGCATCGCCCGGGATAGAATCAATTTTAGCGAACGCGCGCTCCTGGAAGTAACGGTCAAGACCGCTTCCGGAAAAAAGACCGGCAAGATGATAGCTCTGAACGATGCAGTTCTGAGTCGTGGCGAACTTTCCCGCCTGGTCTTGTTGCGGACGCTAGTCGACGGAGAAGCACTGACCGAGTTCAACGCCGACGGTTTGATTGTTGCGACGCCGACTGGCTCGACCGCGTACTCACTTTCTGCGGGCGGACCGATCCTTGAGCCCGAATCGGGAGTACTCGTCATCACGCCCATTTGTCCGCACGTGCTGACGAATCGATCGATCATTGTCGCTGGGACTTCTGTTATCGAAATCGAGGCGACCGATCCCGATTATCCGGTTTTCCTCACGCTTGATGGCCGTGAACCGCTGCGAGTGGAGCAAGGGTCCACCGTGGTTGTGCGCAAGGCGAAGAAGACTCTTCCGCTCGCTGTCTTACCGGAAGTTTCCTTCTTCAGCGTCGTTCGCCAGAAGTTGAAGTGGAGCGGAAGTAACGTCTGAGTTTGACCGCACGCTTCAAGGTCCTCTAGCAGTCCACCTATGGGCCTGATCGCAATTACTCGCGAAGTCAGTCCGAGCATCAACAACTGCGAGCTGTCATTTCACCAGCGACAGTTAATCGATGTTTCCAAAGCAATCGCGCAGCACAAGGCTTATCAAGATTGTTTAAGCGAACTAGGCGTTGAGATCGTATCTCTTCCGGCCGAGCCCGAACTTCCCGATGCCGTCTTTGTGGAAGATCCAGCGGTGGTGTTGGACGAAGTAGCAATCATTTCGAATATGGGTGCTTCGAGCAGGCGACCTGAAGCTCGAAGCCTGGCAGAGGTTCTCTCGCGTTATCGACCGCTCAAGTTTCTTGTTGAACCCGCAACGCTGGAAGGCGGCGATGTCATGCGCGTTGATCGGTTACTATTCGTAGGGCTATCCCAACGCACGAATCAGCAGGGCGTCGATCAGTTAGCTGAAGTGCTTCGGCCTTATGATTACCAGGTGCGGGCTGTCGAAATGAGAGATTGCCTTCATCTAAAGAGTGCGTGTTCCTATATCGGTAAGAACACCCTTCTCGTTAACCAATCCTCGTTAGGCACGGAGCGGCTTCGCGAATTTGAACTCATCAATGTTCCTATCGAAGAGCCAGCAGCCGCGAACGCATTGCTAGTCAAAGACGTCATCATCATCTCTGATTCATTTCCCAAGACTCGGACGTTACTCGAGCGACGAGGATTTCACGTCCGAACGCTCGACTGTTCGGAACTGCAAAAGGCCGAAGCCGGCGTGACCTGCACAAGCCTGATCTTCAAACAGTGAAGGCGTTGATCGCCGCCACTGCTTTTGGCTGGTTTCTTAAAGAAACCATACGCAAAGCCCACCAATGCCGACGCATTGGTCGCGGCAGGAGTTGAATGGGAACCGTGGAGCTTAGAACGCGTAGTTGATATGACCGCCGGTTACATGCGGCGCAAAGAAGATGCCGAGTTTGAAGAGGCTTTCGCGGAGGCGGGAATTTAAGATGCAGTCGTCGCGTCCACGTATCCGCTATCTGTCGGAACTACTTTGGGATATAAATGAGAGACGGCAATTCTGGCGAGAGGTTCAGGTCTTATGTTCAAAAACCCGTGAACAAACTCCTCTAAGATCACGACAGTTCGGTATCGAAGCTCCTACTGACGTATTGCCTCAAAGTTTAGCAGGACGGCGTTCTTCCAAGTTGTGGCAAGAGCCACATCCGACTGATGAAAAGTCAGCTTGTGATGGCCGATCTGAATCTCAAACGGAGGGGTGCCAACAATCACGTCTAGATACGTCGGCTTATTCAAAGCTGGCGAAATCAGCATTGTCGCGGCTTGGAACGCCAGAACGAAATCCGCATCGTACGGGACTTTCTGAACAACATGAATCTCTAGTAGCTTCTTTACGAGGCTGTCTGTTTTCTCTAGCAAATCTTCTGCGGTCAGAAATCTCGGCTTACACATGCCGAAGGCTACCACGACAGGCAAACCGATCCTATAATTTCAATACCGAATGACCACCCAGCACCGACGCATTGGTGTTGGGCCTGCATTGGTATGGTAATTAGATTCTGGTTCTGATTTAATGCCGGACCGTGAGTAATCGTTCTCTTCCCTCAAATTTTGGAGAGGCAAATGAAACGTGGCGGTACGTGAGAGACTCGACAGAGCCACATCTGCTGCATGATCTGAATCTCGTAAAACTAGAAGAGCTTTATAATCTGCTCCACGAGGCCCAAAAGTATTTAAAGGAACACCAGTCAGAGCAACGGCTGGAGCTCTTACGTCGAGAGATTGAACTTCGCCGAATCCAAGAACAAAACGAACTTCATCACGGAGAGGCAATGTCGATGGGTCGAAAAACGCTGTTTTGGGCAATTGTTGCAGGCATTGGAACAGTTGGGCTTGTTCTCTTAGATATACCGTTTTCCAAGCTTCTCCCCGCCACATCATCCCAACCATCGCCAACGCCATCGCCGCAGGCATCGCCGACCGTCGCATCGTCAGCAACGCCCACGGCAGAATTACTACCGTCAGCAGCGCCACAAGCGTCAACGATACCCGAAGCGGAAGCCACGCCAGCGCCGTAATCATATTCCAGCCTTCGCAAAAGCCTTTTCAAACTTCGCGTCCTCTTTTTTGCGGAGATATTCCGCAGTCATTTCGACTACCTGTTCTAAACTCCAGCGTTCTAATTCAACGCCTGCCGCAACCGCTGGCGTGGTTCCTAGCGTCTTGTGTTTGCGAACGAAATTGTAAACGCCTAGGTGAAGCGCAATCGCCAGCTTGTGAGTCTCAAGGTCTTTGCTGTATCCGAGGCCCTTGCGCTGAAATCGCTTTAGTTCCTGCCGAACGGTTAGGAATGCCCGTTCAATGTGGCTCGTGGTAAGGCTGCCTAAGTCCGGCGAGCCTACTACCTCTTTGCGCTCCACTGTCTCCATCTTGCGGACGCCTTCATTGCGTCCAAGACGTGCCAGTGTGCCGTCCGGTAGTTTCGGCTCGCCGAATACCTTTGTTTCTGTCCCGTAAGAATAGCCTTCGTAACCGAAGTGTGTCCGAATGTGGAATGGATACGCGGGAAGATTGTCCGTAGCTATTTGCACCGGACCTCTTACGCGTGTTTTTGCGTCTCCAACGAAAGTGAATCCAGTCATCCAATCGCGCTTCCCAACCTTGTGAGAGAACACAAGTTTCGTGTCTGCGTCGATGCAAGCCCATAGCCAGAAGTCGCCACGACCTTTTTCTTTGTTCACCATCCGTCCAGCGTGGCAACCTACGTATTGCCACTGCTCATCCATCTCGATTCGCAGGCACGGAAGGTCGCGCAACTCTTTGTCCATGTAATCGGCGAAGGCCGCGCCAGTCTCGCGGATTACTCTCGTGATAGTGCCCTTGCCGACTTTGTACATCCGAGCAACGGCCCGAACTGGCAGCCCTTCACAGAGCGCCATCAAAACTAAAGTCTGTTTTTCTTTGGAGAGTTTTCGATTGTCCATATTTCGATTTGCTTTCTCGAAACAATGATATAAATTCAAGTCAATGTCAACACGAAAAGATAATATTCTTTCATGGGGCGGGAAACGGAAAGGCTCTGGTCGGAAGTCAGAAGGCAAGCGCGGATATTCCGTTTCGCTTACCGAAGCGAACGTGGATAAGGCGCTAAAGCGCGAATCGAATCTGTCCGCGCTGCTAGACGGACTTCTCGCCAGATGGCTTAGATAACCGTTCCTTGGCTTCTCGGAACTGGCGCTTGAGATCGTCGGACTGGACAAGCTCTTCGCCATTGACTGGCTCGGAGTCCGTAATGTTTTCGACGTTACGGATAGCTTGCTGATTCTCGTCGCGTTCTGGCATAGGAAACGTGTAATCTTTGCTTTGTTACTTGTCCAATCCAGTGAGCTATTCAATTTCTGACCCCAGATCATTTGAGGAGCTATTAGCCTCGCTTCAATTGGTGACAAACAAGGCGGCTGCGAAAGCGCAGCTCGAAACGGCAATATGGCTGTGGTTCCACCACGAGGATAAAATTGTAGTCTCAGAACCTATCTCCATTCATACCCTTGCGTCTGCCGTGCAAGGAATCCTGTTTACGGTATGCAGAGAACAGAAAGTAGAGCCGTCTCCATTGATGAAGACAATGGCTGACCAAGACAGCCCAGACGTCTTTAGAAACCCACAGAATTTCTTCAAACATGGTACCTACACGAACAAAAAAGGACGCAATTACGTTCCGCACATTCCCGATATGACTGAATTGATAATGGCCGATAATGTCGGGGTTTTTGGAAAGTTGTTCCAAAGTTCGAGTCCGCTCTTGGATTTGTTCTTGTTCCGATATTCTCTCTCGTTTCCTGCAAGCAAGGTGGCGCTCAAGACACTTGAGATTGAACTTGTCCAGCGCGGCTTTCATCTCGATGAACTCGCTAGGCTGGGACGCAAAGCGTTTTATGACGTATTGGCCCAGCAACTCGCTGACATTACCGCGCCGCTCCGATCTGCTTTCTGGGAGACTCATTTACCGAATCCTCCCAAGCCATAGAAACCATACCGACCTAGACCCAACACCGACGCATTTCATATGACATATATTGTATGATGTTATTGTGAAGGTAGATGGGCGCGCGGTGCTTGTGTTTAGCTCTTCCCTCGTCTCAATTTTCGCGTGTCAGAGTCGAAAGATCAGCACCAACAGGAATACTCGGTAACCCAGCCTGTCTCGGAAGCGGATTGGAAAAAATACTTCGATCTGCGGTGGCGAGTCTTACGATCACCTTGGGGCCAGCCGCGCGGAAGCGAACGCGATGAACGCGAGGATGACAGCATTCATTTAATGATCTGTGATGCTGCGCGCATTCCTATCGCCCTCGGGCGCGTGCACTTCCTTTCCCCAACAGATGCGCAAATTCGCTTTATGGCGGTCGATCCTGCGTGGACGGGCCGCGGTTTGGGTGGCCGAATTCTGTTGGCGCTGGAACGACGTGCTCAATCCCGTGGTGCGAATCAGATCGTTCTGAATGCGCGCCGGCCAGCGATCCCTTTTTATCTCAAGCATCAATACATTATTGTCGGATCGGCCGAGACCTTATTTGGGGAAGTCGAGCATGTCCGAATGGAAAAGCGGCTGACGTCGTAATCGCACGACACGTTGGAGTGTTAACTCTTAGGTTATTGGCATTAACAAGACTAATTACTCGAGTAACGTGGTGCCGGTTTTATACATCGATTCGGCCGAATTGCGCGCTTGCGCAAGATTTCTGGCTCCGAAGAAATGGTTTATTGCTTCAACGTCCGCCGGTGTGCTTGACCCTTGGAACGCGCCTGTTAGTTTGACTGCCTCATGATCACTTTCGGCGGGCGTCATCTATTAATTTCGTTTTTTGTTTTAGCGATAGCGGTATTTTCCCCGACCCCGATCACATTGGCGCAGCAAGAATCCGGCGACATCGAGAAGATGATGTCGTCGGATCAATTCAAGGCCGCGGGCTTGAGTAAACTTTCGCCGGAAGAACTGCAGAAACTCAATGAGTGGTTGCACGGTTATCGCGAAACGACCGTTAAGACAACGGAAGTCCAAGCCACCAAGGAAGGCCGAAGGAAGTTCGATGTCGTCGTCAGTCGAATCGTTGGACCATTCTACGGCCTCACCGGAAGCAATATTATTCGATTGGAAGATGGCAGCGCCTGGAAGCAAGCGACAAAAGCCGATCGCACCAGGGGACCAGGGTTGGACCATCTCGGCGTCGCGATTTTTAGTGCGGGCGTGTTCGGCTACAAAATGCGAATCCAAGGCACCCCTGATTTCTACGTGAATCAGGTGCGCGAGCACTAGACGCCCGGCAGCGAGGTTATTCCGACGGTGGGCGCGAGGCGGGCCAAGCCAAAACCTTCGTGCGTCAGCTGTGCGGCGCGTTCCAAATCGCTCTCGTCGATGACGACGGCGATTTTGATATCCGAGGTCGAGATCAGCTGAATGTTGATCCCGCCTTTGCCAAGGCATTCAAACAATCGCGCCGCCACGCCGGAATGGGAACGCATTCCAATTCCGACAACACTCAATTTCGCAACGCCGCTTCTTGTTACGAGACCCGCCGCGCGAATTTGCGCGATGACAGGCGCGAGAAGACTTTCTACCTGTTTCAATTCCGACTCGTGAATTGTAAATGAAATGTCGGTGACGCCGTCGGTCGAGACGTTCTGCACAATCATATCGACAATGATGTTAGCAGCTGCGATCGCGGAAAATACTTCGGAGGCGATCCCGGCCTGATCCGGTACACCCGCAACTGTCACTTTCGCCTGTTTGCGATCCACACTGACGCCGCGCACGACCACGTTTTCCATGTTTGCCGTCTCGTCTTTGGCGATGGTGCCAGCTTCGCCTTTGAAACTGGAACGAACTTCAAACGGAATGCCGAATTTTTTCGCGAACTCGACTGCGCGCGATTGCATGACTTTTGAACCTGCCCCCGCCATCTCAAGGAGTTCGTCGTAAGCGATCTCGTCAATTTTCTTCGCTTCAGCCACGACGCGCGGATCGCAGGTAAAAACGCCGTCGACATCGGTAAAAATCTGACAGGCGTCAGCTTCCAAAGCGCCCGCCAAGGCGATTGCAGTGAGATCGGAACCGCCACGCCCAAGCGTGGTCGTCTCGCCTTCCGCAGTTTGTCCCTGAAAACCGGCGACGATCACGATGTAATCGTCGGCCAACAATTCGTGAATTTGCCGCGGCGTGATGTTGGCGATCTTTGCTTTTGTGTGAACGCGGTCCGTGAGAATTCCCGCTTGCGCACCCGTCAGTGAAATCGCGCGGCCGCCCAGCGCATTCACGGCCATGGCGGTCAGCGCACTGGCAGTGTGTTCGCCCGTGGCAAGCAAGATGTCCATTTCGCGTTGCGTGGGAGCCGGCGAAACTTCCTGCGCAAGTTTGATCAGATTGTCAGTAACGCCGGCCATTGCCGAAATCACGGCGACCACGCGGCAATCCTCCCGTTGCGTTTCGATGAGGCGTTGGGCCACCGCGCGGATGCGCTCGGAAGTGCCGACCGATGTGCCGCCGTATTTTTGGACGATGAGACGCATGGTCAGTTCACACTAGATATTTCCAGAAATCGAAACGCAGACCGGATGGTTTTCGCTGATGTGTCGCTCGTGTCAAATTCGGGCTCACAACCCGAGCGCTTGTAAAACGTCCTGTTCGTTAGGCGGAACGCTCCGTTGCTCAATATTTTCGCCGACCACGTCGGGATCTTTCAATCCATGTCCGGTCAACGTGCAAACAATCCGCGAACCGGAAGCAATCTTCGCAAATGAATAAGCGGGTCTGCGCGCCTGATCGCATGATTTGAAAAGCCCGGCGATGGGGGCTGCGCTTGCCGGTTCGACAAAAATTCCTTCGTGACTTGCGAGCCACCGTTGCGCTTCAAGGATTTCTTCATCAGTAACAACGTCGACAGCGCCCTTCGATTCCTTGACCGCATTTGTCGCACCTTCCCAGCTTGCCGGATTCCCAATGCGAATCGCTGACGCGACGGTTTCCGGTTTATCGATAACCTGCCCTCGAAAAATCGGTGCTGCGCCCGTTGCCTGAAAACCAACCATCGCGGGAAGAGAGCTCGACTTGTTCGCGTCACGATAGGCTCGATATCCCGCCCAATATGCGGTGATGTTCCCGGCATTGCCGAGCGGCAAGAGATGCAAAGCGGGCGCTTCGCCTAACGAGTCCACAATTTCAAACGCGGCCGTAGTCTGTCCGGCAATGCGATCGGGATTGATCGAGTTAACGATCGCGACGTCACGACGTTGCCCGAGTTTCCGGACGATGCGCAGCGCGTCATCGAAATTTCCATCGATCGTCACGATCGTCGCGCCGTAAACGATCGCCTGCAGAAGTTTGCCGCGCGCAATTTTTCCGGACGGGAGCACGACACCGCAGCGAATCCCGGCGCGCGCTGCGTACGCAGCTGCCGAAGCCGATGTGTTTCCGGTGGAAGCGCAGAGCAAAAGTGTCGCGTCATTTTCGACCGCTTTCGAAACGGCGACTGTCATTCCGCGATCCTTGAACGATCCCGTTGGATTTTGTCCTTCGCACTTCAGGAAAACTTCGCAGTTACGCCCGACGATCTCACTCAGTCGCGGAGAAAAAACGAGCGGCGTCCCTCCTTCGCCTAACGAGATGACAGGAGTCCCTCCCGTTACCGGAAGAAACTCGCGGTAACGTTCGATTAATCCCCTGCCCTCTCGAGATTTCAATGCTTGCGGCTTCACAAAATTAAACTACGGGCGCGTGGCATCGAGAAACATCTGGAAAAGCGTTGCAAAGACAGAGCAGTTGTTTTCCCTTAACAACAGCAAATAAATCTATGGCCGCTTTGACCAAAGAGGACAAGCTTCGACTCCTCACTATCATGCTCGAAAGTCGTCACGCCGACTTGCGCGAGCAAAACCTGAATCGTCAGGGCAAAGGCCATTTCCACGTTTCCGGAATGGGACACGAAGCGCTCGCGGCCGTTTCCGTCCAAATGCAACCGGACGATTACATCGTGCCCTACTATCGCGATCGCGGACTTGTTCTCGGCCGAGGAATGACGACGCTCGAACTCGGTCTCGAATATTTTGCGAAACGAAAGACCGGCAGCGCGGGACGCATGATGCCGTCGCATTACAGCGATGCCGATCTCCATATATGGAGCGTGCCGACGCCAACCGGTTCACAACTTTTGCCCGCTTGCGGAATGGCCTGGGGGATGCAGCTCGACGGAAAGAATGACATCGTCGTCACGACAGTCGGTGATGCCGCGTCGCGCCAGGGCGATGTTTACGAGGCGATTTGTTTCGCGAAAGAGAAAAAACTCGCAGTGCTTTTCCTGGTTGAAGACAACGCTTACGGGATCAGCAGTCCGACGCGTGAGATTAATCCGCTCGCGCTTGATGTGCTTCAGCCTAACGACTGGCAGACGATCGACGGCCACGACGTCGAGAAAGTTTACGAAGCGTCGGCAAATGCAATTGCTCGAATGCGCGCCGGTGAAGGCCCGGCATTTTTCTGGGTGATGATGGAGCGCCTTTCCAGTCACACTAGTTCCGACGATCACAAACTTTATCGCAGCGCTGATGAGATCGCGCTGCTCGAGCAGAAGGATCCGGTCAAAGTTTGGAAGGATCGTTTGATCGAACAGGGCGTCATCAACGCGGAAGACTTTTCGAAACTCGAAAACGAAATTAAAGAACGCATTCGCAAAGAATATTCCGAAGCGGAAAAAGCAGAAGATCCCTCTCCGAAGGAACTGGAGCTGAATGTGCGCGGTGATTTACCCGAGCTCGATGACGAAATTCTTCCGGCCGGCAAATACAGAATCGGCGATACCGTGAACCAAACGCTGCGCGCTGGCCTGAAAGAAAATTCGAATCGCATTATCTTTGGAGAGGATGTCGAGGATCCGAAAGGCGGCGTCTTTCGTCTCACGCAAAAACTTTCCACGGAATTTCCCGAGCAGGTTTTCAATTCACCGCTCGCTGAATCGACAATTCTCGGAGTCGCCTGCGGTCTGGCGTCGTATGGAAAGCGGCCGGTCTTCGAAATTCAATTTATCGATTTCATCTACCCGGGCTTTAACCAACTCGTCACGAACATCGCGACGTTGCGCTGGCGCACATTTGGAAAATGGAAATGTCCGATGGTGATTTATGCACCGTACGGCGCCTACCTGCCGGGCGGTTCGCTTTGGCATAGTCAGGCTAACGAATCAGTCTTCGCGCATTATCCCGGCCTGAGTGTTGTCGTTCCGAGCACGCCCGAGGATGCAGCCGGTTTGCTCTGGACGGCGATGCACTGCGAGGATCCGGTCCTTTTTCTGATTCCGAAACATATGTTCTGGGCGGAACGCGAATCCGCGAAACCAATCCGCGCAATTCCGTTAGGGCGCGCGCGTAAACATCAAAATGGATCGGACGTTACGCTGATTGCATGGGGCAACACGGTCGAGAAATCACTCGAAGCCATCGAGAAAATCGGAGCTGATGTCAGCATCGAGTTGATTGATTTGCGCTCTATTTCGCCTTGGGACACCGCGACAATCGAGGAATCGGTGCGCAAAACGGGACGCGTCGTTATTATCCAAGAAGACACGGGCAGTTGCAGCGTCGGTCAGATGATTATTTCGCATCTTGCCGGCCAACCCGACATCTGGAGCGCGATGGTCAGCCCGCCGATGCTTGTGACAAAGGGCAACGTCATGATCGGTTACAATCCGATTTACGAATACGCGGCGTTGCCCGATGTCGAACGGATTGTTGAGGCGATCAAACGTTCGGTTGCGATGAAAACCGAGCGAACCGCCATTAGTCGGGAGCCGGAACCGACGATGCAAGTTTCTGAAACTGTCCGCGTTTCGAACGATCGCTCGAGCGCGCTATCGAAAGGACGTTCGCAAAAAATTGTTGTTCCAATCATGGGCGAAGGAATTCGCGCCGCCAAAGTCGTTAGTCTGCTGAAAAAAGCAGGCGACAAAATTCAACACGACGATCCGCTGTGCGAAGTCGAAACCGACAAGGCGGTTTATCCAATCGAATCGTCCTTTGCAGGAACAATGGGCGAATGGAAAACGGAAGTCGGCGCAAACGTTGAGATCGACCAGGAGCTCGGAACGATTCTTGTCGAAGGCGAAGAAGCCGCATTAGAAGATCAGATCGAACACGCAACCGAGATTTCTTCGGACGAAAAACCGAATGGTGTAACTGAAAGCGCGCCGGTGGCAGAGGCGCGACGCGTTACGCCGGCTCCGCGAAAAACAGACGGGATAGAGCCTGCGCTTTCACCGACCATCACGCGTCGTCTTAGCCGCGTCGTGCCGGCAAATTTGCAAATCGATGCGCGTTGGGATGCGATTCGAAAAACGCGCGAGAGTGCGAAGAAAAAAGATGGGAAGAATGCTCCGTCACCGTCCGTCATGCTCGCGTGGGCAGTCGTACGCGCGATGGAAAAACATGCTCCCTTTCGCCGTCTCATGCTGGAAGACGATCAAATTGTTGAGAGCGACGAATTCGATCTCGGCATTGCTGTTGCGCTCGAAGACGATCGTCTTGCCACGGCCGTCGTCACAAACGCGAACAAACGCGACTGGCCAAATTTTGTGCAGCGCTACAATGAAACCGTCGAGGAAACGCGCAGTGGCCGTGTCGACGCGGTGAACGCGCCCGTAGTCATTAGCAGTCTTGGCGCCTTCGGCGTGCGCGCAGCCGCGCCGATTGTGGTCCCGCCATCGATCGGCACTTTATTCGTCGGCTCCGCGCACAATGAAATGATTGGTGACGCGAAGAAAAACCAGATGGCGGAAGTGATAACGCTATCGCTCACCTTCGATCATCGCGTCGTAAACGGCGCCGGCGCCGCCAACTTCCTTCACGAAGTCAAAGAAGAAATCGAAAAATTCAAAATTCCGACTGCGACCGCGGCTTTTCGTTAGGCAAAATTAAGATTCGGCGCGGTCGTTCCACCACTTGGAAAGCCTGGTTCCCGGAACTCCAGGAATTGCCTGCCCGATCTCGGCGTAATGAGATGTGTCGTTGAATAAAGTCAGGCGCGCTCGGGTGGAATCCTTAAAGTCTACGATGTTCAAGGCAGCCGGATTTTGATCGAGATTATCGCGGTAACGTCTCGGATCAAAACCAAGCAACGAGCTGAGTAACAAACGAATCGTCGCTTTGTGCGAAACAATAATGATGCACGAGGCTTGATGTTTCCGCACCAAATCTAAAAGGACAGGAAGCGCACGCGCCGTAACGGCGAGTCCGCTCTCGCCGCCTTCCGGAGCGAAAGTGTAAGGATCTTTTTCCCACTCCTCCATCTCTTCGGGGAATTTTTGTTCCACTTCTCGGCGCGTCATTTGTTCCCAATGGCCGTGCGAAATCTCGCGCAGACCATCGCGCGCCTTTACTTCGAGTCCGTGCGGTTCCGCGAGAATGCGTGCTGTCTCCATCGTGCGACCGAGTGGCGAAGCGTAGACCGCAGAAATTTTTTCTGCCCTTAAACGATTTGCGAGGTGTCGCGTCTGTTCGCGGCCTTCGTCGGAAAGCGGAACATCGGTCTCGCCCGCAAAACGATCTTCCGCGCTCAGGATTGTCGCACCATGACGAACGATGAAGACGCGTGCAGTCGGTGAAGACATAACTCGCGCTATTGTTGCGCCCAATTCGGTGGGCGCTTTTCCAGAAACGCTGCGATGCCTTCCTTGGCCTCCGCGGATTCGCGCGCCTGCATGTGATGTCGAAGAGCGCGTTCGACGTCGTGTCTCACCGTGGTGGACCAAAGTTCCTCGATCAGGCGTTTGGTATTGGAAAGAGCGCCGGGTGCGTTTTGTAAAATGTCGTGCACAATTTTCTGCAGCTCGCTTTCTAACTCGTTAGGCGCAACCACGCGATTGATCAGTCCGATTTCATATGCGCGTTGGGAACCGATCAATTCGGAAGTGAGCAGCAGTTCGCGGATGTGTCGTTCGTGCAATTGCCGGCGAAGAAAAGTCAAAACCAATCCGGCGACCAGGCCGCGTTTCGCTTCCGGATAGCCGAATTTCGTGTGGGCCACGGCAATGACGAAATCGCACGCCGACATTAAACCAGCGCCACCTGCGACCGCCGCGCCGTGGACAGCTGCGATTGTTATCAGTCGTGTCTGACTCAGCGTGATCAGAGTCTTGGCGACGATTTCAGCGGAGGCATGCGCGTCCTGCGTCACGGCGGTTTCCTGTAAATCAAGGCCGGCGCAGAAAACCTTGCCCGCGCCGCGCAGGATTAACACGCGTTGCTTTTCGTCCGCCTCGATCGATTCGACCGCGACGATCAATTCTTTCATCAACTCAACCGTCAAGGCGTTGCGTCGTTCGGGACGATTCAATGTGACAACGCTGACGTGCGGGTTTTGCTTTTCGATGAGAACGACAGACATAAAGAGGATTGATGCACTAACTTCCGATAATGGATTCCGTCAAGATCATCGAATGCCCGCGCGATGCGTGGCAGGGACTTAAGATTCAAATTCCGACTGAGCGCAAGGTCGCGTATTTGCGCGCGTTGATGGCGGGAGGCTTCAAGCACATTGACGCTGCAAGCTTTGTGTCACCCAAGGTGGTGCCGCAAATGGCCGACAGCGAGGAAGTGCTCAAGCAGCTACAACCGCCTAACGACGTCGAGATCATCGGAATCGTCGTTAACGAAAAAGGCGCGGCTCGCGCGATTGCAACCAAAGCGGTGAATACACTCGGCTACCCCTTTTCAATCTCGGAAACGTTTTTGCGACGAAACCAAAATCAATCGCCCGGCGAAAATTATGCGGTGATGAAAGGAATTAAGAAAATCGCGGATGAAGCCGGACTCAACATGGTCGCGTACATTTCAATGGCCTTTGGTAATCCGTACGGCGATCCGTGGAGCGAAACGAATGTCGGCACGGCGGTGCAGAAAATCAGCGCGATCGGCGTGCCGTCGGTTTCAGTCGCGGACACGGTAGGCGCGGCTGACGCGGATCTAATTCAACGCGTCGTGGCGAAGGTTCTGCGCGACTGCGAAGGAATCGAGCTCGGTGTCCACATGCACAGCACGCGCTCGAGCGCGACGGATAAAGTCCTGGCCGCATATGATGCTGGTTGCCGGCGATTCGATTCTGCGATCGGCGGATTAGGCGGTTGTCCTTTCGCGCAAGACGAACTTATCGGGAACATTCCGACAGAGGAAGTTTTGCGAGCGTTGGAACAACGAGGCGTCCATCCGCAAATTGATCTTTCGAAAATTACAGCGCTGAATTCCGCAATCGGCGCAGAATTTTCCGGCGTCTAAATGTGGGAGCGGCCTTAGTGCCGCGACTCAGAATCAGGACGGCAATCGCGGCACTAAGGCCGCTCCCACATTTTGTCAGGTCTGAATCACGCCGGTGTGAAAACGCCCCTTGGCCGCGGGACGCGAAACGTATTGCAACAGCCTAACGAGAACGTCGCGCGTCTCGTGTGGCTGAATCACGGCATCGACCCAACCGCGGGCTGCGCCGTATCGGATGTCGGTTTGTTCTTCGTAGGATTTTTTTACCTTCGCGCGCAACTGCTCAAGTTCCTCCGGCGATGATTTCTTGTCTCCACGATCGCGTGCGCGCGCAAGAATGCTGAAGACAGTGTCGGATGCCTGTGCTGCGCCCATCACGGCGTAACGCGCATTCGGCCATGCAAGGATGAAGCGTGGATCGTACGCTTTACCGCAGAGCGCGTAATTGCCGGCGCCGAAAGAACCACCGACAACAACCGTGATTTTCGGCACGATCGAATTGCTGACCGCGTTCACGAGCTTCGCCCCGCTGCGAATAATTCCACTTTGTTCCGCATCGCGCCCAACCATGAAACCGGTGACGTCCTGGAAAAAAATAATGGGCAAACCGGTTTGGTTGCAATCCATGATAAAGCGCGCGGCTTTGTCCGCACTATCGTGATAGATGACGCCGCCCATCTGGATTCCTTCTTTTTTCGTGCGCACTTGCAGACGTTGGCTGGCCACAATTCCCACGGACCGACCGCCGATGCGCGCGTACGCTGTGACCAGCGTTTTGCCATAATCCGCTTTGTACTCGTCGACCGAATCCGCATCGACGATCGAGGCAAGCATGTCGCGCGTATCGTAAATTTTCTGTCCATCGACACTCATCAGATCGTAAAGAGCTTCCGTCTTTTTCGCGGGCTCCTTCGCTTTCGACGCGGAAGAATCCTTGGCCTGTTCCGCTTCCGGTAAATGCGCGACTAACGAACGCAATTGGCGCAAACACGATTCGTCATCCTTTTCCCAGAAGTCGACGGTCCCGCTAATTTCCGCGTGCATTTTTGCGCCGCCGAGTTCCTCTGCTTCGACAATTTGTCCGATCGCGGCTTTCACAAGCGACGGACCAGCGAGATAAAGGCCGCTTCCTTCGGTCATTAAAATTTTGTCGCACAACACTGGAAGATACGCGCCGCCGGCAACGCAGTTGCCCATGATGGCGGCGAACTGCGGAATTCCTGCGGCGGAAATAACGGAGTTGTTGCGAAAGATGCGGCCGAAATCATCTTCGTCCGGAAAAATTTCATCCTGCATCGGCAAAAAGACGCCGGCAGAATCGACGAGATAAAGAATCGGCAATGCGCATTCGAAGGCGATGCGTTGCGCGCGAATTAACTTTTTGCAGGTTTGCGGAAAGAACGCGCCCGCCTTCACGGTGGCGTCGTTCGCAATGATCATGCATGGGACGCCGGAGACATTTCCAATCCCGGCAACCGTTCCAGCGGCGGGAACGGTCCCCCATAGCTCGTACATTTTGTAGGCGGCCCAGAGTCCGAGTTCGAAAAACGGAGAGTCTTTATCCAACAAGCGCGCGACGCGTTCCCGCACCGGCAATCGACCGGCTTTGCGTTGACGCTCGTGCCCGGCTTTACCGCCGCCTTCGCGCAGAATCGCTTCTTCCTTGGCAATGGCGCGACACACATCGCGAAGCGATTGAGTCGAGGTAGCAGCTGTTCGAGACATAAAGGACGACGCAGTTGGGCGTTAAACGCCTTCCTAACTAATACAGATCCATTTCGGAACCGTACCCGGCATCACCGCGAATCGAATGAAGTCGCCTGCGACTGCCACGCTCCGATTCAGGCCGATTGAGACGCTCGAGGGCGGCCCTAACGAGTAAAGGCACAGCCGCGAGCGCACCAACCGATACGAGAGCAATAGCGGCGGCGTTTCGCACCGGGCGGTTGATTTTATCAGCGACGAGCATTCCGACGCCCAAGCCAAATGCAGTGCGCGTTAAAGTCAGCAATCCATCGAGTGGAAGCTGTTCGGCAGTTTTTGCGATGGATATCGGGAAGGACATCGCCTACCCTTATACGTCTCGTTCCCGAAAAAGAAATGGGAAATCTTGCGAGCGCGGTCGCCGCGATTTCACCGACGAGCCAACATGTCTAATTCGATTTACGCGTTGATTCTCGCGGGTGGCAGCGGCGAACGCTTCTGGCCGTTGAGTCGGCGCACACGGCCAAAACAATTGTTGCGACTGGTTTCCGAGCAAACGCTTTTGGAAGAAACTGTCGCGCGTCTCGACGGATTAATTCCGCAGGATCAAGTTCTGATTTTGACCAACGTCGATCAGGAAGCTGCCGTACGTGAGCTCCTGCCGAAGTTTCCGAAAGAAAATATTCTGGCGGAACCGGCCAAGCGCGATACCGCCGCCGCGATCGCACTCGGCGCGGGTTGGGTGGCGCGACGCGATCATTCCGCGACCATGATTGTTCTGCCGGCCGATCACGTCATCAAGGATCGCGCAGCATTTCACAAAACGTTAATGGTCGCGGTGCGCGCCGCCGAAGAAACCGGCGCACTTGTGACGATCGGAATCAAACCAACATGGGCGTGCCCTGGTTTCGGTTACATCGAACAAGGCGATGCGGTTCGTCTAAAAAACACGGATTCGAAAATCGAGGTCCATCGCGTGCTGCGTTTTCGGGAAAAACCAAACGCCGAACTGGCGGAATCATTTCTTCGCAAAGGAAACTTTCGCTGGAATGCCGGAATGTTTGTCTGGTCGGTGCCCACGGTTCTGAGCGAATTCAATCGGCAGACTCCGGAACTCGCGCATTTCATTTCGCAAATTCGCGCGCCGGGAAATTTCGAGAAAACCTTGAGCGAACGCTTTAGCAAATTGCCCAAGATTTCTTTCGATTACGCGATCATGGAGCGCGCGGATCGCGTGCTGGTAGTGGAAGCAGATTTCGATTGGGATGATGTTGGCAGCTGGCCTGCGGTGGCGAATTATTTCAAGCGTGACGAAAAAAATAATGCCGCCAATTGTCCAATCACGGTGATCGACTCGACCGGTAATATTATTTCGGATCAAGATGGCGCGAACATCGCGCTGCTCGGCGTGCACAACCTCATCGTCGTGCGGACGAAAGATGCGTTGCTGATTTGTCATCGGCACCATGCCGAGAAAATTAAGGATCTGGTTGGCAAGATTCCGCCGGAATTGCAGTGAAGTTTGGCTCGCGCGATGAAGCGATTGCTCGGAATCGATTTGGGAAACGCGCGCGTGGGTTTCGCTGTTTCTGACGAGTTAAAATTATTGGCGCATCCGCTAGAAACATTTCCGGCTGCGAGTGAAAAGAAGCTCATCGCGCGCATTGTCGCGCTCGTGCGCGAAAAAGAAGTTGAATGCATCGTCGTCGGCCTGCCGCGAAACATGGATGGAAGCACGGGACCAAAGGCCAGCGAAGCGCTCGCCTTTGCCGATAAACTTCGCAAAGAATTGACGTGTCCGATCGTTACCTGGGATGAACGCCTAACGACTGTCGCGGCACATCGCACTCTGCGTGAAGCAGGCCGCAGCACGCGCACAACACGTGGTCAGGTGGATCAGGTGGCAGCGCAATTGATTCTGCAAGGTTATCTGGACCAACTGCAATGGCGCAAAGACGCGTCGTCCCGCGTCGAATAAATGTCGGCGCGTTTGAAACTCACAGTCGCGTACGACGGAACTCCGTTTGCGGGCTGGCAAAGCCAAAAGCACGCCAACACCGTTCAGGATCAATTGGAAAAAGCGATCGCGCGCATGGCTGGAAAACATTTGCGTGTGCATGGCGCCGGCCGCACGGATGCGGGCGTGCATGCGCTGGGGCAATGCGCACATGTCGATTTTCTCGACCAAAAACGATCTGCCCAAGATTGGCAGCGCGCTTTAAATGCACTTTTGCCCGCCACGATCCGGATCATGCGCGCGCGATATGTCTCTCCAGATTTTCACGCGCGATTTTCCGCGAAAGAAAAAATCTACCGTTACCGAATATGGGCGGCGCCGGTTCTGCGCCCATTCGAAGTGTCGCGTTGCTGGCACATTGCAGCGCCGCTCGATTTCGAAAAAATTGTTCGCACAAGCAAACTATTCGTAGGCAAACACGATTTTGCCGGATTTGCGGCTAATCGTGGCAAACCAGAAACCGATACGGTTCGAAGCATTCAAGAAGTCCGCGCGAAGAAATCCGGATCATTGATTACGATCCAGTTTCGCGGCGACGGTTTCCTCTACAAAATGGTGCGACTGATGACGGGTGCCATCGTCGATTGCGCATTAGGGAAGGCATTTGACGAACAAATCACTGATCGACTGTCCTTTCCACATTCTGCGGCGGCTGCGCGAACAGTTGCACCCGCGGGAGGCTTGATTCTCGTTAGGGTTTTTTACTGATGCATGAGAAAGATTCCAAGGGGCTCCGACGGGGTAATAGCCAAGGCGTTGGCAAAGGACCTGCTTCTGGAAATTATAATGGATCAGGCGCAGGGAAAGGCGGGCCCAGCAGGTGGTACTGTCGACAGCACAACACCGCTTCTTGGAAAAAATCCGGGTTGGCTTTTTAGTCCGAGCCATTTTCGTTTTAAACTCCTTTCCGGCACGGCTATCGGCGTCGGCGTGATCGTTTTTCTGGCTGGAATTTTTCTGCTCGTCGCCATTCGAAATTATCAACAGGCCAACCTGCGCAACCACACCCTTGAAGTCATTCGCCTGGCCAGTTTGATCGAGAACGATATGGACGCACTCGAAGGCGCGCACCGTGGATTCCTTCTGACAGGGGAGAATCTTTACCTCGAAACGTTCAATCGCCGTCACGAACAGATTCGCCAACGTATCGACGATCTGGCTGGTTTAATTTTGGAGAGTTCTCCGCAACGCAAGCGCATGATGAAGGTGCAGGAAGCAATGCAAGAGTGGCTCGATAAGATCGCGCTGCCCGAAATTCAGAAGAAAGAAGCCGCGACACGCGATGCAACAAAACCTGATTCCGTTTCGTTAGGCACATCTATCCTGGAAGTCGCGCGCCGGAATTTGCAGTCCATTCAGGATGAAGAGCAGATCCTCCTCAATCGAAAAACCCTCGCGCACGAATGGCCGATCCAATCGACCCAAATGCTAAATTATCTTCCGAAACTCGAGCGCTCGGTCATCGAGATGGAGAAAGAAAAGCGCGGTTTCCTCCTCACCGGCGAAGAAACCTTTGCCGAAGGTTACAAGCGCGCGACGGCAGATTTTTATACCATCCATGGTTATCTCACGACTTTGGTCGTGAATTCGTCCGACGAAGTCACCTTGCTCGCAGATCTGCGCCAACGGGTGGACGCCTGGATCAATGACTCAACCATGCCGGACATGAACGCGAAACGCGCCGGCAAAAATCCATCCCGCGCCGACAACGAACGAAGCGAAGCACTCATGCGCGCGATTCGTAACAGCATCACTAACCTCGAGCGAAACGAACTGCACGGTTACGAAGAACTCACCGTTACCGCCAAGCGCGAGCGTATCATCAAGACCGTCGCGCTTGGCATCCTCTGTTTCTTTGCCGCGAGCGTATTGGTCATCTCGAGTTGGTACACCGTCGCGCTCGCGCGCAAACAGCTGGCAAAGCTCGAAGGGGCCGAGACCCGCATTCGCTCAATCATCGATCACATTCTCGATGGCATGATTGCCGTCGATGAAGAGGGCAAAATTCAATCGATGAATCCGGCTGCGGAAAAAATGTTTGCCTGCGCCAATAACGAAATGGTCGGGCACAAGTTTACCAATCTGATTCCGAAGTGTTATAGCGCTGAACCGGGCGGCGAACCGATCGCGTGCGCGTGGGATGGGATTTCGAAACGCACAGGCAGCATCACTCTTGCGGTGGGACGGACCCGCAAACAAGTCACATTTCCGGTAGAAATTTCGCTGAGCGAAATGGTGGTGGATCAGCAAAAACTTTACGTCGCGATGGTGCGTGATGTGACCGATCAAAAACGTTTCGAACAGGAACTCGCGGCGGAAAAAGAGAGTCTCGCCGTGACCCTGCGTTCCATCGGTGATGGCGTTATCACCACCGATGTGCAGGGAAAAATCGTCATGATCAATCATGCCGGCGAAGCGTTGACAGGTTGTTCCTCACCAGAGGCAATTGGCCAGCCGCTCAAGGCCGTCTTTGATATTGCGATCGATTTGGCTGCGCAGGCGCGCGTGCAAAAAAGCGGATTTCGAAATGAAGCACATTCCCTTCTTCTTAGTCTGCCGGAGAACGCGACGCTGCGCTCAAAAGATGGTTCCGAACGTGTGATCGAACAGGTGGCATCGCCGATTCGCGATAGCAAAAACGAAATTGCCGGAGTTGTGCTTGTTTTCCGGGATGTGACGGAGCGCCAGCGAACAGAAGACGAACGGCGGAAAGCGGAAACGCTGGAGCAACTGGGATTGCTCGCTGGCGGCATCGCGCACGATTTCAACAATCTCCTCACGGCCATTATTGGAAACATCTCACTCGCCGCGCTTCTGCTTCCGCCGAGCGACGAGATGGTCGCGCGTCTCAATGACGCCAAGAACGCTTCGCTTCGGGCGCGCGATTTGGCGCAACAACTTCTCACCTTCGCGCGTGGCGGAGCGCCGATTAAAAAAACCGCATCCATCGGCAAACTGATTCAAGACACCGTTAGCTTCTCGCTTCGCGGAAGTCACAGCCGCAGCGAATTTCTTTTTGGTGCGGACTTGTGGCCGGCGGAAATTGATCCCGGCCAGATCAGCCAGGTTATCGCCAACCTTGTCGTCAACGCAGATCAGGCGATGCCGAGCGGTGGAACTCTGCGCGTGGCTTGTGACAATTTCACCTATGACAGCAACACCGATCCCAGTGTTCCTGATTTACTATCGGGTGATTACATTCGCATCAGCATCAAAGATGAGGGTTCAGGAATCTCGGAGAATTATTTAAAGCGAATTTTCGATCCGTATTTTACGACGAAATCTCATGGGAATGGTCTTGGCCTGGCGACGACTTATTCGATTATCAAGAATCACAATGGGCTCATTACCGTGGCGTCGGAGCTGCACGTCGGCTCAACCTTCACGATTTATCTGCCGGCGTTAAAAGATCAGCAAATTCCCGCCGAGCCCGCGAGCCTGATGCCGGCGCCGATCGCCAACGGCGGAATCGGCGGAGGTCGCATTCTCATCGTCGATGATGAAGAAGCGATTCGTGCACTTGTTGAATTCACGCTCACCCGTCTCGGATACGAAGTGATGCAGGCGGAAAACGCGCAGGATGGCGTGAATATTTATCGTGAGCGATTTGAAGCCGGTGAACGTTTCGACGCCGTCATTCTCGATCTGACGCTTCCTGGAGGCATGGGCGGCAAGGAAGCGTTGAAGAAACTGATGGAGATCGATCCCACTGTGAACGCGATCGTTTCCAGCGGTTATGCCACGGATGCAACGATGAGCCGCTATCAGGATTTTGGTTTCCGCGGCGTGATCGCCAAACCGTACGAAGCATCAGAGCTGGGTCGCATCGTCCATGACGTAATCAACGCCAGCGGCGTCGATTCGATTTCGGATTACGAAATGGAACACGCGGCTTCTGCCTAACGAGTCGGGAGTTCCTTCATGAAACGCAAGCCCGTGCGTTTGTAACCGAGCGATTCGTAGAATTGGTGCGCTTTTTCGCGCTCGAAACGGCTCGTCAAAACCACGCGCTCGACTTTTTCGAGTGAAAAATATTCCTCTGCCGCAACTAAAAGTTCGCGTCCAATTCCTCGTCGTCTCGCACGTTCGTCAACGACCAGCGCCATGATCCTGCCGGTTCGATCGTCCTGCTCGTAACTGATGGAGCTTTGCAACCCGATCATTCCGCAAACTCCATTTTCCTCCTCAGCCACGAAAGTCGCAAAATCACGATTAGGCAGCAGAACGCGCAATCGGGATAACATTTCTGCTTCGCTCGTTGGATAACCCAATTGCGTCATCAACTCGGCGAGCGTGGATGCGTCGCGCTCTTCCGCGGGACGAATCATTTCATTCTAGAGAGTTACTTCCTCGGCCCGTAATCGTGGCAGCAGTTGATCGAGAATCGCCGCGACCGATTGTTCCAAATTTTGCTTGTCGGTTCGCACGACGATCTCCGCATCCTCTGGCGCTTCATACGGCGCATCGATTCCAGTGAAATCGCGAATTTTTCCGGCGCGCGCTTTTGCGTAGAGTTTTTTTGGATCGCGCTCCTCGCAGATTTCCAGCGGCGCATCGACAAAAATTTCGACGAATTCGGCATTGCCTTCGAGCGCAATTTCGCGCGCACGACGACGTTCACGACGATAAGGCGAAATGAAAGCGGTAATAACAACCGCGCCCGAATCCGCCATCAGTTTCGCCACTTCGCTCACGCGTCGGATATTCTCGACCCGATCTTCCGGCGAAAAACCGAGATTGGAATTCAATCCTTGCCGAATGTTGTCGCCGTCGAGCACGTAGGTGTGGATGGCGCGTTTGAAGAGTTCGCCTTCCAACGCCTGAGCGATCGTTGATTTTCCAGCGCCCGACAAACCGGTCAACCAAACGACCGCGCCGCGATGTCCGTTGTTCAGCGCTCGTTGCTGTGCGGTGATTCTGCCTTCCGTCCAAAAAATATTTTTGCTTTTGACCGATGCGCGATCGGTATACGCGCCGCCGAAAACAATTCCGCCACCGCTAATTCTTCCGTCGTCGACGATGACGAAACGTCCGAGATTCGCAATGCGGTCGTGATTATCGAGAACGACAGCGGCGCGTGTCTGAATCGTGATGCGGCCGACTTCGTTGCGCGCAACTTCCTTGCGTCCGTCTTTTGTCGTCGAAAGCGTGGACGAATCCATGATCTGTTCGATCGCCACAACGCGACCTTTTAATTCCTGCGTCGCAAGTCGAATCGTGTAGGGCGCATCGAGTCGCAGCGGCTCTTTTGCCATCCAGAAAACATCGGCGTAAAAACGATTCGCCTCGATCGGCGTGTCAGTATCGTGCGACGCGACGTATCCGCGTTCGACAAAAATTTGTTCGCGCAAAGTGATCCCGATAGAATCCCCAGCGATCGCTTCTTTCACCGCTGTCGTCGCGTTCCATCGTTCGATCGTCGCGACCACACTCGATTTATTCGCCGGAGAAAAGACGACGTTGTCCCCCACCTTCAGCGTGCCGGTTTCAATGCGGCCGGCGATGATCCGGCGTTCATCGAAGCGATAAACATCCTGCACGCAGAAACGCAGCGGCAATTCCACGGGCGCTTTCGGCGCTTCCAATTGATCGAGCGCCTCCAAAACCGTGGGACCGTCATACCAGGGCAACAGTTTTCCGCTTTTGCGCGCCACATTCTCACCTTGTCTGGCTGAGGCCGGAATAAACATGCGTGCTTCAACGCCAAGTTCGGAAAGGAAACTGCGATACTCACTTTCGATTTCGTGAAAACGTTTCTCGTCATACGCGGCCAGATCCATTTTGTTCACCACAACGATGATCTGCCGAATGCCTAACAAACCGAGCAGATAGGCGTGTCGGCGGCTTTGTTCCTGCACGCCTTCATTCGCTGCGATGACCAGAATCGCGGCGTCCGCGCTCGACGCGCCTGTGATCATGTTCTTGAGAAATTCCTTATGTCCCGGCGCGTCGATGATGACGTATTGGCGCCGCTTGGTCCGAAACGGGATCTGCGTCGTATCGATGGTGATGTTCTGCTCTTGTTCTTCGAGCAACGCATCAAGAACGAATGCATACTCAAATTCCATTCCTTCCGCCGCGCACGCTTTCTCGATGCTTTCGATTTTACCTTCCGGCAGCGAATCGGTGTCGTGGAGAATACGGCCAATCAAGGTGGACTTGCCGTGATCGACATGGCCGACAAAAACGATCTTGAGGGAAGCTTCCGCGCCGGTCACATGAATCCTTTCGCGCGCAATTTCTGCATCGCATTGCGTTCGTGATGATCCTGCGCGCGGCCTGCGCGTTCGGTCGTGCGCGTCTCTTCCAATTCCGCGATGATTTCCTCGATGTTGCTGGCGTGACTGACAACCGGCTGGGTAATTGGTTTGCAGCCTAACGAGCGGAAGCGTTTCCCCTCGCGCGCAAAATACATTTTCGGGATCGGAATTTTTTCGCGCTGGATGTAACGCCAGATGTCCACTTCGCGCCAATCCAGCAGCGGCTGCACGCGAACGTGTTCGCCCTTGCCTTTCGTCGTCGCGAATTGTCCCCAGAATTCCGGCGGCTGATCTTTGTAATCCCATTCCGATTGCGCATTCCGCGGCGAAAAATATCGCTCCTTCGCGCGCGTTGGATCTTCGTCTCGCCGAATGCCGGTAATGAGCGCGTCCCATTTGTGCTCGGCCAGCGCCTGCTGCAAAGCCACCGTTTTTAATTCGTGCGTGACGGTAACGGGATCGTGCGTCTCGTAGCCCACGCCGCGCGCGCGCGCTTCGGTATTGGTCTTAACAATGAGATTGAGTTTGTAATGTTGCTGAGCCCAATCGCGAAATTCGAGCATCTCCGGAAATTCGTAAGTCGTATCGATGTGCAAAACGGGGAACGGGATTTTGCCGAAAAACGATTTCAGCGCGAGCCAGATGAGGACGTTCGAATCTTTTCCCATCGACCAGGGCATGGCGATGTTCTTGAAAGAGTGATAGGCCTCGCGAAAAATGAAGACGCTCTGGCTCTCCAGCTGATCGAGATGGGTTTGTTTTACATCGGTCATGTTCGTTTTTTCTGAGCGAGCAATTAAGAGCTCGCCACAGAAGAACACAGATTTACACGGATTCACCGCAACTGCGAGCCAACCTCTTCGCGTGTGCGTTTCGTTCGGCTCATCCTTGGCGGGTTTTCTCTTGCGACGGCGAGGCGCGACTTTAGTGTTGCGCCATGCCGGAAATTCGCCCTGCGGCTTACGACTCGAAGATCGAAGGAAACATCATTTTCACTCGCCTCGATGCCGCGATGAATTGGATGCGAAAAAATTCGCTCTGGCCCATGCCGATGGGCCTGGCTTGTTGCGCGATTGAATTAATGGCGACCGCAGCGTCGCGTTTCGACATTTCACGATTCGGTGCGGAAGTGATGCGTTTTTCGCCGCGGCAATGCGACGTCATGATCGTCGCGGGTACGGTGACGTATAAAATGGCGCTAGCCGTAAAGCGCATTTACGAGCAGATGCCCGAACCGAAATGGGTCATCGCCATGGGAGCGTGCGCGTCGACAGGCGGAATGTATCGATCGTATGCGGTGCTGCAGGGGATCGATCAATTATTGCCGGTGGACGTTTATGTTTCCGGTTGTCCGCCACGTCCGGAAGCGTTGCTCGAAGGTTTGATGCGCCTGCAGGAAAAAATTTCTGGCGAACATTCTTTCGTCGCACAGAAGCGTGAATTAATGGAACAACTCGAACCGATGATGCCATGACGGGACGCGAACTTCTCGCGTCGCTCGAGAAATTATTTGGCGCGAAAATCCAGGAGAAAGTTGAATTTCGCGATGAATTAACTTTCACGATTCGCGCGGCTGATTTGCACGAAGTCGCAAAATTCTGCCGCGACGAACTTTCTTTCGATTACCTCGTTGATATCACGAGCATCGATAATCTTGGCGAAGATCCACGCTTTGAAATTGTCTATGAACTTTATTCGATGACGCTGGCGGTGCACCTCCGCCTGAAGCTTCGCGTCTCGGAAGATGAAGCGACAGCCGATACCGTTTCAGATATTTGGCCGACGGCCAATTGGCATGAGCGCGAAATTTACGACATGATGGGGATTCACTTCAAAGGTCATCCCGATCTGCGACGCATTCTGATGTGGGATGGTTATCCGTTCTTTCCATTGCGGAAGGAATTTCCGCTTGCCGGCAAACCGAGCGAAATGCCGGATGTTGCGTTCACTTCTGCCGCTCCGATGGAAGGGGGCCCTTTCGTCACCGTTCCGAGCACGGCCACGTCGAAAGACCGCGAACCGCGGGCACGCACCGATTAAATAGAAATCGCCCCCCACGCCGCCTGCAATAATCGCGAGAAACTTTCCGCAGTCGCTTTTCCCGTCTCCAAAACTTCCTCGTGGCTGAGCTTGTCGCTTCCGAGGCCGGCTGCCCAATTCGTTAGGCAGGAGAATCCGGCGACTTCGATCTCGAGCGCACGCGCCTGGATGGCCTCGAGCACAGTCGACATTCCGATCGCATCCGCGCCTAACGAGTGGAGCATGCGCACTTCGGCCGGTGTTTCATACTGCGGCCCGAGCAATCCCGCGTAGACGCCCTGGTGCAAATTCATGCCCGTCGTTTCCGCGGCCTGAGAAAATTCAGCGCATAGTTTTCGCGAATAAGTCTCTGTCATATCGACGAAGTTTGGTTCGCCCAAAAGCGGAGTCGTACCCGTGAGATTGATGTGATCGGTTATCATCATCCAGCTACCGGGCCCGAATTTCTCGTTCGCGCTGCCGGCGGCATTGGTCAGGATTAGTTCCTCTATTCCCGCCGATTCGAGAACTCGAATGCCGGCCGTTACGTCTTTTGCTGAATGTCCCTCATAGAGATGCACACGCCCCTGCGCGAAAATGACGCGACGCTTTCCCATTTCGCCGAGAACAAACTGCGCAGCGTGACCGGGAACTGATGGGCGCGGAATTTCTTCAAAGTCCGAATAGGGAATAATTCGTTCTGCACCTGCGTCCTGAACGAGCGCGTTCAGTCCCGAGCCAAGAATGATCGCCGTTTGCGCGCGCCATTCGCGCAGGCGGCTCGCGGGGGATTCACTCACAAGACTAGGCGGCAGAAACGGGCGGAGCTGATGCCGGCCTTTTCGTGCTGGCCATTACATCGGGACGCAAATTTTCATCACGTGACGAACCCGTTTTCGTTTCATGCTTGGGATAAGCGATGCGCGTGTGCAACATCGTCATGAGGGTGAAGCGGAATCGTTCCGCAATGACACGCAATTCCGCGAGGGTAAGATCGGATTCATCCAACTGGCCATCGGCAATGCGTTGATCGATCAACTCCTTGACGAATTGCTCGATTTTTTGCGGCGTCGGTTTCTCCAGACTGCGCGATGCACTTTCCACCATGTCGGCCAGACTGATGATGGCGCTCTCTTTCGTTTGCGGTTTCGGCCCGGAATATCGAAAACTCTCTTCGCGCACTGTCGAAATATCGTCCTCGCGCATATTCATAATCTTGCCGCCGGCACGCGCGTCTTCGACCTGTTGCAAGGCGCGCTTGTAAAAATAATAAACGAGCGACGTGCCATGATGTTCCTGAATCACGTCGATGATCTGTTGATTAAGACGATTCTTCAGCGCGAGATCCACGCCTTCTTTGACGTGCGCAATGATGATCAATGCGCTCATGGTCGGCGCGAGATCGTCATGCGGGTTGCGTTCGAAATTCATGTTCTCGGTGAAGTAATCCGGCTTCACCAGTTTGCCGACGTCGTGAAAATAAGAACAAACCCGGCACAGCGTTGCGTTGGCGCCGATCGCTTCCGCCGCGGCTTCGGCGAGGTTCGCAACGACGAGGCTGTGATGGTAAGTGCCCGGCGCTTCAATCGTCATCCGGCGCAAAAGTGGATGATTTAAATCCGAAGCTTCCAGCCACGAGATGTCGGTCGTGATTTGAAAGAGATGTTCGAGAATCGGCAAGGCACCGCCCACGACCATCGCGGTCACAATTCCGTTGCCAAAAGCGAACGCGCTTTGGATTCCAATCATGGTCCAATCGTTGGCCATCGGAGAAAACCAATTGATGGGACCGATCAGGCCGAAAGTGAGAGCTAATATCCAGATCCCAAGGCCGATGCCGATGCCGGCACGGATCAGCTTGCTGCGGCGACGCACTTGCAAGGTGAGATAAACGGCTGTGAATCCGCTGATGAGTCCGCAGACGAGTAACGGCGCGTCAACTTTGCCGAATAAAATGCTGCCCCATAGACTAACGAACACGGCCGCGTAAAGACCGTGATTGCGTCCGAGCAAAACGCTCAGCATGAGCGGAGCGAAAGCGTAGGGCGCAACCAAAACTCCGCTCTCAGGTTTGAGGAAAGTGATGACGCCACTGTTGCAAAGCACCAACAGACCTTTGATGAGCGCGAGCTGGACGAAAATGGTGCCGAAGACCAGAAGCAAACGCGAAGCGCGCGAAAATGTTTTCGGCTGATTGATCCAGAGTTGCGTCACCGCGGTGACAAAAAATAGCAGCGCGATGACGAAATTTTTTGTCGGCTCCGGTTGTTGACCGCTGAAAATTAAAAAGGCGAGGCCGGCGATAAAACCGGCAAAGATTAAATACTTTGTGTAGGAAGCGTATTCGAGTTTGCGCAGAAACTCGTTAGGCGTGCGACGGCGGCGCATCTTGCCGGAAGCGAGACCGCGTCTCACGAGCCGATTGCGTTTAAGGAAATCAAACATGGCTATTTGCGCGGGGGTGCGATCGCGGGGGACCGATGAATTTGATAAGCGCTAATGATCGAGCGGACAAGCTCATGCCGAACGACGTCACGCTCTGTGAAGTAAGTAAACGCGATTCCGGAAACGGTTTTCAGCGCCTGCAACGCCTCGACCAAACCCGAACGCTTGTTCGTGGGAAGATCGATCTGCGTCACGTCGCCGGTAACAACGCATTTCGAGCGCGGACCCATGCGCGTGAGCAGCATGAACATTTGCTCGGTCGTAGTGTTCTGCGCTTCGTCCAAAATGATGAATGCATTGCTCAAGGTGCGGCCGCGCATATAGGCAAGCGGCGCAACCTCGATAGTCTGGCGCGCCATATGACGCTCGATCTCGTCCGGGTCGAGCATGTCGCGCAGAGCGTCGTAAAGCGGCCGCAAATAAGGCGTGATTTTTTCCTGCAAATCACCGGGTAAAAATCCCAGCGCTTCGCCCGCTTCCACGGCCGGTCTCGTTAGGATAATGCGGTTGACCTGTTCTTTCTTGAGGGCGGCGACCGCCATCGCGACGGCGAGGTAGGTTTTGCCGGTGCCTGCCGGGCCTACTCCGAACGCGATATCGTTTTTTTGAATTGCCTCCAGATAAGTGCGCTGGCCAGGTGTGCGCGGGACAATCGGTGGTTTGCGCGCTGACGTAATTATCTTTGCATCCACTGCATCGGACAAATTATCGGTGCGCGCCTCGCTCACGGAATTGAGCGCATAACTGAACTCGTGCTTTTGGATGTCGACTCCTTTTAATCGCGCTTGTTCCAATTGTTGAAAGACGCGTTCCGCGCGATCGATCTGCACCGGTTCGCCCTCGAGTTTCACCCAGCCTTCGCGCGTGGTTACTTTTACGCCTAACGAGTCTTCGAGCGTTTTCAGATTCTTGAGATCGTTTGCGTAAAGCGACTGGAGAGTGCGAGCGCTCTCAAACTGCAACGTGCGCGTTTCAGTCATCTGACTGCTGGATGAAACCTGAAGATGTTTGCTACCAAACTGAAGAAATCGATCACTACTTATTTGAAGCCATACACCAGCGCCCAGTGCGTGCGCTCTTCGGTTGATTCCTCAATCGTGACAATGATGAAATAGCTGCTGGTCGCATTCGGGACGACGTGCGCGCCGGCGAAATGACCTTTCTCCCAACTATCCGGCTGCTCCGCAAGCTTTCCTTCCGAATCGTAAACGTGCACCGAAACCTTGGCTTTCTCGACTTCGGTCCCGAGCCAAAACCAATATTCGTTCCCTTTGAACAATTGCTGACGTACCGCCTTTTTTTCGCCTACACCGAGATCGCCGCCCCAGTAATCCTCACGCACTTGGAAACCTTCTTTGACGTATGGCTCAGCCGCCTGCAAGGCGAAGGATTGAGCGTCATCAACCGATGCGCGCGTGCTCATAACCAGCACTGCCGTCAGAATCAAGACGGAGACAAAGGATCGCCTGGGAAAAAATGGGGTCGCCATTGCGTTACTGCATCTTCGTTACGATCGCCTCGTCCAGACGTGTCGTAATTTCGTAAATGCGCTTGACCGAGTTGGGAGAAATTGCGTTGTCATTACCGTCAATCAACGGCCGGACTTCGACCAGAGCAGCCTGAATGTCCTGCAGTAACTTCATATTATATTCCGGCATGGCTTCGAGCCGGGCTTGGAAATACGCGAGCAAGTCCGGTTGATGCAAAAGTTCCGCACCGTCTGCAGAAAAGCGTTTATTCACTACTGCCGTCAACACTTCCGTGCCCCGCAGCCAGCCGCCAAGGCTAACGAGCTGCGAAAGTTTTTGGTCGTGCACCTCGTTCATCGCCTGCTGAACGCTATTTTGAGTGCGATCTAACTCCAGGCGCACCTGATCCCATTTGCGCTCGTTGGCTGCGTCCGTGATTGCCTTGGCGTGCGGGGTAATGGAATTCCCGACGCCTATCCCGCGCGATAAATTCAAGACTCGCTGGCCAATCTCTTTCACGGTTGGCGCATCCTCTGCCTGCACCGCAATGAAACCATCCGCGATGACAGTGCCGAGCAGGAGTGCGATACGAGGTCGTTCCGTAAAGTTGTTCCCTTTATCGTTGCGGACGTATTCCTTCCAATTGACGCTCCCCAGTTTATTCAGCGCGCCAAAAACTTCATTGGGAAGCGGCACGACGACGTCTTCTACCTTTTTGGAGAGCTGTTTGACGTCGATTTTCTTCGGTGCTTCCGCGGCTTGCGCAGACAAACCAAAGCCGATCAAGGCGGCAAGGGTCGCCCTGCTGGATTTAGCAAATAGATTCATTGGCACCTTAGATTGTTGATTTCCCGTTCTTATTCAGGCTAAGTGGTGAACGTTAAGCAAGACTGCTAAGCGCACAAATTCCGACACGTCAACGATTTTGACTTTCTTTTTTCGCACGATTTCTTTGTTTAGCCCTCCAGCTAAGCAGCATCTTGCAGACCTGCCATGAAGTCTGCTCGCCTCGAGGAGATCCTTTCCCACGCTTCTGGCAAACGTATCGTCGTTATCGGCGACCTCATGCTGGACGAGTTCGTTTGGGGAAAAGTGGGCCGTATTTCGCCGGAAGCGCCCGTACCGGTGGTGCAGGTAACCAGCGAAAGCTTTTTTCCAGGCGGCGCTGCCAACGTCGCCCGTAATCTTCGCGACTTTGTGGCACAAGCTGCGGTGGTCGGAATAATTGGCACGGATCGCGGTGGCCAGCGGTTGCGCAAGCTGCTCGCCGACCAAAATATCGAGACCAGCGCCATGGTCGAGGATGCGAGTTTTCAAACGATCGTGAAAACCCGCGTAATTGCTGGGCATCAGCAGGTCGTGCGGGTGGATCGCGAGGAAGTGCGCGCTCCCACGCCGGATCAAGTGGCGCGCGTTCTAAAGGAATTGCGCTCTCTCCTTCCGAAAGTGGACGCGATCATTTTCGAAGATTACGGCAAAGGTTTTCTTAGCGCGGAACTCGTTAGGCAAATTTGCGTCGATGCAAATCGTGCCGGGAAAATCATCGCAGCGGATCCCAACCCGCACCATCCGCTCGAATGGCGCAATACAACTGTCGTAAAACCAAATCGCGCGGAAGCATTCCTCGCCGCTGGTATCCCCTGCCCCGACGCGCCTAACGAGCCGGACAAAGATGAAGCGCTAAAAAAAGTGGGCGCGCTTTTGCTCGAACGTTGGGAAACAAAATTGCTTCTGATAACGCTGGGCGAGCACGGAATGATGCTCTTCGAAAAAGGAAACCCGCCCCATCATATTCCGACAAAGGCCCAACAGGTTTTCGACGTCTCCGGCGCCGGCGATACGGCGATCGCACTTTTTACCCTCGCACTGTCCTGCGGAGCAACGCCGATCGAGGCGGCGGAAATTGCAAATCATGCCAGCGCGGTTGTGGTGGGAAAACTGGGAACCGCGACCGTGAGCGCTGAAGAATTGCGCGGCAGTTTTCAAAATGACGCGAGCGCCGGTTGAATCACGTCACCCTGCGGTTTTTCTCGATCGCGACGGAACGATCATGCGTGAAGTGGAATATTGCGCAGATCCCAAAGCGATCGAAATCTTCGACGGTGTTTCCGATGCGCTGCGTAAATTAAAAGACGCTGGCTTCAAAATTTTCGTCATCACAAATCAAAGCGGGATCGGGCGGGGTTATTTCACGGAAGCGCAATATCGCGCTGTCGAAAACGAACTGAATCGCCAACTCGGTGCGCATTTAATCGACGCCACTTATTTTTGTCCCGATGAGCCCGGACGCGAGTCATCTCGCCGAAAGCCATCACCGGCAATGGTCGTGGAAGCAGCACGCGATCATAATGTGGATCTTGGCCGCTCCTTTTTTATCGGAGATAAAGCGATCGATATCGAGTGCGGACGGAATGCCGGCGTGAGAACAGTGCTGGTTCGAACGGGCTACGGCGCATCGCAAAAGTGTGTGTCGGATTTGTTTGCAGAGAACATCGTCGAGGCCGCGGATTTGATTCTGCGAGAACATCGATGAAAGAAGCCGTTGGCATTATTCCAGCTCGATGGAATTCAACGCGTTTTCCGGGGAAACCATTGCATTTAATTGCTGGCAAGCCGCTTTTGCGACATGTGTGGGAGCGCGTTCGCCATTCAAGCAGCCTCGATGCAGTTATTATTGCAACCGATGATATGCGTATCGCAGAGGCAGCCTTTGACTGGGGCGCTGAAGTCGCGCTGACCTCGTCGAAGCACGGCAGCGGCACGGATCGCATTGCTGAAGTCGCCCGGAAGCTGCAAAGGGCCGCGTATTTTATTAATATCCAAGGCGATGAACCGCTGGTCGAGCCGCAGCTAATTAATCGCATGATCGAACATCTTCGGCGCGACCCCAAATGCGATATGATCACAGCCGCGCATCCATTTTTAAATGCCGCCGATGCGCAATCCCCGCATCAGGTCAAAGTCGTGCTCGATGCGGACGGGAATGCTCTTTATTTTTCGCGCAGTCTAATTCCATTTTCTCAAGACGCCACAGATCCACTGCGCTATTTGCGACATCAGGGAATTTACGGATTCCAACGCGACGTCCTGCTGCGTTTTGTGCGCTGGAAACAGTCTCCTTTGGAGAAAGCGGAGCAGCTCGAGCAATTGCGCGCACTTGAAAATGGTGTAATTGTTCATGTGCTCGTCACGAAACATGGATCGCCGGGCGTAGATACGCCACAGGATGCAAAAGCGCTGGAGCAAATGCTGGCTCGCGCAGGGAGAAGGAGTGTCCGAAAATGAAATACATTTTCGTCACGGGCGGTGTCGTTAGCTCGTTAGGCAAAGGTCTGGCCGCGGCTTCCCTGGGCACGCTCTTAGAACTACGCGGCTTGCGTGTCGTCTTCCAAAAATTCGATCCGTATCTCAACGTCGATCCCGGAACGATGAACCCGTTCCAACACGGCGAAGTATATGTGCTCAATGACGGCGCCGAGACTGACCTCGATCTCGGGCACTACGAGCGCTTCACGAATTGCGTTCTTTCGCGCAATAACAACCTAACGAGTGGTCAGGTTTACGAACGCGTCATTCTAAAAGAACGCCGTGGCGATTACCTCGGCAAAACCGTGCAGGTGATTCCGCACGTCACCGACGAGATCAAGGCGCGCATCCGCGAACTCTCCGACGAGAGCAAATACGACGTTGTCATCACGGAAATAGGCGGCACGACCGGCGATATCGAGGGCCTGCCTTTTCTCGAAGCCATCCGGCAATTTATCCTGGAAGTCGGCCCACAAAACGTGATCAACATGCACGTCACGCTCATTCCCTATATCAAAGCGGCGCGTGAGCTGAAGACGAAACCAACACAACAAAGCATCGCCAAGCTGCGCGAGATCGGTTTGCAGCCGCAAGTGTTGTTGTGTCGCACTGAGCATGCTCTCGATGCGGAACTGCGCCAAAAGCTTTCGATGTTTTGTAATGTTTCTCCGCGAGCCGTGATCGAGGCGCGCGATGTGAAGCACACGATCTACGAAATGCCGTTGATGTTGCACGAAGAGCACCTCGACGATCTCATCTGCGAGCTTCTGCAGATTCAAACCGTTCCGCCTGACTTAACGGACTGGAGAAAGTTTGTGGAGCGCGTCGTCAGTCCGAAGAAGCAAGTCAAGATCGCGGTCGTAGGCAAATACATCGACCTGCAGGACGCGTATAAGAGCATCTACGAATCTCTCACCCACGCTGCGGCCAGCCAGGATTGCGGAATTAATCTTAAGTTGATCGATGCAGAATCGCTCGACGACGGCGTCGACGGTCAGCTTAAAGATGTTGCCGGCGTTTTAATTCCTGGGGGATTTGGCGAACGCGGCGTCGAGGGAAAAATTCGCGCGGCACGATTCGCGCGCGAAAATAAAGTTCCTTATCTCGGCCTGTGTCTCGGCATGCAGGTCGCAACGATCGAGTTCGCGCGCAACGTTTGCGGACTTGATAACGCCAACAGCACCGAGTTCGACAAAAACGCGCCAGAGCCCGTGATCTCGCTGTTGGAAGAACAGCGCGAAGTGCAGACCAAAGGCGCGAGCATGCGCCTCGGGACCTGGCCGACGAAAATTACGCATGGAACGCTCGCGGAAAAAATTTACGGAAACGACGAGGTGCTCGAACGCCATCGACACCGCTACGAGTTCAACATGAAGTACCGCGATCGCATGAAGGAAAAGGGATTCACGATTTCAGGAACTTCGCCGGATGGGACGCTCGCCGAGTTAATTGAACTGCGCGATCATCCATACTTCCTCGCCTGCCAGTATCATCCGGAATTTCAAAGCCGGCCGAACAAGCCGCATCCGCTTTTCGAGGGGTTTATTCAGGCGTGCCTTGCGCACCAGAGTTAGCGGCACGCCGCAAGCGATCGTTAATCGCTTTGCCTAAACCCTCGTTAGGCAATTCCTCTGCCACGATCAGATCAAGATTTGCGTGATCGAGTTCGCGCAAATAGCGAAACAAATTCGCAGCTGCTTCGCGCATGTCGCCTTTGTTGCTTAGAACTCTGACTTCCGAAAATCCTTCGGACGCATTTCGCCAGGAAAGCAGACCGCATCGTTTTTTCCCGGACAAATCGAAAGCGCTCGCATCGTTTGTTAATACCAGCGCGGTCTGCGGAGCGTAATGAGACGGAAGTTGTCCGGGCGCGCGCACTGTAGACTCACGCGTCAATTCGGTTGCTCCAAATTCCGCAAGTTGTTCGCCGGTGATTGGTCCGCGTCTTAGCATTTCAATTCGGTCCGGAAAAATTGCTACGATAGTTGATTCAATTCCGTGCGCCGTCCGTCCTGCGTCAACAATCAGGGAGATTTTTCCGTCGAGCTCATCGCGCACATGTTCGGCAGTAGTCGGACTGATTCGGCCGAATCGATTAGCGCTCGGCGCCGCCAGTGGCCGGTCAAATTCGCGAATGATTTCCCCAAAGACAGGATGCGCGCTCATCCGCACCGCCACCGTGTCGAGCCCCGCGGTGACAAGATGGGAAATTATTTTCCTGCGCGGCAAAACAAACGTCAGCGGCCCAGGCCAGAATTTGGCGACCAGTTTTTCCAATAAGGGACGCGTTTCATCTTTTATATTCGCGACTTGTTCCAGCCAGCCCATGCCGGGCAGATGAACTATCAGAGGATCGAAGCGAGGTCGTGCCTTGGCCTCGAAGATTCGCGCGACCGCCGCAGGATTAAGCGCATCGGCCGCGAGTCCGTAAACAGTTTCTGTCGGAAGCGCAACGATCTGGCCTTCGCGCAAAAGCTTCGCAGCTGCATGCACGGCGCACGCGCATTCTTCCTGCGAGTGAGCAGGAAGAATTTTCGTTTTCACTTTGGCAGCCGTTGTTCGAGCACCGCGGCCGTTTGTTTCTTTCGAAAATCTTCAAGATTCTTGCGAATCGTTTCGTCGGAAAGAGCGAGAATACTCGCTGCAAGCAACGCCGCGTTTTTCGCGCCGGCCTTGCCGATCGCAAGCGTGCCCACAGGAATTCCGCCTGGCATTTGCGCGATTGAGAGTAACGAATCCAAACCATTCAGAGCCGATGACATTGGGACACCCAACACCGGTAGCCAAGTATGCGCAGCGATAACCCCTGCCAAATGCGCTGCGCCGCCAGCAGCGGCGATGATGACACGCAAGCCGCGACCGGCTGCGCCGCGCGCGAGTTCCGTCGTTGCATCAGGGGTGCGATGGGCGGAAAGAACGTGCGCTTCGTTAGGAACGCCGAGTTGACCGAGCGTTTCGACGCAACTCTTCATTGTGTCCCAATCCGACGTGCTGCCCATGATGACAGCCACTAATGCTGGAGATTTTGATTCGGCCATGATCCGATCATCAGTTCTTGCAACCGCTCGCGTTGTAAAGCGGTTTTTGCGAACGTAGTCTCAATTGTGGCTGAACGCGGACAAGCGATTGTTTTAATTGGACTCATGGGCGCCGGGAAATCCTCCGTTGGTCGACGGCTGGAGAGACGGACCGGTTTCCACCGTTTCGACACCGATGAAATGGTTAGCGCGAAGTTTAATTTATCGATCTCGCAAGTCTTCGAACAGCATGGCGAAGATGCTTTCCGCGAAGCCGAAAACGAAGTGCTGCGAACTTTTGAATCACAACATGCCGCAATTATTGTGACGGGTGGCGGGATTGTTCTTCGGGAAGAGAATCGTAATTTGCTGCGTCAGCTCGGAATGATTGTCTATCTCGAAGCTAACGAGGAAATACTATTCGAGCGCGCTTCGCGAAGAGCTTCGCGTCCCCTCCTCCGCACCGCAGATCCACGCGCCACGATGAAGGAACTTATGGTAAAACGGTTGCCGCTCTACGGATCCATCGCGGATCTTACCGTCGATACATCGCAGCTCGATCAAAGCGAGGTTTGCGATTTTATCCTGCAAAATCTCCGCACCGTGACAAAAGATTAGCGATGAACTGTGAAGAATCCATCCGCGCAGAAGTTCTGCGACTGGCGGCCGAACTCAGATTCGATGCTTGTCGCATCGCGCGTTGCGATTCGCCGCGACATGGAGATGCGTTCAGTGAATGGCTGCGGGAGGGCGCTGCCGGTGAAATGGAATGGATGGAGCGCGGCGAAAGCAAACGCCGGGATCCGCAGGCAGTTCTACCCGGCGCACGTTCCGTTATCGTTTTCGCGATGAATTACTGGCAGGGCGAAGAAGTGAGAACACAGCCGGGAAGAATTGCTCGTTATGCGTGGGGCGATGACTATCACGATACGATTGAGAAGAAACTGGAGTCGATCGATAGATTGCTGCGCGAGCACGGCGGTGTGCAGAAATGCTATGTCGACACGGGGCCGGTGTTGGAACGCGATTACGCAGCCGAAGCCGGAATCGGTTGGCATGGCAAAAGTACAATGTTGATCGACACGAATCTCGGCACCTGGTTTTTTCTTGCGGAAGTTCTTAGCACACTCGATCTCACGCCTGATCTACCGCAACGCGATCGCTGCGGCAGTTGCACGCGTTGCATCACAGCCTGTCCAACCAATGCCATTACAGAACCGCACCGACTCGATGCGCGTCGTTGCATTTCTTACCTCACGATCGAATTGAAAGGTTCAATTCCGCTCGAACTGCGCCCGCTGATTGGCGACCGCATTTATGGCTGTGACGATTGCCTCGACGCATGTCCCTGGAATCGTTTCGCGCGCGTTTCACGGGAGGCTACTTTTGCAGCGCGCCCTGCAGTGGCGCAAATGCAGTTGAGGGATTTTCTGCGGCTCGATGAAGCGGAGTTTCGCACACTCTTTCGCGGTTCTCCGATCAAACGGATCAAGCGTCGCGGCTTTTTGCGCAATGTTTGCGTGGCTCTTGGTAATGTTGGGACGGAGAGCGATCTCCCCTTCCTCGAACGAGCGCGAGGCGATTCTGAGCCATTGATCGCCGAGCATGCCGCGTGGGCGATCGATCAAATTACCCGCCGCACAAACCAGATTGCTGAATCCAAACAAGCCGTAGCCGCATCCTAATGTTTGGATAGTAGCGGCTTTTGCTTTTGCAAATGGCTAAACTGTATTATTTCTCACAAGTCTGACCTCCCCGTCTGCGCACATGCATCAAACGCTAGAAAAGTCTGAGATCACATCCACGCCGAAAAAACACCGAGCGCGGCGGAAACGTACCATCATCTTCGGGTCGATCGGCCTTCTCCTGCTGATCATTATTATCTCCATTATCGCGAGCAAACGCGAGAAACCGATCCCAGTCGTGACGGAAAAAGCGGTGCGCAAAACAATTGTGCAAACCGTCTCCGCGACCGGGAAAGTGCAGCCGGAAACGGAAGTGAAGATTTCCCCTGAGGTTGCCGGTGAGATTATCGAACTCCCCGTGGAAGATGGAAAGGCCGTCAAAAAAGATGACCTGCTTTTGAAGATCAAACCGGATTCGTACAAGGCGCTGCTCGAACAACAGGAAGCTGCGATCAGTTCGGCGCGCGCAACAAATCTTCAGCAAAAAGCTTCGATGACGAAAGCGGAGCAGGATTTGAAGCGAAGCCAGGATCTGTTCAACAAGAAGATGATTTCCGAATCGGAGTTTACTACTGCGCAGGCCGCGTCCGATGTCGCCAAAAATACGTTCGAAAGCTCGGTGCACCAAATCGAACAGGCGGAAGCGAGCTCGAGTCAGGCGCGCGACGCGCTTTCGAAAACAACGATCTACTCACCGATGGATGGAACGATCACCGTTCTGAACAGTAAATTGGGCGAGCGCGTGGTCGCGACCAATCAATTTGCCGGCACCGAAGTGATGCGTGTGGCGGATCTCAGCCACATGCAGGCTGTGGTCGATGTGAATGAGAACGATGTCGTAAAAGTGAAAGTCGGCGACAAAGCGAGGGTCACGATCGACGCGTACAACGATCGCAAATTCAGCGGCGCCGTGCAGCAGATTGCCAATACCGGGAAAACAACCGGCACCGGAACGCAGGAAGAGGTGACAAATTTCGAAGTGAAAATTGAAATCACCGATCATGATGTGCGATTGCGCCCGGGCCTTAGCTGCACCGCGGATATTCAAACAGATGTGGTGAAGGATGTGATTGCGGTGCCGATGCAAAGCGTGACGATTCGCACGGGCGATACGAGCATGAGTCCCGAAGACATTGAAAAGAATAAACAGAAGGTTGCGGCGCGGGAAAAAAGCGACAACAACGCCGAAACAGTAAACGATCGCCTAACCAAGCAGCAGGAAAAGGAAGAACGGGAGAGATTGCAAAAGGGCGTTTTCACCATGAGCGGCGGAAAGGCGCACTGGGCCAAGGTAACAACCGGAATCGCAGACGACGCTTACATGGAAATTAAAAGCGGCGTGAAGCAGGACGATGACGTGATATCTGGAAGTTACAGCGCGATCAGCCGGAAATTGAAGGACGGCGCCAAGGTCACGCTCGATAAAGAGGGAGCAAAATAAGTGAACGCGGTGATAGCACCGCCGCCGCCTGAGATCGCGGTCCCGACTGCGACGCAGCCGCGCGGTCCTGTGGTGATCGATATCGAAAACATCTCGCGCCATTACATCATGGGCGAGGAAACCGTACACGCATTGCGCGGCGTCACTTTGCGTATTCATCGCAACGAATACATCGCCATCATGGGACCGAGCGGCAGCGGCAAGTCGACGCTCATGAACATGGTCGGTTGTCTGGACACGCCGAGTTCAGGTCGCTACGAATTCAATGGCAAGAATGTATCGGAAATGAATGGCGACGAACTGGCAGCCATCCGGAATCGCGAAATCGGTTTTGTTTTTCAAACATTCAATTTGTTGCCGCGCTCAAATAGTTTGCACAACGTCGAGCTGCCGCTGATTTACGCCGGCATCGATCCGGAGACGCGCGAGCGACGCGCGATGGGGGCGCTGCAAAATGTCGGCTTAGGCGACCGTCTGCATCATAAGCCTAACGAACTGTCGGGTGGGCAACGCCAGCGCGTGGCGATTGCTCGCGCTCTCGTCAATAACCCTTCCATCATTCTCGCGGACGAACCGACCGGAAACCTTGACTCGAAAACGGGCGAAGAAATTATGGCGTTGTTCGAAAGTCTCTATCAAAACGGCCATACCATCGTGCTCGTGACGCATGAACTGGATATTTCGCGTCACGCTCGGCGCGTCGTTCACCTGCGCGATGGTTTGATCGAAAGCGATAATGTTGCCTAACGAATGAAGCGCTTTCTCTACGAATTGACCGAGAGTTGGAAAATCGCGGCAGCACAAATGCGTGCGAATAAAACGCGTTCCATGCTTACCGCGCTCGGGGTGATCATCGGCATCGTCGCCGTCACACTGATGGGAACGGCGATCTCGGGAATCCAGATCGGATTCGACAAAAGCATGTCCGTCCTCGGTGAAGACGTGCTTTACGTCGAACAGTGGCCCTGGGCGCGCGTCGACGATTGGTGGAAATATCGCGATCGCAAGAAAATCAAAACGGAATATGCCGAGCAACTCAATCACATGATTGCGGCGTCGCCGAATTCCAATCTCGTCATCGCTGTTCCAACGTCGAGTTTTTTGCGCAGCGTGAAGTACCAAGATAATCAGGTGAACAACGTCTTCGTTCTCGGCACGACGTCCGATTTCATTCTGACCTCCACCGTCGATTGTCAGGAAGGTCGCTTCATTAACGAAATTGAATCACGCGGCGGCAACAACGTTTGCGTGATCGGTTACGACGTGGCCGATGCGCTCTTTCCCACGGGAAACCCGCTGAACAAGTCGGTTTTAATCAATGGGCAACCGTTCAAGGTCGTCGGCGTCAATTCGCGGCAGGGAACGTTTCTTGGATTATTCAGTTGGGATTCGCTCGTTGTGATTCCCCTGCCCGCTTTCAAAAAATATTTCAGCGCGAAAAGCGAATCGGATATTCGCGTGAAAGTAAAAGACAAAACTAAACTGGCGGATGCAAAAGATGAGCTGATCGGCTTGATGCGGCGGGTGCGCGGTTTGCCGCCGGAAAAGAGCGACGATTTTACCGTTAACGAACAGGAAGCGTTTAAGAGCACGCTCGATCCGGTGAAAAATTCCATCGCGGTCGCTGGATTGTTCATTACGGGTCTTTCGCTTTTTGTGGGCGCGATCGGAATCATGAACATCACCTTTGTGAGCGTGAAGGAACGAACGAAGGAGATCGGCACGCGCAAAGCGCTCGGTGCGCGCCGACAGACAATTCTGTTGCAGTTCCTTATCGAATCGACAGCGCTGTGTTTGGTCGGCGGATTTATCGGATTGTTTTTTGCCTATCTGCTCTGCCTTTCCATCGCCTCAGCATTTCCTTCTTTTCCGATTCATTTTTCCCTGGGCCTTGTGCTGATCAGCATGTTCGTTTCGGTGATGACCGGTTTGGTCTCCGGCTTTGCGCCGGCTTGGACCGCGTCTCGTCTCGATCCCGTAACCGCGCTCCGATACGAGTGATGGTATGAAATTCCGCGAAATCCTGGCCATGGCGATGTCTTCGCTCGGCACAAATAAACTTCGGACCGGGTTGACCATGACCGGCATTACGATCGGCGTTTTCTCCGTCATTTCGGTCATGACCGCGATCGGAGCGCTTCAGGGTTCGATCGAATCGGGAATAAACATTCTCGGCGCAAATATTTTTCAATTCGCCAAGTATCCGATCAATTTCAGCGCTGGCGGTAAGAACCAGGAGAAATACGCAAACCGACACAACATCACATATCGTGAAGCACTGCGTTATTCCGAGATCATGGCAGGCATTGCTTCCGCCATTTGTCTGAAGAGTTTCGATGACGGGAAACAGGCGGTTTACAACGGAATCAAGACAACACCGAGCATCACGATCGCGGGAACTAACAAGAATTTTACCATCGCGAATGCTTATCCCGTCGGCTACGGCCGCAACATCACCGACGAGGATGTGGAGTTCGCACGGAGCGTTCTCGTCGTCGGTAAGAAAATTGAGAAGCGGCTCTTCCCGCATGAATCGCCTATCGGCAAGGTGATCAAGCTCAGCGGTCACACTTATACGATCATCGGTGTGTTCGAAGAAAAGGGATCTGCTTTCGGACAAAGCCAGGATGATATCGCCATCATGCCGCTCACGCGTTTCTTCGAGGATTTCGGTTCGGTGAAACGGACAGTGAACATCGCCACGCAATCGGTTTCGCAGCAGCTTTACAATCGCACCTTCGATCGCGCCGTTGGTGCGATGCGCACGGCGCGCGGCCTGCGGGCCGATCAGCCTAACGACTTTGAGGTTTACACGAACGATTCGCTCAAGAGCGCGTTTGTGTCCGTCGCCGGGATTGTGAGCATCGGCGCTTTCGTCATCAGTTTCATCGCGTTGCTCGCGGCGGGCATCGGCATCATGAACATCATGTTGGTGAGCGTGACGGAACGAACGAAGGAAATCGGCATTCGTAAATCAATCGGCGCACGCAGTCGCGATATTCTCCGGCAATTCCTGACCGAAGCCGTGTTCATCTCGGAAGCGGGCGGCATCGTCGGAATTTTGCTCGGAGTAATCGGCGGAGATTTGCTTGCGCTGGCTTTGAAGGTGGATCTGATTTTTCCCTGGGGGTGGGCCATTGCCGGCCTGGTTGTCTGTTCCGCGATCGGAATCGGATTCGGATTCTATCCCGCTTACCGGGCGGCCGCGCTCGATCCGATTGAGGCGCTGCGCTTCGAGTAATTCTCGGGTTGGGTGGGCGTCTCGCCATCGCGAAACTTTCGCCGATGCAAAATCCAGAACAAAGATTGTTTCGGCAAGATGCCGAAACCGGCGGGCGGGACGCCCACCCTACCCGAGACCATTCATTCCAAACCAAGCGCGTGAAACGTTTCGTCGACGTAACGAAAATGAGTTTCAAGCGAGCAAAGCTGATCGATTTCCGCATCGGAGAGCGCCGCTTTGATTTCCGGCTCGCGTTTCGCGTTCGTTGCGAAGGACTCATTTCCCTTCCATGTTTTTATGGCCGCACGCTGCACCGCTTCGTAAGCGTTTTTGCGCTCGGCGCCTTTGCGCGTGAGTGCGAGCAGAATCGATTGGCTGCAATACAAACCTTTCGTTAGGCCGAGATTTTGCAACATATGTTCCGGGTAAACCTGGAGGCGTGCCACCAAATCGCGCATTTTATCGAGCATGTAATCGAGCAGAATGCAGGAATCGGGAAGGATGACCCGCTCCGCGCTGGAGTGACTGATGTCGCGTTCATGCCAGAGCGCGACATTCTCCAGCGCCGCCATTGCGTTACCGCGAATAACCCGGGCAAGCCCACTCAATCGTTCACCGGTAATCGGGTTGCGTTTATGCGGCATGGCCGAACTTCCCTTTTGTCCTTCGCCAAAAAATTCCTCCACTTCCAGAACCTCGGTGCGTTGCAGATGCCGCAATTCCGTCGCCCAGCGATCAATGCTCGACGCGATCAACGCCAGCGTGCCGAGAAATTCCGCGTGGCGATCTCGCTGGATGATCTGCGTTGATAATGTCGCCGCTTTCAATCCGAGCTTCTCACAAACGGAGCGCTCAATTGCAGGATTAAGATGAGCATGCGTTCCGACCGCGCCGCTTAATTTTCCCACCCGGATTCGCTCCCTTGTCTGAGCGAGGCGTTCTTCCGCGCGACCGAATTCGTCAAACATCAGCGCAAGCTTTAGTCCAAAGGTAATGGGCTCTGCATGGATGCCGTGACTGCGTCCGATCATTGGCGTGGCTTTGAACTCTCGCGCGCGCGTGGCGACCGCCGCACGCAAATCCTTTAGATCATTCGCTAAAATGTCCGAAGCCTCCGTCATTTGCACGGCGAGCGTGGTATCGAGAATGTCGGAGGAAGTCAGGCCTTGGTGAATCCAGCGAGCGGCTGGACCGACTGACGCGGCCACGTTTTCGAGAAACGCGATGACGTCGTGATTGGTTCGCTTTTCTATTTCGGCAATCTCGGGAATCGAGAAGCGTGCGCGTTTACGAATCTCAACAGCGTCCTCTTTCGGAATCTGCCCCAGCTCGGCCATCCCCTCGCAAGCGAGAGTCTCAATTTCGAGCCAGATCTGAAACTTGCGCGCCTCAGACCAGATCTCGCGCATCTGCGGTCGGGAATAACGATCGATCACCGCGGAAACATAAAAGCGCCTGCCGGTTGCGGGAAGTGTTTTGTGTACAAAAAAATCGCCCCGGCGAAATAAATCACCGGGACGAAAAGTTTACGAAATTTTGAGTGGAGCGATTAGCAGACCCGAGCGCGAGTAAAACGTCCGTTGTTCTCGACTCGCACCTGTCCGCTGCCGAGAAGATCGGCAACCGCAGCCACGGTCTCTTTGGTGCTCTTCGTGCAAGAGCTGACGGCGAGGATGAGATCGCCGAGGGAAAGTTTCTGCCGGTTCTTCAGGATTTGTTTAGTCTTTTTCATACGATGTGGTGTCTGTTTTGGAGCAACTCCGATGCCAACCAGGCGCAGCGGCGTTACATAAGAGACAACTGCATATTGCGGACGTTCAACCTTCGGCCGCAAGATATGCGAAATAATTACAGTTGTGTCGACTTTTGAGACACTATCTGACGCGACTGAGTCAACCGGATCGTCAATAGATAAAGCACCGTGAGCAGCCCGACGAACAGTATGATCCAGTGGGATTGCCCTTTGATAAAGTGCACCATCGCTTCCGGATCGGACAATAATTGCGGTTCCCTGCGGTATGCCTGCACGCCAAGGCAAGCGAGCACATAACACCAAACGCCCGAGCCTACGATCGTGGCAGCGCTGAACACAGGGAAATTCATTCGTACGATTCCGGCCGGAATCGAAATGAGGTGTCGCACAACCGGCAGAAGGCGCGCGAAGAAAACTCCACCAGTCTCGTAACGATCAAGCCATGTTTCTGCACGCTCCAATTTATCCGGCCGCAGCAAAAAGAACCGGCCATAACGCAAAATGAGCGGGCGGCCGACCGCGCGCGAGATCCAATAGGTGATCGCCGCGCCGAGATACGAACCAGCGGTGCCGGCTAGAATCACGCCCCAAAAATTTAGGTGCCCCTGTGCGGCAAGAAACGCAGCCGGTGGAATCACGACTTCGCTCGGCACGGGAAAGATGGAACTTTCCATCGCCATCAAAACAATGATCCCGACATAGCCGCCGTCCAGAACCCATCGAAACCATACTTCCAGAAAATGATGCATGAAGATTTCGGATTTTCGATTTTCGATTTCAGACTTAGCCTGAGCGCTGACCAAAGAGCAGCGCCTCGCTAGTTCGATCCTAACGCGGCGATCTGCAATGAAAATTCACCATGTCGATTTATCGCCGAGTCTTCCGCTATTATCGACCGTTTCTCGGTCAAACAATTGTCGGGCTCGTGCTCTCGACTCTCGCCATAGGATTGAATCTGCTCAAACCCTGGCCGTTTAAAATAATCGTGGATCGCATTATTCCCGCGTTTCACACGAATGCGACGCAAACGCATTTATTTCAGATGCAGTTTCGCGGGATGACGCTGTCACCACTTGTCACGGTCGAAGGTGCGATTGCGATTTTGTGTCTCGCATTAATCGCAATCCAACTCGTCTGGGGAGTTCTGAATCTGATAACGAATTATCTTTTCGTGAAAGTTGGGCTGCAAGCGTTGCTTCAAGTTCGCACCGATCTTTACGCTTACCTGCAGTCTCTTTCTCTTAAATATCATGACGCGCGACGATCGAGCGATTCCAGCTTCCGCGTCGCCTATGATTCGCAATCTGTGCAAACGATCTACAACAAAGGCCTAACGAGCATTTTCGGGTCGATCATCACGCTGGTGGGGACTTTTGTAATCATGGTACAGCTCGATTGGGAATTGGCGCTGCTTTCGCTCGCGGTTTTGCCGGCACTCGCCGTCGCGATTTATTTTTTTGCGAATCGCATTCGTCTCCAATCCACTTCCATCCAGGAACGAGAGAGTGCGGTGCTTGCCCAGGCGCAGGAAGGTTTGAGTTCGATCCGGATGGTGCACGCATTCGGCCGCGAAGATTTCGAAGTGCGACAATTCCAGCAGCAGGCCGCGCAAAGTCTGCGCGCCAATTTGAAACTTACCCTAACGAATGTGCAGAGCGCGCTCGTCATTAGCACACTCATGGTCATCGGCACGGCCGCGATGTATTACGTCGGGACGTTGCACGTCATCGCCGGGACGCTCACTTTGGGATCCCTCCTCGTTTTCAGTGCGTATCTGATAATGCTCTACCAACCGCTCGAGGCGCTTACTTATACGGCGTGGGCGTTGGAAGGAGCAGCGGCCGGAGCCCAGCGTTGTTTCGAAGTGCTAGAGCGTCGCGACGACGTTATCGATTCGCCGGACGCAATTATTATTACGCGCGCCGACGGCGCCATTGCGCTACGAGATGTAAAGTTCGGCTATGACTCGAATCAGCTGATTCTTTCTGGAATTAATTTGGTCATTGAGCCCAATCAAATTGTTGCGTTGGTCGGCGGTACGGGCGCCGGTAAAAGCACGTTACTCAGTTTGGTTCCGCGATTTTACGACCCCAATGATGGTAACGTCACGCTCGACGGCAACGACCTTCGGAAAATCACCAAGCGATCTTTGCGTTCACAAATAGCGATTGTTCTCCAGGACACGCTTCTTTTTTCCACAACGATTCGCGAAAATATTCTCTACGGCCGCTCCGATGCGACCGATGAAGAAATTCGGGAAGCCGCGCGCAGAGCTCAAGCCGAGGACTTCATTCTTCGCATGCCGCAGGGTTACGATAGTCCGGTTGGCGAACGCGGCGGTCATCTCAGCGTGGGTCAACGCCAGCGAATCGGCATTGCACGCGCGTTTTTGAAAAACGCGCCCATCCTTCTTCTCGACGAGCCAACCTCCGCGCTCGATCCTTCAACGGAGGCTGCAATCATGGAAACGATTAAAGAGCTTATGCGCGGACGCACGACCTTGATCGTGACTCATCGACTTGCCACCGTGCACGGAGTGGATCGCATTGTGGTGCTCGAAAAAGGGCGGATCGTCGAACAGGGCACCGGGCCAGAACTCGTTAGGCAAGGTGGCGCCTACGCCAAACTCTATGCGGCCGGCAATTTTCCATCATGAGCAACGTCGACCAACAGCGCCGCGTAGAAAATGACTGGTGGGCGCATCCAATTCCCGACAACGTTATTTTTGGTGAAGGGTTTTATTGCGAGACCGCGCAAATTTTCCGCTTCATGAAAAACCATGCATCACGTGCGCTCGTCATGGGCGACCATGTCTCCTGTTACTCTGGCTGCTCTTTTGCCATTGGCGAAAACGGCATTTGCGAAGTGGGCGATTTTACTTTGCTCAACGGCGCAATCGTTATGGCCGAAGAACGAATTGAAATTGGATCTTACTGCATGATTTCGTGGAACGTCGGCATCGCCGATTCTGATTTTCATCCATTGGAGCCGGCCCAGCGTCTTATCGATGCGCGCGCGCTGGCTCCCTTCTATAAGGATCGTCCGCCACGTCCCCCACTTCGCACGGCTCCGGTTATCATTGCTGATAACGTTTGGATCGGAATGAATGCGACGATCCTGAAGGGCGTGAGCATCGGCGAGAATTCCGTCGTCGCTGCCGGCTCAGTCGTGACGAAAAGTATCCCACCAAATACCGTGGTAGCCGGAAATCCCGCAGTTCCCGTGAAGGAGCTGCGCTCAAACGTTTAACTCGTTAGGCCGTGGCAAAGAAGCGCAAGAAGATCGTCGTCATGGGGTTCATGGGTTCGTGCCCGATTGCCGGCGTGATTTGGCAGCACGTTCATTACATCGTCGGACTCACTCGGCTCGGTCATGATGTTCACTACGTCGAAGATTCCGCCCGCCTGCCTTATAATCCGCAGACTTTCGAAGTCGGCGAGGAATACGGCTATGCCGGGAAAATTCTTTGCCGCCTTGCCCGTGAGTTCGGATTTGAACGGCGCTGGGGATTTTGTGCGCGCTATCTGCCCAAGAATCCGACGGTCGGATTATCCCTGAAAAGAATTCGCCAACTTTATCAGGACGCAGACGCGATTTTCAACGTTTGTGGCACGCAGGAACTGAATGACGACCTGCGTAAAAGCGATTGCTTGATTTACATCGAGAGCGACCCGGGCGTGGAGCAGATCAAGGTCGATCAGCGGAAGAAATCCACGATCGAATATCTCCGGGCGCATCGCGCGTTGTTCACCTTCGGTGAAAATATCGGCAAAAAAAAATTCCCGGTACCACTGCACGGATTGAAATGGCTTCCGACGCGGCAACCGATCGTCACCGATCTTTGGAAAACCAATCGCCGTCCCTTGAAAGGAGCGGTTTTCACCACGATCGCGAATTGGTCGACAAGCGGTTTGAAAGATATCAATTGGCGCGGCGAAAAATATCTTTGGAGCAAATCGCGCGAATTTATTCGCTTCGTAAAAGCGCCGTTCAAGACACGCGAGCCATTCGAGATGGCAACTGACATCAAGGACGCGAAGACGCGCGAAAAATTTCGGGATAATGGCTGGCGTTTCTGTTCGCCGCACGAGATGAGCGTCGATTACTGGTCTTATCGCGATTACATTCGTCGTTCGAAAGGCGAATTCACCGTCGCGAAAGATCAATACGTTCGGTTGCACAGCGGGTGGTTTAGTGATCGCACCGCCTGTTATCTCGCAGCGGGCCGGCCTGCCATTACCCAACAGACCGGGTTCACCGAGCATTACGGAAACGCAGAAGGCCTGTTCGCTTACAACTCGTTAGGCGAAATTGTTGAAGCTGTGAAAATGATCAACGCGGATTATGCGCTGCATTCGCGCGGTGCGAGCAGAATCGCACGCGAAGTGTTTGAAGCAGAAACGGTCCTTGCTTCGCTGCTGGAACGCGCGGGCGTGTAATTTACACAGTAGGTCCGACCTGCTGCAAAACGTGGTGGAGGTGCTCGAAATTGACCGGTTTGACCAGGTGCGCGAGGAAACCGGCTTCCTGTGTTTTGGCGAAGTCTTCCGCCATTCCATATCCACTGAGCGCAATACCGCGCAGACCATACTCACTCGTTAGCTGCAGCATCATTTCGATTCCGTCTCCGTCCGGCAAACCGATATCGCTGACGACAACATCGAATGAATGACCGGCGGCCAGGACCAGCGCGCTCTTCACGTTAGCGGCGGTGAAGACATCATGGCCCTTTTGACGAAGAAGTTTTGAAAGAACGGCGAGCGTCGGTTCGTGATCTTCGACCAGAAGAATTCGATATGTTTTGCGTTCTGCTTGTTCTTGATGAGTTCCTGATGTTTGCGTAATCGAGAGCGGTACGACAGTCGCCAACTCGATCGTAAAAACGGCGCCGAGACCGGGGCCAGGGCTTTCCGCACGAATATTTCCACCGTGCAGTTCGACGATTGCTTTCGAGAGGGACAGGCCCAATCCCAATCCCGTTGCAGGTTGCGATTGCGGCATCTCAGCGCGTTCGAAAGCGTGGAAAACAAGCGGCAAAGTTTGCTGATCGATGCCCATACCGGAATCGTCCACCGTAATGACGATCTGGCCGCGTCCCGGATTAGACGTGCGTACGGTGACGCGTCCGGAGTTGGGCGTAAACTTGATCGCGTTCTTGAGCAAATTCCAAAAAACCTGATGCAGTCGCGCGGCGTCACCCGCGACATGATGCTCGCAGGCTTTTAACGCGAAGTGCAATGTGACGGATTTTGCGCGCGCGGTGCTGCGGACAATTTGTTCCGTGTGGACCAACAAAGCGTGCACATCGATCGGTCCGGCGATGGTGAGCTTGAGTTTCCCGCGAGACACGCGCGTTAAGTCCAGCAGATCATCGATCAAGCGTGCCTCAAGCTCGATGTTGCGGCGCATCATTCCGAGTTGTTCGCGAAATTGAGGCTGAATCGCCGGTTCCTGTTCGAGCTCGGCCGCCGCCATCAGGACCGGAGTCAGCGGGGTTCGCAATTCGTGTGAAAGAGCGGCGAGGAAATTATCTTTCGCGCGATTGGTATGTTCCGCTTCCTCTCGTGCGCGACGGGTCCGTTCTTCCGCACACACCAAATCGTCGATATCCGTCCATGTTCCGTACCAGCGCGCAATTTCACCTTCTTCGTTGCGCTCTGGCGCAGCTCTCGCGAGAAACCAACGATAACCGCCGGAGCGAGGATCGAGAAATCGCTGCTTGTTTTCATATTGCTGACCCGTTTCAACCGATCGATCCCAACGCTGAATCGAACTCTCCAAGTCATCGGGATGGACGAAGGCAGTCCAAGATTGCTCTTTCCCCTCACTCAAGCCCATCAGTTCGCGCCAGCGAGCATTGTAATAATCCAGGTGGCCATCGGCCTGTGCCATCCAAACAATTTGCGGCATGACATCGAGGGAGCGACGCAGGGATGCTTCTGCCGAATTATCCTCTTTCGAGTCCGGGGATGGAAATTGGTGGGACACCGCCTTTGGGGGGAGCGTATTGCGTGCTAGATCGCTCAGATTTAACGGTTTCTCGCTTCTTGCCCTTCGCGGCAGCTCTCACGCAGACTCTGAAACATGGCTTCGGGTCAATGGATCGAATCGCACGTACCAGCGCGACTTGATCGCTTGCCTTGGAGCCGCTGGCATTGGCTCATCGTCACTGCGCTGGGCGCAACCTGGATTCTTGACGGACTCGAGGTGACCCTCGCCGGTTCGTTAGGCGGAATCCTGACGCACCGGGAAACATTGGGATTAAGCGACGCTCAAGTTGGTGCAAGTGCGACGTTTTATCTTGCTGGCGCTGTGCTCGGCGCTCTCGTTTTTGGATATGGAACGGACCGGCTCGGGCGCAAAAAATTATTCTTCATCACAGTCGGGGTTTATCTGTTCGCGACAGCGCTGACGGCTTTTTCCTGGAATTTTGCGAGCTACGCATTTTTTCGCGCTCTTACCGGAGCAGGAATCGGAGGGGAGTACGCAGCGATCAATTCTGCGATCGACGAACTCATTCCGGCGCGTGTGCGCGGTCGTGTCGATCTAACCATTAACGGTTCTTACTGGATCGGCGCTGCCCTGGGTTCGATCGCGACAGTTTTCCTGCTCGATCCGAATCGTTTTCCGATTTGGTTAGGCTGGCGCTGTGCTTTTGGAATCGGCGCGATTCTCGGCTTGGTCGTGATTTTCTTTCGCCGATGGATTCCCGAAAGTCCGCGATGGTTGATGATCCACGGTCACGAGGACGAAGCCGAACGAATCGTCGACGAAGTGGAACGCAAAGTCGTCGGTGTCACATTACCGATCAAAGATGCGCTGCCGACGCGGATTCGCACGCGCACGCATACGCGATGGAGCGAAATATGGAACGCAATCGTGCACGAGCAGCGGCGGCGGTCTTTTCTCGGATTCGTTTTGATGATGACGCAGGCATTTTTTTACAACGCGATTTTTTTTACCTATGGCCTTGTCCTTATGCGCTTTTACCACGTGCCGGCAAATAATGTGGGCAGTTACTTACTTCCGTTCGCACTCGGTAATGTGCTCGGGCCTCTGCTTCTCGGACATTTTTTTGACACGATCGGCCGCAAAAAAATGATTACCGCGACTTATGTGATTTCCGGTGTGTTGCTCGCGTTGACCGGGTGCCTTTTTCACTCCGGATTGTTAACCGCGCAAACGCAAACGCTCGCCTGGACGGTAATCTTCTTCTTTGCCTCGGCCGCAGCGAGTTCAGCTTATTTAACTGTGAGCGAAATTTTTCCGCTGGAAATTCGCGCGCTGGCGATTGCGATCTTCTACGCCATTGGAACGCTTGCAGGCGGCGTCGGGGCGCCGCTATTGTTTGGCTGGATCATCGGTACCGGATCGAGCACCGGGTTGTTCATCGGCTATCTCGTCGGCGCGGTGCTGATGATTCTTGGAGGACTGACTGAAGCATGGCTCGGAGTGCCGGCGGAGCGTCGATCGCTCGAACACATTGCGCCTCCCCTTTCCGCTCGGTGATTGTTCGTTAGGCTCGAACAAGAAGTTCCTGCGCGTAGGTCGAGCCGCTCGGTGTGAGCGTGCTTGAGTTTAAGACAAACGAGTCGACGCGAATCATTCCGGCGTCGAAATCCACATTGGCCCTTAGGAATGGGCGAATTGATTCGGCGGAGATGTCGCGGCAGCGGGCGAGAGTCACGTGCGGATGCCATGGACGCAGGTCGGGCTCCAACCCCGCGGCGAGGGCCGCATCCTGGACGCGTTTGTGCAATTGAAAAAGATGAGGATGTCCTGCACCGACACCAATCCATAGAATATTGGGACGGCCTTTTCCTGGGAAAGTACCCAGTCCTGAAATAGGAAGCGTGAATGCGCTCCATTCGAACGCCCGGAGCTGCGCGCACAATTTCTCTTCAATATCGGCAACGACATTCCCGAGGAAACTCAGCGTCAAATGCATCTGCTCGGCCGAGAGCCAGCGCACACCTTTGATTTGTGGATTTAGCCTAACGAGCGATTGCTTGATCGCGTCTGAAAGGTCGATGGCAACGAACAGGCGTTTGCCTTGCACGGATCATTATATCCGAAAAGTGCGCTGCTCATAAAGCGCCTCGGTGCGGTTAAGGATTCGGCGGTGGCTCAGGAGGCCGCGCGTTTCGAAATCCGCGGTGACGTCCCTGACGCTTGCGATGTCTCTCTTCTAATGCCGCAAGTTTCGTCCGCTGTTCCGGAGTCAGTTCAGGTGAAATTTGCAGATTCGTTTCCGTCAATGTCTGATGCACGCGATGCCCCGCATCGGTTCTGATCGCCTCTAGTTTGCTCGCGGCTTGTTTGATGATCGGCGCAATTTTCGCTGACTGCTCGGAAGTCAGATTCAATTCATTACGCAGTCTCTCACTCATGTGCTGCGCGAGCGCACCGCGGCGCGGCGGGCCGAAAAACAAACCGTGTCCGAGCCAGTTTCCAGCCAGAGAGCCCATCACTGCGCCCGCCAGAAACACCAGCAAAAAGCCACCGGCCAATTTCCATTTTAACGCAGTCGTCATCGCAAGAGCTGATTCTGAATCGTGGAATCCACAAGCGCGTAATCGTTCGTGAGAGGCTCGTTAGTCTCTTCCTCATCGCGGAGTTGGTTGTAGCCGATGACGGCGCCGAAAAGTGTCACGACGATTGCTCCAATCGCAACCCGCCTAACGAAACGTGCGACTTCGGCGCTGCTGTCCGACCGGAGTTCACGCCACCTTGCGAGGATCCTCGTCTCAAAACCAAACGGCATTTCACCTGGCACATCGTCCTTCGCCTGTGCGGCAACCTTCAACAAACGAAGCAACCGTGTATCGAGTCTTCCCATAAGTTTGTTAGCTCTCCAACGTAGCGAGATGGTTTTTCATTTTTTGTCGTGCACGAAAAGCGCGCACTTTCACATGCGTTTCGCTCCAGCCGGTAATTTTTGCAATTTCCGCAACCGGTCGTTCCTGAAGATAAAGCATATCGATGACCAGACGTTCCGCAGGCTTTAGCGCTGTGAGCAAATGCTCGACCAAATCGCGCGCGATCAAACTCCGATCTGGCGAATCTTCTGCTTCCGTTGCGCTCAAGGTCGCGATAACTGCCGCCTGCTCTTCGCTCATATCGGCATGACGCAATTCGGGCCGCACCTTCTCGGCGCGGATTTGGTTGATGCAAGTGTTAATGGCAATACGCGAAACCCAATGTTCCAACGGCACTTTGCCGGCAAATTGCGGCAGCTTCTGAAATATTTTTATGAAAATCATCTGGCAAAGATCCTCTTCGGCGGCCCGTTGTGGCCGATGTGAGCGCACCATCCGCAACACCAGAGGATAAAGGCGCCTAACCAATTCGCTCGCCGCCCCTTCATCGTGTTGTAACGCTCGTTCGACCAGCTCTCGCGCATCATTTTCATCCGCCATGCAATGAGATACGAGGCCACACCGTTAAGTATGACGCAACCGCGGTCTCGCCGGTTACAGATGCGGCCGTAATTTCGAGGGCGCAAAAATAGGATCGAAGAAATCTGTAACCGGTAAGTCCAACACCCTGTCATCGATTATTGAAACAAGCGTGCAGTGGTCACGCTCGCACAAACAGAAAGCAGAAACTAATGAAACGAAAAGTAATGGCAGTCACAGCAGCATTCGTCCTCTCAATCGCGACGTTAGCGATTGTGAGCGCTCAGGCTCCCGCCGATGCAGGTCCGGGACCGGGCCGGCATCGTCATGGCGAGAAGGGGCCGCATCACATGAAAAATCCGCTCGATGGATTGAGCGAAGATCTCAATTTGACTGCGGATCAAAAAGCCAAGGTGCAGCCAATCGTTGATCAAGCGAAACCGCAGATTCGCGCGATTCACGAAGAGGCGATGCAGAAAACAAAAACCGTCATGGATAACGCCATGACGCAGATTCGTCCGCTTCTTACGGCCGAGCAGCAGCAAAAACTGGATGCGATGAAGAAGGCGCATGAAGACATGCGTAACGCGCGTCAGGAAATGCACGAAGCAAAGCAGAAATAACTTCGGCGGGTAGTAGCGGCGGTGGTCCCTCGGGATCACCGCCGTTTTTTTTATTCGCCGTGGCACGCGCGAAATTTGCTTTATCGAGCTTCTGTTTCATCTTCCCGACTTCGTTTTAATGAATCATTTTTCTTTTTTCGTCTGCGCACTTTTGTTTTCGAGCCCGCTCGTCACCGCGCAGGCTGCTCCGAAAATTCAGAAGAGTCTCGTGCGCATTACAGCCACGGAAGTTGAGCCTGATTACCGCGCGCCGTGGAATTCCGGCGCGATCGCGCGTGGCGTTGGCGCCGGTTTCGTCATCGCCGGCAACCGCATCATGACGAACGCGCATGTCGTGAGCAACAGCCGCTACCTCACGGTGGAACGTGAAGGCGATCCGAACAAATACCAGGCCACGGTGCTTTTCATCGCGCACGATTGCGATCTCGCGGTTCTGAACGTGGATTCTCCAAATTTTTTCAAGGACATGGCGCCACTCACCCAGGGCGGGATTCCACCGCTGGAGTCGACGGTCTCAGCTTACGGTTATCCAATCGGCGGCGAGCGCATGTCGGTGACGACGGGAATTGTTTCCCGCATCGATTTCCAACTCTACACGCATTCATCGATCGACTCGCACTTGGCCATTCAGATCAGTGCGCAAATTAATCCCGGCAATAGCGGGGGACCTGTCATGCAGGAAGGCAAAGTCGTCGGAGTCGCGTTTCAAGGTTACAGCGGCGACATCGCGCAAGGCGTTGCCTACATGATTCCGGTGCCGGTGATTCAACGCTTTCTCAAAGACATCTCCGACGGTCATTACGATCGCTACGTCGATCTCGGTCTGACTTATTCAAAATTACAAAACGCCACGCAACGCCGTTACCTCGGACTGCAGGATGATGGACGCGGCGTGCTCATCAACACGGTGATTACCGCCGGACCGGCCGCAAAATTTGTGCAAAGCGGTGATGTTCTTCTCGCGATCGATGATCATCCGATCTCGAGCGACGCCTTTGTCGAGATCGATGGGGATCGCGTGCAAATGCCGGAAGTGGTCGAGCGAAAATTTAAAGGCGATGTGGTGAAGCTCGATCTGTTGCGCAATAAACAACCGACGACGGTGAAGATCACGCTCGACACGGTTTGGCCTTATTTGATGCAAGGCCACGCTTACGATGTGCGGCCGCGCTATGCCGTTTATGCAGGGTTGCTCTTTCAGCCGCTCTCGCTCGATATGATGGAAGCATATCGGCCTTCCGATTTAAGACTGCGTCACTTCTTCGATTTTTTTGTGACGGAGCAAATTTATCTCGCGCATCCGGAGGTCATCGTTCTGACGAATATTTTGCCGGACCCAATCAACACTTATCTCTCCCCTTTCCGTTACAACATTGTCGATGAAATCAACGGCGCGAAAATCCGCACGCTTGATGATCTCGCCAAAGCGTTTGCGCAAAAGCCGGACCGTTTCGTGGTGAAGATGATCGGAGAAGGGCCGCCTCTCGTGCTTGATCCGAAACAGGTCGACGAAGCGCGTGAACGAATCAAAACCCGCTACAACGTTCTTTCCGAACAAAATCTGGACGAACAGCCGGTGGCAAAAGCATCGGGTGGGCAAACTAAAATTTAACGATGCAAAAGTTCTTCTTCATCGCGATTTCCCTGGCACTCCCGCTCGTATCGGCGGAGGCGAAAAAACCCGTTACGCCACCGAAGCCGATTGCGACCTCACATACCGCGATCAAACCAAAACTGGCACTCGTTAGGGTAAATGTCACCGGACAGGCTTTCGATTATTTTCGCCCGTGGCAGAAACGAGCGCCCTTTACCAAACGCGCTCTCGGCGCGGTTCTCCCTCACGGCCGTGTTCTTGTGACGGCGGATTTGGTGGCCAACCAAAATTACGTAGAACTGGAGCGCGCCGAAACCGGCGAAAAAACAGCGGCCAATGTGGTTGTGGTCGATTACGAGGCGAACCTTGCTTTGCTCGAGCCGACCAATAAGAAATTTTTGGATGGCTTAGAGGCGCTCGATCTCGCAGTCGACACGATCGTGGGCGATCGGCTTTCGGCGTGGCAGCTTGAAACGACCGGCGCGTTAGTGGTCACGGAAGGCCTCGTTACTACGATCGGCATGACGCAGTATCCCGCGGACGTCTCCCAATTTCTGACTTATCGCCTCAGCATTCCGATGCAGTACCGTGAAAACAGCTACACGGTGCCGTTGGTCAAGAAAGATAAACTGGCCGCGCTTTTATTGCGCTACGATCCGCGCACGCAAGTACTCGATGCGATTCCCGCCCCGATCATCGCCCATTTTCTTAAAGACGCTGACACACAAAATTATCGTGGATTCCCTTCTGCCGGAGTGGGTTTTTTCCCAATGCGCGATCCTGATTTGCAAAAGTTCGCGGGACAAACGGGAAAACCGGCGGGTGTTTACGTGACCAGTGTCGAACCGAACATGCCTGCGGCAAAGGCGGGACTAAAGGTTGGTGATGTCATCGTCTCGATTGGAAAGGATGAACTCGACCAAACCGGGAATTATGTCGATCCACTTTACGGGAAGATTGAGTTCACCAATCTAATTACCGAGCACGCTTTTGTCGGAGACACGTTGCAGTTTCACGTTCAACGCGAAGGAAAACCGCTCGATCTGAACGTGACTTTGGAACATCGCGCCGCCCAGGATTACGTCGTTCCACCGTACAACCGCGATCGTCCGCCATCGTATTATGTTTTAGGGGGCCTGATCTTCCAGGAACTCTCGCGTCAATATTTGAGGGAATGGGGCGGCAGCTGGCAGAAGGATGCGCCGCAGCGTTTAGTTTATCTCGATCGCTATCAGTCCGAATTGTTTCCTGAAACGAAACGTCACATCGTTGTCTTGAGTCAGGTGCTCCCAGCCAACAGCACCATAGGCTATGACGATCTTTCGTATCTCGTGGTGGACAAAGTGAACGGCAAGAACATCAATTCGTTAGGCGATTTGGCCGAAGCGGTGAAGCATCCAGTCGACGGTTTCATTAAAGTCGAGATACAGGAAGATCCGAAGCAATTGGAACTCGATGCCGCGCAAGTGGCGGCGGAAGCACCTGCCCTTAAGCAAAATTACGGCCTGCCTGCGTTGCAGCGTTTGGATTGACGAACGTTTTCGATTAATCAGCGACGAACGAAGCGCTGGCCCGCGTCAAAAACTTCGCGACCTCTTCATTGTAGTCGTTGAATGGATCGCCCATGACGAGAAAATCGCGGCTGTCGCATGCGATGGAATCCCAGTTGATCACGTAGGGATGATGCCGCTTTTGAAAATAAGCGACGGCCCGAGCACGTCCTGAAGCGCGCGTGTTTGCCGGCGGAGTCATCATCGCTTCCTGCCGGCGCACGCTATCGTTCCATTCGCCAATCCGTTTCGCCGGTGTAATGCCGAAGAACAGCCCTTTCTCCGGATCGATGTTGTGATACTCGAGATCCAGGCTTTGCAGCCACGGATCGTCCCAGGCGATCTTTTCTTCCTCCATGAAAGCTTCGAGCAACCATTTCTTCGTGATCCAATCGACGCCGCCGATTAACGATTCCGGCTTTTTCTGCAGCGCATCGAGCGTGAACTTCCAGCTATCGAGCAGCCAATCCGTTTCCTCGTTTGCGCCAGCCAAGTGCCGCGATGCCAATTCGAAGAACTGCCATTGAATATCGAGCGCGCCGATCGTTCTTCCATTCTCCAAACGCACGATCCACTTGCCGGTGGAATCGCGGGAAATGTCGCGCGTGCTTTGCACCGCATCGGCGAGGCTGAGATTTTTCGGTAACGTTCCATCCTCCAAAAGCGAAAGTACACAAGAGGTCGTCCCGACTTTCAACGCAGTCGCAAATGGACTCATGTTCGAATCGCCAATGAGTAAATGCAACCGGCGATACTTGCGATAATCCGCCAGCGGCTCATCACGCGCATTGATGATGGCGCGATTGAATTGCACCCATTGGTAAATGTCGTTCACGATGTGATCCGCGCGCTGGCTGATCTGAAAATTGATCTGGGCTTCCGGCTGCGGCATTTCAAAATCAAAGGCGAGCGGATTCGCCTGACCTACTCGGCCCGCGCCCGTGAACAATTGGCGCGTCGCCAGGAACGAGAGCAGCGTTCCCAGCACCGGCGGCGTAAACTGCGCCTCACGCCGCATGAGATAATTCTCGTGACAACCGAAAGTGGCGCCGGTGTGATGGTCGACGTTGTTTTTGATAAATGCCACGCGATCGTTGGCGCCGAGTTCCACCAGCGCAGACTGCAACAATTCGTCGCCGGCAAGATCGTACGTCACGATATCGCGCAAATGCAGACACTCAGGCGAAGCGTACTCGATGTGACCCATGTCGAGATAAAGTCGGCCGCCATTCAAAAGAAAGCCGCCGTTGCCTGGCGGTTCTTCGTAATCGCGATAGTGCAGATCGATCGTTCCGACTTGAGCTTTCCGGAAAAGATAATTCTTAACCTTAACCGGCCACGCATCGGAAGTGCCCTGGGTATCGCGGCCGCTGAGAAGGCAACCGTATTCCGTCTCGAGGCCCACGATCCGATCCATTGGACCAGTAGATAACAAATCTCCGCCCGAGTCCAATTGATCGATTTAGTGCGGCGACCTAAAGTTGCCTAACCACAACTCTTGAAATTTTTCGGAAGAGTTACAAACTGTCCTAGTGACGAAAGACTTAGGTATCCGAAGTCCCTTCGCAAAAGTCGGCGGTTTATTCTTTTTCGGCCGCACGCTCGACAAAATAAAGGTGCACGGCAAAGGAGAGTTGCCAGCGGATTACACGCCGAACCTCGGCAAAGGATTCGATGAGCGGGTGGTGAAACTTTTGGGCGTGAACTACGATGAACTGGTCGAGCGCGTGAAACAGGACGGGAGCGACGAAGAGATTTTGCAATGGTGCTTCAGCAGAGGCCGCAAACCTTCCGAGGAAGAGATCTTTGTCTGGAATGAATTCATGCGGAAATACGGATGGCAGGACGAGGTCTCCGAAAGATTGAAGATGCGAAAGAAGGAAGCCGGCATGTCGGATCGCACGGAAATCGAAACGATGTTCGCCTTCATCGACGCCGACGAAGGACGCGGCTGAAAGTGGAGGGACGGGCTCTGTCCCGTCCCAAGGGTTGCTGGGACTTATCGGGACGACACAGAGGTCGTCCCTTCCATCACTTCATCTCCACGCGCTCACCGACCTTGTGTGGCGGCGGTGGCGGTTGCATTCGGTAATCGATGACCTTCCAGACGATCGCCACGGTAACGATCACCACGAGAGCCGCGATAACCATCCGGGTGCGCGTCGGCGCGGGAGGAACGCCGGGCTCAGACATCGAACACGTTATTCCGCGAGCGTGTCGATTCGCTCCGCGAGATTGAAATCCAGCTCGGTCAACCCACCTTTGCTGTGGGTGGAAAGAACCAGGCGCACCTTGTTATATCGAATATCGATATCGGGATGATGCTCTTCTTCCTCCGCCACCTCGGCGACAGAGTTTACAAAATCAATCGACTCGGAGAAATCGTCGAACTCAAACACGCGCTCGATGTGTTTCTTCTCCAGCTCCCACTCCGGGATCTTTTTGAGGCGGGTTTTTGCCTCATCTGCTTTCAGCAAGTCAGCCATAACGGGGAACGAGTAACACCCAAAAGTTGTTTTGCAATGCCGAATCGTCCGACTTTTCCAGTCAGGATTCGCCTGATCAAAGCCCAAGGATTTTCCGCAAGTTGATTCTGGCATCGAATATTTCTACCGCGCACCGTCGCGCCTCCTTCGATAACTTCCGCCAGTTCCCGATCACTTCCTTTACCGCGACCTCCGCCTCATCGAGACCGTCGACGAAAAAGAACCCACTCGCGCGCGGAAGATATTTTGCCGCGCCCGTCTTCTCCGTCACCACGGGACGGCCGCGCGCAAGAAATGCCGCCGCGCGATCGCTCAGCCAACCCGTTTGCCAGCTCACGTCGACACCTTTGACTGCGGTGAATTCCGCCGTCGCGTTTGCGATATAACGCCGATAAACGCGAGGCGTCCGCGCCACACGGTGAGGATCAACCACCTGCCAGTCTCTTCGTGCCAGCCTGGTTCGCTCCGGATCGTCCGCTTTGATGTTCATGGCTAATTCGAAACGCGCGGAGGGAATCCGCCGCGGCAAATCCAGGTAGCGGTCAAATGCGAATTTCTTGGAGAGATCGGGATACTCGCCATTCACTTCCACCGCGCCGTTCCAATACCATTGTCCGATCGTTGTGAATTTTGGAACTCGCGGCGCCGGCGCCGGTTGATACAGCCGTGTATCGACCAGCGGATAAAAAGTCTTCCACTTCAATTTCGATTTCGGCAGTCCGCAATTCTGTCCGTTGGCATTTAATCCGATCGTCCAGAATTCGTGATGATGCGATTGCCCCAATTCCATCTTCGTCATCCAATAAAAAATTTCGCTCGGATCGAGATCGCAAAATATTCTGCGTTCGAATTCCAACAGGAACGGCGGATGCAGCGAGTTGCTTAGATTCAACAGCGTGTTTGGCCCCGCCAACCGCGCCGTGAGCTCGCGTCTCGTTAGGCCGTAACAACGCACGCCGTCTAGGTCGTGCGCATCCGTCGCGGGCTTTTGGTAGAGCAAACAATAACGGCCGCCCAGGCCGTGTTCGCGCAACTGCCGTTGAAAATTGGCGATGCACGCCTCATCACTGCGTGGGTCCTTTGTTGCCGGCAGCAGCTCGAGCCAGATCGCGTCGAGTTTTAATCCACGCAATCCCAGCATCCATTGCAAAGGCACGGAAAAATTCCCGCCGCCTTCGCGATATTTCGCGGCGAAACCGCATCCGAGAAAGATTGTCATCAAATGTGGATTTGTAGCCACGGCGCTCTGTCGCCGTGCAACTTTCTACGCCACCTTAGGCCGTTGCGCCCCGACAGAGCGGGGCGGCTACAAACGCCGCGCCCTAATGCACGTTTTTCATTGTTCGGTTCAATAAGCATTTCGCACGTTTGACGCCTCGGTCTAAATCTCTTAATTAAGCGTTCCTTAGCGCCCGTAGCTCAACTGGATAGAGCATCTGACTACGGATCAGAAGGTTTGAAGTTCGAATCTTCACGGGCGCGCGCTTTTCGCGATCACCGGAAATACGGCCGGATCCCCGCGTATTTCTTGTCCCCGATGCCGTGCACATGGCGCAGATCGTCGGCGCTTTGAAACGGGCGCGCCGCCATGATGCGCCCGGCCAGAATCTTCCCGATGCCCGGCAGATCGATGAGTTCCTGCTCGGTCGCCATGTTTGCGTCGAGCTTCTTCGTCGGGTCCAACTTGTCGGCAAACTTGCGTAACGCCGCCGCACCTTTCTTGCGCAGCCTTGATGCCTTTGTCGGACCGGGCGTTGGCGTCGTGCGCAGCCGCTCCGGGGGAAAGAACGCATCGAAAGAGTCGGCGGAAAATTGTTCCTTGCTCTCGACGTGCACATTCAATCGACCAACGCTCACTTCCCATGCGCCGACCTTTTGTTCTTTAGCGGTGCGCTCCAGTTGTTCGAGCTTCTGCCATTCCATTTCCGCTCCCGTCATTCCGGGCGGTTGCGTGCCGGTCCCGTGGACTCGGGCTAATCCATTGGCGACTAATTGTTCGCCCAAATCGCCATGATCGATTTCTACGAACGCGTAAAAGCGTTCCATCCTGCTGCGACCGAGCGCATCCTGTTTGCACGTGCGGATGATGAAGGGATGCGAGAGTTTCGCGCGCACGAAATCCTTTGCCGCTTCTGCGACCTGAAGCATTTGCGGCGCGGTGTCGCCAAAATATTTCGCCTGCTCCGCCACGCGCGCGGGAAATCCCAGATCGGTTTCGGGCGCGTCGACAAAGTAAAGGCGGAACAGATAATTTTTCCGGCCGCAGCGAACGTGAAAGCTATCGCCATCATTCGCATCGTTGGCGACGTACTGACAATCGTTCAGCGTGACCCAGGGCCTGTGCGCCTGGAGATCGGTAGCGCCAAATAGCGCGCAAAGTGCTGTCATTGCGCCAAGGCATTTCATCAACTCCGTTCATACATCATCTGACTACGGGTCAGAAGACTTGAAGTCCGCGATTCTGGCGGACGCCCAGCTCGTCGCTAACTGCCCAAGTCGCCGCTGACTTGCCCGCATTTAACGTGACCTGCGTGCCGAGTTCCCTCGCCTCAATCCTCTCCCTGAGGGGGAGGAGGACGCGAAGCGCCCGGTGAGGGTGAAAGGTGTTTGCATCAGATCGAAACGTTTCGCGCTCCGGTGGATCGAGCAGTCCCTTGCTCAATGTTAATAATTTGCGGCTTCGCCGCCAAATTTAGTATCGCCCGCGGAGCGGCCGATCCACCTTTCAACCAGGCGATGTAACAACTGCCGACTCTAGCCAGCCACTTCGATCTGGCTCATCGTGCGGAAAACCCCGTAACGCTCGTCGATCTCTGGCTTCGTCAGGCTGCGCAAACGTTCCATGCTGAAAGCTTCGACGTTAAAGCTGGCGAGAACGCTGCCGTAGATCATGGCGCGGCGCAGATCGGCAAACTGCACGTCGTTCTTTACGCTACCGGCGAGATAACCGGCCATGCCGCCCGCAAACGTGTCCCCCGCCCCGGTCGGATCGTGGATGTCTTCCAGCGGATACGCGCCGCAACTGAAGAATTCGTTTTCGCTGAAGAGCAGCGCACCATGCTCGCCTTTTTTGATCGCGACATAGCGCGGCCCGAAACTGCGAATCTTGCGGCCTGCTCGGATCAGGCTCGTCTCTTTCGTCATCTCTCGCGCCTCGCTGTCGTTGAGAATGAGGAGATCGACCCGGGGCAGGAGCGCATCGAGCGCGGGCCGCGCGATATCAATCCAGAGGTCCATCGTATCCGCGACGACGAACCGCGGCTTCTCCATTTGATCGAGCACGTGCGATTGCAAATCCGGAGAAATATTCGCGAGCAGAACGAAATCGGTTTTGCGATAACCATCCGGCAATGACGGCTGAAATTTCTCGAAAACATTGAGCGCGACCGAGCGCGTCTCGCGTGTGTTTAGGTCCCAGGCGTATTCGCCCGACCAACGAAATGTCTTTCCCGCGACGCGCTGCACGCCTTCGGTATCGATCTTGCGCGATTTCCAAAACTCAAATTCCGACTGCGGAAAATCGTCTCCCACCACTCCGACCATTTTGACCGGCGTAAAAAAACTCGCGCCCAAGGCGGCGTAGGAAGCGGATCCGCCTAACAAGTCGGCGTGTTCTTCCACGGGAGTTTTAACGGTGTCGAGTGCGATGGAACCAACAACAAGAACGGACATAAAATTGGATGATGAAAATTAGGAATGACCGCGTTGCGCTACGAGCGCTCTTTTCGCGGTGTCTGCGTATGCCTCAATATTTTTGCTTTGCAAGAGTTCGGAGACAATCACCACGCGCCTCGCTCCACCCGCGATGACGTGCATGAGGTTGCCCAGTTTGATTCCGCCAATACAGAAGATCGGGATCTGCACTGCGTGATGAACTTTTCCGATCATGCTCAAACCAATCGGCGGGTAGTCGGGTTTTGTCGGCGTGGCGAACAACGGACCGAAGCCGATGTAATCCGCGCCTTCTTTCTGCGCAGCGACCGCCTGTTCGAAACTGTGGGTGGATTTACCGACGATTACCTTTCTCCCGGCGATCTCCCGCGCTTGCTCGACCGAAATATCGTCCTGCCCGACGTGCACGCCTTCGAGCTCAACCGCGCGCGCGATCTCGGCATGATCGTTGATGATGAGAGGCACATCATGTTTCGCCGTGATCGTATGCAACTCCGCCGCGAGTCTCGTTAGGCTTTCGATCTCGATCGACTTGCCACGCAGCTGCACGATATCCACGCCGCCCGCGATCAGCGATTGAACAACGGCCGACGCGTTTTCGATCTCAATGTAGTTGAGATCAAGAATGCCGTAGAGCAATCGTTGTTCGAAGTCGTTAGCCTTCATGGTCGAGGTGGATCGGCCTCTGCGAGGGCGATGTTATTCCTGGCGGCGAAGCCGCAAATACTTTAGCAACGCGCTGGAAGAGCGCGTTCCACCTTGTTTACTCATGCATGCGCGGAGCGCGCAGTTCAAAATTATCCGCCGCCATCACGCGCGCCACGAAGCCAGTGTCGTACGTCCCGTTACGGAATTCGGCGCTGCGCAGAATCGCATTATGAAATGGGATGGTCGTCTTAATCCCGGTGATGAAATATTCGTCCAAAGCGCGCCGCATGCGCGCGATAGCGGAATTCCGCGTCGCACCGACTGTGATCAACTTCGAGATCAATGAATCGTAATACGGCGGCACGGTGTAGCCGGTATAAACATGGGAATCGACGCGGACCCCGCGCCCACCTGGCGCATAATAAAAAGAGATGCGCCCTGGTGAAGGTTGAAAGTTTGCCGCGGGATCCTCGGCGTTAATACGGCATTGAATGGAGTGCCCTCTCAGCTGCGCCCGCAGAATGTGCTGCGAAAGTTTTTCGCCCGCCGCGATGCGAATTTGTTCCTTCACCAGATCGCAGCCATATGCTTCCTCTGTGATGGTGTGCTCGACCTGGATGCGCGTGTTCATCTCGATGAAGTAGAAATGTTCGCTGGAATCGACGAGGAACTCGATCGTACCCACGTTTTGATAGCCGACTGATTGCGCGAGTTTCACCGCGGCATTTCCCATTTTCTTTCGCAACGCCGCTTTCATAAAAGGCGAAGGACATTCTTCGATCACTTTTTGGTTTCGTCTCTGAATCGAACAATCGCGCTCGCCGAGATGCACGATGTGCCCGTGCTGATCCGCCACGATTTGAAATTCAATGTGGCGCGGATTGACGATGAGCTTTTCGATGTAGACCGCGCCGTTGCCGAAAGCTTTCTCCGCTTCCGAGCGTGCGGCGTGAAATCCCTGCACCAGACTCGCGTCATTGTGCGCCGCGCGCATGCCGCGCCCGCCGCCACCCGCCACTGCTTTCACCATCACCGGAAAACCAACTTTTTTAGCAACCTTTATCGCGTCCTGCTCGGTCTCGACGATGCCATCGCTGCCCGGCGTTACCGGCACGCCAGCTTTGCGAGCACACGCGCGCGCCGAATTTTTGTCGCCCATCAAATACATCGCGCTCGCAGGCGGACCGATGAATTTGATCCGGCAACTTTCGCAGACTTCCGCGAAGTGCGCGTTCTCCGAGAGAAAACCGTAACCGGGATGAATCGCGTCGACGTCGCCCACTTCCGCGGCGCTCATGATGCGATCGATTTTCAGATAACTCTCGCTGCTCGGCGCCGCGCCGATGCAAATGGCCTCATCCGCCAGTTGCACATGCAGCGAATCGACATCGGCATCGGAATAAACGGCGAGTGTTCGCACGCCTAATTCCTTGCACGCGCGAATGACGCGCAGCGCAATCTCGCCACGATTTGCGATCAGGATTTTTTCAAACATGAAGATTTTTGGTCAGGCGCGACCGCCGAGCGCACCGCCTTCGACAGCGCCGAGCGCCGTCACAATCCAACATTAGCGCACGCGGAAAAGCACCTGGCCGAATTGCACCGGCTTGCCGTTTTCCGCCACCACTTCGGCAATGACGCCTTTCGCCTCCGCTTTAATCTCGTTCATCACTTTCATTGCCTCGATGATACACACGACCGTTTCTTCGTTCACTTCGGTTCCGACATCGGCGAAGGACGGCGCTTCCGGCGAACCCGCTCGATAAAATGTACCGACCATGGGCGAAACAATTTCTCGAAGTTTCTCAGTCGGCGCTTTGTCTGCGGGAGGGGCTGCCGCAGGACTGGCCGCCGCTACTGCAGGCGCAGCCACCGCGACGGGCATCGCCATCGCTGTCTGGATGGGCGTTAGAATTGTTTTTTCCGCCGCGCCTTTTTGCAGCTTCAGCTTGAAGCCGTCCTTTTCCATTTCGAAGACCGAAAGTTCGTTCTTCCTCATCAAATCGATGATGGCTTTGATGTCTTTAAGTTCCAAGGTAAGTCCTCTGGCGAAGCTGAGGCGTTAGGTAAAGCGGTTTTCCGAGTCAGGTCAAGCAAACGAATCAGGCAGAAATGCAGGAGTTTTGAGCGCTTCGTCACTCGACGACAGACAGACACGTTAGGATTCGTTTCGGCGTTTCCTCTCCCTGAGGGAGAGGATTAAGGTGAGGGCCACGTTTTCTGACCGACCCCTCACTGGCGCTTCGCGTCCGTGTCTCCCAACGGGAGAGATGGAGCGGTGAAGCAGCTGGCGCGCATTGAACGGCATTATCAATCAACCTGGCCGCTTGCCATTGTTTCCAATTTGCTGGCGCGGAAATCGAAGATCTTTTCGATCTGGCGTCGAACGATCAGCGCATTGATGATTGCGCCCAATGGACCGAATGGCGGCGCGTAATGGATGAGATCGCGCATCTCCACGCGTCCGCCTTCCAGTCCGCGAAAGAAATGTTCGTGATGCCAGAGTCGATACGGGCCAGCGCGTTGTTCGTCGGCGAAATAATGCGGTTCGTTTACCTGCACGATTTCCGTCAACCAGGTTAACGGAACTCCAAGCAGCGGCGATACTGTGTATTGAATCATCAAACCCGGATAAACTTTCGGCGGCAGGTCACTCTTGATGCGGAACCGAAGCGAAGGCGGCGTGATTTTCTCGAGATTGCGCGGGTCGGAAAAGAATTCCCAGCAGCGAGAGAGCGGCATCTCGACAATTTGCGTTCGGGAGAAAGTGTAAATCGGCATAACGATTCTATTGTTGCAGCAGGCTTATGTCGGAGGTCATGGCGAACAAAGAAAAACGGAAAACGCCCGACTTTTCTTTGGTGGACGAGACGGACGATTACGCCGTCGTGGAGAAACCGCCATTCTTATTAGTGCATCCCACAAAACCCGACGGCCCGCGCACGCTCTGGAGCGAACTGCGAAATCTCTTCGCATTCGAAATCGCGAACGGCGGACAAGTTTCGATCATCAACCGGCTCGATCGCGAAACGAGCGGCCTGATGTTGATCGCGAAAAGTTCCACGGCAGCGCGACGGTTTGGATTGCTCATGCAAGAACACCGAGTCGAAAAAGAATATCGCGCGATTGTCTGTGGGTGGCCGGAGTGGGATGAAGCGAGCGTCGACGGGCCGCTCACGCGCGCCGGTGCGGTCGGTCCTTCTCGCATTTGGTTGAAGCAAAGGATCCATCCGACCGGTGCCGCGGCGCTAACGAACTTCATTATCGAGAAACGATTCTCTCGCGGCGGCGATCGCTTCAGTATCGTGCGCGCAATTCCCAAAACCGGGCGGACACATCAAATTCGCGTTCATCTTGCTTCGCTCCGTCACGCCATTGTCGGAGATAAGATCTACGGGCCTGACGAAACTCATTATCTCTCATTTATCGAGAACGGCTGGACACCCGAACTCGAACGCGCGCTGCTTTTGCCCCGGCACGCTTTGCATTCGTCGCGCATCAAGATCGATGGAGTTGGCTCATGGGAGAGTTCCTTACCGAGCGATTTGTCGCGCTGGGTTAATGCGTCCGCCTAACGAGTCTGTGATTTCTCTCTGGGAGCGCACGCGCCCTCGCGTGCTGGCGATTGCGCCTCGCGATCGCGAACTTTGTTTCTCATCGAGATCATTGCGCAAAGCGGCGTTTCGGCGAGGGCGCCGAAACCTGCACGCGAGGCGCGTGCGCTCCCCAGAAATTGCAATTCGAGAAAGGCTCCCTATGCTACGCGCTTTCATGAAAAAACTACTGGGCGTTGCCTTCATTTTCGCCAGTCTCGTTGGAATTGCGCGCGGTGGAAGCGAAACCGCTGCCACGCGTATGACCGAAGATCTCGACGCGCCGCGTTTCGAAATCTCGACCGAGTCCGCCTATCTCATGGGCATCATCGGCAACCCGAACAGTTACGAAATTGGTTCGCAATTTCTCACGGGCCGCATCCGCTGGGGTGCGGTGCACACCGACGGTTGGTTGCGCGGATTTAATCAGGTTTACTTTCTTCTCATGGCGGAGCCGATTTTCCGCGGTCCGGAGAATCACTACTTCGGTATTTCGACAGGGCTTCGTTATAACTTCATCAGGCCGGGCGCTCGTTTCATTCCTTATGTTTCCGGCGGTGTCGGCGCCGGATTCATCGATAGCCATGCGCAAGTTTTCGGAGCACAGGGCGAAGATTTTACCTTCAATATTCTCACCGCTGCAGGCGTCGCTTACAAAATAAACGACCATTGGAAAGCAAACGCTGGCATTCTGTATCAACACCTTTCAAACGCCGCCGTGACCGATCCAAACCCGAGCCTGAATCTTCTCGGGCCGCAGATCGGGCTGACCTATTCTTTCTAAACGAGAGACGAGCGGTTTCCCGGCGCCCTGTCATGTTGAGCAACGCGAAACATCTCTCAATTGGGTTTCCAGCTTTGCGGGGTTCTTCGCTTCGCTCAGAATGACAAGTGCGATGGATCCACACGAAAACGTTCTGGTCGTTAGGCGAAGTCTTTTCGACGAGCTCGGAAGTTTTCACGGCTTGAATTTCGAGCCGCAAAAATATCTCGAGAAGTTTCTTTCGCGCGGGAACAATTTCTTTTTGCCACGCGCGCAGGCGGAAGACGATCCGACACACAAGCAGATCATCCCCTACGCGATCATCGTGCATGAGAATTCCGTCTTGCATTACGTGCGCGGAAAAAAAGCGGGCGAACAACGGCTCGTTGCGAAAGGCTCGATCGGCATCGGCGGACACATGAACGACGACGATGAGTCACTCTTCAATTATGCAACCGATGAAGCCGCCTACCGCGCCGGCGTGGAGCGCGAAGTAAATGAAGAAATTAAAATCGAAGCACCGTTCGAAGATCGCATCGTCGCGTTGCTAAACGATGACACAACTGAGGTCGGCCGCGTTCACCTCGGGATTGTGCATGTGTTCCGATTGACCGAACCGAAAGTGCAAAAGCGCGAAGCGATGATTACCAATCTTGCTTTCCTATCGGCAGACGAACTGAAAGCGCGCCGTGAGACCTTGGAAACATGGTCGCAGATTTGCGTTGATTCACTGGATCGCCTCCTCGCGTAGCGGCAGGAAGATATTGGCTTTATTCGAACGCAACGGCACGTTTTTTGTCTGACAAAACCTATGAGATCAACGCAGGAAATCACGCAACAAGTCCAGGAGCTGGGGCAATGGATCCCGCTGTTGCGCGAACAGGTTGGGCACGTGGTCATTGGACAGAAATATCTGGTCGATCGGCTGCTCCTCGGATTGCTGGCAAACGGCCACATCCTCCTCGAGGGCGTCCCGGGACTCGCGAAAACTCTGACGGTGAAGACAATGGCCGCGGCCATCCAAACTGGTTTTCAACGTTTGCAGTTTACGCCTGATCTTTTGCCGGCGGATTTGATTGGAACACTCATTTACAATCCGCGCTCGGGTGAGTTCACAACGAAACTCGGCCCGCTTTTTTCCAATTTAATTTTAGCGGACGAGATCAACCGCGCGCCGGCGAAAGTGCAGAGCGCACTGCTCGAGGCGATGCAGGAACGACAAGTGACGATTGGCGATAAAACGTATCCCCTTTCCGATCCGTTCCTCGTTCTCGCGACGCAAAATCCGCTCGAACAGGAAGGCACGTATCAATTGCCGGAAGCGCAGCTCGATCGCTTCATGTTGAAATTGAATGTCGGCTATCCCGAGAAAGCGGAAGAGCGCCAGATCCTCGATCTCATGGCAACATCGGCGCCCGATCTGACGGTGAAACCGGTGGTCGATTCGCAGCAGATCATCAGCTCGAGGTCGGTCGTGAACAGCATCTACATCGACGATCGCGTGAAGGATTACATCGTCGATGTCGTCTGGGCTACGCGCGAACCTGCGACTTACAATTTAAAACTGGAAGGCCTGGTGCGCTATGGCGCCTCGCCGCGCGCGACGATTTATCTGGCGTTGGCCGCGCGCGCCCACGCCTTCCTGAACGGTCGCGGTTACGTGACGCCGCAGGATATAAAGAGCATCGGCCCTGACGTTCTGCGTCATCGCATCATCGTCAGTTACGAAGCGGAAGCGGAGTCGATCACGAGCGAAACAATCATCGAGCGAATCTTCGCCGGACTGCCAGTGCCGTGAGTTTTCGATTGGCGATAAAGCGAAACAGCAAAAGAAGTGCTGTCATCCTGAGCGAAGCGAAGGACCTCGCAAAAGCACAGAGACGTTCGCGAGGTCCCTCACATACGTTCGGGATGACCGCGTCTTAAAATTTTTTGCCTAATGAGCGAAACACAGCAAACCCCGGCTGAGATTCTCAAGAAGATCCGCGCGCTGGAAATCAAAACCAAAGGTTTGGTTCAGACCGCGTTCGCCGGGGATTATCACAGCGTTTTCAAAGGACGCGGGATGAATTTCGAGGAAGTTCGCGAATACCAACCGGGCGATGAAATTCGCGCGATCGATTGGAACGTCACGGCACGTCTTGGCACCGCCTACGTGAAAAAGTTCACCGAGGAACGTGAGCTTACCGTCGTGCTTGTCGTCGATGTGAGTGCGTCGGGAAGTTTCGGAAGCGTTTCGCAATCGAAGCGGGAGCTGGCAGCGGAAGTGGCGTGCCTGCTCGCGTTCAGCGCAATTCGTAACAACGACAAGGTCGGCCTGCTTCTCTTTACTGATCGCGTCGAACTTTTCATTCCGCCAAAAAAAGGTCGCTCCCACACCTTGCGGATTATTCGGGAGATTTTATTTTTTGAACCGGCGGGCAAAGGGACAGAACCGGCATTGGCATTGGATTATCTAAACAAGGTTGTAACGCGACGCTCGGTTGTGTTTTTCATCTCAGATTTTCAAACCGGAGATTTCTCGCGCTCGCTTTCGGTCAGCGGTCGCCGGCATGATTTCATTGCCATCCATGTGCAGGACGATCGGGAACGCACCATTCCCAACATCGGGATCATTACGCTGGAAGATGCCGAGACGGGCGACCAAATTGAAATCAATACCGCGGACCGCGCGACGCGCTCGCGCTTTGCCGATTTAGCGGAGGATCATCAGGCGGAACTCACGCGGACTTTGCGGCGCAACAACATTGACGCGATTTCCCTCCGCACCGGTGAAAATTATCTACCGCCGCTTCGTTCATTCTTTAAACAGCGCGAGCGACGGCTCGCCATTCGATGAAACGTCATGCGATTTTTTCTCGCTGAAGAATTCCACGACATTTCCCCACCGGTTGATTACTCGTTAGTCCCGCTGTGGTTGGTGTTCTGCGGTGCGTTCGTGGCGCTAACGCTCGTCGGATTAATTGTGTGGTGGTACGTGCGACGCCGCATGCGTGTGCCCGCGATCGTTCGCTCGCCGCGCGATCTTGCGCTTGAACGCCTCGCAGCGGCGCGCGTGGAAATCGATCGGGTCACGCCCTACCAGTTTAGTATCCGCGTTTCCGACATCTTGCGGCGTTACGTGAGTGAGCAATATCAATTGCCGCTCACGCGACAGACATCCGTCGAGTTTCTTGCGGCCATGGCGAAACGATCCGAATTTTCCGAAGCCGAGCAATCGCTTCTTACCGATTTCTTGAACCGCTGCGATCTGATCAAATTTGCGCGCTACGAAGCGACAACCGCGGACAGCGAGCTGCTCCTGGAAGAAGCTTCTCGTTTTGTGAAAGGAGGCCAGCTTGAACCTGCCTGATTGGCTATCGCACGATTCGGGACTTTCTTTCGCGCGGCCGTGGCTTCTTTGGCTTCTGCTCGCGGTACCGCTAATTGCCTACCTTCGCGGTCAACGCGGGCCATCAACCGCTCTCGTTTTTTCCTCGACGACAATCTTGCGCGGGATCGGCAAAGCGAGCGCATCGCGGGCAGGAAAACTTCTTCGCGCGTTATTGCTTCTCAGCCTCGCGATTTTTATCATCGCACTTTCGCGTCCGCAGTTAGGCAAAAGTCTCAGTCGAGTTCAGGCGAGCGGCATCGACATCATGATCGTGCTCGATGTTTCCGGTTCAATGCTGACGAAAGATTTCACGATCGGCGGCGATCGCGCCACGCGGCTCGACGCGATTCGCGAAGTGACGCGGAAGTTCATCGAGGCCCGGCCCAACGATCGCATCGGCATGATCGCATTCGGTGGCCGGCCTTATGTCGTTAGTCCGATGACGCTCGATCACGATTGGCTGCTGCAGAATCTGGAGCGCGTCCGCATTGGATTGGTTGAGAATAGCACGGCCATCGGATCGGCTATTTCCGCGGCGGCGAATCGATTGAACGACAAACATTCGAAGAGCCGCGCGATTGTTCTGCTGACCGATGGCGAAAACAATGCGGGAAAAATTCCGCCCAACACTGCGGCAGAAGCGGTGAAGGCACTGGGCATTCATCTTTATGCTATCGGTGCGGGAATCAACGGTATTGCACCCTACCCCGTGATGGATCCGCGCAACGGAAATCCTGTCACCGATGTCAGCGGCAACGTTTTGTATCAAAATGCGCACGTCACGTTCAACGATGCCGGTCTTCGCGAAGTAGCGCGTATTGCCGGCGGACAATTTTATCGCGCGACGGATACGGAATCGCTCGAACAAATTTATCGGGACATCGACAAACTGGAAAAATCGACGGTGACGGTGGATAAATATCAAGAGTATCGAGATCTTTTCCCGGCCTGCATCGTCGTGGGGTGCGCGCTCCTAATCGGACAGGTTCTGCTGTCGCAAACGATTTGGAAAAAATTGCCGTGAGAATCGAATCATGAGTTTTGGCGCGCCAACATGGCTATGGGCATTGCTGCTCGTCCCGGTTTGCGCTTGGCTTTTCTGGCGGGCGGAACGGCGCGCGGCGTTGCGCCTGCATCAATTCGTTTCGCCTCGGTTGTTTTCGCAATTGGCGGGAACAGTGAACCGTTTCGCTCGAGGACTGAAGTATGCGCTTGTTTTGGCTGCGTTCGCGTTTGCTTTGGTCGCACTCGCCCAACCGCGCTGGGGTTACACCTTCGACGAAAAGAAACGCAAAGGTCTCGATTTGATCTTCGCAATCGATACTTCGCGCAGCATGCTCTCCAACGATGTGCAGCCGAACCGGCTCGAGCGTGTCAAACTCGCGACGCAAGATTTGGTGGACGAATTGCAGGGCGATCGCGTGGGTCTGATTGCATTCGCCGGCCGCGCATTTTTACAAGCGCCACTAACGATTGATTACAGCGCGGTGATTGATTCGATCAACGATCTCGACACGAAAACGATTCCGGAAGGTGGAACGAATATTTCGGATGCGATCAATCTCGCCGTGAGCACTTACGGAAAGAGCGCAGTGGGCAATCGCGCGCTTGTCATTTTCACCGATGGCGAAGAATTGAGGGGAGACGCCGCAAAATCAGCGAAAGCGGCAGCAGACAGCGGCGTCAGAGTTTTCACGATCGGTGTCGGAACGCCGGAGGGATCGCTCATTCCGATCAGCGGAGATGATGGAAGCACTGCCTTCGTGAAAGACGGCAAGGGACAGGTCGTGAAATCGCGGCTCGATGAAAAACGTTTGCGTGAAGTGGCAGAGGCGACCGGTGGTTTTTATCTCCATCTGGAGAGTGGCGCGCGCACGATGAAGCAATTGATCGAGCAAGGCTTGAGTAAAATGCAGTCTGGCGAAATTGATGCGCGCCTTTCGCGGCGGCCGATCGAGCGTTACGAGTGGCCGTTAGGCGCGGCGATTCTCGCGCTGGCCGCATCGCAATTGATCAGCGACCGAAAAAAATCACGAAAAGCAGCAACGCGATCGCGCGTGATGCAAACAGCGACAATCGCAGCGGGAATTCTGATGTTGGCGACAGCGGCGGCAAGAGCGAGCGCGCCGGGTTTGGATTTGTATGAGCAGCAAAAGTTCAAGGATGCTTATACGGAATTCCAAAAAACTTTGCAGGAGCATCCGGAGACGCGCGCGACAGACAAAATCCAGTTCGATTCCGGCGCGGCCGCTTACAAGATGAAGGACTATAAGAAAGCGCTGGAGTCGTTTAGCCAGGCGTTGCTTTCGACGGATCCTGCTTTGCAAAGCGGAAGCCACTACAATCTCGGTAACACTTTGTATCAACGTGGCGAGGCGCAGAAGGGCGACGACAAAAAGCTAACTGATTGGACGAATGCACTGCAGCATTACGAGCAGACTCTCAAACTCCAGCCGCAGAACAAAGAGGCGAAAGATAACTATGAGTTTGTAAAAAAGAAGATTGAAGACCTGAAAAAGAAGAAGGAGCAGCAGCCAACTCCTACGCCGACTCCAACACCGACACCAAGTCCTTCGCCTTCACCGCAATCGGGCAAAGGCAAAGATCAACAGGATCAACAAAATCAGGACAAGAAAAAACAAGATCAGCAGCAGAAGGACCAGCAAAAGAATGGCGGCAACGAGAAGCAGGACAAGAATCAGTCGCAATCGAAAGGAGAGAACAAGAATTCCGGAAACGACAAACAGGAGCAACCGAAGGGTGGCGAGTCGCCGTCTCCTTCTCCCGAGCAATCTCCGTCTCCCTCTCCATCTCCAGAAGAATCACCTTCTCCGTCGCCCGGAGAGTCTCCTTCAGCGTCGCCATCTCCGGGACAAGGTCAGCAACAAAAGGAAAACAAATCCGGCCAGGATACTTCACCGACACCAGGCGAGAACGGCAATGGGCCATCTCCTTCACCGACTCCAGGTCAGGGCGAGCAGCCCGCCGAGGGTGAATCACCCACCCCAACGGCGACCGCTTCGCCCGAAAAGAAATTCGCAGGCGATGTCAAAAACACGGGCGATGACAAGAGCGATCAGAAACAACAACAACTCGCTCAGGCCGAGCCGGGCAAGGAAGGCGAAATGACTCCGGAGCAAGCGCGCCAACTTTTGCAATCGATGAAAGACGAAGAGCAACGTGTGCAGCTCGATGAACGCAGAGCCGTGCGCCCTGTCTATAACGACTGGTAGAAGTGATGTTGCGACGAGAACTAAAATATCTGGCGCTGTTTTTCGCGGCCGTCCTCATCTCCGGAAATCTTTTTGCGGACGCACCGTCGGTGACAGCGGTCCTAACGAGTTCGCAAACGATGCTCGGGCGACCGGTGCAGTTGCAAATCAAGATTACTGGTTCGCCGAGCGCACGGCCTCCGGATGATATTTCCGTCGATGGATTAGACATCCGTTACAGCGGGCAATCGCAAATGGTGGAGGGCCGCAACTTTCAGTTTAGTTACAGTTTCGTTTACACCTATACCGTGATGCCGCAGCGAGCCGGCACGTTTCGCATACCGCCGCAGAAAATTCAGGCCGGCAGCAACGCATTGCGGACGCCGGAACTAACACTGACCGTCGCCGACTCGAATTCGCGCATGACGAGGGGCACGCAACGCGGGCAATCATTCGATGAACGCAAACTTGTCATTGCCGAACTCGTCCTGACAAAAACTACCGCTTATGTCGGCGAAGTAATCCCGGCGGAGGTGCGGCTTTATTTCAATGCGCGCACACGCTCGAGCCTGAAAGATGGTCCCGAAGTTTCGGGACAGGGCTTCACCATGCAAAAATTATCCCAGCCGACACAATCCCGTGAAAACGTCGGCGGACAGATTTACGAGATATACACTTTCAAAACCGCGATCGCCGCTGCGCGGACCGGACGATTTGAAATTGGACCCGTCAAGGCTTCCGCCACAGTGGCCGTCCCGCGCTCGTCCAACTCGGGAGGAGGACGTTCACCGTTCGATATGTTCAACATGGATGATCCGTTTGCAGATCCGTTCAACGATCCTTTCGGAAGTCTCTTCGAGAAACGGGACATCGATATCGAAAGCAAACCGGTAACTCTGGAAGTGAAACCGCTGCCGGCGAATGCCCCGGCCGATTTCTCCGGCGCGATCGGGAACTTCACGATGGAGGCAGACGCGAAACCGAAAACCGTGCAGGTGGGCGATCCAATCACTGTCACGGCGCAGATTTCCGGGCGCGGAAATTTCGATCGCGTGAGCGCGCCGTCCTTCGAAGATGATAGTGGCTGGCACAAATACCCGCCCTCTTCGACTTTCAAACAGGACGACGATATCGGCATGAGCGGCGTGAAGAATTTTGAAATGGTCATTACGCCTAACGAGGCGAAGGCGAATGTACCGCCGATGGTCTTTTCGTTCTTCGATCCGACGCAAGAAAAATATGTGACGTTGCGGAGCAATGCACTGCCCGTACGAATCGAAGGCAGCGCGATAGCCGGCAAGTCAGCCACGGCGAGTTCCGCGCCTGCACCAGCGGCGACGCCGAAGCCCCAGGCAAAGCCGGAAGATATTCTTTACCAGATAAACGATTGGCCGGGCACCGTGCAGTCCTTCACGCCGATTTACATGCGATCGAATTTCTGGCTCATGCAAATTGTGCCACTTGTTGCGCTCCTCGGATTTGTCGGATGGAAGTTGCGGCAATCGAAACTAAGCGGCCGCGAAGCCCAACGCCGGGCGGATCTGCAACACGAGGCGGCGGAGCTGCAGAGAAAATTGCGCCGTACCGATGCGCCTTCCCAGGAGTATTACGCGGAAGCAGCGCGCGCCGTGCAGTTGAAGACGGCGCTCGCAAAAAATGTGAATCCAAACACGGTGGATGCAAAAACAGCGGCCACGGCTTTCCGCCTGGACGATGCGACGCGCGGCCAGCTCGAGACTTTATTCCAACAAAAAGACAGGCTTCGATACAGTGGTGGACCGAGCGGTGACGATACAGTTTCGCCTAACGAGCGTCAGGAAGTTCTGGAACTAATCGAACATCTACGCTCATGAAATTCCTTCGATTAACCGCCATTATTTTTTTCAGCGCAGCGGTGCCGGCATACGCCGATTATGCGAGTGATTTTGCCAAGGCGAATCAGGAATACGCCGCGGGACATTTTCAAGCGGCCGGCGAAGGTTATTCGGCGCTCGTCCATGGCGGACAGTCGAATCCAACTTTGTTTTACAATCTCGCAAACGCTTACTACCGTCGCTGCGATCTTGCGCGCGCGATTCTTAATTACGAACGCGCGCTTACGCTCGATCCACATCATGCCGAAGCGACAGCGAATTTGCAATTCGTGCGCGATCAAACGCGCGCGCTGGAATTGGCGCAACCGCCGGTCGAACGCGTTTTGTCGTCGGCCAATCCATCCTTTTATACTTGGCTGGCCGTCATTGCATTTTGGCTTGGCGCATTCGCCCTGGCGGCATCGTTCTTTCGCCGTTCCAACGCGAAGACTATTGCGGTGTTTGTGACGTTGTTCCTATGCGGTGGTGCGGTCTACGCGCTTTACGTCATTGAAAACGGAACTAACGGAAAATCACTCGCAATCGTTACCGCGAAAAATATTGAGGCGCGATTAGCCACCGCGGATAACGCAAACAGCATTCTCGCGCTTCCCCCGGGCAGCGAAGTCAAAATCCTGAGCAACCGCGGAGATTGGAGTTACGCGGCGTTGCCGAATAATCTTCGCGGCTGGATTCCGACAAAAAGCGCGGAACTCATCCGGCTGTAACGCCGCTCAGCGCCGGCGTTTCTACAACGCTAGTTGAGAAGGCACGGAAACTTCTCCATCTTGGAGCTGTCATGAACGCTGAGATGGATATCGGAACGAATAAAAAAGCGTTCCAAATTAATCTCGATGCCGACAAGTACGGCACGTTCGCCGAGATCGGTGCGGGGCAGGAAGTGGCGCGGCGTTTTTTTCATGTCGGCGGCGCATCGGGCACGATCGCCAAGACGATGTCGGCTTACGATATGCAGTTCAGCGATGCGATTTACGGCTCGTGCGATCGTTACGTCAGCCGCGTGCGTCTGCAAACGATGCTCGATCACGAATACAATTTATTGATCGAGCGACTGGACGACAAAATGGGTGACGAGCGAACGTTTTTCGTTTTTGCCGACACGGTCGCGGCGCGCAGCTTCAAACAGCACAACGAATCGCACGGTTGGCTGGGCGTACGCTTCCAGACAAAAACGCGTTCCGAACCGAGCCAGATCATTATTCACGTGCGCATGCTGGATGAAGAAAATGTCGATCAACAGGAATCGCTCGGTGTCATCGGCGTGAATTTACTCTACGGCGCATTTTATTATCATGAGCCTCTGAAATTGATTTCGTCGCTGCACGAAAATCTCGCTCCGGGACGGCTCGCGGTGGATATGATCAAATTTTCCGGACCGGCTTACGCGGGAGTCGATAATCGCTTGATGAGTTTGCAGCTGGTCAGTCAGGGCCTAACGAATGCGGTGATGTTCACAGCAGATGGTGAGTCGGTTCAACCGGCGGAAGTTCTCTACAAGAAATCGATACTGGTCGAGCGCGGCAGTTTCCGCCCCGTAACTCTCGCGACGAACGACATGTTGGACGGAGCGCGCCGTGCGGCGCTGGCGGAAGGTGTAGCGGAAGACGACCTGGTTGTCCTGATGGAAATGACGCTGGAGAATCTTCTCTCCGAGGGTCAACTGAACCACGCAGATTTTCTCGCCCGCGTCGACATTTTAGGCGCACTGGGCAGGACGGTTTTGATCTCGAAATTCGGCGAGTATTACCGTCTCGCGACTTATCTTGCGCGCTACACGAACAAGATGGTCGGATTGGTTATGGGACTTCCGAGTTTGATGGAAATTTTCGACGAAAAATATTATCTCAATCTCGAAGGCGGAATTCTGGAAGCGCTCGGCCGAATGTTCAAAGGTAACCTGAAGCTTTTCGTCTATCCGATGGTCGACGAAACGACCGGCGAAATATTGACGGCGACAAATCTTCACGTCGCACCAAATCTGCAATCGCTTTACTGCTACTTGATCGATAACAAGTTCATCGTCGAGATCACGGACTATCATTCGGAATATCTGAGCATTTTCCCGCCGGACGCTTTGGCGAAATTACAATCCGGGGACAGCGGCTGGGAAACGATGGTCCCGCCCGAGGTCAAACGCATTATCAAAGAGCGGGAATTCTTCGGTTATCGGGCGTCGAAAGCTGCTTAAATTTCCTGCTTGGTAAACTGGCCGTCCGTCCTAGAAGCGGTGGCTCGTACCAGAAAACAACCTATGTCGGCACGCTTCCCGCTACATGAGAGACAGCATCATGGCGAGACGCGGAAATTCTGTCATAGGCATTGATCTCGGGAAGCACATCTTCAAGGGAGTTTTGCTGCAGCGAAAGGGCGAAGAACGCTTTGTCCTGACCAATTTTGCTTCGCGAGAAGTTCCGGAACAACTGAACACTTCAGACGAGTTGGCTCAGCAAATCAAATTGCTGGTCAAGGATCTCGGAAGCAGCACGAAGGCATGTGCGCTTGCTCTTTCCGATCCGGATTCTCTTCTGCGCATCATCGAGCAACCGGATACTCCGGTCGATCTCCTTCGTAACGCGCTCCGTCTCAACGGCCTCGCTGTTCTGAACCAGGAGTGCAAAGATTTCGTGCTCGATTGCGCACCGGTAGCAGCAAAACGCAGTGAACGCGAAGATGCTGCGGATCCGGTTACTTCACAGGGAGGATTGGAAACAATGGTCGCGACGAAAGCAAAATATCTCGTCGGCGGCATGCTTCGACCGGGTGTGAAGATGATTACCGAAGCAGTTAGCAAAGCGCGGCTATCAGCAGAACTTTTACAGCTCGCGCCAGTCTGTTCTTTCAACGCTTTCGAGTTCGCCTACCCCGAAATTTTCGCCAACGATACTTTCGTACTCCTGGACATGGGACATGTGCAAAGCACCGTTTTGATCGGTAGCAAGAAAGAGCTCGTGCTCGTGCGAAGCATTGATTACGGCGGAAAGGTGTTGAACGAAGCTTTAACAGCAGATGGCGCACTCGACACAAACGCAGCGCGTCTGATGGTTGAGCAAGGCGACGCTGGCATGACGGAGATTTGCCGTGATTCGCTCATGCTGCTGGCGACCGAAGTACGCAATTCGATCGGATTTTTTGAAGGCCAACGTGAGGAAAGCATCCATCGCATTTTCGTGTCGGGTGGACTGGCTCGCGTCGAGGCGATTCTGCAAACCTTAAGCGATGAACTCGGGCTGCCCTGTGAGATTTGGGATCCGCTCGAGACATGTGAGGTAGCATTGCCAGCAGCAAAACGCTCGGCGCTGCCAAATGAATTCGTATCCCTGAATGTGGCGTGTGGCGCTGCATTCGAGTACCTGAGAAATTAACGACCATGGCGCTGCATCTTAACCTCCTACACGAGGAGATTTCAGAACAGCGGCAGCGCCAGCGCGATCCGTTGAAAATCGGCATGATGGTGCTCGGGGGAATCGGTGCGCTGCTTTTTCTCTATTACATGTGGAGCGCGTATCGCACGCTTGAGATCAAGAGCCGGCTTTCCGCCGTGCAGGCTGATTGGGCGAAAGTCGAACCGCAAGTTACCGCGGCCCAGAAAAAATCTGAAGAACTCAACGGCATCATCAACACGACACGCGTGCTGGATGACATGATCGCGAACCGCTTTTACTGGGCGCCATTTTTCGAGCGCGTGGCGCGTTGCGTCGCGCCGAACACCCAGCTGACCTCTCTTGAGGGAACCGTAGGAACTGACAAAATAGTGCACGTTGCGATTGAAGGCGTTGCCGCCGGGCGGGAACCGCGCGCCGCAGCGGAAGATTTGCGCCAACTGGTGCTTGAACAATTAGGAAAAGATTACGGCGAAGTGAAAGTGGAATTTAAAACACTGGAAGATCTCGACACGATCGTGAACGTGGCCGGCGCCAATATGCCGATGGCGCGTTTTGTCCTGAGCGTAAACTTCAATAATCCCGCTGCCGCGAAAGCCGCCGAGACTCCTGCTCCGGAGCGTAAGAAAAAGTCATGATAAAGATCGATCTCAAAAAGTTCAGTAAAGATCAGATCCAGAAAATGGCTTTGAGTGTGATCGGCTTTTTTATTCTGCTCTACGTTTACTTCAGCTTTTTTCTCGGCCCGCTAAGTCGGAGCCGCGATTCCATGCTCGTTTCCATCAACGATCTGCAAAACAAAATCGGAAGCTCAAGAAGCGAAATGGCCAAGGTAAAGAATCTTGAGCGACAGGCTGGAGCGGCCACCAGTCGGTTCGCAGCACTTAAGGGAATGAATCCGGAAGGCGCACCTATTGCGTGGTTTCCACCGCGAATAAAAACATTTTTCGCTAATCAACAGATCGATAAAGCGAACATTCGCCTGGATACAAGCGAGGCATTCGCCCAGCCTGAGTTATCGGCTTGGGTCAACGACGCCTGGACAATCGAGATTCCTGAAACCGATTTTGTCACCTTGGGGGCAGCGATTGCCAAACTCGAAAATACCGAACCGCTTTTGACCGTGACGAAGTTGAGTATCCATGCCAGCGCAGCCGAACCACAATATCAACAGGTCACGATGGCCCTTGCGACAACACTCGTGAAACCATGAAAACCATCTGGCTTATTTTCACGATCATCTTGATCAGTTGGCAATCGGCAAGCGCCGCTGAGACGAAGTTGGTCGATGAGAAAAATAAATCGACCTTCGCTTTGGACGCGAACGAGCGAAATCCATTTTGGCCGATTGGCTGGAAGCCGGCAGTGAAAACCGGACCGGAAACGGCAGGGCCTGATATTTCTCCCACGGTTTTTCTCGTGAGTTCAATAACGCTCGGCGCGACCGATCGTTTTGCCATTATCAATGGCAAGGTGATGAAGGAAGGCCAGCAGTTCGGGTTACAGATAGGAAATCAAACCTATCAGGTCACGCTGAAAGAAATTCAGGATGGCAAGGTTGTCCTGTTGCGTCGCAATCAGGAAATCGTTGTTCCATTGCACCGCAAATAGGTTTCTGGTGCTGTCTCGTTAGGCGAGATGAGCAGCTGGCGCGGCCGACACGGCAACGAATTCGCTCTCGTGCAAGACGATCGGTTTGCTCCCACGAAGCAGACGCCACCATTCCAACGCACAGCCTGCCACGATCAGGAATACCAAAACTAAAAAAGCGAGCGCGACGATCGCATCGAGACGCCACACTGCTGCCTGTCGCATGGCATCCGCCGCTTTTGCTGAATCCGCCATCGAGCCCGCGCTGAGAACCAGTGATTGCGCACCGCTCAAAAATCCAATCCGCGGGTCGGCCGAGAAAGTCTTTAGATACCCGGCGTAGAAGGTAACCGCGCACATAAAACAAAGCGGAACCAAAGTGATGAAGATATATTTTGTCTTCTGCATTTTGATCAACAGGGTCGTGCCCAGGCAAAGCGCGATCACGGAAAGTAATTGGTTGGCCAATCCAAAAAGCGGCCAGAGCGAATTAATCCCGCCAAGTGGATCGATCACCCCCTGGTAAAGGAACCACCCCCAGGCCGCGACCAGCAGCACGCTCGCAAAAAAATTGGCGCTCCATGATCTGGTATTGCCGAGCGGTCGCCACAAGTTGCCTAACAAGTCCTGGAGAAGAAACCGACCCACGCGCGTGCCGGCATCCAGCGTCGTTAAAATAAAGAGCGCTTCGAACATGATGGCGAAGTGATACCAGAGCGCGAGCGCAGTCGGACTCGAAGAGATGCGGGAAAACATGTGCGCCATGCCCACGGCAAATGTGGGCGCGCCGCCCGCACGATTGAACATTGTTTTTTCGCCGAGATCCGTCGCGAGTCGTTCCATTTCGTTTACCGACACGGGAAAACCGGCTGCGCTGACTCTGGCCACGACTTCGGTTGGCGTGCCTTTGGTATTGATGGCGAAATATTCCCCGGGCTGCAAAACGCAGGCCGCGACCATTGCCATCAATGCGACCATCATTTCGGTCACCATCGCTCCATATCCGATGTCGCGAATTCTTGTTTCGCTCGCGACCATTTTCGGCGTCGTGCCTGACGCGATCAGCGAATGAAAGCCCGAGACCGCGCCGCAAGCGATCGTGATACAAACGAATGGAAAAACCGGGCCTGCGAAAACAAGGCCGGAGCCATCAATGAATCGAGTGAGCGCCGGCATCTGCAGCACCGGATGGATTAGGATGACTGCGACAGCGAGCGCAGCCACCGTTCCAAGTTTCAAAAACGTGCTGAGGTAATCGCGCGGTGTCAGAAGCATCCAGATCGGCAAAATCGAAGCCGCCAATCCGTAAAGCATGACCGCCCAGGCAATCCATTTCTCGTCATGCCGGAACCAGGCTTCGATCGCGGGAAAATGCGCAAGGAACTGCCCACCCCAAACAGCGAAGGCCAATCCGGCCAATCCGAAAATTGTAACCGCAGTGACGTTTACTTTTCCCGTGCGCAATCCGATTCCCATGATGAACGCGACCGGAATCGTCATCGCGATTGTAAATACTCCCCACGGACTTTTTGCGAGCGCTTGCACCACGACGAGCGCGAGCACCGCCATCAGGATAATCATGATCGCGAGCACGCTGACCAACGCGAGCACACCAACACCGGCGCCGACCTCCTCCTTCACCATCTGCCCAAGCGTTTTCCCGCGGCGACGGACGGAAGCGAAAAGCACAATCATATCGTGCACTCCGCCGCCAAGAGTCGCGCCGATTAAAATCCAAAGTGTTCCCGGCAAAAAACCAAATTGCGCGGCGAGCACAGGTCCGACTAATGGTCCCGGTCCGGCGATGGCGGCAAAGTGGTGACCGAAAACCATCCACCGATTTGTCGGCACGAAATCTTTTCCGTCTGCCTGCACAACGGCCGGCGTCGCGCGATTATCATTTAAGACGAGAACTTTCGTCGCGAGCCATTTGCTGTAAAAACGGTAACTTATCGCGAGTGCGCAAAGTCCCGCCGTAATAATCCAGAGGGCGCTGATTTTCTCGCCGCGCGACATCGCGAGGACAGCGACGGAGCCCGCGCCGACGGCGGCCACCGCAAACCATAATAATTTTTTCCAAATGCTCATCGCAACCTCGACCGACATTATTATATCAAAGCTTCGCCGAAAGCCACAGCGGTTGACAGCGGCATCGGCTCGATTTACGAAGCGGCTCATTCCCTCATGCGCTTTTCACATAAAATTGGAAAACTTCTCAGTGGTGCCGCTTTCAAAAGCGCTAACCACCGGTTTCGTCGCGCTCTTTTGAAAAGACGAATACCGCGCGAATTCGATGCGGCCGCAATCATTAAGACAATCGATCTCGAAAAATTCGAGAAAGTGTGTCGGCGATATCAGGTTGAAAACCCTGGCGATACTCCGGCGAAGTATCTCGATTTACCCACCTGGCTCAACGCCAACCTTGACCGAATTCGGGATCTGGAACTCGACATTGGCCGGAGCCGGCGCGTTCTCGATATCGGTTCGGGCAGCGGATATTTTATTTACATCTGCCAATTGCTGGGCCACGACGCCGTCGGCATGGATCTCGATGACATGCCGATGTTTAACGAAACGATCGCGCTGCTCGGAGTGAAACGCGTGGTTTGGCGGATCCAGGCATTTGTTCTCCTGCCCGATCTTGGAAAAAAATTCGATCTCATCACGGCCCACATGGTTTGTTTTAACAATCACAAGGTGCCTGGACTTTGGAGCGTTGAAGAATGGGACTTCTTTCTCGACGATATCTCACGGCATCTTGCGCCGGGCGGTCGCATCTGGTTCGAGCTGAACCGCGAGTTTGACGGCACCTGCTACACGCCAGAGCTAAAAGAATTTTTCGAAGCGCGCGGTGCGCAGGTACTCAGTCACCGCATCATTTTCAATCAAGCGCCGCGCGCGCGCGCTGCAGTTGCGCCAGCCGCTCGGTAAAATCCGTTTCGCGCCGGCGATGTTCTGCCACGACCTCTGCTGGTGCTTTTTCGACGAAAGCGGAGTTCGACAACTTGCTTTTCACAACACGCAATTCGTTCTCAATTTTCGCGATCTCTTTGTCGAGCCTATCGCTTTCCACTTTCTTGTCGGTCTCGGCGACCACAAGGAAAAGTTCGCCTAACACGGTAGCTGCGACCGGACCGCCAGGCTGAGTTTCGAAATTTGAATCGAGCGCAACTTCCTCTGCGTTCAGCAACCGGGCGATGATCGGAAACTCTTCCTGAATCGATTCGTCCGAGGTGCGCAAAACGAAACGAACTTTCTTGTTCGACGGAATCTTCGCATCGGCGCGTAAATTGCGACCGGCTTGAATTGTTTTGTAAATCGCCGAAACGCGCGCGCCTTTGTTTGCAAGATCGGCATCCAATCCGAAGACTCGCGGGGTTTCGGTAAATTGAATCGAGTCCTTGCCGAAACCGAGTAAAGACCAAAGCTCTTCTGTGATGTGCGGCATGAAAGGATGCAGTAATCGCAGAACCGCAGAGAGCACCAGATCCATGACCGCCAGCGCTGACGTTTTGCGCGAATCGTCTTCGCTGAAGATGTCGCTCTTCGACGCCTCAACGAACCAATCGCAGTAATCATTCCAGAAAAAATCGTAGAGCCGCTGCGCGACATTACTGAACAGATATTGCGCGTAGGCCGCTTCCACTGCGCCGATCGTTTCGTTTAAGCGCGATAGAACTTCGATCGCGTAAATGGAAAGGGAAAGATCAGCAAGATTTGGAGCCGGATCGCTCGGCGCGTGCATTTGGCGGAAGCGTGATGCATTCCAAAGTTTTGTGGCGAAGTTGCGTCCCTCTTCGATCTGTTTCTCCTCGAACCGAATATCCTGTCCCGTCGGCGCCATGCGCAATAAACCGAAACGCAAACCGTCTGCGCCGTATTTCGAAATCAAATCGAGTGGATCGGGCGAATTGCCTAACGACTTCGACATTTTGCGACCCTCCTGATCGCGGATCAGGCCCGTAAAAAAAACGTCGCGAAACGCAATGTTGTCTTCGATTCGGTCCGACTTGCCGGGCTTAAAATGCAATCCCGCCACAATCATGCGCGCCACCCAAAAGAAAATGATGTCCGGAGCGGTCACGAGAACGCTCGTCGGGTAAAACTTCTTCCGCGTTTCCGCATCCATCGTTTCATAAGCCCAAAGCCAGGAAGAGAACCAGGTGTCGAGCGTGTCCGGATCCTGCGACCAGTCGCTACCGGGCGAATCGACTTGCACGGCGACTTTTCCGTCGGGGCCATGCCATGCCGGGATTCGATGGCCCCACCAAATTTGGCGGCTAATGCACCAATCCCGTATGTTCTCGAGCCACGGCGCGTAAACTTTTTCCCAATGCTGAGGGAAGAATCGAATAAGATGCTCGCGAACAACGTGCAACGCTTCTTTTGTTTTTGGATAACGTAAAAACCATTGCTCGCTTAATCGCGGCTCAATCGGCACTCCGGCGCGCTCGCTAAATCCAATATTATTCTCGTATGGCTCTTCTTTGGCGAGCAGGCCGCTTTCCTTCAGCATCACGGCCGCTTTTTTGCGCGCCTCAAAACGATCGAGCCCATCCAACTCAGGAACTGCCGGGCAATTTATTCGGCCATCAGGATGTAGAACATCGATAATCGGAAGTTTGTGACGCTCCCCGATCTCGAAGTCGACCTTGTCGTGTGCCGGCGTCACTTTTAGAACGCCCGTGCCGAACTCCGGATCAATCGCTTCGTCAGCGACGATCGGAATTTTTTCACGCGCGAGCGGACGCCAGGCATGTTTGCCGATCAGATCGCGATAACGTTTGTCATTCGGATGAACGGCGATTCCGGTATCGGCCATAATTGTTTCCGGACGCGTCGTTGCGATTTCGAGATAACGCCCCGGCTCGTCCGCAATTTCGTAGCGCACAAAATAGAGCGTGCTCTTCTGCGGTGTGGGAATGACTTCTTCGTCTGACAACGCAGTCAGTGCCGCAGGATCCCAATTGATCATTCGCTTGCCGCGATAAATCAGACCTTCCTTGTAAAGATCGACAAAGACCTGCTGAACCGCGCGCACATAAGATTCATCGAAGGTGTAACGTAGCCTCGACCAATCTGCGGAACAGCCAAGACGTTTCAGTTGCTCGATGATGATGCCGCCATGTTTGTCCTGCCATTGCACCACGCGCCGGAGAAATTCTTCGCGCCCAAGATCGTGACGCGATTTCTTTTCCGTGCGCCACAAATGTTTCTCCACCGCAGTCTGCGTGGCCACGCCCGCATGATCGACGCCTGGCAGCCAGAGTACTTCATATCCGCTCATTCGAGCTCTGCGCGCCAGAACATCCTGAATCGTGTTATTCAACACATGACCGAGTGTGAGCACGCCAGTGATGTTCGGTGGCGGCATGACAATGGAGAACGCCGGTTTGCTTGAGTGAGCGTCCGCGCGAAAATCTCCCTGCTCCAACCAGCGCGCGTACCATTTTTGTTCGACGCTCGCTGGATCGTAATTTTTTGGAAGTTCCGCCATCGCGCTGAATCATCCGAGAGCGCGACGCGATTGCAAAATGAAAAGCTCCGCCTCTTCGCCGCACTTGCAGGGCACGCCGGCTGCCATCACTTTCCGAGGCATGCGCGCTATCATCTCCCTCGTTTTTCTCGCGATGATTATGCTTTCAGCAGGACTGACATTCGGCTTCGACTGGAAGGCAATCCGTCTGCAGGATAGAGATTATGTTTCGTTCGCGAACGTTGCGCAATTCTACCAGTTTCCCGAATACACTCGGGTCAGCCGAAATGTTTCGCTCCGGAGCGATCATCGCGGACTTCGCGCCCAGGCGGGCACGAGCGAACTTGATATCAACGGTGTGCGTTTCTTCACCGACTTTCCGATTCTAAGTAACAGCGACGAAACGCTGTTTCTGCGATGGACGTGAGCAAAATCATCGAACCGATTTTGCGGCCGAATCGCATTCCCAATGAGCACAAAGTCGAAACCGTCATACTCGATCCCGGCCACGGTGGTGACGATCAAGGCGCGGCCAACCAATGGGGTTCGGAAAAAACGTTCGCTCTCGACGTGGCACTGACGGCTCGAGAGCAGTTGCAGCATGCAGGCTTCAAAGTTGCGATGACACGTTCCAGCGATGCGCCGCGATCGCTGGAAGAGCGCGTGGACTTCGCAAATCGATTCGCCAACGCAGTTTTCGTGAGCATTCATTTCAATACGAGCAGCGGCGGCGCCGGCATCGAGAGCTACGCGCTTGCGCCGGCGGGCGTTTCCTCCAACGCAGCGAGCGAACACGGATCGGTCGCTGACTCGCGCGCGTATGAAGGCAACGCTCAGGACGAGCAAAACATGGCGCTGGCGGCAGCGATTCAGGGCGCTGCCCTTGCGCGATTGTCCGTGTTCGATCGCGGCGTGCACCACGCGCGCTTCCACGTCTTGCGCAATATCAAGATCCCCGCCGTTCTCCTGGAGGGAGGTTTTCTGAGTAATCCGGACGAAGGCCGACGGATCGCTACTCCAGAATATCGTCGCCAGATGGGGCTGGCTATCGCGCAGGCCGTGCAGAATTATGATGCCGCAGTGAACTTCCATTCTTCCGGCGCGACGCTTGCGGTCGCGACAAATAATTTGCCGCCGCACGAACATTCCATCACTGAACCGCTGCGCGACGACATCACCCCGCGTCAGACAGATAAACCTTCGGTCTCAATCAGTGGCGGCGAATAAGATTTCTAATCGGGAAGCCGTGCTTGCGAACGCGCCAGGCTCTGACCCACGGCCGATCGGTGTTTTCGATTCCGGCATCGGCGGACTCACGGTGGTGAGCGCGTTGCGCCGATTCTTGCCTAACGAGCAGATATTTTACATCGGCGATACGGCCCGGGTTCCATACGGCGGGAAAAGCGCCGCGACCGTCGAGCGCTACAGTTTAGAAATTGCAGCAATGTTATTGGAGGAAAATTGCAAAGCGATCGTCGTCGCCTGTAACACAGCTTCCGCACTCGCCGTTCCGCGCCTGGAAGAAACGGTGACCGTTCCAATTCTTGGCGTTATTGCGCCGGGGGCAAAGGCCGCGATGGCGGCGACTCGCAATAAGCACATCGGCGTCATCGGCACACGCGCGACGATCAAGAGCGGCGCTTACCTACGCGCGTTGCGCTCCCTCGACGCCGACGTGCAAGTCACGGCTCTGGCTTGTCCTCTTCTTGTGCCATTGATCGAAGAAGGTTGGCTCGAAAACGAAATCACGGATCGCGTGATCAAGCGATACCTTGATCCGTTTGTAGAAAAGGAAGTCGATACTTTGGTGCTCGGTTGCACGCATTATCCTTTGCTCCGCGACGCGATCCTGCGTTTTCTCGGAGATCGCGTTCGGCTCGTCGATTCCGCAGAGAATTGTGCCATTGCTGTGAAGGATTTACTCGAGCGAAAAACGTTACGCGCTTCCGGAAGCAGTGAAGGGAATTTGCAAGTTGCGCTCACTGATCAACCCGACGCTTTTCTTCAAATTGCGCGCGATGCCCTGGAATTGGATCTGGGCGAAATTCAACTGCGCGAGGTTTTGCACCCTCTTCGGTAAGGCGCGATGGCTGTGTCGCGCCAACGAATGAATCGGCGATTAAGTTTTCATCGCCACTGCACTCGTTAGGCCCGGCTTCTCCTCTTCTTCGACGGCGAGACGTGTTGTTGCGTCCTGTCTTTCGGCAAACCCTGCACGACCAGATCATAAGAGTGATCGATCATTTTTTTGATTTCTACATCGGGAATTCCGGTGCCTAACTCCACCGTATTCCAATGCTTCTTGTTCATGTGATAGCCCGGCTGCACTTGTTCATAACGATCGCGCAATTCCAAGGCGAGATCGGGATCACATTTCAAATTCACCGTTGATGGCACTTCGTCGAGTGACGCGAGAGCGAACATTTTTCCGTCGACTTTGAAGACAACGACCGTTTCACCGAATGGCGCGCCTTCACTCGCTCCGATCTTCGTTAGGCAATATTCGCGGAATTCTTCGAGGTTCACTTCACGATGCCCAGGTCATACGATACGTCTTGGCCACTCTCATCAAATTTAGCGCATGCCACGCGTCTTCCTCGCTCTTAATCCAAAAACTTATCCAGCCGGAATCGGCGTAAACGTGATGCGCCAGCGCCTCCCCTTTGGAAACGAGAACTTTTCGCGTTTGCCCGCCAACAAGAGCGTCGAACAAACCGTTGCCATGCAAGTGCCCGATTTCGCAATTGCCGACAAAAAAACCAGTCCCACCAAGACGATGCGGCCACTTTCTCACATCCGGTTCTGCTAGCGCGAACTGCTCAAGCAACTCCATGGCGCGGAGTTTTTCCCGGGCGAAAAGCGCTGACCCAATTACCAGCATCGCTTCGAAAACTTGAGGCAAGCAAGGGATGGAGGCGAGCCATCGCAGTTTTCGCGTAACAAACCGAAACATCCTTACGAGTCCTCCGAAAGCCTCTTGATGTGCTCCATCACGCGGAGGTGAACGCGACTCGTGATCTGACGCGTCCACCAATCGAAATACCAAAGCGGCCGCATGTGAAGCGTATACCAACTTCGTCTGGTCAGTGTCGTGGTGCCGTCGCCATTATCCGTCAGTTCGAATTGGCCACGGTGAAGTGCCAGATGGCCGAGCAATTCCGGATCGGGAGGCTGCTCTATGATATCGAATGTAAACAACCGGAGCGGAACAATTCTGGAAACCTTCTCTCGGAAAATCAGATCGTTCGTGAAAATACAGCGACGGTCGGCTCCCACAAAGGGGCCATCGCACGTCGTCGCCAACGGGCTTGGCAGACCCAATCGATTAAGCCAGTAATTCGGCTGCTCCGCAATCGGCGGAAAAGCAATTACGTGCTTCCAAACTTCCGCGGGCGCAGCGTGAACAAGCACGCGATCCGTCATGACCGATTCTCGTTCGATTCGGAATTCTCCTTCGGCCAGGATCGCGAGAAATAGTAATGGCACGATGCTCAAGTTCATTTTCGACATCTTCGACCCAAACCAAACTCGCCCCAGGATAACTCCGCCGAATCCGGAGACGAAAAGAATTGGAAATCCCACTAAGAGACAAACCAAACCTTCCTTCCAGATTAGATAGGCGCCAAGCGGCGCAACGAGAGAAGTTACAACCCACCAGACCAGGTATTGCGAGGTTCGGAGAGATAGAGAGCGCCAGAAGTAAGCGGCGACCACGCCCATTGCCATCGGCACTAGAATAAGATTCGGCCACGTTCTTATCCAAAGAAGATTAGCAGCCCAGGTAATTTGCGAGAGCTCGCTTAGGACCAAAGCGAACAGGAGGCAGACTACCGCTCCAAACAGATTTGAAAAAAGAATGCGAACCAGAATCCGAGCAAAGCGTGCAGCTCCCATCTGTTATCCAGATCACCGGATCCTGGGAGACAGGATTCCGAGTAAATCGACGATGTTTACTCGTTCCTGTTTCATCGAATCGCGTTCGCGCAACGTCACTGTGTTCGTGAGCGCCGAATCATTTTCTCCTAGCGTTTCAAAATCGATCGTCACGCCAAACGGCGTCCCGATTTCATCCTGGCGACGATAGCGGCGACCGATCGCACCACTCTCGTCGTAGAAAATATTCATGTGAGGGCGCAACAGAGAAACGATCTCGCGCGCTTTCGCTACAAGAGGTTCCTTGTTTTTTAAGAGCGGGAGGATCGCGCACTTAATCGGCGCCATCCGCGGATGAAAACGCAACACCGCCCGCGTTTCCATTTTTCCTTTGTCATCCGGCGCTTCATCTTCGGAATAAGCTTCGCAAATCAGAGCCAACACCGTGCGATCGACGCCGGCGCTCGGCTCTACCACGTGCGGAAGAAATTTCTGCTTCGTTTCTTCATCGAAATATTCGAGAGATTTGCCGCTCGCCGTTTGATGCTGCGTCAAATCGTAATTAGTCCGGTAAGCGACACCTTCCAATTCCTGCCGTCCGAAAGGAAATTCGTATTCGATGTCGTAGGTCCCTTTCGAGTAAAACGATCGTTCCGCCTCCGGCACTTCTAGAACGTGCAAGTGCTTGCGTGCGATTCCAACGCTCTCATAAAATTTGAGTCGCTCCTTCAACCAATACGCGAGCAAATCCATCCCCTGCTCCGGCCGGCAAAAATATTCGAGCTCCATCTGCTCGAACTCGCGGGAGCGAAAAGTGAAATTGCGCGGATTGATTTCGTTGCGAAACGCCTTTCCGATCTGCGCGATGCCGAACGGCAATTTTTTCCGTGATGTATCGAGCACGTTTTTAAACTGCACGAAAATCGACTGCGCCGTTTCCGGTCGCAGATATGCAATCGATTCTGGATCAGCCGATGCGCCCATCTGCGTGGAGAACATGAGATTGAAAGGGCGCGCTTCGGTCAGATCCTTACCGCCGCAATTCGGGCATTGTTTGGTTCCATTTTTCTCGGGAATCTGATCGGCACGCAGGCGCGCTTTGCACGTGCGACAATCCACCATCGGATCGCTGAAAGTATCTTCGTGCCCGCTCGCTTTCAGAACGGCGCGTCCGGTTAAAATCGAGCCATCAATACCAACGACATCGTCGCGCTCACGCACGTTCACGCGCCACCAATATTGTTTGAGATTATTTTTCAACTCGACGCCGAGCGGTCCGTAATCCCAGACGCCATTCAATCCGCCGTAAATTTCGCTCGATTGGAAAATAAAACCGCGCCGCTTGCACAAGCTGACGATCTTCTCCATGCGCTGCGTGTCCGACTTGCTACTCATCCAAAAAACGATTGATCCACAGATTTCACAGATTCACACAGATTTTTCCAGAAACGGTTCGCGCGGTTTCCACCAATCTGTGAAATCTGCGTAAATCTGTGGATAAAATTCCGGTGAATTGAAGGGAGATTATTTCTCTACCGTCACTTCGGTCTTGACTGAGTTTGCGATGAAACAATTCTCATGCGCGAAGTGATGCATATCATCCAAGTCTTTTTCTGTCGGCTGATTGTCGCCCGAGAATTTTAGCTTCGGATGCAACTGGACTTTTGTGATCGCCATTTTTCCTTCCGCATTTTTTTCCATGTGACCGACGGCTTCGTCTGCGTATTCATCAAGCACAAACTTCTTTTTGCATGCCGCAGCGAGGAACGTGAGCATGTGACAACTGGAAATGGCGGCAACGAACGATTCTTCGGGATCGACGTTCTTCGGATCGCCCAAAAACGCAGGAGCGGCCGAGGCTGTCATCTCGTGGCCGCCGTCGAATTTCCAAGAGTGGTTCCTTGGATATTTTTGATATTCGAAAGCAGCGTCGCCGCGTTCCCAACTAAGAGAGACTTTATGTTCGGACATTCCTCTTAATAGAATGCAGCATCGAAAGCTGCAAGCGCGCTGGCTTCTCCGTCACCGCCTGCAGCTCCAATTGGTCACTTGACTCGTCACTTGTCACTCGTCACTTGTCACCCTATTGCATCGCGCGATTAGCTCAGTGGTAGAGCGCTTGCTTCACACGCAAGAAGTCGCAGGTTCGAACCCTGCATCGCGCACCATTTTCCGTTTCTGGACTTTCGCGGACTCTGATGGACTAAACGTTTCATCTCCAGCTGTTAGCAATCTCGGTATCGCCTCAGCCAGTGGGCACGGACGGACACAGTCGAACTCCCCACGACTAATTTATCTGTGTATATTTCTGTGTCGTTCATTGTTGGAAGGCTTTCTATTGCCTTCCAGACGGGAGCCTGCCCGGAGTCGGTGTAAGTCCCCTGCGTCAGCTTAAGATCGCTATGCCGCATCAACTTCATCCTGACAAACTCTGGAACGCCGGCCAGCATCAGGAAGGTCCCAAAGGTTTTGCGCAGCGCGTGGAAATCAGCGACTGCACCGCAAGCATCACATACGCAATATCCGCACTGGCAAGGTCGGTACGCATTTGGTCCATCTTTGGAAGGCATGGAAATACCAGTTCCTTAGGCGCGGCACGAGCGGTCGGTAGGCCCGAAGAGCATCCGCGAGCCGTCCGAACAGCTGTACGACTGCCACCACCCGGCGAGTGCAAACGCTATCGGTTTAAATTATTACTCAACATACCCTTTCACAATGAAGATGCGCTCATCGTTCGTGCGCCAGAGATAAGGCACCAAGGGAGTGACAACGTGTCCGAAATCAGTCTGAAGCCGCATTGTCGCGATCTCCGCCTTCCAACGATTACGGTAGGCAGACCAACCGTTTGGATCGCTGGCATCGCGGAGATCGAATTCACCTGTCACGACGTAATCGAATTGCTGTCCCTCAAGAACATCGGCGGCCTTGAGCCAAGGAACAACCGTGGTTCTGGCCGCGATACGTTTCCATTCCGTCGGCAGAATTGAAAGCTCCCGGATCCCAAGAACTGTTTCATCTTTCGTTGCGTGCTGCTGAAGCCAGTCGATCGCCCGAACGCGCGTGTCGATATGCTGCGTTCGTAGTTGGAGCCGACGCGCGCTAAACCAGGCAAGCGAAAGGGCGACAAGCAGAATTAACGAAGGTGCAACCCAGGAAGTGAACGCCAACGGGCGATGTCGGCCATCCAGATATTCGCCTAACCAATCGCACAGCAAAGCGGCTGCGATGCAGAGTGGAGGAACCAGGGACAACAGATTCCGAAACGGTCGAAAACTGGGCCAAACAACGGCCGACAAAAGCAACAGAGCGAAAGCGATCCAGCTTATGGATACGCTCCGAGTGACGCTCCAGAATATCATCCAGATAATCCCCGCAAGGCCAGTGATCATCAGGGGAACGCCGATTTCCCATCCGGACAGTGCCGAACTCCAATACCCCTGATCGGACCGGATCGTCTGGTAGAACCTGGCCGCGAAGTGTAATTCCTCGACGATCTTTCCGGGATGGAGCGCAACACCTCCGAGCCCGCAAAAAATGCCGGCAAACAGGCTCGCGCCCGCGATGAAGATCAAAATGGCTTTGGATTTCTTTGGGATCGAAAGAGTAACGATTGTAACAAGTAGCGCAGCGAAGATGACGCCCACGGTGTACTTCGCCGCAAAGGCCAGACCGGCGGCAATACCTGCGAAGGCAGCACTTCGCCATACTGCCGGGCTGTTCGAAGCGCCAAAGACGCGCAATCGCTGGCAGAAATAAAGCGTCGCCGCGACAAAGAACGTGGCCGTCGTATCAAGAATGATGGTCGATCCGCGGCTGACCAACGCGGGGCACAGCGCGGTGAAAAGCATCGCTAAGTGTCCGGCGCGCGGCCCGCGGAGCAGTCTTGCGAGCGCTCCCGCTAAGATGACCGTGCCGACACTTAGGCATGCGACCCCCAGCCGCCCGAGCCAGATGATTTCCGGTGGCGTGAGAAGGTCGTAGTTGTCACCAAGATCGGTGTGAAATTCCTGATGTGTCGGAAGGTCTTTCCACAGCTTATGATGATGAAATATCCGATAGAAAGGAGCGTACCCTTTAATAAGCGCGACAACCAGATAGCTCGTGAGCGGCGGGTAAATGTTAATGCTTGTATCGCTTTCATGATTCAGCATCCGTATCGCCGGATGAAGAATATGCCCTTCATCGACATAATCAGAATACGGGAGGCCCGATCCTATCGGCCCGAGGCGCAGTAAAGCCGCGAGCGCAACAAGCACAACGGATAGAATCAAGTGCTTCGCTTTAGCCTTGACGACTTGCGCCGCCGGATTACTACTCTTCATCTTTGCTGTCCCTCAAATAAGCAACAAGGCACACATTTGCACTGGGCATAAAGGACATGCTCGGCCGCACGGCTGTGCTTTCGATTTTGAACTCTAACCGCTGTCGAATCCCGTAATCGTGCAATGGTTTGTGGGCCTAGCCGAAGGTAGCCTCGGTTTCAAGCAATATGCAAATATGGCGAAGGTCGCCATTCACACGGCGCTAAAACATACTTCGCTGCAGCCGCATGTTCTTTACCACGGAGGAGAAAATGACTTCACCCGGTGGCTCGACGAGCGGAAAATTCCTGTCATTCACTGCAAGAGTTATCTTGCCAGTGACATTGCTGAATTGAGATGCGGCGAGCGCGAGGAGAATATTCGGCTCGCTCTGCGCGGCATTTTCTTGCGCGTGGAATTGCCGGGCTTAAGTGAGCGCCTAAATTTGGATAACCGTGTCTTATACACCGACTGCGATGTTTTCTTCTGCGGTGAAGTCGCAAATGAGTTTACAGGAATTGACTGCAAATACTTCGCAGTCGCCGGCGAATTTGATCGCGAAGACCATCGCAACATGAATACGGGTGTCATGTGGATGAATCTTCCGGCACTGCGTAAAGTGGACGCGGAGTTTAGGAATTACCTTAGAGAAAATTTAGGCAGTCTGCAAAGCGTAGCGTGGGACCAAGGTGCGTATCGTCAATTTTTTACGACGAACAACGATTCGTATTTGTGGGACAATCTTAGACCTGAGCTAAACTGGAAGCCGTATTGGGGCGACTGTTCGAACGCAAAGATCATTCATTTTCACGGACCCAAACCGTTTCAACGACTTTACATCGATTCTCACTATTCCGAACTGAAGCATCTTACGGGAGGGTCTTATGAAGAACTTTGCGCCCGTTGGGGAGACCTCTTCGCCGAAGCCAACAAATAAACCGTGCCGCCAAATTGGTCCATGTCTTCGACAACGTTCAACTTCAAACTGAGCATACTCCGATTCCGCCGGTGCGACTAGCGTGGATCTGAACAATTACGTGGTGATTGGAACTCTGACAGATGTAGAAGACTCGCTTGACGAGTTGGCGCTCATTAACCCAGCGCCTTAGCGGTTCTAAAGAGTAGGGATAGGCTTTATTGTGCGTAGTACCGCGATAGAGGATGACTACGAATCTTGCGAAAGGGACTAATACGCTTATCGATCTTTCAAACTATCAGTACAGACTTGTTCTTCAAGCATTCGGTTTCACTTTTAGGTAAAAACCTCGGCGAAGTGTCAGCGGTTTGTGCGTTTGCGGAAATGATTCGCCTCGTCCCATACGGCATTCGAGTATTTCAACTCGCGGCCATTTGTGCCAAACTTTGCTGATTCATACGAATCGGCTCCGTCGTATCCGAGGCATTCTGCAACGTAATCCACACCGCTAAGACGTGGATCGAAAACTCTAACTCGCGCGTGTCCACCACGCAGCTTTTTTTCCCAAGTGCGCATCATTGCAAAGCATGTTGCGACTGAGACCACACTTTCGGGTACACCGCAAAGTAAGAAATGGTTATGAAGGCGTGATCCAATTTCCCCGCGTTCTAAACGCAAACACCACGGAATTTCGGGAAAGTATAGTTTGAAATCCTTTGCGACTTTGCGCATCAAAGCAAAGAATATTGTTAGTCGTACTCGTTCCGGGAGACGCTCTGTCCGGAAGGTAAGCGATCCAAAGAATTGCCAGCGCAACTTCGACAGAACGTATATGTCTGCGCTTTCCATCAGCTCTGTAACTCCTTAGTCACGACCCGTTGAAGTTGTCCTTTGAAACGTGCGCGCCCACCAAAACTGAGACGGATCTCGTTGATCGAAAGTTCGATTGTTTTACCAACGACTTTGCCGCTGAGGGTTCCGTGTTCCTCTTCGCTGTCTTCGTAGTCAAAGGTATTCCGCAGCGTTTTCCCAGGACTACGGTCGAGGCATACCCACAGCGGAATGGTTTTTGGCCCACGCTTTCCCACAAAGCTTTCCGTTAGCTCTTCTAATACTTCGCAGACGACATTCATTGTTTGTCCCCTTCACCGATTTGCCCACCGTCGGTCTCACTTCCGGATCGCGCGAGCTTTGCCGCTTTGCGGCTCGCGCGGCCGTTCGACGCCTGCCGGCGCGCCACCGTGGACAAATTTTTCCTGTGCGTGCGAATGATCGCTAGAACCGCTTCGCGGAACGGACTTGGCAAGCTAGGCCAAGCCCTAACGACTTCGCAGATTTCGAAGCCATGCCGGACGTTCTCTGTGTCTATTTCTGTGCTGTGCGATGTAAATTCTTCGCTTTGAGCGGGGGTGTTGCAGATTCGAACCCTGCATCGCGCATGTTTTCGCGACGCTAAGGTCTCCTATGGCACGCTCGACCCGGACCGCGATTTCACGAGTCCGACGTCGGAACTGTTGATCGAACCGTTCATGGCTACGTCCTCGCGAAAATTGGTAGCACCTACCGTTTGTCCAGATTGCGCTTTCGTTTGGGAAACATCAGACGAATTGACTGCTTTGTTTCCGTTTGTGTCTCCCACGAGCATGTTCAAGCTAACGACAGTATCGGGCAATACCTGAGCCAACGTATCGGTCACGCCGCTTAATGTGACCGTGATTTTCTGCACGTCGGCGATTCCAGTTAGGTTCACCGTCATTGTATTCGCGGAAAACGTTGGACTACCGGAAACACTGCCGACGCCCGAAGTGACAGTCGCATTCCCGCTCATGATATTGTTATCGAAACTAAAAACGATCGTGTGATTTCCACCGCTCTCGCGACATTCCACCGCAGGTTCGCCCGCGAGCGGCATCGGAATATCAAATGAGCCGGCGCCGCCATGAACTTTGCTGGAAACGGCGCCGATGAGCAGCAGATGATCGACGGCTTTTTTAATATCGAGCCGGCCATAACCGTAGGCGTAATTCGGCGAAACGGCTGCGCCGACGCCGCAATTATTCGATAGAATGTGAACGGCCGAATCGTTCAGAACTGCTTCCGTGGCGAAGATATCGTGCCGCAACGACGGACGCGCAGACCACAATAACGCGACAGCTCCCGCAACATGCGGAGTAGCCATCGACGTCCCACTGAGGGTCGCATAGGCGCTGACTGATGTGCGAGTAGACGAGCGGACGTTCGTTCCAGGAGCAGCCAGATCAGGTTTCAGGCGGTTGCTCCCATCAGCGATGACCGGCCCGCGGCTGCTAAACGAAGCGATCGTGTCCGTGCCGTTATTCAATGCACCGATCGTATAAGGAGCATCATAAAACGCCGGAGGGTCGGAGATGGTGGAACAGTTCGGGCCTGAATTTCCAGCGGCCACTACCATCATGATGCCGGCCGCGCGTTGGGCTTCAACGCCCGCCTGCAGAGTGGCGGGCGAACAACCTTCTGCCGCGGGGCAAGTCCAAGAGTTGGTCGTGATGTCCGGTGCTTTACTGGAATCGCCCTGCGCGGTTGTGCCACCCACAGGATAAGGGGCGAGGAAAAACTCGAAGCATTCGAGATAGCTGGCCGGCGTGCCGTTGCCCTGATCCATGTTGCGGCACCCAATCCATTTCGCGCCCGGTGCCATTCCTACCTGATTCGTTCCGCCGTCGTCTCCTACGGCTGTGCCCATGGTGTGAGTGCCGTGACCGTTGTCATCACACGGCTGCGCCGAATCGGCGCCGCAAGATCCTCCGCCGGAATGAATGCTGTCGTGCCAGTTGTAATCATGGCTAGCGGTCGTCCCATCCCAGCCGCGATATTTATTTTTCAGCGCGTTATGATCCCAGCGGTAGCCAGTATCCGCTCCTCCGACGACGATGCCTTGCCCGGTGTAACCGAGTGCCCAGACCTCCGGCGCACGCGTATAAGTGATTCCTTGTTCCACCGTCGCCAAAGCCGAAGGCTGCGCTCCCGATTCCGTCGCAGGAACGGGCTCCTCCAAATTGCGGACGCGTGGGTTGCCCTCAACACGTAAAACATCTGGACGTGCCGCCAGCGCAGACGCGACGTCGCGATTCGCTTTCACCCAAATCAAGTTAACGATGTAAAAAGAGCGATGCTCGACGTGATGCTCGCGCAGCCATTGTAAGATCGGTTGCTGTGTCACCTGCGTCTTCGCCAGCAAAGTGTCGCGAACGTAACGACCTTTTTCTGCTTTTGTCCGAAGCGTCTTCGCCCCGGACAGGTCGGCTTGATCGGCTAGAACGACGAGGAACTCGGCTTCTTTTCCATTGGCCGTCTTTTGCAATACCCACGGCGCAATTTTGCTCGCCTCAATTTTTTGATTCGTCCCCACGGCTCGCAGCGAAGTGATCGTGGCCACCACCGTTACAGCGGCTGCAATAAAAAGCAGCGCGGAAAAAATGCGACGCAGTGCACCGACGGTGGAGACAATCTTTCTTTTCATAGCGCGTTTCATCTAGCGGTTTTACGAGAGCCCAACAAGCCCATTCCATTTGTAACACCGCGCCTTCAATTAAACGAGCTCCAGTATTTTCTTTGCCGCGTTGTGACCAGGAATACCGCTGACGGCGCCTCCACGCTGAGCACTTGAGCCGCACAAAAAAACATTATCGAATTCAGTTTCTACGCCCCAGGTGCCAACCTGTTTTTTCTTCGCGGCGAAAGGAAAACTGGGCGCATCTTGAAAAATATTGCCGTGATACAAGCCGAGCGCGTCTTCGACGTCGACGGGACTTTTGCTTTCGAGGCAAAGACTGCCGTCACGCGCGACCGCGAGACAATCTTCCAGCGGTTCTTCCAACCATGCGTTTAGTCCTTCGACGAACTTCTTCTCAGCGCGTCGCCTCATCGTTTTGTTATCACGGGAAAATAAACTCCAAGGTGTGTCGAGACCGAAAAGCGTCAGCGTGTGAAAACCCTGTTGCCGCAGCTCCGGCGAGAGAATGCTGTCGTCGGTCAGCGTATGACAATAAACCTCCGACGGTAACTTGTTAGGCAACTGCCCGCGCAACGCCTGCGCATAGCTGGCATTCATTTCCTGGTAGCCTTCGTCGATGTGGAATGTGCCGCAGAATGCCTCGGTCTCGGCGTAATGTTTCGCTTTTAGTTTCGGCAACCGGCGCAGCAGCATGTTGATTTTGAAAACCGAACCTTCATCAGTCGCATCGGGCTGATACGGTTTGCCGATGAACTTCGCGAGGATGTTGCGTCCGAAGTTCGCCAAAATAAAACGCGCGTCGACGTTCTGTGTCTTTCCGTCCAAAGCAAATTCAACACTGCATACTCCGTCCACATTGAGAGCGCGAAGATCGACGCGCGTAAACATTTCCGCGCCGCTCTTGCGCGCCGCCTGCTCCAATTCGCGCGCCACGTGCCCCATCCCGCCTATCGGCACTTTCCATTCGCCGGTTTTGTTGCCGATTAGGTGATAAATGAAGCAACGATTCTGGAGAAGCGACGGATCATGCGGATGCGTGAAGACGCCAATCTTCCCGTCCGTCAACACGAGACCGCGCAGCAAATCGTTTTTCAAATAGCGTTCAATCGCAATCCCAAGCGGCTCTTCGGCGAGACTGCGCCACGCTTCGCGCTGGATTTCATCGCTATCGAATCGCTTCCGAAAATCCTCTTTCGCACCGAGCGGCTGGAGCATTGTGTCCCAAACGTTCTCCGCAAAAATTCGCGAAAGCCCGTAGAATTTCTTGAGCTGCTCATGCTCCGCACCATTTCCGGTAAGGTCGACGATTGATTGCCTACTCGTTTCTTCGGAGACGTTGCTTAAGAGCAGACCTTCATGCTTCCCATTGTTCTGATAAGGCGTGAACGATGCGGTTTCCCTTCGGCGCAACTCCAGGTTCAATCCGAGATCGCGAATGATTTTCTCGGGAAAGAGACTAACGAGATAAGAGTAGCGTGACAGATACGCATCGTAATCAGGAAAGACTTTTTGTGAAGTCGTCGCGCCGCCGATGTAGTCGTTCTTCTCCAGAAGAAGAACGCTTAACCCGGCCCGCGTTAAATAACTCGCAGCGACAAGGCCGTTGTGCCCTGCGCCGAGAATGACAACATCGTATTTGGATTTCACTTTAGGTTTGCTCGATATGGCAGAGTTGCCGTGTCCTTTGAAACAGTAAACCGGAACTCTTTTACTCGTTAGGGAACGTTGTAAACTTCAATCAGTGCAACTCCAATCGAGCTATTTCTACCGAAGAGTTTGACGGTGTAGTTCCCCTGCCGCAACGATCGAATGAGAGCGGATTCGCGATTATCCATCGGCGGAATGCCTGTGGCCTGAATGGCGGCTTGCTGCGTGTCGCGCCAGTTGTCGTTTTGCGCGAGAAGCGCGCCGTTAGCATCGAAAAGTTGAATCAGAGGATCCTGTAATGAATTGGTGATGCCCGCCTGCGCGAGAGACGGCCCGATTCCACGCAACAAAACCTTAACGGTACCGGTACCGCCGGTGCCAAGCCCGCGTCCCACAATAAAACCGGCGATCATTACGTTCTGGTTCGTCTGAACGAAGCCGCGCGTGCTCACATTCCCAAACCTGGAACCTCTGGTTGAATCCAAGTCATAAGCTTCCACCAAAGCGATCCCGGTGGTATTTCCAACGCCGCGCACAATCGCGGTGTAACGCCCGGGAGCGAGTGTCCGTAAAATTGCGGATTCGCGATTATCGCTCGGCGGAATGCCAGTCGCCTGAATCGCCGCTTGTTGCGAGTCTCTCCAATTGTCGTTGATCGCGATGAGCGTGCCCGCTTGGTTGTGCAATTCCAGGATTGGATTTTGCAGCGGGCCGGAGATTCCTTTCGCCGCCAGCGACGGACCAATCGCTCTGAGGATGACGTTCTTCGAGGCGGTGCCCGTGATAATAAAACCGCCGATGAGAACGTTGTTGCCGGTAAGCACGCGTTCACGGGTGGAGAAATTCAATTCACGCGCCGTGTGCACGATGGAGGCGGCGCTGTTTGGATCGGTTCGCGTTCGATATTCAGCAACATTATCTTCACCGTCATTATCGGGATCGCCATTTTGGCCACCGATCGCGGGATTATTAATCTGGGCGAGCGACAAATGCGCCGCGCGCCAACTGTTGAAATCCGCCTGTGGCGCAATCCCAACACGTGTGACAAACGGATCGGGATTTCCCGTGCGCGTGTCGACCCATATCGACACTGCTGGCACATTTGCATTCGTTGATTCGGCGACGCCGAGATAATCGCCCAGCATGTAGCCTTCGGAGGTGAGCGGTGCGAGCGTTGCATCTGTCGAGACGGATGTGAGCCGAAGATTCGACTTCCACGTTGCGCCGCCATCGAGCGATTGGGCAAAATACATATCCGTGCGTGTGTGCGATCCGGGATTATTCCGACCATCATAGAACGCGACGGTTAACGTTTGTCCGTCCGGCGACGCGCCGATCGCGGGATTAAGGACGGCAGCGCTGGGTGGATTATTGCTAATCGCAATGGGCGAACTCCACGTCGTCCCGCTGTTCGTCGATTTCGTAAACAAGATCCGTGGCGCGCCAGCGAACGTTGCCTGATAAACGACATAAAGATTTTGATTGGTCCGATTGCCGATCGCAGCCGGGAGAAATACGCCGCTGCGGATATTTGGCGGCACATAACGAGCAACGTTTGCGACCACTTTCGGCGCGGCAAAAGTTGCGCCGCCGTCACTTGAAACCGCGACCTCGATACGTTCCGGCGCATTAAAATTCCAATACACCACGGCCAATTTTCCATCCGGCAAAAATACCGGCTGCGATCCCTGCGAATTCGCGCCCGATCCGTTCACAAAAACGGGCGCGCTCCATGTCGTTCCGCCGTTGTCGCTATAGACGAGCTGAATCGGCGCTCCGACCGTCGACGAAGCGCTGAACAATGTGTATGTGCAGACGATTCGTCCAAAATGCGGCGTACCCGAGAACGTGTTGATCGCAATCCAATCCTTGTCTGGAAAAACGCTGTTGTTCGGCGGCCGAAAAGCGACACGTGGCGCGGCGAAGCTCACTCCTCCGTTCGTCGATTTGCTGACGACGACCGCGCCGTTCACAAAATTCGCATCGGTCGCAGCGAGCGTTTCCAGATAAAGATTGCCGCTTGCATCGACCGCAGCGACCGGATCAGTCGCGCGGAAATAGGGCCCGCCGCTTGTCATGGTTAGATTGGGAATCAAAGCGCGCGTCCAGCTAATGCCGCCATTGCGACTGATTGAATAGCCGCAATCGACTGCGCCGGCGTCCGTAAATCTTCCTTCCTGAAAAACGCCGACAAGCAAATCAGGATTGCCTAACGAGCGGGCGATATGCGGCTCGGCTTGCGCCCGCATGATTGCGGGCAATGCAACCGGATCGGCACCGAGACGAATATTATTACCTACTCGCAAATCCAGAGCGACGTCGCCGGCAGAAATCGTGGCGGCAGCGGTACGCAATTGTTCCCGTGAAGCCAGAGCGGCGGGCCATTCGACAAGGTCGCCGCCGCGATCGAGCAACATCAGCGCGCCCGAAGAAAGTCGCTCGAGCGGAACGTTCTGCAACGCCGGCGGAAGTTTACTGCGATCGGTCAGCGGACTCTTCTTTCTGATCGGCAGCGCGGACTGTGGTTGCGCGGAAATTGAACCGAGCGTGAGCGAGACAAGACAAAGCACCACTACCCCTGCTTTCATGTTCGCTTGATAAACAAAATCGTGGCCGCCGGCAACTCTTCTCTAGATTGGAAAGTTTTCCGCAACGAGAGTCGCGCGATGATCATCGTTCACGATTCGAGTTGCACAGAATATTCCCGCGCCGAACACCCGGAACGGCCAGAGCGAATTCTGCAGAGCGCGCCATTGCTGAAACACCGGCATCCAAAATGGGAATGGAGGCAACCGAACCTCGCCACGGAGGAAATGCTGCTGCGTGCGCATTCGCGGGAGCATATCGATCGCGTGCGCAGCGCCGCGAAGGATTTCGATGTTGATACTCCTGCGCATCCGCAGATTTACGAATACGCACTCCGTTCGGCTGGTGCCGCTGTGGATATTGCAAAGATCGCGCTGAATGGAAAGCCGGCCTTCAGTCTGATGCGACCGCCGGGGCACCATTCGACACAGGATCGCGCGATGGGGTTCTGCTATTTTAGCAACATTGCCGTGGCCGCACTCGACGCGCTGGCGAACGGAGCGGAACGCGTCGCGATTTGGGACTTCGATGCGCATCACGGCAATGGCACGGAGGCGATCGTGGCACACAATTCCAAGATCGCGTTTGCATCGATTCATCAATTTCCGGCGTATCCCGGAACCGGCGAGCGTTCGTTCGACAACATACAGAATTTTCCCATCGCACCTTACACGCCGCGGGCCGAGCACGTCCGTGAAGTTGAACGCGCGCTGGAAGGTTTGCTCAAGTTCAAACCAGATTTGCTTCTCGTCTCCGCAGGGTTTGACGCGTATTCCGGCGATCCGCTCGTGCAAATGACATTGGAACGAGACGATTTTGAGACGTTCGGAAAATGGCTACGCGAGTGTGGCGTCCCAGCGGGTGCAATTCTGGAGGGCGGTTACAGTGACGACCTGCCGGATTTGATCGACGCCTTTCTGGAAGGCTGGGAAAATCCGGCGACAGATTGCGACGGGCACGAACCTCCGTGAGAAAGTGCGTTCGCCGGTGGCGATTTTTGCCGCGTTAGTGAACAGTGCGCGACAAATCGTGCCGTAGTAATTTGTGTGTAGGCTCGCCACGGCTCCAGCATCAAAGAGCAATGGTTTCTCAAATACTGGCCGAAGCACCGCTCCTTCGCATCCGATTTACAAATCAGTAATCTCGATCGCAAAATTGTTTCCCCAAGCGTCAGCCGTATTTCGTTAAACTTTGATAAAGAGGTATCAGCCAGCGCTTGTTTCAGCTAGCGCTTGAGCCTAATGTCGGCGGCAGTTCGCGGGGCGTAGTTCAGCTTGGTAGAACGTTCGGATGGGGTCCGAAAGGTCGCAGGTTCAAATCCTGTCGCCCCGATCTTCTCGTTAGGCTGAATTTCATTTTGCCTGATTGCGGCAGCCCGCGTCTCGCATTAACCTGCGCGCCTTATGTTGAGCGCTGGAATTGTCGGTCTTCCGAATGTCGGAAAGTCCACGCTTTTTAATGCCGTCACGCGCACGCGCAAAGCGCAGGCAGCAAATTATCCTTTCTGCACGATCGATCCGAACCTTGGCGTGGTCACCGTGCCCGATCCGCGTCTGGATGTGCTGGCGAAGTTATCGCATTCACAAAAAATTATTCCCGCCGCAATCGAGTTTGTCGATATCGCCGGACTCGTGAAAGGTGCGAGCGCGGGCGAAGGTCTTGGCAATCAATTTCTCAGTCACATTCGCGAAGTCGACGCGATCGTGCAGGTGGTGCGCTGTTTTGAGGATGCGGACATTCATCACGTCAGCGGAACGATTGATCCGGTTCGCGACATCGAGGTGATCAATACCGAACTCGTGCTCGCCGATTTGGCTTCACTGCAAAAACGTCACGACCGTTTGCAAAAAGAAGTGCGCGCCGGTTCAAAAACGGCCAAGGCCGAAAGCGCCTTGAGCGAGAAATTATTGCCGCATCTCGACGCGGGAAAACCGGCGATCACATTTGAAATGACACCGGAGGAAAAACTCATCGCGCGCGATTTTTTCCTGCTCACCTCCAAGCCGACGTTGTTTGCGTGCAACGCCGCGGAATCGGATTTGGCAGCGATTGCAAAAAGCGGCGATTCAATCGCGGCGCGCCATGTGAAGGCGGTAGAGGATTATGCGCGAAATCATTTCGCCACCGAAGCGGTCGTCATCAGCGCGCAAATCGAGAGCGAGCTCGTTGATCTGAGCGAAGCGGAAGCGCAGGATTACCTGCGAGATCTTGGCGTGTCCGGCAGCGGCGTCAGCGCACTCATTCGTTCCGTCTACCACCTGCTCGGTCTCCGCACTTACCTAACGACTGGCGAAAAGGAAACGCGCGCGTGGACAATTCACGAAGGCGACAAAGCGCCCGCGGCGGCCGGTGTGATCCATTCCGATTTCGAGCGCGGCTTTATTGCGGCAGAAACGGTGCATTACGACGATCTCGTTTCGCTCGGCTCATTCGCGAAAGCGCGTGAAGCTGGCAAGCTTCGGATCGAAGGCAAAGAATACGTCGTGAAAGACGGGGACGTCGTTGAATTTCGTTTCAACGTGTGACGTCCTTCAATGTGGGAGCGGCCTCGGTGCCGCGACTATCGGGACACTGAGGTCCCTCCCACATTATTCCGACCAGTAAAGAATTCTGCCGCACTGTTCGCAGCTCACAATTTCCTTTCCGCCTTTTACGCGCACTGCGGTTTGCGTTGTCACCTTCATGTGACATCCCGTGCAAACTTCGTGCTCCAGCGCCACGATTGCTGCATCACCTTTGCTCGCGAACAGCCGATCAAAACGACCCAGCACATCTTCGTCGATCTTCTCCGCGATATCCGTGCGCTCCTTCGTTAATTCCGCCAACCGCGCCTCGAGCGTTTTGCCTTTAGCTTCGAGATCCGCCAACTGACGCGCGATCGATTCCTTCGTCGCACTGCCTTTCTTTTCCTCGATCGCAATCTCGGCTTTTAATTTGTCCGTTTGCTCCATCAGCTCGAGTTCCTGATCTTCAATCTGCTGAATTTCTTTTTCATACCGCTCGATCTCGTGACCGAGCGCCTGGAACTCATCGTTCTTGCGCGTTTCGTATTGCTGCGTCTTTAGCCGCGCGATACTCGTCGTGCGCGTACCAACATCGAGTTCCATATTTTTACGGTCCACTTCGACCTGACGCGCTCTGAGCTTGAGCGCCTCGAATCCAGCAGCGCTGGCGGCGAGTTGCTCCTCCAATTGTTTGCGCTGCCATGGCAGCGTTTTCGTTTCATTCTGGATTTGCCCGATCTTTTGCTGCCGATCTTGCAGCACGAGCAGCTGCTCCAGTTCCAATTGCACGCGCGAATGTTATGGGCTCTCTCCGAACCCGTCAATTGGATCGCCGACCGCGATTTCACCTTCGCTCAGAATCGCCGCATACAATCCGCCGCGATGCACAAGCCCGCGCAACGTGGCGGGATGAGTCAACCGCTGCAAATGCGTGCACGGTTCGCACAAACGCAATCCGCGCATGCGCACGTTTCCGACTTGGAATTCCTGGCCGACGAGATCGTTCAAACGCACGCCGCGCGTGAGCACATTGCGACGGCTCGCGGCCGCCGTCAGCGTGATTCCCGATTCACGCTCGAAGGCTTCAATTGCTTCAGATTCAATCAGCGATACGTCACGTTGACCTTCGCGATCTGAAAAAGTTCCGATGCCAGTCGCGTAACGGTCGCCTTCGAGGCCTTGTCCCGGCAATACGCGAATCCGATCGACCGAATGCGGCAATTCTTGCGCTTTCGGCGCGATATAAATCGCAAGCACCATTCCCCACCCTTTCATTGAAGTTGATGTTAACCCAATGATTCAGGCAAAGCCAAGAGCCTGAAGATTTGTTAAGGATTTTAAATGTGAGCCCGCTAGATTTCAGCTTCTTCGTTTGGTGTGCCACCGCAGCTAATGCTCGTAAATGTTGAATGTTTAGACGCGACCCCATTCCCATCTTCACCATTAACAACTTCCGCCACCAATGTCAGCCAACCAGCAGGTGTTTCTGGCATATTAGGGGAAGCTCCCGGAATTTGATTCCCTGCATCACATGCGGCGATCGCCGCTTCAGTTACAGCCCGATTGGCCGCGCACACTACGTTATTGGCTTGACGGTTTGAAGCACCTCCGAGCTGTAGCAAATTCACGAGTCGTTGTTGCAACGGCCGCGAACCATTAAGTATTCGGCCTAGTGCTTCCAAAGAGCCGCGACCATCGGGGTCAACCCGGTTGAATGGATCGTTTGCAACATAGCTGTACACATTCGGGCCGTCACGAAGAAGCTCGGCATCTTTGGATGGATCTCTGCTGAGCCATCGACCGGTTGCGTAATCATAAGCGCGATAAAGAGCAAGATTTAGTCCGCTGGGTGCGTGGTAATAAAACCCTGTGAAAACAAACTGCGCGTCCAGGTCGATTTCAACCCCGACCCCATGCCCCAAACGCGGGGACGATATGCCCCGATACAACTCACTCGAGGTCGCTCAACGAAAAGCCGACAACTGTCTTTGACCGAACATACAGGGTTATTAATGGACCTGCGGTTTCGTTACTGGCGCGATATAGATACGCCGTCGTTTCAATGCTGCCGAGTTTCGCGCGTTCAGTGCGAAGCGGCGAACCCCATTGCCGTAATGTTTGTTTGGATTCGTCACCTACGCGAACGTTCTTTAACACTAATCGGCCAAGTGGCACTATCGCAGAGGCCTTAGGGCCAAGTGGAACAGAGGTAACCAAAATTTCAGTGAGAGGCTGTAGTTTCGTGCGATTAGCTTCAACCTTGCACCGCACCCACAAACGCTGCTTGGCAACATAATAAGTGTGCCAAGTCTCCTCCTTATGTGGCTTGTGCACCTCACCATCACCGTATTTTCGGACAAGCTCGGTCTCGAGTGGAAATCGCGAACCGAAGCTGACTTGCTGTAAGATTAGCTCTATTGATATACCCGGTTGGCGTACAGCGGCAATGCCGGTGTTGGCCAAAATAGTAAGAACAACTGCGACGTAACAGGAGGCTGCAAAATCGTGTTTTAACATGGGCATCAACCAGGCATAATTCCGGGATGCAAGCTATTCAGCAGATAAGGATTAGGCCAGTACCGCTGGTAAGGTACAGGCTGACCTGGATTCTCGCCCTTCCAGTCTAATAGAATGTGCGTCAGTTCATCGATATCTTCGTTTTGCATACGCGTGCATCCGTGTGTCGGGTACCAGCCTTGCCGCGGTGCGAGCGGATCATCCAACCCCCAGCCGCCGCCGTGTACCCACCGGTAGCGAGGGTCGTCAGTCTCTATAATGCAGTTAGGTCCATATGATCGCGGTTTATTGTTATGAGGCCCCGGGAAAATATATATGTCGGGGGACGTGTATGGCCCTGCGGCGCCAGGCTCCGATTTCGAAAGGACGGAGTTACTCGATGGAAACACATATGGTCCGCCATTGCTTTGAGGTCCGGGATCAAATATGGTGATACCCGTACCCGCATCTCCCTCAACAGTAATCAAAGCCGCAAGCCCGGTAGGATCAATCGCGTTCATTGAGTTGTTTCCAATATAAGCATACAGATTGATTCCACCGGCTTCCGCAATTGGATCTCTGCTAAGCCATCGCCCAGTGGAGTCATCATAGGCGCGATAAGGAGCAAGATTTAGTCCGCTGGGGGCATGGTAATAAAACCCTGTGAAACCAAACTGCGCATCCAAATCACCACTCAGCTTCGTCCGGTAACCGAATGCAGTGTAATCGTACCTTGCACGCACAGCGCCAGTAGAGTCGGTCAACTCGCGCACGCTCCCGAGGTGATCGCGCATGTAGTAATAGCTCGCGCCGTTGATTTGTTCTCCTTGGGGATAGAAGCGGCGCGTGACGGCATTGTTTGCGTCGCGTTCCTCCGCGATCGAGTTCCCGTTCCAGACATACTGCTTGGTGCTGGTAATGACAAGCGCATTAGATCGCAATTTCACCAGGACTTTTTGGAAGGTTCCATTGCCTCCATTCCCGCGCTGGGCCGCTCTGAAATTCAGATTATAGGTACCGGCAGTCAGAGTGCGTGGTTGTGACATACTTCCCGTTGTCTGCACCACCCCAACTTGCGTGCCCTCCGGCGCCACCGGATTGCCCAAGGTAAAGGCGCTGCTGTTTTTCGCGACCCCGCTATTGCCAACAAAGGTCCAACTTGCGCCGGTGGGCCGATAAACGTACGCCCCTGCGGCCAGGACCGGTGTTTCAAATCCGCCGTTTGCTACAAGCGTTGTATTCAATTTCACCGCATCAACCAGAGCTGTGTTATTTCCTCCATTCGGATTTAATCCCGTAATGCTCAACGTATACGCGCCCGCCGGAAGAGATGCCGAAGCAGACGTGTAGGTGCCATAATTGGTATTCCCCGGTTGCGCGATCAGGCTTATCGTTGGAAAAGTTTTCTCCACGATCTTCACGCGACGGCCTAACCCATCGTGGGTGAATTCGCTTCTTTCCCCGATCGCTGTGTAATTGACGGCGGTAAGCCGGTTGCCGGCGTCCCACTCGTAGGTCGCCCAAGGGTCGCTCGTTTGATTGCCATTGTTGTCGTACGTGTAACCAGTGTCTGTGATCTGATTAACGTTGTTCATCGTATGCGGCCCACTGTTATCACTTGTGCGGTTGCCAGCGCTGTCATAACCAAACAAGTATTGGCCATATTGAGTAGCGGATTTCTGCTCAATAACGGTTGTTAGCTGGTCGGCAGCATCGCCCATGGAGGTTACACCGTTAGCCCACACCATCGGAAAACCCGTCGCGCCCAACTGCCGTGTTAAGCGAGTGATTTCACCGTCGGAGTCATATTGATAGTCAAACTTCGAAATGATAGCTCCCGCAGAAGTTTTATTTTGGATTGTTTGAAGACGCTTGTCGGCCGAATTCGGAAAGTAACCGTAGGCAACCGACTGGCTATTCGGTAAAGCAATATTCTGAAGCCGCGAGCTAACACCGACATATGTATTCGTAGAAAGACCGAGTGGATTAACTACCGTGCTTATTCGTCCAAGACTGTCATACGTTTGACTGACCAACGTTTGTGTTTGGACATCGCTGTTGACCCAACTACTCAACTGACGACCCACCTCGTCATACGTATAGCTGATCGTATCATTGGCTAATCGCCCATCAACAGAGGACAGCTGTCCCGCGCCAGGCGAAATCGAACCTGTAATCGGGTTATATGCATACGTCGTTGTGCCGGTGCCATCGAGCATTGTGGCAATCCGATTGTAGTTTGGATCATAGGTGAACGACACGGTCGCCGTCGCCGGATTCAAGGGCTGACCGGCGGTGTTGGTGTAGCTGATTTGCCTAAGGTCGTTGTCGGCGAAGTATTGATAGTTTGCGACCTGACTTTTTGCGTCAGTCACCGATCTCAACCGGCTGGTCGTATTCTCGTACGCGTAAAGAATTGATTTTGTATCTACAAACACCTTGGACGTAAGCCGACCCTGGACGTCACGAACAAAGCTCGTAACATGGTTGTTTCCGTCAGTGATGGAGCCGAGGGAGCCACAAGCGCACCAGTCGAAAAGAGTGTTGCGTCCGAGAGGGTCAGTCACCTTCGTGAGCTGGCGATTCGAATTGTATTCGCGGTAGGTCCAGCGCCCGCGCCGATCTTTGCTCGCACCTAAGTCGAGTGTCATCACTCCTGTATCCGAGCCATTGACATATTTATTGTAGCTGAATTGCTTCGAAGTGGCGTCTGGATAAGTAATCGATGTCTGCCGGTCGATGTTGTCGTAGCCGAAGTTGAGAATGTATCCGTCGGAATCTGTTACGCTATCGACGCGCTTGGCACTGTCATAATGATATGTCGTGGTAGCGCCAGTTAGTGGCCCCGTCACCGACGACAGGTACCCGTCAGTAATGCCATCACCATCTTGGTCGCGATCATAAGCATACGTCGTGGTCTCGTTCTTCGCGTTGGTCACCGTTCGCAACTGGCCGTATGAATTGTAAGTGTAAGCGGTCGCTTCACGCGCGGCGTCCATTACGGTGTCGGGAAGATGCGGTACTCCTGAATTATAGGTGAAGCTTTGCAACAGCTCGTTATTCGTTCCACGAGTCTGTCGCTTCTCCAAGAGGTCGATTCCATTCGTCGCGTAGACATAGGAAAAAACGCGCCTGCTGGATCCGTCTCCTTGGTGAGATTTCCAAGCGAATTATATTCGAATGTCGCCATCTGCGTAGTGCCGTCGTCCAGCACGCGCGCGATATCTGTCGGTAATGCACTTGTCCCGACACTCCGGCCATCTGTTTGCCCCGGATAAGCGTACCAAATTCTGCCCTCCAAGGCTTGTTTCTCGGAAGCCTTTATCCCTGAAACAATATTTGCATCAGCCGACAGTAACCAATGCGTGACCTGAGCCATGGTATAGTCGCCTGGGGCATCAGCCATGGCTTTCTTATTCCAATAAAACGAGTTCCTCTCATTAAGTTCTTCGTTGTACGTTCCGGCCGGAGCAACGCCCTCAGAAGACAGTATGCCCACATCAGAGTCATTATATTCCACGCGTTCCTTTCCCCCGAGCGAATCCGTGGCCTCGAGCCAGCGAAGCGAATTGCCATTCTCGCCCTTCTGAAAGGTCGTTGTGCCGTAAGGCGTGGTCAGTGAATTGACGAAGTCAGTGCCGCTCTCGTAAACGAATTGTGATTGGATGCCAACTGGATCCGTGATCTTACTAAGCTGGCCAGAAGTATATTCAAAATTAACTATCCGCCCAAAGGGATCGGTAATCTGCGTTATCTTAAGCGGGTCGCCGCTCAAACCGTAGGCCAGCGTAGTTATCTGGCCGAGGGGATCGGTGATTGCTGTAATGCGTAAATTAGAATCGTAAGAAATTGATACCGCATTGCCAGTCGGATCAGCGACACTGCTCAAAAAGATACGGCGCGGATACGTAGTCCCGAAAACGGCAGAGAAAATCTCTTTGGATCCATCAGGTAACCGTCGTTCATAGGTGTCTGGCGAGGTCTTGACCAGAACGGTCAAACTTTGTGCAGCCGGCGAATAGCTCTGGGTGACGCTATCCCAGCCCGTATAAGTTTCGGTACCCCCACCCCGAACATACACCGAGGCGGTAGCTGGAGAGGAATAATCAGTAACATACGACAGCCAACTGTGCGTCCACTTTGGACCGAAATTCCCAAAATCAAAGACCTGTGGCTGATTCGCTTCCCGTTGGTTGTAGACAACCTCGAAATCGACGCGCGGTCCACGTTGAGGGGCGTAGGAAATGGGCGTATCGCTTATATGGAGACTGGCGAGTAGAAGGTGGATCGAATAGCCAGCCATCGGAGCCTTTGCGGGACAACCGGTATTTGCATCGCATAGCTTTGTTTGTCCCGGGTCGGCGTCCAGTGGCGTGTATGTGCCAATCGTAATTTTTGCACCCACATCAACATATTTGACGGTTCCGTGACCGTTGCCGCCGGTATTGCACAAGTCATTCCTCGCGACCGACCAAGAACTAAACGCGCAAAAATTACCCGGAACACCGGGAGGATACAACCAAGGGGTAAAGGTAAATGGTCCGTGAGCGCTATTGTCCCCATAGGATGAAGCACCGAGCGCTGCGGCGTGGTCGCTCGTTGCGCCGTCATTCCATCCCTTGCTTACAACGGCGTGATTGAGGATGTGAACGTTATAGTGAAGGCCCGTAAACTGATCGTAGAATTCGTAGTTCCCGTCGGGTGCGTCTTGTCCAACAGTTATGCTGGGCGTTGAACTCCATGCATCCTGGTTCCAGTCGCTAGCGAAGCAACCGTATTGCCAATAAATGTTTCCGTCGACTGCTCCGAACAGCGGATACGTAGGTAGCAAAACGAGAATGATAAGTATAGTCCTTCGAAACAGGATCGAGTGAAATTTGGACCGATCTCGCAAGACAGCCGTAAGACTAAGTGGAGGGAAGGATTTCATCGGGAATAACTATTCGCGTTGGAGGTTGATTTGTTACTAGCGAAGGGGTTTACCTAATAACTTCGTTTCCGGGCGACGGAATGGTCCTGTCGGGATCCAGTCGTGAGGCAGGATTGCCAGATTGACGATTATAATCCGTTCAACCAAAATTGGAACAGCTAAGAAGAATAATGGTGCCTGGAATCTGGGAGGGATACTCTGGAGGCTCTTTTGAAGTTTAACCCGCGCGTTCTGTAGATTGTTTTCGAGATGTCGCCAATAAACAATAGATTTCGAGGTATGTGACTAATCGTGATAAATAACAGGAAGGATTCCGTTAGTAAGACCCGATTTGTCTGCCAAAAAAGCGCTGACTCCGAAGGCACAATGGTTTTGGATGACCCGTTCCCAATCAATATAATTCCACAGGCGAACGTTTCGCATCCTCAACGCTGAGGACTTTCGCTCCTTCCTCGCCCAGCACAGCCACGCGCAGATTCCAAATTTCGTCATTAATCTTGCGGAATGAATCTTCGGAAAAAAGATCAGGTTTCACCATTTTCTCCTTAAAGGCAGCGATACTTTCCAAAGCACCGTCGGTTTGCGAGCGTGGCAATCTTGCCAATGTTGAATGCACTTTGTCGATCGCAGCCACGCGATGGCAGATCATGGCGAGATCGTTCCCGGCTGCGACCGCGAGTGCAATTGTTTCATCGAGATCGTACTCATTAAGAATCGCGCCCATGTCGAGATCGTCGGTCATGATCAGGCCGTCAAAACCAAACTCTTCGCGCAATAATTTTGTGACAATGCGATGTGAAAGCGAGGCCGGCATTTTTCTCGGCTCGAAGCGCGGATACCAGCCGTGACAAATCATCATGCTGTCAACGTTCTGCTGGTAGGGCTCGACCGCCGGGCGATCCGAGATTGCTTTGTTGGCATTCGACGGACGGCCCGGCGGCCCGTCCCTACCAATAAACGCGCGAAAGACAGCCAGCTCCTCCGCGTCCAATTCCTTGCGCGTGCGATCGATCTTTGGCAGGTCGTGGTGGGCATCGAGCGTCGCCGCGGAGTATCCGGGAAAATGTTTTCCGCAGCTGGCGATTCCCTGTTTTCTCATGGCGTCATTAAATGCGCCCGCCAGCCTAACGACCTCATCGACCGTTTTCCCGTAGCAACGACCGCGCAACGAATTATCCGCTTCATCATCGAGAGAAATGTCGAGCACCGGACAGAGATCGAGATTGAACCCGAAGAGCCGGAGCAAACGTCCCGTGATGTCGCCATGTTGCCTAACGAGTTCGAGATCGCCTTTATCGCGTAAGGCCTGCGCATTCGGCGGCTCGCTCCCGATCATGCGCAAACGTGAAACACGCCCGCCTTCCTGATCGATCGTGATGATCGGCTCGACTTTGCTCACGTTGCGCAAATCATCGAGCAGCTGCCGCAATTGCGGCGCGCTTTTGATATTGCGCGAGAAGATGATGAAGCCGCCCGGTTGCACGCGGCGAAAGAGCTCGGCGCTTTCGCGATCCAAATCCGGACCGGGAACGCCCGTAAGGATCATTTGACCGAAGGAATCGGCGTTCATACTGTCGCGAAGTTAAATTCGATCATGCGCACCGAAAATAAAAAACGTATTTTGCTCTGCCTGGCAATGCTCGTCTGCTGTGCGACCGCGCGTGCGGCGGTCGATCTCGGTATCGATGTGCTCGAGCAGCGCGATTACTCGATTCTCAAAGGCAAGCGCATCGGCCTGATCACAAATCAAACGGGCGTGGATTCGCATGGAGTTCGTACACGTCTTCTTCTCAAGAAAAATTGCAATCTCGTCGCGCTTTATACGCCGGAGCACGGGTTGGACGGAACAGAGAAGGCCGGCCGTTACGTAAAATCACGGCGCGATCGCGTGACGGGATTGGTCGCGCATTCGCTTTACGGCCCGACTCGTAAACCGACGCCGGAAATGTTGCGGGGAATCGACGTTCTGGTTTTCGACATGCAGGATATCGGATGTCGCGGCTACACCTACATCAGCACGATGGGACGTTGCATGGAGGCCGCGGGCGAAAATCATATTCCGTTTGTTGTTCTCGATCGTCCGAATCCGATCGGCGGAAATCGCATCGAAGGCCCATCGGTTGATCCGCATTGGATTTCGTTCGTGGGCCAGTTTCCGATTCCGTATGTGCATGGCCTGACCGTGGGCGAACTGGCAAAAATGGTGAACGACAAAGGCTGGATGGCGGCGCGGTGCGATCTCACGGTAGTGCCCATGCGAGGCTGGCTGCGTAGTTATACTTGGGCAAACACCGGTCTGCGCTGGATCCCAACTTCGCCCAACATTCCGCATGGCATGTCGCCGTTCTATTATATCGTCACCGGAATTGTCGGCGAGTTGAGCGGACCCGAATGCGGTGTCGGATCGTTTGGTCCGTTCGAAAGCATATCGGCCCGTTTTATGAATCCCACGAGCCTTACACGTTATCTCCAGGGACTTGATGCGCCTGGTGTCTTTTTTCGACAATTTTCCCGCGGCGCATCGATTAAGATCGATCCAGACTGCGGCGCCAACTTAACCGGCCTCGGAATCTACATGCTGGCGGAATTGAATCGTTACGCGAAACCGGACCTCTTTCGCCGCACGCCAAGCAGCAAGCTCGACGTTTTCTACAAGGTCTACGGCAGTTCGTCGATTCGCACGCAGATTCAGGGAGGCGTTCCTCCTCAGCGCATCGTGGCCTCGTGGGATAGTAACGTACAAAACTTCAGGCGAGAGCGCGGTCCGTATTTGCTTTATCGGTGAGCGGCGGGAAACGTTGTCCGGGAATTTTTCGTTTGCGCAAAATTGGAATTTACGGCGGGACTTTCGATCCGGTTCATCACGGACATCTCATTCTCGCGCGCGACGCGTGCGAAACGTTCGAGCTCGAGAAAATGATTTTCGTTCCCGCGGCCGTTTCGCCTCACAAAATGGATAAAGTCGCCGCGACCGCCCAGATTCGATTTCAGATGGTGCGGGAAGCAATCGCGGGCGAAGCGCGATTTGCCGTCGATGATTGTGAGCTGCATCGCGATCCACCTTCCTACACGATCGACACCGTCGAAATAATTCGACGACGGGAATCGAGCGCGCAGATTTTTTATTTCATCGGCGAAGACAACCTCGCTGGCCTAACGAGTTGGCATCGTTTCGACGATTTGCAGCAGATGGTCCAGATTGTGGTGCTCGATCGGCGAGGATTTGAGAACAAAACTGATTACCCCGTGGTGCGTCGGCATATCGATATCTCCGCTACGGAAATCAGGAAACGAGTTGCCGAGGGTCGTTCGATTCGTTATCTCGTACCGCGCGCGGTCGAGGAAATCATAGACCGCGAAAAATTATACAAGGAGCCGAAACAATCGAATCAGAAAATTTAGCGAAACTGTGCGCGGAGTTCGCCGCGGAAAAAAAGGCGGAAGATATCGTCGTCCTCGATCTCCGTGAAATTTCGACCTTCACGGATTTCTTCGTGATCTGTTCCGCCAGCTCGGAACCGCAGCTAAAAGCAATCGCCGGCGAAATCGAAGGCCGGCTAAAGGACGATCACAAGATTCGCGCGACGGCAGTGGACGGATTTCCGGCGAGCCAGTGGATCGTGCTCGATTACCTGCAAGTCGTCGTGCACGTCTTTCATCGAGATAAACGCGACTTTTACAGCCTCGAGGATCTTTGGGGCGATGCACCGCGTCTCCCTTGGGAAACGGCGCAAACGCGAGCCTAACCGCTTAACATGCTATTTCGGCGAAGCAGCTGGTGACGATGCGGGATTTGCCGGTGTGGGCGGCGCCGCGCCTGCTGCTGGAGGAGGTTTAATATCGAGCAGTTCCACCTCGAAAATCAGCGTCTGATTAGGTCCAATCTCCTGCCCCGCTCCGCGCTCGCCATAAGCGAGATTTCCAGGAATGAAGAGCTGATATTTTCCACCTTTTTTCATTAGCTGAAGCGCTTCCGTCCAACCTTTGATCACTCCGTTCACCTGGAACGTCAGTGGTTCGTTGCGTTTGTAGGAGCTATCGAATTCGGTGCCATCAAGCAATGTTCCGCGATAATGCGTCACCACGAGGTCGGTTTCTTTCGGCGAAGCGCCAGTGCCTTCCTTTAAAACCTTGTATTGCAAGCCGCTTGCCGTCGTCTTGACGCCGGGCTTCGTTTTGTTGACCGAAAGAAATTTTTCACCTTCCGCCGCATTCTTTACCGCCCCTTCTTTGGCCGCGGCCTGTTGTTTTTCAGAAATCTCTTTGGAAAAAGTCTGCATCGTTTCCTTCACTTGCTCGTCGCTCAACATCGGCTTCGCGCCGGTGATCGAATCCTTTAAACCCGCAGACAAAGCATCGGTATTGATATCAATGTGTTGTCTTTTTAGCGTCGCCCCGATATCCAAACCGATGCTGTAGCTGACTTTGTCCTTCGGTTCCTTTAATGTGGGCCTCTCTTCGGCTGCAGCCGTGAAGACAAGCGCAAGTGCAGTAATGGCGATGGATAAACTTTTCATAAATAGAAACGAAACCAATGGCGGCCCCTACGGGTCCGCGGAAGTCAGAACGCTAGTAGATAAGCCGCACGCGTCAAGGTTTGGGCGTGTTTTATCGCTGGTTAGGTTGAACGGTCTTGTGGCGCTCTATTTTTGGGCGGGAACGGTGGCGCATGCGCTCACCTTATCTGATGGGGATGCGCAGCGCATTGGCCGAAAAATCTGGCAAAACGAATGCAACGGCAGCGTCGCTGGACTCACTTCGTGGAATGAGGGCGAAAATTTCGCGTCGCTGGGGATCGGCCATTTCATTTGGTATCCCAAAGGCGTTCGCGGCCCGTTCGAGGAAAGCTTTCCTGAACTCGTGAGCTTCGTCTCGCAACGCGGCGCGAAGCTTCCGCAGTTACTGCTGGCCTCCGGCAAATTGTCCTGTCCGTGGCCAACGCGTCGTGCGTTTCTTGCTGCGCAGGACACGAACGAGATGAAACAACTACGTCTCTTTCTCGCCGGCACCGTCGATTTGCAGATTCAATTCATGATCGCGCGGTTGGAATCTTCGTTGCCCAAAATGTTAGCGGAAGCCTCGCCGGCGGATCGTCCCCGTATCGAACGCCGTTTCAAAGATCTCGGATCGACTTCGCAGGGTTGCTACGCTTTGGTGGACTACGTTAATTTCAAGGGCGAAGGAACTCTGCCAACTGAACGTTATCGCGGCGAAGGCTGGGGCCTTTTACCGGTCCTTGAAGGAATGAAAGAATCATCGGTTGCAGAGTTTGCTCATTCAGCGGAAATGGTGCTGCGGCGACGAGTTCAGAATTCGCCGCCCGAACGAAAAGAATCACGCTGGCTTCCGGGCTGGTTGAATCGCATTCATACATATACGAAAGACTAGCCGTGCGCGTCGCTCTTACCCGATTTTTACTCATAGCGGTTTCGGTTGCTTTAAATTGTCAGTTGGCAACTGCGCAACCGCGCCAGCTTGGTCGCCCGACTCCTCCGCCGATAAAGCAACCCCAGCCAGCGCGGACGACGAGTCAACCTTTGCGCAAAGCGAGCGATTTGATTCACCGGCAGGAGCCAATCAGCATCAACCAGGAATTGCTCGCCCAGGCGACACCTGATGATGTCCACGTGATCGTTTCCCTTGGGAAGCAGCGTGCTTATCTGATGAAGGGCGAACAAGTCATCATCGACAGCCCGATTTCATCGGGAAAGCGCGGCCACACATCGCCTTCGGGAAAAATGAGCGTGCTCGAAAAAGATAAGAGCCATCACTCGAGTCTCTACGGCGATTTTCGCGACTCCAAAGGACGGATTGTGCGTGCTGGTGTTAGCGCTCGCATTGATGCGGCACCGAGTGGAACGCACTTTATCGGCGCGGAAATGAAATGGTTCATGCGCTTGACCGGCGACGGCGTGGGAATGCATGTCGGAATTCTTCCCGGCTATCCCGCTTCGCACGGCTGCATTCGCATGCCCTCCCAGAGCGCCGAACTTTTCTTCAATCATGTCAAAGTCGGCACGCCGGTAGAAGTGCAACCGGCATCATCGTAAGCATTCCTTCGTGGACTAGAGCAACCGTTCGCGCAAAAGACTGAGCGCGGCCTGGCTCGCGAGTCGCTTGAACGTTTCGCGGTCGCTCGCGAAGTTGAAATGCCTAACGAGTATCTCGGCACGATCGGAAGCAAGAGCAATATAAACCGTCCCGACCGGTTTCTCTTTCGATCCGCCACCCGGTCCAGCGATGCCCGTGGTCGCAAGCGCATGCGTCGTCCCAGTTCTCACGCGTGCACCTTCGGCCATTGCCTGAGCGACCGGACTGCTGACCGCACCGTGGCTTTCAATTATCGCAGGTTCGATCCCGAGCGCTTTTATTTTCATTTCGTTCCCGTAGACGACGAATCCGCCAATAAAAACTTGCGACGCTCCCGGAACATTCGTTAGGCGATGGGCCAGTAAGCCTCCCGTGCAGGATTCTGCAGTCGCGACAGTTTCATTCCGTTCTGACAACAATCGGACCATCACCTCCTCCAGTTCTTCGCCGGCCGATGAGAAAATCGAATTGCCGAGTGTGGATTTGAGAAACGCCTCGGCCTGATCGAGCGAGTTGCGGTCGCCGATGAGCCGCAAATCCACTTCTCCCGGTCGTGCGCAATATCCTAGTTCGATGTCGGCGAGACCAAGGATATGTTCACCGATTGCTTCCTCCACGAGCGATTCGCCCATTCCGGTAATCCGATAAATGCGGTGCTCACGAACAGCTTTATCCCGGTTCAATTTGCGGAGAATCGGCAGCACCGAATCAATAAACATCGGTTGCAGTTCCCGCGGTGGTCCCGGCAAAAGAAACAGATGTGGCGAAGGAATCGACGGATTCACATTTGCCGGCAGATACAACCCCGGCGCTGTGCCGTGCGCATTGCGCAGAACAGACGCTCCCATTGGAACGAGCGCCTGCCGCAAAATGCGATCCGTTAATTTCCAACCTCGTTTCGAAAGACGGGCGCGAATCGCGTTCGCAACGCTTTTGTCTTCCGGCAATTGCAAATTCAACAACTCCGCAACGGCTTCTCTCGTCACGTCATCCGTCGTCGGGCCTAAACCTCCCGTCACGAAAACGAGATCCGCAGCCGTCTGCCACTCCGCCAGGGCTTCGCGAATTGCCGGCCCGTCAGGCACTGTCAATTGGCGTTCAATCCGCAGACCGAGCGGAAAAATTTCCCGCGCGATGAAACCGAGATGCGTATTGATTACGTCACCCAATAAAAGCTCGGTGCCCGTATTGATGATCACTGTCCTCATTGCTATCGGGACTCTTACCCGGAATAACCGTCTACGGAAGTGATGGACGTCCTCCTGATCAAGCTCGTGCTCACACCGCTGCTCGTTGCAGCTTTGACTTTGATTGGGCGCCGTTGGGGATCCGCGATTAGCGGCGCCATCGCGGGATTGCCTTTAACATCCGGGCCGGTTTCGCTTTTTCTTGCGATCGAACAAGGAAAAAATTTCGCAGTCGAAGCTGCGACTGGAACTGTTATCGGTTTGTTCGCGGTCGCGGCATTCTGTCTGGCTTACTCGTTAGGCGCACAGAGAACAAACTGGCTTGTCAGTACGTTTGCCGGTCTTGCCGCATTTCTAATCGCCGCGTTGTTGGGAACATTCATGCCAGCCCGTTTGCTTCCGGCATTCGTGATCGTCGTATTTTTTCTCGCGATCATATTCCGGATAATGCCACACCCAAAAAATCCGAAGAGTCCTGTTACCGTTCCGCCCGCAAAATGGGACCTTCCCTTGCGAATGGGAATTGCAACCGCGCTCGTGTTTCTCCTTACGGCAATCGCACCGACACTTGGCCCTCACACGACTGGTTTAATTTCGCCGCTACCAGTGTTCGGCGGAGTCCTAGCCGTTTTCGCTCATCGACATTCCGGCATGGGCGATGCACAGCGCGTGCTGCGCGCTCTTGTTCTTGCTTCCATCGCGTTCGCCGTTTTTTTTCTTATTGTCGGCACGATGCTGGTGCGATGGAACTACATCGTGACCTATTCAGCCGCGACCATCGCGGCGTTATTTCTTAACGCCCTTTTGTTTGCGAAACTGCGTCGCAAACTGTCGCGCTAGACGCTAAGCCGCGTCTTTGTCCTGCTTCTTGCGAATCAGCGGCAGCTTTTTGCCTTCAACAACGGCCCGATTGATTGTGACCTCAGCAATATCTTCGCGGCTGGGCACGTCATACATGATGTCGAGCATGATGCGCTCGAGCATCGAACGCAGCGCACGCGCGCCAGTTCCTTTCGTGACGGCTTGCGCGGCCAGCGCGCGCAACGCGTCCTTCGTCACCGTCAGTCGCACACCCTCCATCGAGAAAAGTTTGGTGTATTGCTTGACCATTGCGTTTTTGGTTTCGGTCAAAATCAAAACCATTTCTTCTTCGGTGAGCGCATCGAGAGCGCTCACAACCGGCAGACGACCGATGAATTCCGGAATCATTCCGAACATTAGCAAGTCCTCCGGCTCGACGTGTCGCACAGCTTGTCGGGCCAGCGCATCTTCAACTTCCAGAGTCGGACTACTGAAGCCCATCGTTTTTTGTCCGATACGTTTCTGAATGATCTTGTCGAGACCGACAAACGCTCCACCACAAATAAAGAGGATCTTCTCCGTGTTAACCTGAATGTATTCCTGGTGCGGATGCTTGCGGCCACCTTGAGGCGGGACGTTGCAGGTACTGCCTTCAAGAATCTTCAGCAGAGCTTGCTGCACACCTTCGCCCGAAACGTCGCGGGTAATGCTGACGTTATCTGTTTTGCGACCGATCTTATCGATCTCGTCGATGTAAACGATGCCGATTTCCGCGCGTTTCACATCATAGTCAGCGTTTTGGAGTAAGCGCAAAATGATGTTCTCAACGTCTTCACCGACATAACCGGCCTCCGTTAGCGTCGTCGCGTCCGCGATACAAAATGGAACATCGAGGATCTTCGCCAGCGTTTTTGCCAAAAGTGTTTTTCCCGAACCGGTCGGCCCGATGAGCAGGATGTTGCTCTTCTCGATCTCAACATCGGCGAACGGATCAGGTTGAAATGCCGCGGACGTGTCACCTGAAGTCGCGTTCGATTGCAAGACGCGTTTGAAATGATTATGGACGGCGACCGAAAGCGTCTTCTTCGCTACATCCTGGCCGATCACGTATTGATCGAGCGATCGCCGAATATCGACTGGCTTTGGAACGCGAATGGTCGACGATTGCCGTCGCGCATCCTCATTCAGCTCTTTATCAAGGATGCTTTTGCAAACGTTAATGCAACTATCGCAAATGTAGACGCCGGGACCGGCGATCAATTTCCGCACTTCCGCGTGGCTTTTGCCGCAGAAGGAACACATGGTTAGGTTCGAGGCGCGCGCCATAAATTTCGGCTCTTAAGAGCAGGTCTTATTCCTCAAGTTTCTTCGGTAACGCAGCCTCCGCGATCGCGGTAGAACGGTCGGGCACAGCTCCATCGAGAAGCTTCACTTCCTTTCGCGATTTGATGACTTCATCAACCAGGCCATAAACCTGCGCCTCTGCCGCCGTCATGTAATAGTCACGATCCGAATCCAGACGAACCTGATCTTCCGGTTTACCAGTGTGTTGCGAAATGATTCTAATCAGGCGCTTCTTCAGCTTGAACATGTACTCTACCTGGCGCTCGACGTCGCTCGCCTGACCTTGCGCGCCGCCCGAAACCTGGTGAATCATGATGTCGGAATTCGGCAGCGCAAAACGTTTCCCTTTCGTTCCCGCGCATAACAGCACCGCGCCCATGCTTGCGGCCATTCCCAGACAATACGTTGTCGTATCGCATGTCAGGAACTGCATTGTGTCGTAGATGGCCAACCCCGCCGTGACTGATCCGCCCGGCGAGTTGATGTAAATGTTAATGTCTTTTTTGCTGTCCTCCATTTGCAGGAAGAGCAACTGCGCGATGACCAGATTCGCGATGTGATCGTCGATCGGAGTACCGATAAAAACGATGCGATCCTTCAGTAAGCGCGAGTAAATGTCATAGCTGCGCTCCCCTCGCCCGGTCTGCTCCACCACCATGGGGACAAGAACCGATTGGGACAAATCTTGTTTCGATGTCGTCATTATTTTTGCTCGGCAGTAACCGTCTCAGCAGGCGCTTTTTCCGCCCGCTCGATGGTAACATTCGCCTTTAGGAAATCAAGGGTCTTACCTAGCAAGAGTTGCTCCGCGAGCCCATTAATTCCGTCATTTTCTTCCAATTGCTTGCGCATTTTCTCAACGGAAACACTGTAATGCGCCGCTTGTTCACGAATGCTTTTGTCCAGTTCATCACGCGTAATTTCAACTTTCTCCGCTTCCGCGATGCGGTGCAGAATGAAGTTCGTCTTCAAGCGATGCGCAGCTAATCCCCCCGCGCCTTCCACGAGTTCCTTCTCTTTCGTTTTCAGGATTTCATCGGGAACGCCGCGGGCGCGATTGCGCTGCACCAGTTCGCTCAACGCGCGCCGCGTTTCGTGCGTCAGCAAACTCGGCGGAAGATCGAACTGAATGTGTTCGTGCAGGAATTGCACGATCTGATTTTCCTTCGCGCGCTCGACCTCGTGTTCCTTTTCATGCTCGAGGTTGTGTTCCATCTCGTGGCGCAACTCATCGAGCTTTTTGCCCGGCAGAACTTTCTCAGCGAACGCATCGTCCAGCGCCGGCAAAATCTTTTCCTTAATCTCGACAACAGTGACCGCATAATTTCCGGTTTTCCCGATGAGCTCGGGCACGCCGAAATCATCCGGAAACTTTATCTGGATAAGTAATGTCTCGTCGCGTTTGTGTCCGATGAGCTGCTCGCAAAATCCGGGAAGAAAATTATCGGGCGCGAGTCGCACCCAGAACTTTTTTCCGCCGTGCAAACTCTTATTCGCCTCCGGCGCGATCTCGCTAATAGGCTGGCCATCAACCGATCCTTCGAAATCGATGACGGCAAAATCGTCCATCTGCAAACCGCGATCAGGCACATCAATAAAATCCGCCGATTGATCGCGCAATCTCTCCATGGCGGCATCGATATCTTCCTGAGAAACATTCGTATCCGGCAATTGCACCGAAATATTTTTGTATTCGGGCAGATCGAATTCCGGCGCCGTCACAACGGTGGCGCGAAATTTCAGCGTGCGATCCTGCGCGAGTTCGACGTCTTCTACATTCGTTAGGGAAACAACTCGCAACTTTTTTTCCGCGATCGCTTCATGATAACCCTGCGAGACGAGTTTCTTCGTCACTTCCTCCTGAATCTCTTTGCGAAATTTCGCTTCGATCACGCGCTTGGGCGCCTTGCCCGGCCGATAACCAGGAATGCGGGCGTGACGGGCGTAATTATCCGCGATCGCATCCCACTCCTTCGAAACCTCTTCTGCCGGCATTTCGATCCGCAACGTCGTGACCGACTGCGGTTGATGTTCTACTTCCACCTTCATGAGGGAGCGATCCTAAGGGGTCGTGCTGCGATGCGCAAATTGCGCCCGAACTTTTACGAGGGAAAAACGTGTTTGCCGCCGATGTAAACCGAATGCGTTAGTTCGCCGCCGAAGTAATACGCGATCTCGCGATAGTCGCTGCAGTTGAAAATTGAAAAGTTCGCGCGCTTGCCGACTTCGAGAGAGCCGATTTTGTCGCCACGATTCAAACTGTATGCGGCATTGATCGTTGCGGCGCTCAAGCCTTCCGCCGGAGACATCTTCATTTGCGTCGCGGCGAGCGACAAAATCATCGGCATCGAAGTCGTCGGCGACGAACCGGGATTGAAATCGGTCGCCAGGACCAGGGCCAGTCCGGCATCGATCATCTCTCGCGCACGTGGATAACGATCTTTGCCTAACGAGTACACCGAGCCCGGCAACAAAACAGGTTGCACACCGGCTTCGGCTAACGCTGCGATTCCCGCGGAATTCGTTTGCTCAAGATGATCGGCGGTTTGCGCGCGCAATCTCGCTGCAAGAAACGCGCCGCCGGAATCGTTCAATTGATCGACGTGCATGCGTAAACGCAGTCCGTGCTCTTTCGCGGCATTTAGAATTTTCTCCGCATCCGCGATGTCGAAGTAACCGCGTTCGCAAAAAATATCGCAGTGCTCCGCAAATTGTCCTTCCGCGACGCGCGGCAGCATTTCATGAATCACCAGCGCCACATACTGTTCCGGCGCGCTGCGAAATTCTTCCGGCACAGCATGCGCACCGAGAAAGGTCGGTATGAATTCAATCGGGCTTGCTGCGTTCAAATTGCGAATGACGTGCAAAAGCTTCAGCTCGTCCTCGACCGAGAGACCGTAACCGGATTTCGCTTCTACGGTCGTCGTCCCGCTTTGCAGAAACCATTGTGCATGTTTCAACGCCTGCTGTAAAAGCTCGTCTTCCGCTGCGGCGCGGGTTTTACGCACGGTCGAACGAATGCCGCCGCCACTGGCCGCGATTTCTTCGTAGGTCGCGCCCTTTGATCGTTGCTCGAATTCGTCGACACGATTACCGCCAAAGACCGGATGCGTGTGCGCATCGACAAAGCCCGGTAAAACAACTTTCCCGGTCGCATCGACGATTTCGGTTTTATCGGAGATCTGTTTTTCAATTTCGGCCGACGAGCCGGTCGCGATGATTCTTCCTTCATCGATCAGCAATCCACCATCGCGAACGATCGAGAGTTCGTTGAGCTCGGCGCCGACACGCGGGCGTTTCGGGCCGGCGAGCGTGACCAGCTGCGACGCATGGAGAACAGCTAGCATTTCAATTCCTTATCGTTGCTAGCCTAATTTGCTTTCGACGATCTGATTGATCTCGTTGAATCGCGAGTCGGATTCTGCCCGGATCTCTTGCAGTTTTTTTCGCAGGGCACCGCTCGCTTTTTCATCTTTTAAGCCGGCTAAATTAATTCGCACATTCATCGCCGCGCCTTCGACGCACGCGCGCGTCGCGAGAAGTCCGACACCGACATCCGAGATCGAAGCAGGATTTCCTTTGTCAGCCATCTCTCCCAGGAGTTGATAAGATTTCGACGCCGTCTCCATGACGCGTAACGGAATCTCCGCCGCATATTGATTCGCTTTTTGAATCGCAGTCGACCGCGCCGTCTTTTCTTCCGCAGATTCTTTTGGCAGAGCAAATGCAGCCATCACTTTGTTGAAGGCCGCCGTGTCTTCATCAACGAGAAAAAGCAATTCATCCTTCAGTTGATGCGCTTTCACCGCCCAATCGCTGAAGTATTCCAGCTTATCATCCCAGCCACGTTTCCCGGCGGAGAGATTCGCCACCATTCCGCCCAGGGATGCGCCTAACGAGCCCAGCAACGCCGCAGCCGATCCGCCGCCGGGCGCCGGAGAATCGCTCAGCGTTTCATTGCAGAACTGCCGCAGATTCATCTTCACCAACGATTTTTCCGAAGCCACGGATTCGATTTTGAATTCGATGACTTTTTCTTTCGGCTCGAATGGCTTCAGCTCACTCAAGCCCATCGATCGAATCGCCATGTCGATCAATTCCTCTTCCGATGCGCCTTCCGACCATTTTTGTTTCTGCAGAAAGTATCTTCCGGCATCGATGAGCGATTTCTTTGGAACCATGCCGACGATCTCAGAGCCGGTGACACGCAATCCACGATTGTTCGCCGATTCTACGCACGCATCGAAAGCCGCGTGTAATGGTGTCTCCTCGATATTCGTTAGGTTGATAGATACCTGCGCGATGCCGTATTCCTCGACGAACCAACCGATCGCTTTCACGTGCTTTAACATTCCAGGAATGCGCACCTGTTCGCCTTTTGCATCCAACACCTTTTTTCCCTGCGGAGTTCCGTCTTCTGTTTTAATTCGCCCCTGCTCTCTGATGTCGAATGCGACCGCGTTCGCTCTTCGCACCGCCTTGGTGTTGAGATTCACATTGTAAGCGACCAGAAATTCTCGCGCGCCGATCACCGTCGCGCCCGCCTTTTCGTTAAAGACAGCCGACCCAAAGTCCGGTTTCCATTCCGGATTTTTTATTTTCTCAGCAAACCCTTCGTACTCTCCCGCGCGAATGATGGAAAGATTGGAGCGCGCCGGATTTTTTGCGGCCTTCTCGTAAAGATAAACCGGAATCTTTAACTCCTTGGCGACGCGTTCTCCCAATTTGTTCGCGCATTCGATCGCTTCTTCCCAGCTCACGTTGCTCACTGGAATAAAAGGGCAAACATCCGTCGCGCCCATGCGCGGGTGCGCGCCCTTCTGCTTGCGCATGTCAATGAGCTCCGCCGCCTTTTGTATTCCACGAAACGCCGCTTCCACCGCGGCTTCAGGATTCCCCACAAAAGTTACGACTGTGCGATTCGTGCTCGCTCCAGGGTCAACGTCGAGCAAGGAAACTCCGTCCGCCGATTCGATCGCAGACGTAATTTGGCGAATGATATTACGATCGCGGCCTTCAGAAAAATTCGGTACGCATTCGATTAGTTTTTGCATGTGTTAAGTACCTGCCTCCTTGTCATTCCGAGCGGAGCAAAGCGAAGTCGAGGAATCTCTCACCGTTTCAAAAGTGGGAGCGGCCTTAGTGCCGCGACAATGCCACTCCGGCTCGGACTCGGGACACTGAGGTCCTTCCCACCTTGTTAGAGATGTCTCGACTTCGCTCGACATGACAGAAACTAATCGCGAGCGGTTGGTTCCATTGGAAGTCTGACGTCATGCGCTTTCGCGAATTCGACCGCGCGCGAATAGCCCGCATCAGCATGTCGTATCACGCCCATGCCCGGATCGCTTGTCAGCACGCGTTCCAGGCGCCGCTTCGAATTGTCAGTCCCGTCGGCCACAACAACCATGCCGGCATGCTGCGAATAGCCAATCCCGACGCCGCCGCCGTTGTGAATCGAAACCCACGAGGCGCCACCGGCGGTATTCACCAGCGCATTCAATAACGGCCAGTCCGCAATCGCATCGCTGCCGTCAAGCATTGCTTCGGTTTCGCGAAATGGCGAAGCGACCGATCCCGTATCGAGGTGATCACGTCCGATAACGATGGGCCCTTTAATATCGCCCCGCCTAACGAGTTCATTCATGGCGACCCCAAGCTCCGCACGCTCACCGTAGCCTAACCAGCAAATGCGCGCGGGCAGGCCTTGAAAATGGATTCTCTCTTTTGCCAGTTTCATCCAGCGCGAAAGAGTTTTGTTTCTCGGAAAAATCTCCAGCGCAAGTTTATCGGTGCGCGCGATATCCTCCGGATCGCCGCTGAGCGCAACCCATCGGAATGGACCTTTACCTTCGCAAAAAAGCGGCCGGATGTATTCGGGAACGAAACCAGGAATCTCGAACGCGTTTTCGACGCCGGCCTTTTTCGCCTGTGTCCGAATATTGTTTCCGTAATCGAAAGTAATGGCGCCGCGCCGTTGCAGCGCGAGCATCGCCTCCACATGCACCGCCATCGAATGCATTGAGCGCTCGATGTATTCCTCCGGATTTTTTGCACGCAATGCGAGCGCTTCCTCGAGTGTCATCCCATGCGGCACATATCCATTGAGTGCATCGTGCGCGCTGGTTTGGTCGGTGAGAATGTCAGGAACGACATCGCGTTTCACCATTTCGGGCAACACATCGGCGCAATTGCCCACGAGTCCGACGGAGATTGCCTGTTTCGTTTGCCGCGCGTGCTCGATCAATTCGAGCGCTTCATCGAGTGTGGCCGCGATCTTGTCGCAATATCCGCTCTTCAATCTTTTCTCGATTCGCGAACGATCGACATCCACGCCGAGAAAAAGCGCGCCGTTCATCGTCGCCGCGAGTGGTTGCGCGCCACCCATTCCGCCGAGTCCACCAGTAACGACAAATTTTCCGGCGAGCGATCCGCCAAAATGTTTTTCGCCGGCCGCAGCGAAAGTTTCAAAAGTTCCCTGCACGATTCCCTGGCTGCCGATGTAGATCCACGAACCCGCGGTCATTTGTCCGTACATCGTTAGGCCAAGTCGCTCGAGGCGATTGAACTCCGCGTAGTTTGACCATTGCCCGACGAGATTTGAATTCGCGATCAGCACACGTGGCGCTTCATCGTGCGTTTTGAAAACACCGACCGGCTTGCCCGATTGCACGAGCAGCGTCTCGTCATTCTCCAATTGCTGCAGCGAACGCACAATTGCATCGAACGCTTCCCAGCTGCGCGCGGCGCGACCCGTCCCGCCATACACAATCAGCTTGCCTGGATTCTCCGCGACATCGGGATCGAGATTGTTCATCAACATCCGCATCGCGGCTTCCTGATGCCAGCCCTTGCAACTGAGCTGATTTCCGCGTGGCGCGCGCACGACTCTGCTTGTGCTCATGATTTTTCCCTGTCGAATTTTCCTTCGCGAATCGCGATCGCCACGCGTGCGATATCGTCAGATAACGCGCGATCTTCGGTCAGAGGAGCGGCAATCGAGCGGAGCACGGCAAAAGCGCGTTCGACTCCGACACCGGCTTTCAATGGCCGCCGATGTTCGATCCCTTCCGCTGCTGCGAGCAATTCAATCGCAATCACATTCTCTGCGTTTTCCACGATGGTCCGCAACTTTAGCGCTCCGGTCATTCCCATGGAAACATGATCTTCTTTTCCACCTGAAGTCGAAACGCTATCGACGCTCGCCGGATGCGCCAAAACTTTCGCTTCATTCAAGAGCGCTGCCGCGACGACGTGCGCAATCATAAAACCAGATTCGATGCCAGGCCGGCGCGCAAGAAATGCCGGCAGACCTTCGTTCGAATCCGGATTCACAAGACGATCGATGCGCCGTTCGCTGATGCTCATTAAATCGGTCACCGCGATCGCAGCATAATCGAGCGCGAGCGCGAGCGGCGCGCCATGAAAATTCCCGCCGGAAATAACATCGCCGTTGTCGGTAAACACGAGCGGATTGTCCGTGGCAGAGCCGGATTCGATGCGCAGCACTTCTTCGCAATGCGCGAGCGCGCCGCGCACCGCACCGTGAACCTGCGGCATGCAACGAAGGCTGTAGGCATCCTGCACACGTGGATCATTGTGCTCGTGGGATTTACGGATTTCGCTTTCCCGCAAAAGCTCGAGCAAATGCGCCGCCACCGCTTGCTGGCCGGGATGCGGACGCGCATTGTGAATTCGTTCATCGAACGCGGCCGGTGTTCCCTTCAACGCTTCGAGCGTCATCGCGCCGGCAACGTCCGCGACCCGCGCCAGATTTTGCGCGCGCAACAGAGCGAGCCCGCCGACTGCATGCATGGCTTGTGTTCCATTTAAAAGAGCGAGGCCTTCTTTCGCTTCGAGTTGCGTCGGTTTGAGCGCCGCCTGTTTCAATGCGTCCGCACTTTTGAGCCGCTTCTCTTTATAAAATGCTTCACCCTCGCCGATTAACGAAAGCGCGAGATGAGCGAGCGGAGCGAGATCGCCGCTTGCGCCCACCGAACCTTTTTCCGGCACAACCGGATGCACGCCGCGGTTGAGCATCTCAATCAGGAGTTCGATGACTTCGAGACGAATCCCGCTGAACCCGAGCGTGAGAACATTCGCCCGCAATAACATCATGACGCGAACTTCCGCTTCGGAAAGCGGTGTGCCCACTCCACATGAATGGCTGCGCACCAAATTACGTTGCAGTTCGCGCAATTGATCGTGCGGGATGTGCACCTCCGAAAGTTTGCCGAACCCGGTGCTGACGCCGTAAACAACCGCGTCGCGCTTTACGATGTCTTCGACGACACGCCGCGATTTTTCGATGCGCGGCCGCGCTTCCGAAGAAATCTGCACCTTTTCCCCATCGATCGCGACCGCCGCGATCTCTGCCAAGGATAGTGGCTGGCCGTTTAGTTCGAGCATCGCATTTTAAATACTACCGAGATCAAAAGAGGAAAGGCCAGGCCGATGAAACGGCCTGGCCTAAGATTAAAGTTATCCAGGGACGCATTTACACGAGTTACTTTGAGTAACCGGTTGTCGAAGCGTTGGTGCTAGTCGACATCGTCTCCTTTTTCTGTGCGCAAGCACCCAAACTCAGGGCACCGGCCAACACTGCTACGATCATGATCGCTTTTAATAGTTTCACTAATATTTCGCCTCCTTCCCTAGCTGGTTGCTGCCGTCTTTTAGGCGGGGAACACCATCCACGCAACGACTTTTTGCACAACTATTTTCGTATAACTAACAAATCGTCAGCTTTCGATGACGAGCGGAGTCTCTTCGTCGACCAGGTCAAAAAGTTCGACCACATCTGCGTTCCTCATCCGAATGCATCCATGACTCGCGGGTTCGCCAATCCTGCCTTCGTGATTCGTGCCGTGGATATAAATGAACCGATCTCGCGTGTTGGCGTTGTGGTTATCGAGACCGTCCAGCCAGAGAATGCGCGACATGATCAGATCGTCGGCGGGCGCGATGTCTTCGCCCTCGGAAATCGGCTCACGATTTTTGAAAATCGTGCCGGTAACGGCGTTATCCCCGATCTTTCCACCGATGCGGAACTGGCCAATCGGCGTTTTCATGCTCCCTTCCTCCGAACCGAGGCCGAACTGCGAAGTTGAAATCGGATAACTTCGAACCGTGACATCGCCCTCTTTCAAAGTGAGAAGCTGGTCGCGCACGGAAACGTGCAGAGATCTCGGCTGCGTTTGCATCACCAGGACCCGACGATAAACTGCCGCAGCGAATGAACAAGAGTTACCACGTGGCTATCGTCGGAGCGACGGGAGCGGTCGGCGACGAATTGCTGCGTGTCCTCGAACGGCGTTCCTTTCCCGTCGTGAGCTTGCGACTTCTCGCTTCGGCCCGTTCTGCGGGTCGCACGATAAAATTCCGCGACACTGACCTGCCGGTTGAAGAATTATCGGAAAAATCTTTCGCGGGAATTGATCTCGCTTTCTTTAGTGCCGGCGGTGATATCTCGCGGCGTTTTGTTCCTGTTGCTCGCGAAACTGGCGCAATCGTAATCGATAATTCCTCCGTTTTCCGCATGGAGGCGGACGTGCCGCTCGTCATTCCCGAGATTAACGGCGACGATGTGCGTCAGCATCACGGTTTGATTGCAAATCCCAACTGCACCACCGCCGTTGCGCTGATGGCGCTTTATCCGCTGCATCGCGTTTTCAACGTGCAACGAATTTTTGCCGCCAGTTATCAGGCGGTTTCTGGTAGCGGCGCACGGGCGATTGCCGAGTTGAAAACGCAGGTCGAATCCGCGGCGCAAAATTTGCCGGCAAAGGCGGAAGTGTTTCCGCATCCGATCGCATTTAACGTCCTGCCGCACGTCGATGTTTTTTTGGATGACGGCTACACCAAAGAAGAAAAAAAGATGGAAAACGAATCGCGCAAGATCATGCATCATCCCGATTTTCGTGCTTCGATCACGTGCGTGCGGGTGCCGGTTTATCGCGCGCATTCCGTTGCCGTGAGCGCGGAATTCGAGCGACCCGTATCTGTCGAACAAGCGCGCGAAGTCCTGGCGAAAGCGCCCGGCCTCGAATTGGTGGACGAACCGCGCGCGAACAAATATCCGATGCCGCTGAACGCTGCGGGCAAGGATAATTGCCAGGTCGGTCGCGTGCGCCGCGATTGCGCGTTTGATAACGGCCTCGCTTTTTGGGTCTCCGGCGATCAACTGCTCAAAGGCGCCGCCCTAAATGCAGTCCAGATCGCCGAGCTGCTTTGATTCGTTAGGCGAAAACAAAGCGGAAATTATTGCGGCCGCACCACGACGAACGATCGCGTGCGATGGCGGCAAACGGACAAAACCTGTGTTTGGTTTGGATCGAGACTTCCAACCATTTTCTTAAAATCATCGACTGATCGAATCGGGCGTTGATTGATCTCCTCGATCACATCGCCTTTTTGCAATTCGCCATTACTCGAATCGCTTTTCGTTACGACAACTCCGTGCGCGTTATTTGGCAGATCAAGCTGCTGCGATAACGTGGGCGTTAAATTTTCCACGTCGAGCGCGCCCAGCACGTTACTCTCGTCAGGCTCATCGTTAGGATTAGGTGCGGGAGTTATCTGAGGCTGATTGGGACCGGGCACGACGCGCGCGGTCGGATAATTTTCCGGTTGTTCCTTGATCGCTGCTGTCAATTTCACCGGTTTGCCATCGCGCTGCACTTCCAAATCGATCTTCTTGTTCATTTCCGCTTGCGACACCAGTGATCTCAGTTCCGGGAAAGTTTTCACTTCGTGCCCAGCGAATTTCACAATCACGTCGCCCCTTTGTAAGTGCGCATCAGCGGCCGGAGATCCAGGGATGACGTCGTCGACCACCACGCCCAGCGTTGTTTGTGGCGCCTGCCCCGGCTGCGCCGCGCGCGATTGAATTCCAAGGTACCCACGAATAATTCGGCCGTGCTGCAGCAGGCTTTCCAACGCGGTTTTCACCGTATTGGAAGGAATGGCGAACCCAATCCCCTGTGAACCACCGCTGCGCGAAATGATCGCGGTGTTAATGCCGATCACTTCACCGCGCAAATTAATGAGCGGTCCACCGCTATTGCCCGGATTGATCGCGGCGTTCGTCTGCAGAAAATCTCCAAATCCATCCACCCGGTTTGGTCGGCCTCTGGAACTGATAATTCCATCCGTCACTGTTTCCTCAAAGCCAAATGGATTGCCGATCGCAAGGACGAAGTCCCCAGCCTGCACCATGTCGGAGTCACCGAGTTTGAGTGGCTTCACGCCGGGATCATCCACCTTTAAAACGGCGAGATCCGCCACCGCGTCGGCTCCAACCAGTCGCGCCTTTTTCGTGCGCCCGTCGCTCAACTGCACCTCGATATCATCCACCTGGTCGACCACGTGGTTGTTTGTAATGATATGGCCTTCATTCGACACGATTACGCCTGAGCCTAACGAATTCTGCACCATCGCTTCGTCGTTCGGGTTGCGAAATGCGCGCGGGTTGCGATTGAAAAAATCGAAAGGGTCGAGGGCGTATTGTCGCCGCACGGCAATCTTGCGTGACGTTTTTACACTCACGACCGAAGGAATCACCGCACTAACGAGTGCCCGCCGTTCGCGATCGAGCGAAGCGAGAGTCGGAATCGAATTTGGATTGACGCTGGGGTTTGAGGCCAGCGTGTATTTTTCCGGCTCTATCTTCGCCAGCATGGGCAGGCGTCCGTGCTTGAGCTGGTAATCATAGAGCGCGGAAATTCCCATGCTCAAAAGCACAACGAAGAGGATAAATTTAAGTAGATTTTTCATTAGCTAACGTGCGAAAAGGTTCGTCCCTCTTGTTCGACAATCAACTTCCGGAAACGTTGATTTTGCGCTGACTCCAGGCGTGGGTCTTCCTCGAAGATTCGCATCGCCGCCGCCCGGGCTCGACGCATCAAGGCTGCATCTGTTTTCAAATTTCCCAGCTTCAGCGTTGGCAATCCGCTCTGTGCTGTTCCGAGCAAATCTCCCGGACCGCGTAAATCCCAGTCCGCTTCTGCCACTTCGAAACCATTACTCGTTTTTTCCAGCACGCTGAGTTTTGCCTGGGTTGCTTCCGAATCCTCACTACTAAGCAAAATGCAATAGGACTTGTGTTCGCCGCGTCCGATTCGACCGCGGAGTTGGTGTAATTGTGCCAGGCCAAACCGTTCCGCATTTTCAATGACCATGACCGTTGCATTCGGCACATCCACGCCGACCTCAATAACGGTCGTGCTAATCAGCGCACTCGTTTCGCCGCGACGAAATCGTTCCATGATCGCCTGCTTTTCCGCCGCTGGAATGCGTCCATGTAGAAGCTCGCAACGAAATGGCCGCAAGCGCTCCCGCCACGTTTCAAATTCAGTCGCGGCCGCTTTCACATCAAGTTTCTCACTTTCATCGATCAATGGATAAACGACGTAAATCTGGCGATCGGCTTCCAATTCGCGCCGAAGAAAATTCAGAACTTCAGGCAGCTTCGAATTATCGCGCACGGCAGTAATAATCTTTCCGCGGTCGCGCGGCATCTCATCGATCGTGGAAACATCGAGATCGCCGTAAACTGTCATCGTGAGTGTGCGCGGAATTGGTGTTGCCGTCATGACCAGGACATCCGGCGCCGGCTCCCGACTCGTTAGGCGCGCGCGCTGCGCCACACCAAACTTATGCTGCTCATCGATCACAGCGAGCCCAAGATTTTCGAAGGAGACTGATTCGTATAAGAGCGCGTGTGTGCCAATTATGATCTGTGGATCGGTCTGGGTAGCGCACGCGTCTCGCGTGTTGGTCGCGTCGTCTCGGCGCGACGGACTTCCTTCCCCCGCTTCATTGTCTTGCGTCCAAATCCACGGGTAATCTTCATTTTGCCCGACCACGCGCGCCTCCCACGGATTACGGATAATGTAGCGAAATTTTTCATCCAGATCCCGATCAGATCGCACATAACGATCAAAGCTTTCCTTCTCCCAAGCCGCTCCGCTCTTACCGTCGATCTTGTTGATCTGATGCGCTGAGAAGGACTTTATCGAATGCAGTAATTCATTTAACGACCAGAAGATTGCGTTCCCCGTCTCATCATCCCCCTTCGGCCAGGGTTGGATAAGAAGATGAACGTGATCGGGCATCACACATGCCGCGAATAATTCGTAACGCGCGTTGTGAAAATGTGTGACGGCGTCCAGAACGGTACTACGCGCCTTCGGTGAAAGGGTGCGTCGCGCCTTTGTTCCGATCGTAACGGCATAAATCGCCCATGGTTTTTCGAAATGCGGAAGGCGGCGATGTGAGTAATGCTGGCCCGACGGCGATTCAGTGGTCCTGGAAGTCCGCGACGGCGTAACGCCGTCGCCAACACGCGAGACGCGTGCGCTACCCGGATTTTGCGGCTGCGCGAACAATGGTAACGGCCCGCTCTCTTCGTTGCGTGCGGCCGTGCGCAGCGCCAATCGAACGTCAAGCGGCTCCAGCCACCCGCGTAAAACCTCGTAGTGTTGGTCCGCCAGGATTTGTGTTGGCGCCATGAGCGCGGTTTGAAAGCCGGCCTCCACCGCCAGCAAAATCGCCGCGATCGCCACGACCGTTTTTCCCGAGCCGACATCGCCCTGCAACAACCGATTCATTGGCTGCTGCGAACGCAGATCGCGTCGCAGTTCTTCGATGACGCGCAACTGCGCTTCCGTCAGATCGAATGGTAATGCGCGCAGAAACTTTTCCAGCAATTTTCCGGAACCGCAGTGCGACTGTCCGGTCCGGATCGACGATTCGAGCCGGCGTGACGCAATGATCATTTGCATCGTAAAAAATTCCGAGAGCACGAGATGTTCGCGTGCGCGTGCCAGCGTTTCGACGCTTTCAGGGAAATGAATTTCCCGCACGGCGTTCGCGCGCGAGCCGTCATCCAATTCATCCGGCAAAAGCGATTCGACCGCTGCGCCGCCGCTTTCGTCAAGCGTACGAAAGATCAGGCTCCGCAAAATCCGTTGCGACAATCCCTCCGTTGCGGGGTAAATCGGCGTGATTCTGCGGAAATGAATCGAGATCTCGTCATCATTTTCGATGACTTCAAATTCCGGATGATCAATGCAGATGCGTTTCCCGCGCAGCTTTGGTTTACCGAAAATCACGAGGCGCTGTCCCGTTGCGATCATTTTTTGCACGTAATGGAGATTGAACCAGCGACAGACGATGGGCTCGCTCAACGCGTTCGCTCCTGACTCTTCCAGCGTTGCTTCAAAAATTTTCTTCCAACCACCAAATCGACGCACCTGAGTTTTGGTCACCTCGCCGCACAGACAAATCGCCTGCGAAGATTCTTCGCGCGGAAAACCTGGGAATTCACGCCGGTCCTCATGTCGCCGCGGAAAATGCGTAAGCAAATCCTCCACCGTCTCGATCTCGAGCCGGCGCAAAGGAGCGATCTTCGCGCGCGGAAACCAATCCAATTCCGCCAATAGTTGAGACGGTTCGATCATTCGAAAGGACCCGCTTTCCGCAATGCCTGAACTTGTAGCTGCAAACGCATGACGCCCTCATACTCATCGCGTTTGATTTGAAACGCGACATCCCAAGGCGGTGGCGGAAGCGGTGCGGTTGCGCCATCGAAAAAAATCGCGCGCTGAAAGTGGCCGCGCTGCCGCAAACGCAAAACCAGGTGTCTATCGCGCAGCACTTTTGGTTCGCCCGTTGGTTCGACTTCACGCGCGACAAACAGCGGTTGAGGATTTCCGCTTCCAAACGGTTGCAGCATCTCGTGCCAGCGCAGCAGATTTAAATTCAATTCCGAGAACGCGAGTTCGTGATCGATTTGCAATCGCGGTTGCAAATCATCGCGCGACAAGATCTCGCCCGCGACTCTTCGAAAGCCGTCGGCAAAATCCGGCAGATTTTTTTCGCTAATAGTCAGACCCGCCGCCATTTCATGTCCGCCAAATTTTACGAGCAAGTTGCTGCATTGCTCGAGCGCTGCCACGAGCGAAAATCCCTCGATGCTTCGACCGCTTCCTTTACCAACGCCGTTCGCGTCAAAACCGATAATGATAGTCGGGCGATGATATTTTCGCGCGATTCGAGACGCGACAATACCGAGAACACCCGGATGCCAATCGCGCGCGCCCACGACGATGGCAGCGTGCGCGGCCCGATCGAATTGATTTGCGATTTGCTCTTCCACCGCCGCCAGGAGTTCCTTTTCGACGGATTGTCGTTCGCGATTTTGCGCATCCAGAAGTTCGGCGAGTTCGGTCGCTTCGTTTTCATCTTCGGTTAAAAGAAGACGCAGAGCTTTCTCCGCGGTGTGCAGACGTCCGGCCGCGTTTAAGCGTGGGCCGAGGCGAAAACCAATGTCTTCTGTGGCAATCGGCGGACGAACGGCAGCAATTTCCATGAGCTTGCGTAAACCGGGACGGCGAGATGATGCGATCTGACGCGCACCTGCCCTAACGAGTATTCGGTTTTCGAGATGAAGCGGGACGATGTCGGCCACTGTTCCGAGCGCGACAAGATCCAGACGACTCTTCAAATTGAATTCTGGAACCGGTCTCTTTTTCAAAAGCGCGTGACACAGTTTGAAAACGACTCCGGCGCTGCATAAATAGTCGCCTGATTTTTCGCGCGCGACCTTTGGATTCACGACCGCGACGCAATCAGGCAATTCTTTTTTTGGCTCATGATGATCCAGCACGATGACATCGACTCCAGATTTTTTGAGCGCCGCAATTTCATTCACAGACGAGGTCCCACAATCGATCGCAATCAGGAGTTGCGGACGATGTAGTTCGCAACAGCGCTCGACGCTCTCCTGGCTCAAGCCATAACCTTCCTCTATCCGCAGCGGCAGAAATAAATCGGGAGCCGCTCCGTAAGCGCGCAACATCTCCGCCAGAAGCGCCATCGACGTGACCCCATCGACGTCGTAATCGCCGAACAACACGATCCGCTCACTTGCATCAATTGCGCTTAGAGTTCGGTCCACGGCTTTGCTCATGTTCGGAAGCAGCAAGGGATCCCCTAACGAGTTCAGACGCGGCTCGAGAAAACTTCGCACCTCAGCGTCGGTCAAAAAACCCTTACGCCCCAGCAAGCGAACGATGCACGGCAGATCGCAGATTTCGCCCCACGAAATGGAGCTGTTCTCTGTTTCTTGTGTCGTCGATAAAATCCAACGTTTTTCCACTGCTCAGTTTATCTCCATCGAATTAACGGACATTCAACCCCGTGCATGGGCCGGTCCACCGCGCGAGCGATTCGATTTTTCTTGTCGGGCGCTTTATTTGCGTTAACCAGCGCAACTATGAACGCGCTTCGTCGCCTTCTTTTCACAGATAACAGTATTTCCAGTTTCATTTTGCGACTCACTCTCGGCATCGTGTTTTTTCCTCATGGCGCGCAAATGACCATGGGATGGTTCGGCGGTCTCGGATTTCAGACGAGCCTGGCTGGTTTAAATTCCGAACTACCATTGGTTATCTCGCTGCTGGCGATCATGGCGGAATCAGTTGGCAGTATCTGTTTGATCCTGGGCTTCCTAACTCGCCTCGCGTCGTTAGGCATCTTTTGCGTCATGATCGGCGCGATCGCACTCGTACACGCTCGCGCGGGATTCTTCATGAATTGGATGGATGTTCCGGGAAAACATGAGGGCTTCGAATACCATTTACTGGCGATCGGGATAGCGTTCGCCTTGATGGTGCGTGGCGGCGGCGTCTTCTCTCTCGATCGCTGGACATCGCGTCAGATTCCCTCGAATCGATTCGAAAGGATCAACATCACACAACCATTTTAGCCAATCGGTGTGCATCGAATGGCGCGTGCGGGAGAATTTTGTGCTTCTCGCACAAGTTTTGAAACAAACAAAGTCCTTCCTTTTCTTTCTCACCGAATCCGAAACGGAGACAATCGCGATAGTAAAATCTGCAAAAATCCTCATCGCCGGTTTCTTCCGCGATCAACGTTTCCATGTTCGCCAGATTGTTGTCGCGCAAATTCCGCAACTCATCGGCGACGCTCGCCGCCTCAATCACTTCCGGCCTAACGAGCCAGAGAGCGTAAACAAAAGGAAGATTAGTCAGGCGTTTCCATTCTGCGCCTAGGTCCCAATATTGGAAGTCCTGCTCGTGATCTTTGCGAAAACGAATCGCCTGGTCGCCGATGAGCAGCCTCGCGCGTTTTTCGGCGGGCGATTTTGCGTTCGACGTGGAAACGAGTCGCGGATGCAAATTCATTTCTCCGAGAAGACAGCGCAACAGAGCTACCGAAGTCAGCGATGCTGGATCGAGTTCGATCTCTTCAACCCCGGAAATTTCTCCGCAATGGGCTACGAGGACGCTGTAGACCGGCCCGTCGGACGAGATAGAAACGCCGTCCACGATGCGGTAGTTCGGATTGCGGAGAAACTCAAAGCTCGAGACAAGCGCGATCTGCAATGCGCCTGCCTGAAGCTTCTCTGCAAGCGCGGCAGGATGGTCGAAGACGGCCTCGCCGCGCCAGCCGCGGATAAGCGGACGGGCATTAAGATACTTTACGCAACCGAGACGCAACGACTGCGGATCCTGCACTCGTTAGGCGCAAGCGAGCTCGACTTTGGTCGACGCGATTTCGTTTGGCTTCGGACTGCTCGATGGGATTCGATGATAGTGACTGTCGCGTTGAACCGGTTCGCGACCTGCTTCACGAATGGCGCGTTCGAGTGTCTTCACGGTCTGCTCCTGTGGAGTAGAGGCTCCCGCCATATGGAAAATCTTTTCTTCCATAATGGTGCCGTGCAAATCGTCCACACCATAACTCAGTGAAATTTGAGCAAGAGGAAGTCCCATGCTGACCCAATAGGCGGTGAGATGATCGATATTATCGAAGTAGATCCGGCTTACCGCGAGATTGCGCAATTGCTCGAAAGCGGACGCCGCCTTCACGTGCGCGAGAATGGTTGTCTGAGGTTCGAAAGCAAAGGGAACAAATCCGGTGAAGCCGCCCGTTTCGTCCTGAAGTTCTCGCAACTGGCGCAAATGATCGATTCGTTGCTCGTAACTTTCGATGTGACCGAAAAGCATGGTGCAGGTGCTGCGTCCGCCCATTTTGTGCCAGACCCGATGAACATCGAGCCACTCCGCCGCGGTTTCTTTGCCCCGGCAAAGCTCATCGCGTACGCCGGCATCAAAAATCTCAGCGCCACCACCGGTCAGAGAATTCAGACCGTTTTCGCGAAGAATTCCAAGGGTCTCGGCAATCGGTAACCGGAAGACGCGATTCGCCAAGTGCCGGATTTCAATCGCGGTAAAAGCCTTGATGTGCAGTTTCGGGTCGAGTATGCGCAAGCGCTGCAGCAACTCGAGATACCAATCTTTCTTCAACGTCGGATGCAATCCGCCGACCATATGCACCTCGGTAATGCCGGCACCGAGTGCCTCCTGCACGGCTACGACGATCTCGTCGATCGCGCGTTCGAAAGCATGCGCGTCTCGTTTTTTTGCAGCGAAAGCGCAGAACTGACAGGACAGGATGCAGACGTTCGAATAATTGATGTAACGGTTGAGGATGTAGGTGGCGACGTTGCCGTTCTTCCGCTGGCGAATAGCGCTGGCCATGATCCCGAGCGCGTTCAGATCATTGGAGCGATAAAGGCTCAGAGCGTCCTGTTCGGAGATTCGCTCACGACTTTCGATTTTTTCCGCGATCGGCCGAAGTTCGTCCGGGATCAATGAGTAATTCATGCAGGGCAACTAAGCGAGGCTATCATGCACGGTGACGCGTTCGTTGCAACAAAAACACGATCCGAGCATAACGAGTGGACGGAGGACGTGAAGATTTGTTCAATGCGGAAAGAGTTCCCGAAAAGGCAAAGAGGGCGAACGTCTTGCGAGCATTCGCCCCCTCTCAACCCCACATTTTCTAAATTTTAGTAGTCGCGATCCTTTGCATTACTCATGAACCGCACATTGCCTGAATCTTTCGGAGCAGGAGGAATGCCCGGCTTCGGATAATCTGCCACGATCTGACGTTGCGAGGTCGGGACTAAACGCACTGCGCCTTTGGCGTTATTCCGCCAGCCATTTGGATCAGCATATTCCTCGCCGGAATGGTGGACGCCGCTGACCTGGTCTTCGAGGCCGGTACCGTAGCGCTGATCGATAATCGTCGGCGTGACGAATACGAGCAAATTGCGCTTCGTGCGGGCGTTTAATTTTTCCTGAAAGAAATACCCGAGAATCGGCATATCACCGAGAAGCGGCACCTTGTTTCGCGCCTTCGTGACTTCATCCTGAAGCAGGCCGCCGATGGCGAGCGTGTCGCCACTCTTGATAAGCACATTAGAATCGAGCGAACGCGTGTCGATGACTGGACTGGCTACAGTGGCCCCTGCAAATACGAACGTCGCATCACCCACTTTGTTGCTGATCTCCGGCTTCACATTCAGCGTGATGAAATTGTCTTTATTAATTGATGGGCGCACCAAAAGCGTGTTTCCAAACTTCTTGTCCTGGAATCCGCCAAAGACCGCGGTCGCTGTCTGTTCATTGAAATTCAATTGCGGCACGGGTTGATTCCGTGTGATTTCGATCTTCGCCTGCATGTTATCCGCGGTGACGATGCGCGGGTTGGCCAAAAATTCGGCATCGGAATCTTCGTTCAAAGCACGCATCGTTACCGAGAGTTGGGGAGCGGAAAGAATCGCGAACTGACCGCCTATTGTTTTCAATGCCTGATCCAGGAAGAAATCGGCGCCTATCAGTTTGCCGGTAGCGGCGTCGAATTTCCCCTGCGCAGGAACTCCAGGAACAATGTGAGGGACGCCGTTAGCGTCCAAAGTAACTGAATCGGCCGTAGCAGGTTGGCTACCCCCGTATCTAATCGTCTGCGGTGTAGTGGAGCTGCCAAACACTCCCGACCAATTGAAGCCGAAGGATTGTTTCGGATTGGCGTTCACTTCCACAAGGCGCGCTTCGATCATGACCTGCTTCGTTGGCTTGTCGATTGAGATGAGCATCTTGCGGATATTGTCGATATTGCTCCGAGTCTCGCGAAAGAAAATCATGTTGGTTCGCTCATCGACTTGTGGAGGATCTTTGCTCGCAAGTTGCGAAGCCAATAGTGGAGCAATGTCCTTGGCCCGGCCGTAGCTCAACTGATAACTGTCGCTCTCCGTCGGCTCCGCGGTGCGCTCAACCGCGGTCTTGATGTAATAAACGTTATCGATCTTATCCATGAAGAGCGACTTCGCTTTGACGATAATGGCGATCGCTTGCAGCGCAGTGACGTCTTCTAACCGCATTGTCACGGTGCCGGTCACGGCTTCGCTCACGACCATGTTTATTTTCGCCTGCCGCGCGAGCAACCGGAGGACCTGACCAACGTCATCTCCTTGGAATTCGCGCACGCCCACGCCACCGCTCTCGGTTTCGCTCAGGCCCACTGATGGAGTGGCGCCCGTCGCCGGCGGCGGGTTCGACGTAGCCGCAGCGGGAGCCGCCTGCACGAGAACAAGGGGAGAAGAATCGTTGGGATTAGTGGTGACGCCCGGAGACGCGGCGGGAGCAGCCGTCTGCGTTTGCACGATTGTCGGAGGTGGTGTTGGGCGATCCGCTGGATCAGTTGTGGGCACACGCACACTGGTTTGCGCCTCGGCAGCCGACAGCCCGCATACCACTGTCAATGTCCCGTAGGCGAAATATTTGAACAGGTTAGCCATATATAATCGAGAGTTGATAAGTGCGGAAGGTGTAAAGCAGGAAGCAGACCAGCCCTTTTGCGACTTTTTCGGCCGCTGGAATTCGCGACCGATCCAGCAATTCCGAAAGACCAACTACGCTGCGGTCGCGTAACCGGCGGGCTTGCCGAATTTCAGCGAAGGCATTTCGTTTACGAGCTTCACCAAACCATCCTGCCATCGATGGCTGATCTCTTGAAGATACGGATCGTCTTCATCCAACCGTGTGCGGAGACTCGCTTGGAGAGAATCCGACTTGTAACAGAAAATGTCGATGGGAGGACCAACTGAGACGTTGCTCTTCATCGTCGCATCGATGGAAATGATCCCGATCTTCAACGCATCGGGAAGATCCGTTTCATAACTAAAGCCCCGATCAAGAATTGGTTTGCCATACTTCGTCTCGCCGATTTGTAGAAAGGGACAATCGCGTGTCGCGTGAATGCTATTCCCCTGCGGATAAATTAGATGGACATCCGGTTTCGCGCCCGCGATTTGGCCACCGACGATCAGATGAATATTAAAATCGAAGCCATCTGCTTCCAATGCAGCGCGATCGCGCTCTTCCACTTCGCGCACTTTCGTTCCGATGTAGCGCACAGTTTCATAGAGTGTCTGGCGATTGAGCAGGCTAGGCCTTTCGGGATCTTTAACCGCTAAAAGCAAGTCGTCGTCGATGCGTGCCAGGGTTGCTTGCGTCAGCGAAAGATTTCCCGAACCCATAACGCAAATGACGCGATCGTCCGGTTTTTCGAAAATCCGCATTTTGCTACGCATGGTGATGTTGTCCATGCCGGCACTGGTGCGCGAATCGGAAAGGAAAACAGCGCCGTGTGCGCAAAGCATTCCGAGGCAGTAAGTCATCGATCGTTCCCTACTTAATCACGCGACCCGAGACTCGGCGCATTTGCGTGTGATGTGTGAGTACATGCACACGTCCATCGCTGCCACGGAAAAAAGCACTCAGCATCCAGCTGATAATGCTGATTAAGATCGCACCCCAAAAGGCACTCGCGAAACTGTCCACATGAAACCCGCCGACCAAGCCCTGAACCCAGTACAACATCAAACCGTTCACGACGAAAATGAACAATCCGAGCGTCAGCAATATTAACGGCGCGCTCAAGATGAGAAGGATTGGACGAATAAAAGCGTTCAGAATTCCCAGGAGCAGCGAGGCCAGGATTAACGCTCCAATCGTGTCGTAACGAATGCCTCGAATGATTGAGGCCGCGATCATCACGGCGACGGTCGTTATTGCCCAACGAAAGATAAAATGTCGCATATGAAATACTGGTTAGCTCGCACACTCTCTCATTTAGCAGGAGAAAACCGCTTGCCAATTTTTTCGATCACAGGAAATCTGTCTTCAACCTTAGCCTAATCTGTGCCGAAAAAATCCAAAGATGTCCAAACCGAAAGCGTAACCCGTGGCTCTACGCGCGCGAAAAAAAGCACGCGCAAGAAGTCGACGGTAAAGAGCAAACGGGCGCGCAAACCTGCTGCCAACAAGGGCGTGACCGAACCAAAACGGACGCCGCCTTCGGACGAGCAAATCAGCATTCGCGCCTATTTCCTCGCGGAGAAACGCGCGCAGCAAGCTATAAAAAAAGGCGATCACAACAGCGACTGGCTGGAAGCGAAGCGCCAGTTATTTGAAGAAGCTGGTCTGCCTTTGAGTAACGCTCATTAGGAACGCGGTTCACGCGATCAATTCGATCTCGGGAATGCATTCCTTCACTTTCTGCAACAGCCGATTAATCGCAAAAGGCTTGGGCAACAACCCATGAACGCCCGCTTCGCGCAATAATTCCTGAGCGCGTTTATCGTCGCCTTTCGCGGACACTAAGATTAATGGCGGAACCGTTTTCGGCGGCTGCGCATTCGCATACACCTTGCCGATCAAAGAAAAAAGCATCGCGCCGTCGATCATTGGCATTGAAAAATCGAAGATGAACAAGTCGTAGTCCTTCTTCAACGTCAGCTCAAAACCGTACTCTGGTGTGGGCGATGAATCGACTTCGCAGCGCAAAAAAGACACCAACGCCTCGCGCATCACGCGCATCAATCCAACATCGTCATCGACGACAAGAATTTGCGCGGTTGTCCCAATCATCCGTCTCGACGCTTGCGCAAAGTGCCTGGCGGTTTCAAGCTTTATCTCAATTACGATTATGCAAGCCAGCGCCAGCCAACTCGCCGCCGCATTGCGTGAACGTCTTCGCATCGTCAGCGATGAAGAGAGCCGCCTCGATTCGGAGAAACATATGGAGCGCCTGCGCGAAGTCTCAGAGCAGATCAGCCGGTTGGGAGCGAGCTTGCCACAACCGATCGATCCGCGACTAAAGCATTACCTCGACCGCTGTAGTTACAGCAAGGCTTTGGAATTTCTCGAGACCGAATCCGCCTAACGAGAATAGAGCTCGACGATCAATTGTTCGTTGACCATCGGTTGCATTTCTTCTCGTATCGGGATGCGGGCCACTTTTCCGCTCAACGCGTCGCGGTTAGCCACGAGCCAATCCGGCACCGGTGCGATTTGGGTCAGCTCAAGATTGCGCAAGACGAGCTGCCGAGATTTTGGTTTGTCCTTAATCGAAATTTCGTCGCCCGCTTTCACGTTGAAGGAAGAAATGTCGACGTTCCGGCCGTTGACCTGCACGTGCCCGTGCCCGACAAGCTGGCGAGCGCCACTGCGCGTGTTCGCGAGACCGAGGCGGAAAACGACATTATCCAAACGCGTCTCCAACAATTGCAGAAGAGTTTCGCCGGTGACACCACGTTTGCGCAGCGCGTTTTGGAAGATGCGTCGAAATTGCCGCTCGAGCAGGCCGTACTGATAGCGAAGCTTCTGCTTTTCGCCGAGGGCAATCGCGTAATCGGATTGTTTGCGGCGCGAACCCTTTGGTCCATGCATACCTGGCGGATAATTTTTGCGCTCGAGAGATTTCGAAGGTCCAAAGAGCGGCACGCCATATCGACGACTGACTTTGGTTTTTGGTCCGGTATATCTGCCCATGGGAAAATTCTAAGTTCGTTGCTCTTTATTAAACGCGGCGTTGTTTTGGCGGCCGGCAACCATTATGCGGCACGGGCGTGACATCACGAATGACTGTCAGATCCAAGCCGATCGCCTGCAGCGCACGCACGGCCGATTCTCGTCCCGCGCCCGGCCCTTTCACTAACACTTCCACTTCCTTCAATCCGTGGCCCATCGCTTGTCGCGATGCATCCTGCGCGACCATCTGCGCCGCGTAAGCCGTGCTTTTGCGTGATCCTTTGAATCCGACTTTTCCAGCGCTCGACCAACCGATGACGTTCCCCTTCATGTCGGTGATCGTCACGATGGTGTTATTAAATGTCGAAAGCACGTGCGCGATTCCGGTATGAATGTTTTTGCTTCCCTTCGCCTTAACGATCTTCGGCTTCTCAATGTCATCCGGGTTGAGCGATAAATTCTCTTTCGGCGGTTCGGGAGCAGCTGCTTCTTCTTTCTTCGGTTTTGCCGCGGCTTTCTTCGCCGGCTTGGGCGCTTCCGTTGCAACTGCTTCAGGCGCTGCCACCGCAACTGTTTCTTCGGCAGCTGGAGCCGCTGCTTCGCTTACCGGAGCTTTATCTTTTGGAACCTTTGCCTTGGCGGGCGACTTCGCGGGTTTCTTTTCTTCTTTCTCAGCCATTATCTTAATTCGTTAGGCAGGCAACTAAACCTTGCCAGCTTTTGCGTCCTTGTTGCGAATCACGCCAACCGTTTTACGAGGACCTTTACGCGTCCGCGCGTTTGTCGATGTGCGCTGACCGCGCACGGGCAAGCCGCGTCGATGCCGGATGCCGCGATAACAATTGATTGCCTGCAAACGTTTCAAGTTGCCCTGCACGTCCCGGCGAAGGTCACCTTCAATTTTAAATTTGTTCGCCGTGATTGTCTGGATGATTTCGTTGACCTGCTGCGGCGTCAGATTCTTTGCGCGCAAATTCGGGTCGATATTTGTTCGCTCCAGAATGCGTCTCGCTGTGCTCGGCCCAATCCCATAAATATACGTGAGCGACGCTTCGATGCGTTTTTCCGCCGGAATTTCAACTCCAAGTAATCGAGGCATAAATTTCCTATCCCTGGCGCTGTTTATGGCGCGGGTTCTTGCAGATCACGCGCACAACATTCTTGCGCTTCACGATCTTACACGCTTCACAAAGTCTTTTAACAGATGGTCGTACTTTCATGTTCAACGAAAAACGCGGAGCCGATCTCCGCGCTGTCACTTTTGGCGAAAAGTAATCCGCCCCTTCGACAAATCGTAGGGTGAAATCTGTAGCATAACTTTGTCTCCTGGCAAGATGCGAATGAAGTGCGGCCGCATTTTTCCGGAGACATGCGCAAGCACACGATGGCCGTTGGGCAGTGCCACGCGAAACATCGTATTGGGTAAAAGCTCGTCGACCGTGCCTTCTACTTCAATTGCGTCTTTCCGCGCCATGTCAAAACTTCGGGCGCTTCGCCCGTGATGAGAATGGTATGTTCGAAATGCGCCGAGGGCATTCCGTCTGCCGTGCAGACCGTCCAGCCGTCTTCGAGCAATCGGACAGAGGCGGCGCCTAAATTAATCATCGGTTCAATCGCAAGGGTCATCCCGGACTTGAGCCTCGGGCCACTCCCGCGTTTCCCGTAATTCGGAACCTGCGGCTCTTCGTGCAGTTTTCGGCCGACGCCGTGACCAACAAATTCGCGCACGACCGAGAATTGGTGTTTCGTCGCTTCATCCTCGATTTCCGCGCACAGATCGCCCAACCGCAGGCCTTCGGTTGCAACGGCAATCGCCCGCGCCAGCGCCTTCTCCGTCACGCGCAACAATTGTTCGGTGCGATCATCAATCACGCCAACCGGAACTGTCGTCGCCGTGTCGCCCACCCAGCCCTCCTGCACCACGCCGATATCAAGTTTTACGATGTCGCCGTACTGGATCCGTCGCTGACTTCCGATGCCGTGCACGATTTCGTCATTAAGGGAAATGCAGATGTTTCCGGGAAAAACGCGATGGCCGAGTCGATATCCGAGAAATGCACTTTTGACCTTCGCCTCTTCCATGAAATCGGCGGCGGCCTGGTCGACTTCTTTCGTCGAAATTCCTGGCCGCACCAATTCGGCGACACGCTCGAGAATTTCGCTCGCAGTGCGACATGCCTGCCGCATCTTATCGATTTCTTTTCCGGACTTAATCGGAATCATGCCGACTTTTGTTCGATCAATTGCGAAATATCCGCAAAGACCGCATCGCGATCGCGATTTCCATCAATACGCCGTAGTGAAGAAACCTTTTCGTAAAAATCGGCCAGCGGCTGCGTTTTGGCGTTGAATTCCGCGAGACGGTTCAGCAAGACCGACGCGTCGTCGTCATTTCGCCTAACGAGTGATCCGTCGCAATACGGACAGACCGGACGTTCCGCAAATTTTGCGCTCGTCACGCTGGTGGTGAACCCACAGCCCTGACATTGCAATCGACTCGCGATGCGATCGCGCACCGTTTCTTCAGAAACATCTAGCCAAATCGCGAGATCTAACGGCGTATGCAGCCGTTCCAAAATTGCCTGGAGACTGTTCGCCTGAGGCAGCGTGCGCGGAAAACCGTCAAAAACAAAACCGTAACCGCCGTGCAAGCGCAGCCAATCTTCAATCAGTCCAACAATGATTTCATCCGAAACCAAGCCGCCATGCTGTGTCGTATCCGCGGTCTTCAAACCGAGTGGCGTGCCCAAGTCTCGTTCGCGACGAAGGATCGCGCCGGGCGATGTCACAGGAATTCCAAACTGGCGCGTAATCATTTCCGCCTGTGTTCCTTTACCGGAACCGGGCGCACCAAGCAGCACGAGACGTCGTTTCACTTAGCGACCGTAAAGGAAAATGGCGACTCCACCGATGACCAGAACAGCAATACCAACATACAGCCACATTAACATTCCCTGCCCCGCCGCGTCACCGCGATTGTAGGATGCACGATCGAAACTGCGTCCGCGGATGCGACCTTTACGCAGAAAACCGTCGTAATGTCGTTGAATCAAATGCGTCTCCACCTGGCGCATCGTATCGAGCATAACACCGACGATAATGAGCAAGCTTGTGCCGCCGAAAAATTGCGCGGTAATAGTTGGGACATGCAATCCCTGACTGAGTAAACTCGGCAGGATCGCGATCAGCGTCAGGAAGATCGCGCCGGCAAAAGTCAGCCGCGTCATCGTGTAATCGAGAAAATCCGCAGTTGGTTTTCCGGGGCGCACGCCGGGGATATAGCCGCCGTACTTTTTCAGATCGTCTGCGATCTGCGCCGGCTGAAACTGAGTTGCCACCCAAAAATAACTGAAGAAGAAAATCATCGCCGCGAGCACGACATAATGGAGCCAGCCGCTCGAAAGCATTTCGGAGATCTGCCGCGCCGTCGGACTGTTTTTGAAAGCGACGCTGACGATGGTCGTCGGGAAAAGCAAAAGTGCCCACGCGAAAATAATCGGCATTACACCCGCGTAATTCACTTTCAACGGCATGTATTGCGTTTGTCCGCCGTACATTTTCCGACCGACAACGCGCTTCGCGTACTGCACGGTAATCTTCCGCTGACCTTGCGTCACTGCGATTACCGCTGCGATCACGATAAATAAGAACGCCACCATCAAAACGAGAATCGCCGGATTCACCTGGCTCGTTCCGGTCTGGCTGGAAGGAACAAAAGTCTTCCACGCCTGCGCTAACGCTGCGGGCAAGCGCGCCACAATTCCAACTGTGATGATCAGTGAAATACCATTGCCGATTCCGCGCTCCGTGATTTGATCGCCCAGCCACATCAGGAACAACGTTCCTGTCGTTAGGGAAAGCACTGTAATTAATCGAAAAGACAATCCGGGATTGTCCACTAGGGGAATACCGAGCTTCCCCATCGTCTCCGTGATTCCGGGAAGCATCGTGTGATACGACTCCGGATGTTGAAAAGAAACCGCGAGCAAATAACCTTGGAAAATACAGAGCACGACCGTCGCGATACGCGTGTATTGCATGATCTTCTGCCGACCACCATCTTCGCGCGCCATGCGACCCAGTCGCGGAATCACCGCCGTCAACAGCTGCATCATGATCGACGCACTGATGTAGGGCATGATGCCTAACGAAAAGATGGCGCAGTTTTCCAGCGCACCACCACTAAAAAGATTAAAGAGCGCCGCGACATTCCCGCCTTGTCCTTGGCTTGAAGTTTGAAACCACTCCTGGAGGACGGCAGCATTTACGCCCGGCGTGCTGATGGCCGCGCCGAGACGAACGATCACGATCACCGCAAGCGTGAACAGGATCCGCCGGCGTAGCTCCGGAATTTTGACTGAATTGAGAAACGCCGAAACCATCAGCTACCCTTTCTCACGACTAGCGCTTCGCTGATTTCTTCTTCTTGGCCGGCGCTTTTTTGGGCGCGGCCGCCTTTTTCGCAGCGGTCTTCTTTGTCGCCTTTTTCTTAGGCTTCGCATCAACGGCAGCTGCAGATTCAGGTTCCTTCGCGGCGGCCTCGGTCGGCAGTTGGCGCGCCTCACGCACTGTGATAGTGCCCCCAGCCTTCTCAATTTTCGCGCGCGCCGATTCGCTGAACTTGTCGGCTTCAATCGTCATGCCGTGTTTCAGTTCGCCGTCACCAAGAATCTTAATTCCCACAAAATTTCCGCGGATCATGTTGGATTCGCGCAGCAACTGTTCGTTCACCGTCGTTCCCGCTTTGAACGTATTCAGCGTGTCGAGATTCACGATCGCGTAATTCTTGTGGAACGCCGCATTGTTGAAACCTCGTTTCGGCAACCGACGAATGAGCGGCATTTGGCCGCCTTCGAAACCGAGGCGAATACTTCCACCGGAACGGGCCTTCTGCCCCTTGTGACCTTTGCCGCTCGTCTTGCCGTGCCCGGAGCTTTCGCCAATTCCGAGTCGCTTCACGCGATGACGTGAACCGGGGCGGGGCCGTAAATTGTGCAATCGAATCATGACTGCTGCTCAGTCCTTCCTTCGTTTACGCGGATACCGCGCAATTTAAAAATCTCATCTTTTCGGCGCAGGCCGCGCAATGCTTCAATTGTCGCCTTCACCACATTGGAGTGATTGCTTGAGCCTAACGACTTGGCAAGGACATCGCGGATTCCCGCTGCTTCCACAACCGCGCGTACCCCACCGCCCGCAATCACGCCCGTTCCCGGTGATGCTGGACGCAACAAAACGCGACCACCGCCGAAAGTTCCGATCGTTTCGTGCGGAATCGTATTTCCGTGCAGCGAAACTTTTTCCATGCCTTTGCGTGCCGCTTCCGAAGCTTTGCGAATCGCTTCCGCGACTTCGTTCGCTTTCCCAAATCCGACGCCAACACTGCCGTCGTGATCGCCCGCGACAATCAACGCGCTAAAGCTGAAGCGCCGTCCACCCTTCACCACTTTCGCGCAACGATTGATGAAAACGACCTTCTCGGTCGTATCGCCTCTTGCCGCCGAACTTTTATCCGTGTTTCGATCTGCGCTGCGTCTGCCGCCGCCGTGAGGTTGTGCCATGAAGTTGTTCCTAAAATTTTAATCCGCCTTCGCGGGCCGCATCAGCAAGCGCTTTCACTTTGCCGTGATAAAGAAATCCGCCGCGGTCGAAGATGACCTTGTCCACTTTTTTCGCGAGCAAACGTTCCGCGATTGCTTTCCCAATTTGCTCCGCTGTGGTCCGGTTTGCCGCAGCTTTTCCTTTGCCCCGCAAATCCTTCTCGGTCGTCGCCGCCGAGGCCAGCGTTTTGCCCGCATCATCGTCCACGACCTGCGCGTAAACATGCTTGCCGGAAAAATGAACGGCGAGCCGCGGACGTTCTGCCGTCCCGCTCACTCGTTTTCTGATCCGAGTATGAATCCGATGCCGGATCTTTTTTCTATCGGTGGCCGCGCTCATTACTGAACCGTTTTTCCTTCCTTGCGTCGCACCTGTTCGCCCGCATAACGCACGCCCTTACCCTTGTAAGGCTCAGGCGGATAGTAACGGCGAATATCTGCCGCGACCTGGCCGACCAATTTTTTGTCGATGCCTTGAATCGTGAGCTTGGTGTTTTCCGCGACCGTAATTTTAATTTCTTTTGGAATCGAAAACAAAATTGGATGCGAAAATCCCAAGCTCAGATTCAAATTCTGTCCCTGCACCGCAGCTTTGAAACCGACACCCTCGATTTCGAGATTTTTGGTGAAGCCTTCGCTTACGCCCTGCACCATGTTGTGCACGAGGCTGCGCGACAAACCGTGCAGCGCTTTTACGCTGCGTGTTTCTGCATCGCGCACGATCGAGATGCTCTTGTCCTTCACGCTGCCTTTGATGTTGCGCGGCAGGTTCCAGCTCAACTTCCCTTTCGGTCCCTCGACTGCGACGGCGCCATCATCGCTGATGTTCACCTTCACTTTATCGGGAATCTCGACCGGCTTATTTCCAATTCGTGACATAACTCGTTAGGCGTTACCAAACGTAAGCCAGCAATTCGCCTCCGACGTTTTGTTTTTTCGCTTCCCGTCCCGAAAGCACACCGCGAGGCGTAGAAAGAATCGCGATTCCCATTCCGCCGAGCACACGTGGAATCTCCTTCGCGCCAACGTAGCGGCGCAGACCAGGTCGGCTAACACGCTTCAATCCTGTGATCGCACTCGTTTTGTTCGAAAACTTATTCGTGATCTTGATGCGCGGATGCGCCTGTTCGGTATCAACCGCGTAATCGGTGATGTAACCCTCTTCTTTCAAAATGCGCGCGACGTCGCTCTTGATTTTGGAATAAGGCAAAAACATTTCCGGCTTCTGCGACTTCGTGGCATTGCGCACGCGGGCGAGAAGGTCGGCAATAGGATCGGTAACAGTGCTCATGAAAATCAGGCGGCCGCTGGTGCGACCGGTTTCTTCACGCGATCGCTGAATGGCATTCCCATTTCACTCAGAAGCGATTTCGCTTCTTCATTCGTCCGCGCGGTGGTGACGATTGTAACATCAAAACCAATGTTGCGCTTGATTTTATCAAGCTCGACTTCAGGAAAAATCGACTGATCGGAAACACCGAGCGTGTAGTTGCCGTTGCCGTCGAAACCCTTTGGCGACACACCGCGAAAATCGCGGATGCGCGGCAGCGCCGCTTTGATGAAGCGCTCGAGAAATTCGTACATGTGCGCGCCGCGTAAAGTGACCTTGGCGCCGATCGCCTGATCTTTGCGCAACTTGAAATTCGAAATGCTTTTCTTGGCGCGCGTCTCCGATGGCTTCTGTCCGGTGATCAACGCGAGCTCAGCCTTCGCATCTTCCAACGCCTGCTTCACGTCCGATTGCGATCCAACGGAGGTGTTGATCACAACCTTCTCCACCTTCGGAATCTGGTGCAGGTTTTTATAGCCATGCTGCTGCTGCAGCGCCGGCATTACCCGCTCCTTGTATTCGCGATAAAATTCGTTGTCCGTTTTCACTTACTCTTTCTTTTCTTTCTTCGCTTTCGGCTCTGCAGTCTTCTTCTTCGCCGGTTTCTCGTTGCGCTCGAGTATCCGCACATTCGAGATGTGAATCGGACCTTCGCGTTCCGCGATTTTTCCCTCGGGATTATCCTGCGATTTGCGCAGGTGGCGTTTGATGATGCGCACGCCTTCGATCAAAACACGCTGCTTGCGCGGCAACACTTCGAGAATCTTTCCCGTGGAACCACGAAAGTTCCCGGAAATGACCTCGACGTTGTCGCCTTTTTTAACGTGCAGCTTGATTCGATTCATAAAACTTCCGGAGCGAGCGAGACAATTTTCATAAAATTGCGCTCACGCAACTCGCGCGCGACCGGCCCGAAAATACGGGTGCCGCGCGGGTTCAAATCTTTGTCGATAATGACGATCGCGTTGTTGTCGAAACGGAGCACGGAACCATCCTGGCGCTTGATCGGCTGCCGGGTGCGGACGAGAACGGCGCGGACGACTTCGCCCTTTTTCACCGTGCCGTTGGGGCTCGCTTCTTTCACGTTAGCGGTGATGACGTCGCCGATACCCGCGCACTGCGCGGTCCCCTGCCCGATTACACCGATCATCGTGGCCATGCGCGCGCCGCTGTTGTCGGCCACATCGAGTCTCGATCTTAAGTAAACCATATGCGTGTCGTGTCTTCGTTAGGCTACTTCTGCACCACTTCCACCAGACGCCAGCGTTTCAATTTGCTCAGCGGTCTCGTCTCCATGATGCGCACGGTGTCGCCTGCCTTCGCTTTGTTCTCTTCGTCGTGCGCGTAAAACTTCTTCATTTGTTTGACGATCTTGCCGAATTTGGCGTGCGGCACACGCGTCACCGTGCGCACCACGATCGTCTTGTTCATGCCGCTGGAAATCACTTCGCCCACCCGCGTCTTGCGCGTTGGGCGTTTCTCTTCCGTCCCCGTGCTCGAGGCCTGTATTTCAACGGCTGGAATTTCGTTTGCCATTATTTCTTTGCCGGCTCCTTGCCGCGTTGGGAAAGAATGGTTTCGATGCGAGCAACGTCACGGCGCAACAAGCGCAAACGGCTCGGCTGTTCGAGCTGACCGCTCTGCTGCTGCAAACGCAGATGCAAACTTTCCTGCCGTAAGTCGCGCTTTTTCGTGAGCAACTCGTCCGTTGTCATTTCAAAAATTTCTTTAATCTTCATAGCTCGTTAGGCTGCCACGTGGTGGCGGGTGAGAAACTTCGTCCGCACCGGCAACTTATCTGCTGCCAATCTCAATGACTCGCGCGCCACGGATTCCGTCACGCCATCGAGTTCGAACAAAATGTTTCCTGGTCGCACCGTCGCGACCCAATATTCCGGTTGCCCTTTACCTTTACCCATTCGGGTTTCTGGAGGACGTCCCGTGACCGATTTGTCCGGAAAAATCCGGATCCACAATTTTCCTTTGCGCTTCATGTTACGCGTAAGCGCGACACGCGCCGCTTCGATTTGCGTATTCGTGATCCAGGCGCGCTCCAGCGTTTGCAGGCCGAACTCGCCGAAATCGATTCGTAGATTGCGCGACGCAGTTCCCTTGCGGCTGCCCCGCTGGGTCTTGCGATACTTCACGCGTTTCGGCATCAATGGCATAACAAATCCTCGCTAAATCTTTTAAGCCGCGACCGTCTCTGGCGGCGGCGGTGGTGTTGCCTGTTCGGTCGGCGCTTCTTCTTTCTTACAAAGCCAGCACTTCACGCCGATCTTTCCGTAAACCGTGTTCGCTTCGGCAAAGCCATAATCAATCGCTGTGCGCAATGTGTGCAGTGGAACCTTGCCTTCGCGGTACCATTCCGAACGTGAGATTTCCGCGCCATTCAACCGGCCCGAGCTGCGCAAACGAATTCCTTGCGCACCAAAATCCATCGCGGTCTGCACCGCTTTTTTCATCGCACGCCGGTAAGCAATTCGACGCTCGATTTGCAGCGCGACATTTTCGGCGACCAATTGCGCATCGAGCTCAGGCGTCTTGATTTCCTGAATATCGATCTTCACCTGTTTGCCCTTCGCCATCTTTGAAATTTCTTCCGTCATCTTCTCGATCTCAGCGCCTTTGCGACCGATCACGATGCCAGGTCGCGCCGTGTGGATCGTCACACGAATACTGTTCCAGGCGCGTTCGATAATAATTTTCGAAACCGCCGCGAACTGCAGTTTCTTTTTCACGTAACCGCGGATCTCGAGATCGCTGTGCAAAAATGCAGGCATCTCCTGCGGCGACGCGTACCAGCGCGAACGCCAGTCACGATTCACGCCGAGGCGAAATCCAATCGGATTAACTTTCTGTCCCATAAATTATTCTTTTGCTTTCGCGTCTTCTTTGGCCGCGGCCTTCTTCGGCGCGTGTTCGTGCTTCGCTTCAGGAGTCTTCTCGGTCTTTCCTTTTGCGCCACTCTTCTTCGCCTTCTTCTGTTCCGCGCGTTTTGTCTCGCGCGTTTTAATTTCAATCTCGTCCGTCAAAACGATTCGTATATGGCTGGTGCGTTTTAAAATCCGGCTTCCGCTTCCGCGAGCGCGCGCCATCATCCGCTTCATCGTCGGTCCCTCGCCCACGGTTGCTTCTTTCACGACAAGTCCGTCGACACGCAGGTTCGCGTTGTTCTCCGCATTCGCGACTGCGCTCTTCAACGTTTTGTTGATCATCGCGGCCGCCTTCTTCGGACTGAACGCGACAATGTCGAGCGCTGCCGAAACCGGCAGGCCCTGAATTGCACGCGTGACTTCGCGCGCTTTAAACGCCGAAATCTTCGCATACCGATATATCGATCTAACTTCCATTTATTTTAAAGTCACACTTTGGCGGGCATCGACCTGGAGCCGATCGCCCACCTTTATTTGTTCTTTTTTCGAATCCATTTCCTGAATCACCGCACCACAAATTTTCTGGCGCACATCCACCACTCGCAGCGTCGCGATCACCTTATCGTTCCGCATCACGCGCAACGGCATTCCCATTTTCACGCCTTGCTGTTCCCCGATATTCCCAACCACAAACGACCATTCTTCCTTCACGCTAATCACACTGGCGTCCATCAAACCGGGCTGCGCTTCTCGTCCCTCGCTGCCCGACTTCGCGATTAACTCATTCACGCTGCGCAGTTGCGCTTCCACATCCATTCGCGCTTGCGCATCGCTGCTCTCCGCCGTTTTCAAAAACCGCAACACCGTCTCGGTCAATCGCAGCATTTGATCGCGATACTGTTCCTGTTCCGTTTGGAACAGCTTCAGATCACTTACCGCGTTCAACAATCGCTGCTCCAGTTTCCCCCGATCCTTATCGGCCGCGGCCAACCCGAGCGCTTCCATCCGCAACTGCAAATCGGAAAACTTTCGGCGAAACACTTCCGCCTCCGCATTCGATTCCGCCAGGCTCTCGGTCAACGTTTTGATCGACTCCTGTTGCAACGAAAGCTGCCGGCGCAATTCTTCATTTTGCGACAGCAACGCACCCGCGGTCACTTTCGCTTCCGCAGCTTCAACTTTTTTGGATTCTGACAAAGAACTATTCCCCTCTGCCGCAAGCCTTCCAGCCAGCGTTACGCAGCCCAACACTGTAAAAATTTTCCTCAACTATTTCGTCACCTTCGCCGTATGCGATCCGTGCTTCTTGAAAATACGTGTCGGCGAAAACTCACCGAGTTTGTGACCGACCATGTTCTCCGTCACAAATACGGAGATAAACGTTTTGCCGTTGTGCACCAAAAACGTGTGACCGACAAAATCCGGCGTCACCATCGAGCGGCGCGACCACGTTTTCATCGGCTTTTTCGCGGCCGATGCATTCATCTTGTCGATCTTCTCGAGAAGATGCGGTTCGACGAAGGGTCCCTTTTTCAACGATCTTGCCATAAAATCAAATTACTTCTTGCGACGGCGCTCCATGATGAAGCGATCGCTCGGCTTATGTTTGGTGCGTGTTTTGAAACCTTTCGCGAGCTGACCCCACGGACTCACCGGATGATGCCGTCCGCCGCCGCCCTTCGATTTACCCTGGCCACCACCCATCGGGTGATCGATTGGATTCATGACCATTCCGCGAACATGCGGCCGCCGACCCTTCCAACGTGTGCGACCAGCTTTGCCACTAGAAACGTTCATGTGATCGACGTTGCCGACTTGGCCCATCGTTGCGTAAGCCTCTTCGTGAATCCGGCGAATTTCGCCTGAAGGCATTTTCACAAGCGCATAACCACCTTCGCGGTTGTTCAACGTCGCTTGCTGTCCAGCGCTGCGAGCCACTTGTCCGCCGCGTCCGGGTGTCAGTTCGATATTGTGAATATTCGCGCCCAACGGAATCGCACGCAGTGGCAACGCGTTGCCCACTTCTGGCGGCGCGTCTGCCCCCGACATCACTCGTGCGCCGACATTCAACCCGTCCGGTGCGAGAATGTAACTCAGCTCACCATCCGCATACTTAATAAGAGCAATGCGCGCGGAGCGATTCGGATCGTACTCGATCGCGGTTACTTCCGCAGCGACACCATGCTTGCGGCGTTTGAAATCGACTTTGCGATATTTCTGTTTGTGACCGCCACCAATGTGTCGCGAAGTGAGCCGGCCATAGTGATTGCGCCCGCCGCTTCTCTTTTTTGGCTCGAGCAGACTTTTCGTCGGCTTCGACTTCGTAATTTCGTCGAAAGTCGGAAGCGTTTTGAACCGCAACGTCGGCGTGAGTGGTCGATAACTTCTTAGCGCCATACCATTAAACGAGTTCGATCTTCTCGCCCTTCGCCAGAGTCACGATCGCTTTTTTCCAATGCGCCTTGCGGCCGTAATCGGCGCGGCGTTCACGCTTTTTCTTGCCGGCGTAATTGCACGTGTTCACCGCCACGACTTTTTTCTGGAACAATTGCTCGATCGCTTTCTTGATCTGAATCTTGTTCGCGCGCGGATTGACGCGAAAAACATACTTGTTTTGTTTCTCGCTCAGCAGCGTTGCCTTTTCGGTCAGCGATGCATTCTGAATTAAATCGTACGGTTCGTTCATTTCCCGTTCGTTCTCTCCGCTAAATGTTCAAGCGCCTTTTGCGTCACGATGATCTTATCGAACGCGAGCAATTGTTCGGCATTCACATCGCCTGCCGTCGCCAGCTGCACCGGCTTTACATTGCGCGCCGATTTGTAAGTGTTGTCATCGAACGAATCCGAGATGAGCAAAACCTTCTTCGCGTCGGTTTGCTTTTTGACTAACGAAACAAATCCTTTCGTCTTCAACTCATTGACCGCGAATGTGTCGATCGTCAGGACGTCACCTGCGGCGATGCGCTCGCTTAAGGCTTTCTGAAAAGCGAGACGTCGCACCGTCTTCGAAATTTTCTTGGAATAATCGCGCGGCTTCGGTCCGAAAACGACGCCACCTTTGCGCCAGATGACCGACGATTTATAGCCGGCCCGAGCGCGACCGGTTCCCTTTTGCCGCCAAGGTTTCGCGCCGGAAAAAGCGACCTCCGCTTTCGTCTTCGAATTAGCCGAACCCGATCTGCGCGCCGCTCGCATGGCCACGACAGTTTCGTGCAAAGCTTGTGTCCCTTTGCCGCCTTCGATCAATTCGATCTTGGCTTCTTTCGCCGCCGCCTTTGTTAAAACTTTCGCGCTCATTTGTTGTTCGCCGGTTTCTTGATCGCTGGCCTAACGACAACATAGCTCCCGTTCGATCCGGGAACCGCGCCACTGATTAAAATGATCTTTTCGCTCTCACGCACCTGCAGCACTTGCAGATTCTGCACCGTTACACGCTCGTCGCCCATGTGACCTGGCATGCCCATGTTCTTCCAAATACGTCCTGGTGTGGAGCGATTACCGACCGCGCCATTGCGTCGGTGAGTCTTGGAGCCGTGCGCCGCACCTTGGCCATGGAAGTTGTGCTTCTTCATCACGCCTTGAAAACCCTTGCCCTTCGATCGACCGATCACGTCGACGAAATCGCCAGGCTGAAACTGCGTGATGCTTAGATTGATCTCGCCTTCCGGAGCATCTGCATCGAGACGAAATTCCCGCACAAATTTCTTCGGCTCGCTTCCCGCCTTTTTGAATCCGCCCAACAAAGCACGAGTTAAACGCGACTCTTTTTGCGCGCCAAAGCCAACCTGGATCCCGGAATAACCGTCGTTCTCACTCGTTAGGCGGCGCAGCAACGTGTTATCGCCCGCCGCGATCACGGTCACCGGACGCATTTTGCCATCGGCGTCGTAAACGCTGGTCATGCCAATTTTTTGTCCGAGTAATCCGATGCTCATGTTCGTAAGTTCGCAAATGAAGGAGAGCTAAATCTTGATCGTGATGTCCACGCCCGCGGGCAGGTTCAACTTCTTCAATTCATCCACCGTCTTCGCGGTCGGCTCGATGATGTCGAGCAACCGTTTGTGCGTGCGGATTTCAAATTGATCCATCGATTTTTTGTCGACGTGCGGGGAACGATTCACCGTAAATTTTTCAATCAAAGTCGGCAGCGGAATGGGGCCCGCTACGCGCGCGCCCGTGCGCTTGGCCGTTTCGACAATGTCGACGGCGGATTGATCGAGCATTCGGTGGTCGAACGCTTTCAGGCGAATACGTATGCGTTGACCGTCGGCCATAAAATTACTTCGTCTCCTTTTGATCGAGGATGGCCGCGACCAGTTGTTGGGGCACCTGCGCAAAATGCGACGGCTCCATCGAATAACTCGAACGGCCTTTTGAAAGCGAACGAATCGCCGTCGCATAACCGAACATTTCCGCGAGCGGAACTTCCGCGTGAACAATCGTCAGGTTGCCTCGCGTTTCGATGCTGCTAATACTGCCGCGCCGGCGGCTTAGATCGCCGCAAATATCTCCCTGAAATTCTTCCGGCGTGAGATTCTCCACCTTCATGATCGGCTCGAGCAGAATCGGTTTGCCCTGCTTGAAGCCGTCTTTCATCGCGAAAATCGCGGCGAGTTTGAATGCCAGTTCGTTTGAATCGACTTCGTGGAAACTGCCGTAAACGATATCTACTTCCACGTCGATGACGGGATAACCGCCGAGCACGCCGTTGAGAATCGCTTCATCGATTCCCTTCTTCACCGCGGGGATGTATTCGCGTGGAATAGTGCCACCGACAATTTTGTTTTCGACAACAAGTCCTTTGCCGCGTTCGGCTGGACGCACATCGACTTCGACGTGTCCATATTGACCGCGACCGCCTGATTGTTTGATGAGCTTGCCGACACCGTGCGCTGAACCGGTGATCGTCTCGCGATATGCGATCTGCGGCTTGCCCGCGTTCGCGTCAACTTTGAATTCGCGGAACATGCGATCTCGAATGATTTCCAGATGCAGTTCTCCCATTCCTGCGATGATCGTCTGACCGGTATCTTCGTGCGTGTAGACCACGAAAGTCGGATCTTCTTCCGCGAGCCGCTGCAGCGCGATCCCCATTTTCTCCTGATCTTGTTTCGTCTTCGGCTCTATCGCCATCGAGATAACCGGATCGGGAAATGTCGGCGGTTCGAGCAAGATCTCATGATCTTCGTCGCAAAGCGTATCACCCGTTGTGATGTTCTTGATTCCAACGATCGCGGCGATGTCGCCCGAGTAACAAGTCTCGATGTCTTCGCGCTTGTCCGCCTGAATTTGGATCAACCGCGAGATGCGTTCGCGTTTGTTCGTGCGCGGATTGTAAACCGTATCACCTTTCGAAAGCGTGCCGGAATAGACGCGGAAGAAAACCAATTTCCCGACAAAGGGATCGCTCCAAAGTTTAAAGGCAAGGGAGCAAAAATTTCCGTTATCATCCGTCGGAGCTTCAATTTTCTCATGGGTGTCGGGATCCATCCCAATGGCCGGCGGAATATCGAGTGGGCCCGGCAAATAATCGATGACAGCGTCGACGAGGTATTGGACGCCTTTGTTCTTGAACGCCGAACCGCCAACCACTGGCACAAATTTGCTCGCAATTGTTTGCCGACGAATGCCGGCTTTCAGCATCTCGGGCGTAATCGGCTTTTCCTCGAGAAATGCCGTGCCGACCTCGTCATCGAGATCTGAAATTGCTGTCACAAGATCGCTGTACGCTTTTTCGACGAGTTCTTTATGCTCCTCAGGGATGTCCGTGATCTCGTAGGTCGAACCAATCAGGTCGCTATCGGAATAAATGACCGCCTTCTTATTAACAACATCGAGCTGGCCTTTGAGATAATCTTCCTTACCCAGAGGAATCAGCACTGGCCACGCATTGGCACCGAGTTTCTTCCGCATGCTGTCGATCGACATGTTGAAGTCGGCACCGACGCGATCCATTTTGTTGATGAAGGCGATGCACGGAACGTTGTATTTGTTGGCCTGACGCCACACCGTTTCCGATTGCGGCTGCACACCTGCCACCGCATCAAACACCGCAATTGCACCGTCGAGTACGCGAAGCGAACGCTCGACTTCTGCAGTGAAGTCAACATGGCCAGGCGTGTCGATGATGTTCACGCGTATTTGGGCGCCGTCGAAAATTTTGTAGACGCCCTCTTCTTTTTTCTGCGTCCAGGTGCAGGTGGTCGCAGCGGAAGTGATCGTAATACCGCGTTCGCGTTCCTGCTCCATCCAATCGGTCACCGTCGTCCCGTCGTGCACCTCACCGATCTTATGGATCATGCCGGTATAAAAAAGAATACGCTCAGTCAGCGTTGTTTTACCGGCATCGATGTGCGCCGCGATTCCGATGTTGCGAGTACGCTCAAGCGGGAAATTCCGGTCCGGAGAATTAGGATTCTTCGTCACAGTAGATTTTTGTTCGAGAGTCGCGGTCGCCATAAATTTACCAGCGGAAATGTGCGAAGGCGCGATTGGCCTGCGCCATCTTATGAGTGTCGTCGCGCTTTTTGATCGCGTTGCCCTGACCAGCCGCGGCGTCTTTCAATTCCTGCGCAAGTGCGGCCGCCATCGGCATGCCCCGGCGATTGTCCGCATATTGCACGATCCAGCGCATCGCTAATGAAACCTGGCGTGCCGGCGTAACTTCCATCGGCACCTGATAGGTCGCGCCACCGACGCGGCGTGATTTTACTTCAAGACGCGGACGAACATTTTCCAGCGCCTTATTAACGACTTCGAGCGGATCAACCGCGTCCGAACCTTCGCGCGATTTATCGATCGCAGTATAAACGATCCGTTCCGCGAGCGACTTCTTGCCGCGTTTCATCACGGTGGAAATAAGGCGCGCGACCGCCGCACTCCCGTAACGGGAATCGACGCGCTCCTCTTTTTTGTAAACTTTCCGCCTTCGTGACATGTGTCGTTCTAATCAAGATGTTACTTTTTGGCTTCCTTCTTCCCTGCGTCCGCCGCGCCCGCCTTCGGACGTTTTGCGCCGTATTTCGATCGGCTCCGCCGGCGTCCATCTACGCCTAACGAGTCGAGTGTGCCCCGCACAATGTGGTAACGCACACCCGGCAAATCCTTCACGCGTCCCCCGCGCACGAGCACAATTGAATGCTCCTGCAGGTTATGCCCTTCGCCAGGAATGTAGGCAATCACTTCCTGGCCATTCGTCAACCGCACTTTCGCCACTTTGCGCAAAGCGGAATTCGGCTTCTTCGGCGTCCGCGTCATGACCTGCACGCAGACGCCGCGGCGCTGCGGACAATCCATCAGAGCCGGTGATTTCGATTTCACCGACACTTTGCGTCGTCCTTTCCGAATAAGTTGATTAATCGTTGGCATTTTTTCGTCACTCAATCGTCACACCCGAACCAAGGTTCAGGGCGACAAAAAAACCGCACAGGGCCGCGTCTACCTACCTCGCGCACCTGATGCGGGGAGCGAGCAATATAGGAATGATTTTTAGAGTCGCAACAATATTTTCGTCCGCAATCTCTTCAACGCGAGCATGTCGAAGACTTCGCAGCTGTCCGAGCACTTTCGCATATGGCGCAAAGTGCGCCTCGATCCGGATGATGTGACTCGGAAGAAATAAAAATAGTTGACCAATGCCATGAATATTCGTTAATTTCTGTCTATTCAGAAATAACAGATTCTTATGAAGACTCTTTTTCCGACCGCGCAAAAATTTGTTCTGCATTGGGGCGAAATGGGAGTGCGTTGGGGAATTAATCGCACCGTCGCCCAGGTCCACGCTCTCCTTTTTCTTTCGGAAAACCCCCTGCCCGCGGATCAGATTGCCGAGACCCTCGGCATCGCTCGTTCCAATACGAGCACGAGCCTCCATGAGTTGCAGAACTGGGGAATCGTTAAACTTGTCCACGTCGCGGGCGATCGCCGGGACCACTTCGAAACGATCAAGGATTTGTTTGCGATGTTTCGAGTCATCGCACGGGAACGCAAGAAACGTGAGATCGATCCGACAATTCACGTTCTGCGCGATTGCATCGCGGAAGCGGGCAAACCGAAATCGGCCGAGCCCTACACGCGCGAACGATTGACGGAATTGCTGGACCTTTTCGAACTCGGCGCCGCCGTTTATGAACGGACCGAAAAATTACCGACGGCCGCCGTTCTGAAAGTAGCGAAGCTGGGAGACAAGGCGTTCAGAATGCTGGGGGTTGTTTCAAGTTAAGAATGAGCGTGTGAGCGCGGTAAGTGCCATTTACGAAGAAAGCGACATCGCTCGGCGGCGCATGCTCGCGAGTCGCGGGGAGCCTCTATTCATCTGCGAATGGGAACGCGCGCTCTTCATTCATTACGAAGCCGATCCGGTTGCGTTGCAAAAAACTACCCCTTTCCAAATCGATCTTTTCGAAGGGCGCGCGTTCGTAAGTATTGTCGCTTTCACGATGCACGCGATGCGACCGCGTTTCGGTGGCGCGGCGACTGCGCTACTTTTCAGACCGATTGCGACCCACGATCTTCTAAATGTGCGGACGTACGTTCGGCACAATAGCGAAGCAGGAATTTATTTTATCAGTGAATGGCTCGAGAATCGTCTGAGTGTCGCACTCGGTCCGCGGACTTTTGGATTGCCCTATCGATTCGGACGCTTGCACTACGAACACGAACCGGAATCCGACGAACTTCGAGGCGAGGTGGCAGCACGAGCGGGATCATTTAGATATCGCGGCGAGTTGGCGGATCAGCGCTTCAACGAGTGCGATCCTGATTCGCTGAACGAATTTTTGCTTGAACGCTATACGGCCTTTACGGCTCACCGAGGCAAGAAGAGATTCTTTCGCGTCTGGCACGAACCGTGGAGACAAACATCCGCGGATATCGAGGTGAGCGATCACGACCTGATTGACGCGACGGGCCCATGGTCGGAAACGGCACGCCAGTGTGCAGCGAATTATTCTCCCGGCGTCAGCGTTTGGATGGGGCGACCGCATCGCATCCATTGATGGCCTCCATCGTGAATTTGCGGGGTCCTTCGCTTTCGCTCAGGATGACAGCGTGTTCGAAGTTTTCACGAAGGATGCAGGATCGAAAGCACGCCACGGTCGCCTAACGACTGGCCACGGTGTGATCGAGACGCCGGCTTTCATGCCGGTGGGAACGCAAGGCAGCGTGAAGGCGGTCAGCCCGCGCGAACTGCGCGAGATGAATGCGCAAGTCGTGCTCGGAAATACTTATCATCTCTTCGTTAGGCCAGGACTGGAGGTGATCGGGAAATTCGGTGGGCTGCATCGGTTTATGAATTGGGACGGTCCGATTTTAACCGACAGCGGCGGTTACCAGATTTTCTCGCTGGCGAAGTTGCGCAAGATCACGGAAGACGGCGCGCATTTTCAAAATCATCTCGATGGGACGCCGACGTTTATTTCGCCCGAGATCGCGATGGAAATTCAAGCCGCGCTCGGCAGCGATGTGGCGATGGTGCTGGACGAATGCCCGCCGTGGCCATGCGAAAAGGATTACGCGGCGCGGAGCCTGGAGATGACGATGCGTTGGGCGAAGCGATGCAAGGAAGCGCCTCATCCGGATGGACAATTGGTTTTCGGAATTGTGCAAGGCGCGACCTTCGCGGATCTGCGCCGCGAAAGTGCGGAGGCGCTGGTCGAGATTGGTTTCGATGGCTACGCGATCGGTGGCGTGAGCGTGGGCGAACCGGAACCCGAGATGATGCTCGCGGTGGAAAACGCCGAGCCGTTTTTGCCTAACGACAAGCCGCGTTACGCGATGGGTCTCGGCTCTCCGCCGCAACTGCTCGAGCTAATCGCGCGCGGCGTGGACATGTTTGATTGCGTGCTGCCCACGCGCGTGGCGCGAAATGGCATGGCTTTCACGAACTCAGGGACGACGAATGTGAAAAACGCGGTGCACACCTTCGAGACCGGCCCGATCGAAGAGGGCTGTACTTGCGAAGCATGCGCCGGCGGATTCAGCCGCGCTTATCTTCGACACATGTTGAAGTCGGAGGAAATTCTCGGGCTGCGGCTCGTTTCACTGCACAATCTGCATTTCTATCTGGACCTCATGCGCCGTACGCATTCGGCCATCGATGAAGGGACGTTTAGCGAGTTCCGAAAGAAGTTTGTCGAGAATTACGAAGTGCGAGTTGAAGCAACACCTCTGTTGCAAATCCCGGCCAAACGTGCTCAGTAAGACGCCGTTCCGGCAGCGGCGTGGCGATTATTACGTCGCAGTCATCGTATAGCCGGCAATTTTCATATGTTACTTTTCATTCTTGCTCAAACTCAGGCAGCTTCTCCGGCCGCGGGAGGCGCGAATCCCATCGCGTCCTTCATTCCGCTCATCCTGATCTTTATCATCATGTATTTCCTGCTCTTCCGCCCGCAGATGAAGCGGCAAAAAGATCAGCGAAACCTTGTCTCAGCTATTAAGACAGGAGACCGAGTCGTCACCGCGTCGGGAATTCACGGATTAATTTCGAACGTAAAAGATACGACGGTGATTTTAAAAGTGGCCGACAACGTTAAGATTGAGGTTGAGAAATCCGCGGTCGCGACGGTGCTGAAATCGGAGACGGCGAAATAACCAAGACTTCTTCGCGTTAGAATGAATCCCGCAATCACCTTCTTCATCGGCCTCGCGCTGTTGGTTCTCTTCGGCTGGTACTTCGCGACCGACTACGGTCCGCGCAAACGCATTCTCGCGGCGGTGCTGATGCTGATGTTCGTCGTTTTCAGCATTACGACAATCTGGCCACCGGACAAAAAAATTGCGCTCGGTCTCGATATTCAGGGCGGCACGTCGTTCCTGATTCGTTTGGAGAAAGGCGAGAAGCAGATCACGAAAGCGATGCTCGACCAGGCGGTCGAAGTAATTCGCAAACGCGTCGATTACTTTGGCGGCGGCGAACCGGTCATCACGCCAGTCGGGAGCGATCGAATCCTTGTTCAAATACCAGGACTGGATCCCGCAAAGATCGAAGAAGCGCGCCAACAACTTTCGCGCGTTGCTAAACTCGAATTTCGTCTGGTCTACCCGGATAACGGCGAACGTCTCAAACAGATCGATGGCGGCCAGCAAGTCATCCCGCCGGAATATCGAATCGAGACCTACGTTCCGCATGCTGAAGAGGGAAAGAAAGCGGTGCCGGAGCGGTTGCTCATAAAAAAGAAAGCTGATCTGGGCGGCGATCGCGTGAAGGAATCAAACGCGTACTACGGCAACGAAGGCTGGACGGTGCAGATGAAGTTCGACAACGAAGGCGCGAAGCAGTTTGGAAAAATCACGGAGCAATATAAAGGTCATCGCTTCGCCATCGTGCTCGACGGAGCAATTCAATCGGCGCCAGTCATTCGCGACGCGATTTACGGCGGCGATGCTGTTATCACTGGTCGCTTTACCGAACAGGAAGCGCGCGGATTGGCCAGCGTCCTGGAAAATCCACTCCAAGTTCCAGTCAGCATCGAAGAGGAGCGCAGCGTCTCGCCCACCCTCGGCGCGGATTCCATTCGCGCGAGCATCATCGCCGGTTTGATCGGGCTCGGGATCACGATGGTTTGCGTGCTGGTTTATTATAAATTTGCGGGCCTGATCGCGAATGTCGCGCTTTTGGTGAACATCATCTTGCTCATCGGTGCCCTGACGATGTTCAAGTTCGTCCTAACGCTGCCCGGTATCGCAGGCATTATTCTCACGATCGGTTTATCGGTGGATGCAAACGTTCTGATCTACGAACGATTACGGGAAGAATTAGCGTCCGGAAAATCTCTCAAAGCCGCGGTGCAGGCTGCGTATGAGAAGGCGTTCAGCTCGATTTTTGACGCGAATGTCACGACCCTCATCACCGCTGCGATTTTGTTCTGGAAGGCGAGCGGACCGGTGAAAGGCTTCGCCATTTCGCTCACGCTCGGCATTCTCGCCTCGCTCTTTACCGCCCTCATCTTCGGGCGAAATCTCTTCAGTTGGTTTGTCGATACGAACAAGGTGAAGCGCGTTTCCATGCTCCACCTGATTTCGTCGCATAATATCGATTTCCTCGGCAAAGGGTTGCTCGCGGTGCTTTGTTCGCTCGCGCTGATCATCGCCGGCGCCAGTGCTTTTGTGATTCGTGGCGAAAAGAATTTCGGGGTCGATTTTCGAGGGGGCGATCTAATTACTCTTAGCACCGCCAAACAGATTCCGGTGGAAAAGATCCGCGACGCGCTCAAGCCATTGCACCTGGCTGATGCGCCAATCCAGGAATCCGCTCAAGGCGGCAAAAACTACGCGACGATTCGCGGTCCCATTAACACCAGCGAGGCGATCGAGAAGCAAGTGATGCAATCGGTCCCCGAGGCAGGTTTCAAAGTCGAACGGGCCGACCGCGTGGGTGCGCTTGTCGGAGGCGAGCTCGCCAAGAATTCTCTCTGGGCGCTCGGGCTTGGAATCATCGGCATTTTGATCTTCGTCACCTTCCGATTTGAATTGTCGTTTGCCGTCGGAGCAATCGTGGCGTTGCTGCATGACGTTCTCATCACGGTCGGAGTTTTCGCTCTTTTGGGCCGAGAATTAACGCTCACCATGGTTGGCGCGGTCCTCACGATTGCCGGTTACTCAATCAACGACACGATTGTCGTCTACGACCGAATCCGCGAAGGTCTGGCTAGTGGCCAGCGCGGTTCGATCGAGCAAATCATGAATCGCAGCATCAATCAGACTTTGAGCCGGACCATTCTCACCAGCACAGTCACATTGATTCCAATTCTCTGTCTTTTCTTCTTCGGCGGTGAGGTTCTGAAGGATTTCTCGCTCGCCATCATCATTGGCGTAGTGGTCGGAACGTATTCATCGATTTTCATCGCTTCCCCGATCGTTCTTTGGTGGACTCGCGCTCGCGGCGGCAGCGCCAGCAGTCTGCGGCGGGAGATCACGCAGAAAGCTACGACGGCGAATCCGGCCGCCTAGCAAAGCTGTTATTCACAAAAGTTGACGCCCGCTTCGAGGCCGCTTAGGGTCGCGAGTCGCCGGTGGACTTAGATAATTTTTCAACCCAGGAGGGTCGTAGTGATGCCAGAAGTAATCGTTCGAAAAGGTGAGCCCGTTGATCGCGCGTTAAAGCGTTTGAAGAACAAGCTTGATGCCGAGGGAATTCTTGAGGAAGTCCGTCGCTTACGAGCCTTTGAGACGCCGAATCAGAAGAGCCGTCGCAAAGCCAAAGCCAACGCGAAACGCGGCCGCCCGAAGTTCCGGTTCAATCCTTAGTAGCAGCGCATGAGGCGCTAAGTGCTTCGGGTCGAGCGTTTCCGCCGCGGCCTGACCCCCTCACTCGCATTCGCACACGATCCGAAATCCGAGATCGTTACAGCTATAGTTCGGCGCATTCGAGTTCCGGGTCGTCGCACGCAAGCTATTAAAGCGTGATTTCCAACTTCCTCCGCGATACACCCGCTTCATTCCATTGTTTGGGCCACGCGGATTCACTTTCGGCTTTCCGTGGTACAGTTCGTAATAATCGAGGCACCATTCCCAAACATTACCCGCCATGTCCTCCATCCCGAACGGGCTGACACCGATGGGAAACGAACCCACGGGCGAAGTTTCCGCATAGCCATCGTCAATATCGCGATCACTCCAGGCAAAGACAGTGTTGCGATCGGCAAAATTGGCCAGATCCCCTCGTCGACCGTAATTCCCCCACGGAAACTTACGACCATCCGTCCCACGTGCGGCGTACTCCCACTCCGCTTCCGTTGGTAATCTGTATTTGCGCCGTTCTCGCGTACCGAGCCATTGGCAAAATTTCATCGCATCGATGCTGCTGACGTAAACCACGGGATGACGATCGCTCGTTCCTGCCGCCCGCTTGCGTGCATGTGCGGGATCAAACTGCTCGTATTGCCCATTGGTGATGAGGTGCCGCGACATGTAAAAACGGCTCACCACGACCTTCGTTTGAGGTCGTTCGTTAGGCGCGGCATCCGGTGCTTCACTTCCAATGACTAATTCTACGCTCGGAACGAACATCATTTGATCGCCGATCGAATTTTCGAAATTGCTAAAGCGCGCGCGCTCCGCCGCGACATTGATCTCGATTTTTGGCGCCTTATCGACCTTCTCACTCGCCGGCGACTTTTGCGCAGCCGGTGCGCCCTTTCCAACGGCGGGCGCCGGTGCGGGTGGCGGCGTTGGATTGGGGTTTTCCTCAATTTCCTCGAGATAGAGATCTACCATGTCCTCTGCTTCGCCGGCGTCGATCCCCAGATTTTCCGCCATGTTGATGAACGCATCGCGTTGGTCGTCGGTCATGGCATCGCCATCCAAACCGCTCAAGCGGAGCATGCGCATGAAGTCGTCCTTTTGATTGAGCGCAGGAGAAGCGGCGCCATTTGATGCCTTCGCCGCTTCGGCCTTGATGTCTTCTTCCGTAATTCTGTGTGCATTGCAATCAACGAGCTCAGCCTCAATGAGCATCGTCATTTCTGGTTCCTGCAATCCAAGTTCACCTCCGAAACGGATCAAAGCGCCTTCCTCTTCCGCACGCAGGACGCCGTTGGCCAAAGCAAACGCGACATACTTTTGGAATTCGGTTACTGCCTCTTCGTGCGCTTCAGCTGCCAGCTCTTCATCCATTTGGCGCCGGCGCTCGGGATCGAGCAGTTCCATCCGCGCTTCTGTCAGAAAACGCGAGGATTCTTCCAGGCCGGAACGAAGCATCTGCGCGAGCGGATTACTCGGCTGATTCTTAAGCGGAAGTTTCTTTTGCCACCACCGCAACAATTCGCGGCAGTGCTCTTCAATCAGCTCGTTAGTTGGCTTACTGCGCGAATCGAGACACAGGCGCTCGTATAAATTGCTCGATTTATACCGGCTCCAACCATCCCATTTCCTCGGATCGTCGGGTAAGGGATAGGGAAATTGGACGTCGCATTTTATCATCTCTAGGCAACATTCATCGCTCCGATTGCGGCGGCGGCCTTCTCAATCTCGCTCGGGGCAAGCCCGGTGTTGCGCTCGATAGTTACTTTCTTCTGATTGCCTGCGGCAGTGACTCCAACTTCAAGGACTTGATTGGTGTTGTAAGCGTAGGAGAGCTCAACCGGCGATCCCTTTGGAAGAAACGGCGGCAACTCGACGTCGCAAAGCCCCAGCGGCGTGCATTCGCCCGGCACCGTGCTTTCACCTTCGACGATTTTCACGATGACGCGCTGCATGTTTGCGCTTGCTGTTCCGAAGGAATTTCGGGCCACCGCGGGAATCGCATTCATTTTGCGAATCATCGGGAAAACATATTCCTCCAGGTTCGCCTCATCCCACAGCACAACGCCCAGCGTGTGCGACGTGATGTTCGTGACCTGAATCAAACCGCCTTCGCGTGACGAAAATTGCTGACGCGTATCGTCGGGCAGAACTTTCTGTCCTGAAATTTCTTCCTCGTGCAAGAGCGACAAGATTGCCTGCACAGCCGCACCGATTGCCACGGCTTCGTCCGGATTGACATCATCAACGAGCGGCGCCGAAGAGAGTTGCGAGATCATCTCACGCACCATGGGCATACGTGTCATGCCGCCAACCAGGAGAACCTTATCGAGTTCCTCCCACTTCATCTTCGCTTCCTGCATCACGATTTCGCAAATCGTCTTGCACTTCTCGATCAGATGCCGCGTTTTCGCTTCAAATTCTTTGCGCGTCAGTTCCACCTTCACGCTCTTGCCATTGTGGTTGGCGACAAGCGCGGTACGATCGCGGCTGGAGAGTTGCATTTTGGCGGAAAGAGCGCGGCTTTGCAGATCCTGATAACTCGCCAGGTCGAGCAGCGGATTTTCGCCGTGAGCGCGATCAAATTCTTCCGCGACATAATTGACGATGACATCATCCCAATCCTTCCCGCCCAGACGATGATCGCCGTTCGTCGCGATCATCTGAATCTTGTGCTCCTGGATACGCATGATCGTGACGTCGAACGTGCCACCGCCGAGGTCGAACACGAAAACGGTTTGATCTTCGTCCAGTTTATCCAAGCCGTAAGCGAGTGCCGCGGCCGTCGGCTCATTGATCACCTGCAGAACATTCAGGCCCGCTAGTTGGCCCGCCGTAATCGTCGCGGTGCGTTCCGAGTCGTTGAAGTAAGCCGGCACCGTGATCACGGCATCGGTCACTGTTTCCTTAAGATATTTTTCCGCGTCGGTCTTTAATTTCTTGATGATGAGCGCGGAAAGTTCCTCGGCCGAATAAACCTTGCCGTCGAACTCGCGATGAAATTGTTCTTTCGGTTTGCCGATTTCGCGCTTTACGAAATCCACAATCCGCTCCGGTTCGGCCACGGAATTATTTTTTGCCAGAGTCCCGACAATCACATTGCCGCCATCGTAAAGAATAACCGATGGAGTGATGCGCTCGCTCTCCGAATTAGGAATGATCTGAGGTTTTCCGTACGGATCGATGTGAGCGACAGCGGAGAATGTCGTTCCGAGATCGATTCCAATTGCTTTTCGGTGCGTCATATTTGGGACGTTGGTATTGTTTTTTGGAAAACCACAGCTCTGGATTTCCCCCTCTAAGTGCAGTTTCCATGCCCGACGCAGAGAAAATCGGAGCAGAAAAAACTCCGCTAAAAAAAAGCGTCAACCGAACCGCTTTGCGATCACTTCTTCAGGTCGCAAAACGCGATCGCGCCACCGAAATCCGTGCTTCATGCGCATGACAATGCGTCCATCGTCCTCTGCGAATTCAGCGGGTTCGTAGCTGACCACTTTATGCAGCGCCAGGTCGACTTTGTCCTGGTGGGGAATTTCAGTCACTTCGAGCCGATGCAAAATCTCAACCAGGCCATGAATCGTGTTCTCTAGATTGTCCCCCCACTGTCGAAGAGAGTTGCGTTTGGCGTCGGTTTTACCCGCTGATTTTAACTGGGTCGATAATGCGGTCAGATCGTCGAAGAGCACAATCAAATCGCGAATGAACGGCTTTTGCAGGGAGTCGCGCAAAAAATTGTCGCGATATTCCTTCAACTCCTGATGCATGGAATCGAACAATCTCTGGTTCAAGCCCTCGGACGAACGGATCGCGTCCATTTGCGATTCGAGTCTTTTGAACTGCCGCGCAAAGTCGAAAAGCTCAGTCGTGGACTTGGCACCAGCGCTCTCATCAATTCGCCTGCTCAATGTCGTTTCCAGTTCCTGAATACGTTTATTCAGGCCGTAAAATTCTCGGACGATTTGCGCCAGCACGGTCGTCGTCGCGTTCGCACTTCCGCGATTTTCTCTAGCGGGCTCCGGCAATTTTTTCTCCGCTTCAGCGCTCAGTTGCTGCATGACGGAAGCAAACTCGCCGGCAATTGTCGTTTCCGTTTCCAACGTCAATTTCCCTTTCTGTAAAAAGTTCGAATCGCTTCTACTAAACCGGGGATGTCGTGACGGCGTGCTTCAACATCAATCTTGAGACCGCGGTCGCTCGCAGTTTTAGAAGTAATCGGACCGATGCTGGCGATTTGCATTCCCTTTGGCCAATCCAATCCCAGCGCGAGAAAATTTTCGACGGTGGAAGAGCTGGTGAACGTGATCAGATCGGCGCCTTCCTCCATAAGTCGGCGTCGCGCGCCAGTAATGTCGCGCGTTTCTGCTACCGTGCGATAAGCGAAACCTTCGTCCACAATTGCTCCCAAGCCTGAGAGTTGCTTCGGAAGCACGTCTCGCGCCTGCTCTGCACGAGCCAGGAGAATTCGCAGGTTATCGACGCTCTCATTCTTCTGAAAAGCGCGGATCAGTCCCTCCGCCACGAACTCTTCCGGCTCCAAATCGACGTGCAGGTGAAAATCTCTGACGCGTTGCGCAGTTCCGGGACCAATCACGGCAATGCGTGCAGCGCCGATCTCGCGCGCATCATCATAAAGTTTGTAGAACAGATCGAAAAACGCCGTCACACCGTTCGGGCTGGTAAAAACAAGCCAGTCATAAGCGTGCGCGTCCTGCACCAACTCGGCAAAAGCGCGCAGATCCGTCGGGGGCTTAATCTCAATCGTTGGCAGTTCCAGCACATCCGCGCCAAGCGCGCGCAATTGCTCGCTAAGGACGCCCGCTTGCGAGCGCGTCCGAGTAACCACGATTCTCTTGCCGGAAAGCTCGCGGTTCTCGAACCAGCTGAGTTTTTCTCGAAGCGAGACAACTTCGCCGAACACGGCAACGGCTGGCGCCGCAAAATTCTTCGCACGCGCTTTCTCGGCGATGTCTTGCAAGGTGCCGATGAGTGTTTGCTGTTGCCCTGTCGTGGCCCAACGAATCAACGCGACCGGTAAATCGGCGACCACGCCATGCCTCTGCATCTCCTGCGTGATCGCTTCCAATCGTTCCATTCCCATCAACATCACCTGCGTTCCACCGAGACGTGCGAGGGCTTCGAAGTCGATTGAACTCCGCTCTTTCTCCGGATTTTCATGACCGGTAAAAAACGTCACGTGTGAATTTTTTTCGCGATACGTGACGGGAATTCCAGCGTAAGCAGGACCGGCAATCGCAGACGAAACGCCCGGAACGATTTCGAAAGCAATCCCCGCTTTCGCCAACGCCAACGCCTCTTCTGCCCCGCGACCAAACAAAAACGGGTCGCCTCCCTTTAGCCTAACGACTTGTGTACCGGCAACCGATTTTTCGACCAGTAGCGCATTGATCTCATCCTGTTTCAACGTGTGCGCGCCTGCTTTCTTTCCTGCAAAAATAATTTCCGCGCTCGCCGGCGCCCATTTTAACATCTCGGGATTGCAGAGGTAATCGTAGATGATCACGTCTGCCTGCTTGATGCACTCTTTCGCGCGCAAGGTCACCAAGCCGAGATCGCCGGGACCGGCACCAACAAGAAAACATTTGCCCCGCGTTTCTTTAACCTTGGCCATACATCATTGCGTACAACGCGGCCGAAATTGTCTCCGATTCCTGTTCTTTCACCGACGATTGCACTTCTCCGCGTTTCGGTTCCCCACCCATCTTCTCGAAGACTTCCGCACGCAACGTCATCAATTGACCATCCATAGTTGCCAGGACGCCAACCGGGGAATTGCAATCGACTTGCAGTAAACGCAAAAATTCTCGCTCGGCCCGGAGACACATCAGCGTCGTCGCATGGTTGATCGCCTGCGCGAGTTTTGTCGTCGATTTGTCCTCTCGCCGCACTTGCATCGCAATGGCACCTTGTCCTCCCGCCGGCAAAAAATCCGCGCAATCCAGGAGTTCGAAGTTCAGGAAGCATCCTTCGAACGTTAAAGTGCCCGCGGATAAATCGTGACCGAGCCGTTCCAGGCCAGCGCGCGCCAAAACAATCGCGTCCCAATCGCTCTCGACAAATTTTCTGAGACGCGTCGGCACATTTCCTCGCAGATCAATCGTGCGGAGTTCAGATCTCTTCCATTGCAGTTGATGTTTTCTTCGAACACTGCCGGTCCCAATCACGGCATTTGCTCGCAACGATTCAAAAGTGCGTGCGTCTTTCGTTATCAAAACATCCTCAACCGCCGCGCGTGGAAGGGCCGCACAAATCTGCAAGTCGTTCGGCATATCGCTCGGCAAATCTTTTGCGCTATGCACGGCGATGTCTATCTCGCCCGCACGTAAGGCTTCTTCGATTTCGCTCGTGAAAATACCTTTGCGCCCAGCGCGTCTATCAAACTTGTCGTTAGGCAACGTGTTCACTTTGTCGCCTCGTGTCGCAATCACGCGCACCTCAAGATCGAGTGCGGGCAGCGCGGTTCGAAACGCATTTTCGACCAGCCGCGCCTGCGCTCGTGCAAGTTCGCTCCCACGCGTGCCGAGCACGATTTTGTTATCCCGCATTCGCTCGTCCGTTCGCGCTACGATTCCGAGACGCGCAAAGATTCCCCAATCGTATTCTCGGCACGATCTCGCTTTGCATCTCTGCGCGGGTTGAATAACCAATCGCAAAAATCCGCAACGTGATCGGCAATGATTTCTTCACCGGCGGCAATCTGCTGACGGCGCAAGGCAAGCGATTGCTGAGCGACCGATTGCAAGGAATCGATGTCGTAAAGATAAACGCCCTCCATGCTATTTACATCGGGTGCGACATCGCGCGGCACGGCAATGTCGATAATGAAAAGCGGACGATTCGCACGCTCGGTGATGATGGGCGCAAGTTTTTCACAAGTCAAAATTGCCTCCGCGGAAGCCGTCGAAGAGATCAGAATATCGATCTCACTACACTGGCCTAACCACGTATCGAAAGGAATGGACCGCGCTCCGACGAGCTCAGCCAGGTTTGAAGCACGTTCATCGGAACGGTTCGTTAGGCGCAAATCATTCACGCCGCGGGAGACAAGCGCGCGCGCTGTGCGTTCGGCAGTTTCGCCGGCACCAACGATTAAGACTTTGCGCCCACTCAATTGACCAAAAATTTTCTGCGCCAAATCCACTGCGACCGATCCGACGGAAACTGCGCCGCGAGTAACTTCCGTCCGGCTCCGCACTTGTTTTGCGACACGAAAGGCACGTTGAAATAACCGATGAAGATACGGTCCCGCGGTTCCGGATTCGCGCGCAAGAGCGTACGCTTTTTTTGCCTGACCAAGAATTTCAGTTTCGCCCACTACCATTGAATCAAGCCCGGACGTCACCCGGAAAAGATGCTGCACACATTCCTTCGCTTCATAGCGGTAGAACGCATCGTCGTCGGAAGGCTGCGATTCGCGCGCCAGGTAGCGGGCGATCATTTCAGTCGACACGAGTGCAGGTGATGCTGCGTAAACTTCGACGCGATTGCAGGTCGTGAGAAGAAGCGCCTCGGCGCATCCGACTGGATCGCGTAATACAGAACCGATCGGCAACTGCGTCACGTATCGTTCGCGCGTTTCAACATTCGCGGTGTGATGAGAGATGCCGACGCAGAAGAGATTCATCAGGCCGGATATTTTTGCGAAACGAAGGTAATCCCCCACAAGATCGAAACCGCCGCGCTGAAACCAAAGACACAGAGGGCCGCGACGCGCTTTGGCGCCAGCTGTCGTAAGTGGCGCGCCTGCAAAATTACGGCGTAGATAATCCACACGCCGATTGCCCAAATGATCTTCATGCGCGGCAATGGTTGACCGGTAAAAAATCCGCTCGCCAGTCCGATCGTATAAAGGATGAAGCCCATCCACAACAATCGTGTGATCGCAGCAAACAAATCGGTCAACGGCGGCAGATGATAAAAGATCGAGTGCAATTGATGTGTTTTAAGCTGCCGTTCCTGTACCAGATACATAAGCCCCGCCACGCACGCGAGCGCGAACGCGCCGAGAGCGATAATGGAAATCGAAGCATGCACTTCCAGCCAGAGATTGACGGCGACTTTGATCAGATGTGGTTGATCGATCGGCGCGAGAAGCGCGAAAAATTGGATGAGAAAAATGAGCGGAGCGGTGAAGGCACCCATCAAGGAGAGCCGATAAGCGGGCCCAATCGCGAGATAAATCAGTGCAACCGACCAGCCGAGGAAGATAAAGACTTCGAAGAGATTTGTGATCGGGCATCGGCCGATGGCATGGCCGCGTATCGAAAGAAAAATCGTTTGCAAGACGAACCCCGCCGCGACCGCAAAAAAATTGAAACGCCCGCGATGCAGAAGACCGGCGCGAAGGGTCAGAATGGTGCGGACAACCGCGACGAGAAAACAGCTGGTGGAGAGAACAACAAAGAAGCGATCCATCGCGAGGGTTCAGTGTAAAAGCGGGCCATCAGCTTGGCAACCCGCGCTTGGTCCGTGAAAGAAGCCGATGCGGCCGGATTTATGCTACGTAGTCGGCGTTCAGCCGATGGGAGAACTGCTACGCGGCGACCGACCGCACCGGATACCGGTCACCTGGAAGACACTGCTCCGTAGCATCCAGCCAGGCGACACACCTATCCTCACACTAGTTACTACGACTTCTGGCGGGAGAGATTCTCAAAAATCTTCTCAATCCCTCGACATTGACGTTTTTCCGTGAGCCATTAGCCTCGGGCGGTGAATCCGGAGATTATCGAGCAACTGCACGCGGCTGTGCGAGATGTGCCCGATTTTCCCAAGGTGGGCATTGTCTTCAAGGACATCACTCCAATCCTGGCTGACGGGAAACTTTTTCGAGCGGCGATCCATGCGTTCCTGGAGCGTTGCCGTCAATTGCCGATCGATAAAATAGTCGGAATCGATGCGCGCGGTTTTCTGTTTGGGTCCGCAGTGGCCTACGCACTCGGCGTGGGGTTTGTTCCGCTTCGAAAAAAAGGACGGTTGCCCTACAAGACGGAGAGCGCCAAGTATTCACTCGAATACGGAGAAGCGGAGATGGAATTGCACATCGATGCAATCACCCCCGGCGAGCGAATAGTTTTGGTGGACGATCTGCTCGCGACCGGTGGAACGTCCGCTTCAGCTGTGACGTTGATCCAGAAAGTCGGCGGCGAATTGCTGGAAGCACAGTTCCTGATCGAGTTGGAATTTCTAAACGGCCGCGAAAAACTCACGCCGATTCCGGTCGTCTCGTTCTTAAAATTCTAGCAAGCGAGGGCGCTCTAATCGCCGTAGCTCACTCGCCAGATCGTATCGTTGCCGTCTTCACTAAAAAGAAGACTGCCGTCTTTTGCGACGGTAATTCCGACCGGCCGACCCCAAACGTTGCCCTCGGGTGTAACGAAACCGGTAACGAAGTCTTCGTATTCGCCGAGTGCTTTGCCATTCCGCTTATCAAATGGCACCCGAATGATCTTGTAGCCGGTGCGACGATCGCGATTCCACGATCCATGTAACGCAGCAAAAATATCCCCACGATATTCAGCGGGAAATTGTCCGCCGTTATAAAAACATAAGTTGAGCGATGCGGAATGGCTCTGGATGAGAACGTCAGGAACGATGACTTTGTCCGCCAGTTCGGGATGGGCGCCACTATGGCGAGGATCCTGATGATGACCGAGATAAAACCAGGGCCAGCCGTAGAAACCGCCCGCCTCCACGTGACTGATGTAATCGGGCACAAGATTATCGCCAAGACCATCACGGCCATTTGTACTCATCCACAATTCGTTAGTGCCCGGCCGAAAGGCGATGCCGACGGCGTTGCGTATTCCCCACGCAAAAACTTTTTGATTCGCGCCCTCGGGCGTGAATTCAAAAATGCGGGCGCGATTTGCTTCCGCCGCATTATCGGAAACGTTCGAGCGCGAACCGACGGAAACGAACATGCGCTTTCCGTCAGGAGAAAAGACGAGATCGCGAGTCCAGTGCCCGCCGCCGTGCAAGAGTCCGCCGGAAGATAGCGTTACATTGAGATGTTCGGCTTCTCCACGCGCATGCGTATCCCCGTTTTCATAGGGGAAACGGATGACGCCATTAGTGTTGGCAACATAGAGATAATGGGGCGTGGGGCCGGGCGGATAAAACGCCATGCCAAACGGTTGGTCGAGATCCACCTCCGCGAAACTTTCGTTGAGGTTGGGTTTGCCGTCGCCCGTTTTGTCCCGCAGAACGGTGATCCGATTCGCTTCACTTTCCGTGACGAAAATGTCGCCATTTGGTGCCGTGAGAAGAAAACGCGGATTGCGAAAACCCCGCGCATATTCTTCAACTTTAAATCCCGGCGGTGCCTGAAGTTCTGCATCGGATGGGCGTATAACGACCTTCGCGTCATTCACGGCGGATTTCGTTTGGTTAGGCGGTGGCAAATCGCCCACCGTTATTTTTCGCCGCACACCCGGCGCATCTGAGGTCCAATCGCCCATAGCGGCGCGTCCCGTGAGCAACGGCGGGTCGCTTTTTGCCTCCGCCGCCCATAAGGCCGAGGAACTCATAAAAATAACGACGAGAGATAGACGAAACGTCATGACATCTCCAACGGCCCGCTTAAAACCGCGTGCGGACTAACGAACGGCACTTTTTGCCGGGCGTTTCGCTTCCGCAAGCTGCTGCTGCGATTTCCGTACGTTGATAACAAAAGTGTTATTGTTTCCCAGAACCGCCCAGGGTCCACGCGGCACTTCGCTAAACTCAACAAATCTCCAATCGGTCACATCTGTTTCCTGCAACCCGAGGTAATCGCGAACGGCAGGCGACACATCGAGGCCGGCGCCCTTGTTTAGATTTGGTTTCGGACGCTCGTTTCCGAAGACATACTGCCAGTGATCCGTCCGAAACGGTCCGGCGTCTTCCCATTGCGCATATACCGTACGATTGCCTTTCCGGATTGCCACCCAACGATCCTTGCAGACTGAAACTGCCGGACCTTGATAAGCATCCTTAAACCACGGAATGACTCGCGGCGCTTCCGGCCGATGTCCGGTGTTCGCTTTATCGTTGTAAGGGAGCGCACAATAAAATGGATTTTGCCGCGGTGTAAATTTTACGGGCAAATAATTCTCGCGATGCGCGGGACTGGGATCGTCATAGCCGCCGTAGTTTTGTCCCCAATGTTTGTCCCATGAGCTGGAATGATTCGGGACGGGATTGTTGCCACTCGCATCCTCACCGATCCAAAACACCGTGGTGACGATGTCGTTCTTCCACGGATAATGCTCGCCGTGTTTTGGCTTCGCCATTCCACTCGTCGCTGGCGGAGTGTAGGCAAGGGGATCGACCCGCAATAAAATATCTTCGGTTAAGCGACTCGTTTTCTTGCTCAGTTTAATTTTCGCGGCTGGCGGCTGCGCTGGGACTCCGGCCGCAAAGAGCGCTGAAACGGAAGAGAGCAAAACCGCGGTTGTGTGAAGAAAAGTTCCTGGTTTCATAACCTAGACACTGCGGCCGGGAAACGGCTGCGCGAAACGAAGATGGTTCATAATATAATCGGTTGGTATCGACTGATCACGTGTGTTGCGATCCGTTATCGTTGAGCCGGAGAAAGCCGAGCGTTGCTGCATCGCTTTTTTTCCGGCGGGAGGCTTAGATTTGGACCAGATCCAAACATTTAGCGGTGCGATCACAGTCGCCCACTACAGCCAATTTGATGCCGTATTATACTGTGATCGAAGGCAAGCGCAACTGCATGGGCTGCCCTGACTCAATAAGCAACACCTCGATAAATTTGTGCCAACACGACAAAGGCTCGTAATTTGCTGCAAAAGGTAAACTCAAACTCGCACACATTCGCCCTTAATGATCGCATCTGACGTCGCCTCGACGCCGCAAGCACTTTCCCGCCGAGCCATAAGCTGGTTTGCTGTCGCGATTGTTGGATTGGTCTGGCTGGAGCTAGTCTCCCGGCTTCATTTCGAGTGGTCGGTCAATCCCCAATACGGCTATGGCTGGGTCGTTCCGCTTCTGACGGTATTTATTTTTGCGCGACGATGGGAAACTGCGCCGGCGCCTGTCGCACTGCGAAGGAGATTTCTTCCGGCGCTCACGATTATTGCCGGCGCACTGCTGCTCATTCCGATTCGTTTGATTCAAGAAGCCAATCCTGACTGGCGCTTGATGAGTTGGATGATGGCGATGGCGGTCGTTTTCATCAGCGCCGCCGCATTTTATTTTGCAGGCGGAATGCCATGGGTGCGCCACTTCGCATTTCCCATTTTGTTCTTTCTCGTCGCCGTGCCGTGGCCGACGCAGTTCGAGCAATTTATCATTCAAGGACTAATGCGCGCCGACACCGCGATAAACGTCGAGGTGCTCAACGCCATCAATGTTCCGGCCGTGCAAATGGGAAACGTGATCGAGATCGGCACCGGTCTCGTTGGCATCGACGAAGCGTGCACCGGCGTGCGTTCGCTCCAGGCAACATTCATGGTCTCCCTTTTTCTGGGTGAACTCTATGATTTCAGCGTCGGTCGCCGCATTCTGCTCGTAGCGGTCGGCACGGTTGTCGCATTCGTTTGCAATTTGGGTCGCACATTTCTCCTCGTTCTGCTTGGCGCCCAGCAAGGCTCCGACACGATTAGGAAATGGCACGACCCCGCTGGCCTCTCGATCCTATTCCTCTGTCTTTTTGTGCTCTGGGGACTAAGCCTCTTTCTCCGGAAAAAAGTAATCGCTAAAATATCGCCATCGCCCGTACCGAATTCCTTTCGAATCCCGCGTGCCTTGCTGCTTGGTTTGCTCGCCGGTATCATCGTCGCTGAAGTCGGCACCCAAATCTGGTATCGCGCGCACGAATCGGCGTCCTCCCGCCTCCCCGCATGGACGATCGATTGGCCGTCGCACTCAGAAAATTTTCGATCCGTTCCAGTCGCAGAACAGGCGCAGGAATTATTACGCTACAACGATGGCGGCGGCGGCGCGTGGACCGGCAACGACGGCCATCAATGGGGCATGTATTTTTTTAAGTGGTTGCCTGGCCGGACTGCCGGTTTGTTCATCAAAAATCATAGGCCCGATATTTGTTTGCCTGCCAGCGGCATGCGCCAAATCGGTCGCGACCAAAAAAAACTTCTCACTATCAATGGCGTCCCTCTTTCTGTTCGTTCCTACGTTTTCGATAACAACGGCATTCCGCTGCACGTTTATTATTTTTACTGGGACGGAACGATTCCGAACGCAGCGACAATCAATCAGGAAGATTGGAGCGCAGGTGGCCGTTTGCGCTCGGTGCTGGCGGGCAAACGCGAAATGGGCGCACAAATGCTCGAGATTGTAGCGTGGGGTTACGAACAGGATCAGAACGCGGAACAAGCAGTTCGCAAACAGCTCGAAAATATTATCCGCCCCGGTTAGTCTGGCGGAATGGTTCCCCTCTTCCGCTGGATTATTCCAGCATGCATCGCCGCGACAATTTTCGCGGAGGAAACTCCGTCGCCATCGCCGGCGCCAAAAAATTCGATCACCGTTGTCTATTGGAATATTCAATGGTTCCCGGGACAACGTCCGAATGCGAACGGCCGTGAGCAAGCGCGACAGATCGAATCTGTTCACCGCGATCTCGCCGGGATCGACGCTGACATTGTCGGAATGGAAGAAGTCCGCGATTTTGCGCAAGCAGGCGTCGCGATTGAACCGTTACACGATTTCAAGGTCGACGTTTGTTCGAACTTCCCGCCGCGGGAAGGGCAGAATGTGGCGCAACAAGTCGCGATCGCGAGCCGGTTGCAGCCTTTGAGCGCGTGGGCGGAACAATGGAAGCCCGGTTATTCGATCACGCCGCCACGCGGCTTTGCCTTTGCCGCGTATCAATTTTCGCCTAACGAGTTACTGCTCGTCTACGCATTGCACTTAAAGAGCAATCGCGGCGGCTTGCGGGAGAACATCGCTATTCGCGAAGAATCCATCCATCAACTGCTCGCTCACATGCGCGCAATGAAAGATGCCTACAGCAAACTCGGAAATCTGCACTGGATCGTCGGTGGCGATTTTAATACCGCCCCGGGCGACTCGCGATTCAACAGCGAGAAGACTACGCGCAACTTGTTAGGCCAAGGATTTCAATGGGCGTGGCAAAATGTTCCGGACAAATCGCGAATCACATTTCCTCCGGATCGCCTATATCCCGCCGCGTGTTTCGATCATATTTTCTATCGCGATGCGACCTTGCACCACGCGGGAATTATAAACACGTCGCCGCAGTCGAGCGATCATCGCGCCATCAAAGCTACGTTCGTCCTTAATCCAAAAATTTCCCGGGATTGAGAATATTGTTTGGATCGAGTGCGCGTTTCAGCACGCGATGCAATTCGCGTGAAGTGTCACTCGCCGCCTCTGGCCACCAACGTTTCTTCGCCAGGCCGATACCGTGTTCGCCCGTAATTACTCCTCCCCACGCCAGCACCTGCGCGAAAAGTTTATCGAGCGCGTGCTCGACCTTTTCCCGAACGGCCGCATCGCGATTGTATCGATCGGCCATGATATTGACGTGAATGTTTCCATCACCTGCGTGCCCAAAACACGCGATGGGAAAGCCGGACTCCTTCGAGAGCGCTTCGGCAAAATCGATCAAGTCGACCAGACGGCTGCGCGGCACGACAACGTCTTCATTCAGTTTCGTTAGGCCGGTAGCGCGTAACGAATTGCTGAACTCGCGCCGCAACGCCCAGAGTTTTTCCGCGTCCGCCTCATTCGTCGCAATTTCCAGCGTAGTTGGTTTTCGACTCGCCACGAGATCACGGAGTTTTTCCATTTCGACCGCTACGGTTTCCTCCTGTCCGTCGAGATCCGCGAGCAAGTGCGCGTTTCCGGATGGGACATGTCCAACAGCTGCATCATGTCGCGCCGCCTCGAGCGTGTAGTGATCAGCGATTTCGAGCGAGGACGGCAGGAAGCCGGCGGCGAAAACCGCTTGGACGGTCGCAGCAGTTTCGGACATGTTCGCAAACGAAGCAGAGAGCGTGGCGCGTGCGGGCGGCAGCGGCAACAAGCGAACGGTGATTTCTGTGACAACGCCAAGCATGCCTTCCGAACCGACGAACAATCCGATCAAATCGAATCCGGTTTTGTTTTTATGGACGCGTCCACCGGTCCGCAAAATTTCACCATTAGCGAGAACGACCTCGAGGCCGATGATGTAATGGCGGGTCACGCCATATTTCAAACAACGAGGCCCGCCGGCATTCGTCGCGACATTTCCACCGATGCTGCAATTGTGCAGGCTCGCTGGATCGGGCGGATAAAATAATTTCTGCTCGCGCGCGCGGCTTTGCAGTTCGCCCGTAATAACGCCGGGTTCAACAATCGCGATTGCGTCCCCGAAATTGATTTCCTTGATTCGATTCATGCGTGCGAGCGAAAGCGCAACGCCGCCACGCACCGGAACGCAACCACCGACGTATCCGTAACCAGCGCCGCGCGCCGTCACCGGAATCTTTCGTTCGTTAGCGAATTTCAGCAGCGCGCTGACCTGCTCGGTCGATTGCGCGAAGACAACGATGTCCGGTTCGTGATGCGCAACCCATTTATCACCGCCCTGCTCCGCCAGAATTTGCGGATCAGTGCTGACTGCTTCCGGGCCAAGAAGCGTGACGAGATTCTGTCGTAAATCGGAGATCGGCAATCGCTACATTCCCATGATCTGATACCCGCCATCGACATAGATGACCTGGCCAGTAATGGCAGCCGCGCCTTCGCTCGCGAGAAAGACTCCGATCGCACCGAGCTCAGCGGGATCGCAACTACGCTTCAAAGGCGCGCGTTCCTGATAATGCTTGAGCATTTGCGAAAAGCCGCTGATTCCGCGCGCCGCCAGGGTATTGACCGGTCCGGCCGAAATGCAATTTGCACGAATTTTTTTCGGGCCCAAATCGTAGGCGAGATAACGCGTACTCGCTTCCAAACTCGCTTTCGCTACGCCCATAACATTGTAATGCGGCACAACTTTTTCCGCGCCGTAATACGTCATCGCGACGATACTGCCGCCGTTCGTCATCATCGGCGCCGCTTCGCGCGCGAGCGCGACTAACGAGTATGCGCTGATGTCGTGCGCCGTGCGGAATGCTTCACGCGTCGTGCTAAGGAAGTCTCCCTCCAGCGCTTCCTTTGGCGCGAATGCAACCGAATGCAGAAGCAGATCAATCCGATCCGTTTCACCGCGAACCCTGCCGAAAAAATCTGCGATATCTGCGTCGTTGGAAACGTCGCAGGGATAAAGCGGCGTGGCGGCACCAAATTCGCCGACCAATTCCTCGACGTTTTCTTTCAGGCGCTCGCCCTGATAATTAAAGATCAGTTTCGCGCCGGCTGCGGCCCACGCCTTTGCAATTGCCCATGCGATGCTGCGTTTATTTGCCACGCCGAAAACGACGCCGACTTTCCCCGCTAAAACTTGGTCCGCCATACGAAAAAATTATCCTAAGCCGCGCACTCGATCGCGTGACGTCCGCAAACTCCCGAAAGCAAATCCCATAACGAGTCAAGAACACGCTGCACTGATTGATAAACTCCCGCGACGTTGTTTTCGTTTACATGCGATTCCAGCATCAATCGCTCTGCCGCGGCGTGCTCGTGGTCGGCTTCGATGTGCACGCTGAAATACCGGTAATGTTCTGGGTCCGTGAAGGCATAGTGCTTTTTCAAGCCGTCGATCTTCGATTCGCAAATCGCCGGAATTTGAGATTCGTATGCGTAAAGCGCAGCGATACCATCAGCAGTCGATTGCTCGCGGCAGACTGAGCGAAATGTTTCGATCAATCGCGTTGTCTCTTCGCGTTTTTCCGATCGTTGAACTTGCTCGCGCGAGATTCCCAGCCCTTCGACAAACTTCAACCACAACTCCGGATGATTCGGCGAGCCGGCTTCCTCATCGATGAGATTCTTCAAAAGTTCTTTCCGCGTCGGTTGATCGTCGCAGTGCGCATGCACCGCTGAGAGATATGTCGGGAATGCCGCCACGTGATGATAATATTGCTGCGCATAATCAGTCAGCGCAGCCTTGCTCAATTCGCCACGTGTCCAAGCCAGATAAAACGGGTGAGTCAGCAGATGTTTTGCGGCGACCTGTCGGTCGATTATTTCAAGCGGAGTATTCATCGGTTCGAACCCTATTGGCTTTATTTCGTCAACGCAACGTTTGGCAGCCAGCCGCCCGCAGCCTGCAATGGTTTCAATTGATTTTCCTCCGTGATCCAAATAGCGACCGCTTTTTGCGGGGCGTTTTTGCTCGCGGAGTCAATGGCCAGAGTCGCATGCGCTGCCGCTCCATCGGTCTTCATCAGAACCGACTTGTGGTCGAGAACAACGAAATCGTGTTGCAATTGCCGTCCGCTATTTTCGCCACCGGCGATCTTCAATGAGATCCCGCAACCGAGCAGCGCGATGTGCGCATCAAACTTGGAATTATCCCCACCGCTGTATGCGATCGAAAAAGTTTTGTTGTCGGTTGTTGTTACCGAAAGCGAACCGGCGTTCTTCGCGTCACTCTTCGACAATTGCCGATCGTGAAACCAATCACGCCATTCCTCGCCATTGCGAATAAACTCCGGCGTGTAAACCGAATCACTGCGCAAGAGTGACGCGTAATTATTTTGTCGCTCAGTCCACGCACGCGACGCGAACCGATCGCGCCAGCCGAGGCGATCCCAATAATCCACGTGAAATGCGAGCGGAACGAAATCCTTCCACAGGCCCGGATCGGATTTCAGTTTGCTCAACCACGCCTCTGCCGGCGGACAACTGCTACAGCCTTCCGAAGTAAAAAGCTCGATTAGCGCCGTTTGTTTTTCGCCGCTTTGAAAATGCAATTCGTCTGCCGCCCGTGCACTCGTTAGGCTAGCGCTGAAAAAAATCAAAGTTCCAATCCATCCACGCATGATTCGTTAGGCAGATTTCAGGATGTGTTTAATGCCGCGGATCGGAATCACCACCCACGACGGCCGATGATTCAGTTCGTAAGCAATTTCGTAAATGGCTTTGTCGAGCAGATACGCTTTGAGCAGCACTTGCAGTTCGCCCGCGCCTTCCGGGATGAAGATGGCTCCGGCAGTGGTCGCGAGATAACTCTGTAAAAACATGCTGCTGATTTGCCGATACCAAATATCAGCCCAGCGCTCGAGAAACGGAATATCCTCCGGGCGCATCGACCGTTGCCAGAGCGCGCTGTAAGCCGCGTATTGAAACGAGCGCATCATGCCAGTGACGTCGCGCAGCGCGGAACGTTTCAACTTTCGTTCGCTGAGCGGGCGTGCGGGCTCGCCTTCGAAATCCAAAAGCACAAAATCTTTTCCCGTGTAGAGCGCCTGGCCCAGATGATAATCGCCGTGGATGCGAATCTTCGCCGCGCCAGAACGTTGTTCGAGGATGCGCTGTTCCTGCGCGAGCATTTCTTTTTCCGCCGCGAGAACTTCTCTCGCTTCATCGCGAAAATTCTCCGGCAGATCGTCTACTTTTTTCTGCAATAATGCGAACGCGCGCCGCAATAATGCGCGCATGTTTTGATAAACCGAACGCTGCGCCATGGCGTTGAACGGCTCCGGCGCAAAAGCAGGATCATCGGAATTGGAAGCAAGCGCCTGATGCAGTTCGCCTGTGCGCTGACCGAGCAGCTTCGCTTTCTCGGGAAAAATTCCGCCGATCAAATCATCCAGTGCCGCGCCCATCGGCGTCGCCGCGCTTTGCAAATCCACTTTCGATTCCAGGACGCGCTCATAATAACGACCCACCGCATCCAGTGTCAGTTTCCACGCGTCGCCTTCATTTTGAATTGCGCGCTGCACAAGGCAAACAACGGTCGGCGCGCTTTTCGGCCGGCGATATTCAACTGCACCGGCGAACTCCGGCACGTTGGGAAACTTGCAGCGCTCGGTTAGGAAACGCGTGATCTCGACGTCGGGGTTCATGCCGTCTTCGAGTTTGCGATAAAGTTTTACGAAAAATTTGTTATCGAAAAGCATCGAAGAATTGCTTTGCTCGGCGCTCATGACCTGCGAATCGAGGCCGCTCGCTTCTTCCTCTTTCAATGCCGCGCCCGCGATGCCACAGAGTTCGCCATTGCGCCCTTTCAAGCATTGCTCCGTTGTCACCGCGCGAAAAAGTTCTTCGCGAAAACGTTTGTCCCAGACGGCGTCCTGCAAAATAAACTGCGCATCCCGGCTGAATCGCGCGATGACCGCCTGCGGCGAAGTGCGCAAAAGCTGACTCGCCGCTGCACCCGATGTGATCTGCACCGGAAGCGCGTAATTCTCCGACGCGCCTTCCATGTAACTGACTTCGAGAAACCAAATGCGCGCGGCGTTCGCTTCGTTCGCAATCGGCAACTCCTCGGTGATTTGAACCGTGCGAATCGTGCGCGCCTTTGCGCCAAACCATCGGCAGGTGCGGATGTAATCCGGCAGGACCTCGCGCTCGAAAAGCGCGCGTTGATCACCAGCGATCAGAGTTTCAATATTCGGCTCGATGCGAATTGTTGGTAGCACGCGTTTGTCGGAAGCGCGTGAGGCGGCGGTTTGCTGGCGCAAGACAAACCAATAATGCGCATGCGGACCGAGTGTGATCGGGTAAGGCGACTTTTTGATCCGCGGAAAATAATTCCGGCTGAAAACTTCCATCAACGAGCAGCCGGCAAAGCGCGAAAGATCGAGCTCAGCGGGTTGCGAAAACCGCGAGAGATTGGCGACGACGAGAATTGTCTCGCCTTCAAACTGACGCAGAAACGCCAGCACCTTCGCGTTTTCCGGGAAAAGAAATTCGATTGAGCCGCGCGAGAACGCCTTAAAGTTTTTGCGCATCGCGATCACGCGGCGCATCCACCAAAGCAGCGAAGATAAATTCTTCTGCTGATTTTGGACGTTGATCGCCTCGTAATGATATTCCGGATCGATCGTGATCGGCAGATACAATTGTTGCGGGTTCGCTTTCGAAAATCCGGCATTGCGATCGGCGCTCCATTGCATCGGAGTGCGACAGCCGTTGCGATCGCCAAGATAAAAATTGTCGCCCATACCGATTTCATCGCCGTAATAAATCACCGGCGTTCCCGGCATGGAAAAAAGCAGGATGTTTAGCAATTCGATTTTGCGACGACTGTTTGCCAGCAGCGGCGCGAGCCGGCGGCGAATGCCGAGATTGATTCGCGCCGTCGGATCGTTCGCGTAGACGCGCCACATGTAATCGCGTTCTTCGTCCGTCACCATTTCAAGCGTGAGCTCGTCGTGATTACGAAGGAACATGGCCCACTGGCAATTCTCTGGAATCGGCGGCGTCTGTTCGAGAATATCGATGATAGGAAAGCGATCCTCCATCTGCAGCGCCATGAACATGCGCGGCATAAGCGGGAAATGAAAATTCATGTGCGACTCATCGCCCGTGCCGAAATAGGCGACGGCGTCCTCCGGCCATTGGTTCGCCTCGGCCAGAAGCATGCGATCTTTAAAATTCGCATCCAAATGCGCGCGCAGCTTTTTCAAATAAACATGCGTTTCCGGCAAATTTTCGCAGATCGTGCCTTCGCGTTCATATAAGTAAGGAACGGCGTCGAGCCGCAAACCGTCCACGCCCATGCTCAGCCAAAAATCGAGCACCTTCTGCACAGATTCGTGCACGGCAGGGTTATCGAAATTCAAATCGGGCTGATGTGAATAGAAGCGATGCCAGTAGTACGCTTTTGCGATTGGATCCCACGACCAGTTTGAAGTCTCGAAATCCTTAAAGATGATGCGCGCTTCCTTGTATTTTTCCGGCGAATCGCTCCAGACATAAACTTCGCGTTCGGGCGAGCCGGGTGCTGCACGTCGCGATTTTTGAAACCACGGGTTTTGATCGGAAGTGTGATTTATGACCAACTCGGTAATGACGTGGAGGCCACGTTCGTGCGCCGCATCGAGAAACGCGCGAAAATCTTCGAGCCTTCCGTAGCTCGGATGAACATCGAAATAATCTGCGATATCGTAGCCATCATCGCGCAATGGCGAGGGATAAAACGGAAGCAGCCAGATCGCCGTGACGCCGAGCTCGCGGAGATAATCGAGTTTCTCGATCGCCCCGCGAAAGTCTCCTATCCCATCGCCATCGCTGTCATGAAACGTTTTGACATGCAGCTCGTAAATGATCGCGTCCTTGTACCAGAGTGGATCAGCGGAGGTGTCGGTCTCAGACTGCTGGTGCATTGAGGCTAACTTCTGGCGCACAAATCGACGGGACGCAATTAGTCCTTCCGTCTCCAAAAACGCCTAACGAGTCGAGCTACTGTCGCGGCAACAGGATCGATTGGCTGGCGACGCATTTCCAAATGCCGTCCCGCTCAACCCATGTGTCGGTAAAACGATAATTGTGTTCGACGTTTTGGCCGGCGCGGTTTTTGTCGATCTGTCTGGACGCGCCGGTCACGACTGCAATATCGGGTCCGTAGAAATGCACATCGAGATCGCGCGCGATTGTTTTTGGCGGTGGGCTCGTGTCCTCCTTCGCTTCGCGCAAAAGATCCTTTTTCGTCATGACTTTTCCGCCGGGGGAAGTGCCGATGAAATCGTCCGCCAGCGATTTTTCGATGACCGCAGGATTATTGAATGAGGCCTCCCATTCCTTCTCCAAGTCTTTCAGTTTCGCTGCGACAGCGCGCTCATCTTTTCGTGAACGCGGCGCGTTGCCAGGCGTAGGTCGGGCCTCCGCTTTGGCGGTGGGTGTCACATCCGATTTATGCTTGGGCGCCGCCGGAGGCGGTGTCAGTTCCGGTTTGGCGACGACTTTGGTTACCTTTTTGGAGGGCGTTTGTTCCGGGGTTGCGCTGGGTGCCGGTTGACTGGGTTCCGGCGTCGGAGATGGTCGGGCGGGCGTGGCTCTCGGCGTCGGTTTAGGTCTGGGTGTTGCCGGTTCTGGTGTGGGGGAAATATTCGATCGCGGCAATGGTGTTGGCTCAATGCTCGGATCTGTCGTCGGATCCTTCAACGGACGACTCGGCGCATCCTGCGCACGCATCGAGGTGGAAAGCGCCAGGCCGGCGATTAAGAAAGTGTAGAAAGTTTTTTTCATCTAGAAATTATGGCCCGAACGCGAGCGGGGAATATTTTTCGGGCGAACCCTTACGTCAAGAGTTCGTTCTGGAGAGTCGAATAGGTTGGACGGACTGCATGATTCCCACTAAATCTGGTACTCGCATGAAAACATCAAGAAACGGCGCCGAGCCGGAGGAGGAAATCGAAGAGCCGACGCGCTTGCCCGCGAAAACGCCGGAACTCGAGCCGGGAGCTGCGACCGATCTGGACTTGATGCACGCTATCCAAAACGAGGATCCCGAGGCCCTCTCTCAACTCTACGATCGATACAATGGAATTCTAAAGGCGCTGATCCTGCGCGTTATCCACAACGAAGCTGAGGCAGAAGACTTGCTACAGGAAATTTTCATGGAGATCTGGAACCAGGCGAAAAACTTCTCCGCCCAAAAGGGCAAGCCTCTCGGTTGGATGGTAACGCTGGCTCGCCGTCGAGCAATCGACGGTTTACGTAAAAAGCAAGCTTATGCCCGAGCGGGAGAGCGTTTACAGGCCGAGACAGAGCAGCAGCCGGAAGCTTGGATTCACAACTCAACAGAGGCTGAAATTAACTTTTCCGACACGCGTGTGATCGTTCGTAACGTCATTAATTCGCTGCCCACGGCCCAGCAGCAGGCGATCGACCTCGCATTTTTTCGCGGAATGAGTCAGCGCGAAATCGCCGCTAATACGAATACACCATTAGGGACGGTTAAAACCCGCCTCGAATTGGGGCTCAAAAAAATATATGACGGCCTCAAGGAGTTGAAAGATGAGCTTTGAAGAATTTGAGAACCAGGCACGGCTCTACGTGATCGGTGCATTGGAACCGGACGAGACGGAAGAGTTCGAAATTGGTCGCAGAAAATTGGGGCAAAAAGCCGAGGATGCGATTGCGCAATGTTATGCCCTGCATGAAGCCTTCGCTCTAAGCCTGCAGCCGGCCAAAACATCTACCCACTTAAAAGAACGTCTGATGCATATGGTGCGCGAACGCAAGGGAGGCTGACGTCGCTTCAGTGTTCGCCCATTTCGCGCAGGATAAACTCTTGTAGAAATCCGTAGAAGTTTACTTGGAAGAGGCTGAGATCGCGCCGCGAACCGATTGGGGATCGGTAATGGTCGCAAAGCTCGCCTTCGTTAAAGTTGTTTTTTGCGGCAATGGCCAACCGAGCCTGATTGAGAGCGTTGAGCCAGGCGTCGGTGTGGTCGGTAGGAATCCGAAGCGTGCAGTTGGCGAATGGCTTCTCGCTCCCGTTCAGTTGCTGCAAGTCTGCAGCGACGGTTTCAGTCGCAGCTTGGAAAAGGTGACGTAATTCCGGCTGCACATACAATTTCCACTCGGCACAAATCTCTTCTTCGTTAGGCGCTGCCGGTTCGCAGTAAATACGCTTCTCCGCCGCCGGGGCATCGTCGCACCTCGTGCTTGCAGGAATTTGTCTTAAAAGTTCGGCGAGAAACGGATCGAGTTCTGAAAGTTCGAGAACATCGCCGTCGCGCTGGAACTCCATATCAACTCACACGCTCGAGCGTCGCGAGCAACAAATAGCCGTGCAGTTGCTGCACGTGAAACTCTGCGCGTTCGCGCACACCGCTCCACAAAATCGAGCGACCGTTCTGATGCACTTCGAGCATGTGGCGCTCCGATTTTTCCCGTGGATAGCCAAACACTTTTTGGAAAACCATCGTCACGTACGTCATCAAGTTGACCGGATCATTATGCACCACGACTTGCCAGGGAACATCGACTGCTTCTTGCGTGCCGGTTTGTTCTTCCCGTTCCGGTTCTTTCACCGTCGATCGCGGTGTTGTTTGTTCTGGCGAGATCACGCTCCCCTGCCCTAACCGCCAGTTCATAGCGCCAAGAGTAACATACGATGCATCTTGTTCCAACCGTTCACGAGGTCCAGCTACTTCGATACCGCCCGCGCGATTCGCCCCTGTTGCTTCTTCATCACTCGCGCGGATGAGGCAGTCGTATCATCAAAGCCGCGCAGATGAAGGAGACCGTGAACTAAATACAGCTCAATTTCACCGCGTAGAGAAGTTCCGAAAGCGCGCGCCTGTCGCCGAGCGGTTTCGACGCTGATGAAAATCTCCCCGTGCTGGAATGTAATTACGTCGGTGGGTCCTTTGATTTTTAAAAAACGCTCGTGCAACTCGCTCATGCGCCGATCGGAAATCAGCATCACGTGAACGTCCGGCCACACCATCGCGCGCGATTTTGCCGGTGAAGGCGTTTTTCTCGTTAGACTCAAAGCGCGCTCGGCAAAACTCTGCATTGTCGCGACGTCGAGCTTGATTCCTCGCTGTCGATTATGAACTGCGATCGAGGACATTCTTCAACTCGTTAGGCGAGGAATTTCTCTCGCCGCGATTTCTTCGATCGAGTTCTCGGAGTTGAGCATAAAGCTTCTCCAAGCGCGGCATATTTGCGCCTGCTGCCTTAGCCCGGCGCAACGGCTCTCCCCAAATCGCTTCAATTTCCAACGGCTTGTGCGCTTCAAAATCGATGAGCGTCGAAGGTTTGTAATTACCCATTTCTTCTGTGCGCTGCATTTGTGTCAGCGCTTCTGCCGTCGGAAGGAAGTGTCCGCATTTACCTGCTGCCGCGATGACTTCGTCCATCAGCGCCAACGCTTCCGTGCGCAGCTTTTCATCCGCGAGAATCTGTGCGGTATCCACGCCGCCAGCTGTGATCGACAATCCATTAAAGGGAATATTCCAGACAAGTTTGCGCCAGCGCTCGAGCTGGAGATTTTCCACGACAGTGCAAGTGACTCCGCAACGTTTGAATTCCCACGCAGTGTCATGCGTTCGTGGCAACGGATACCCGCGGTATTCGCCAAGCGCGATCCGTCCAAAATCGTAATGCTCGATGACGGCGGGTTCGGTGCGGCTGACGCAAACAAAACAAAGTGCGCCGAGAACGCGTTCGGCGCCGAAATTTTCCGCAAGGAAATCATCATTGCCAAAACCGTTCTGCAACGTCAGCAACATTGTCTTTTCATGAAGTAACGGCGGAATCAGTTCCAAGAGCTCGTCGTTCGATGTTGATTTAAGCGCAACTAACACAAGATCGCTCGGGCCGATCTCTGTCGTCGATGCATAACCGTTTACTTTCGCGACGCGAAAGTTTCCCATTTTGCTGCGAACGGTAATCCCGCGTTTGCGCACAACTCCGAGATCACTGCACATCAAGAAATGAACATCGCGCCCATAGTACGCGAGCTTGGCTCCGTAATAACTACCGATCGCGCCCGAACCAACGACGGCGATGCGGAGATGCGGTAACTGATGTTTCGCCATCTACGCTGGAGGTCGCGTTTCCGCCTGAAAATTTCGCGTGATCAAACGCGCTCCTTTATTGAAGCTGATATACGCCCAGGCCCATTGCAGCAGGACGATGATGCGATTGCGGAAACCGACCAGGAAAAGAATGTGCACAAACAGCCAGGCCAACCACGCGGGCAAGCCGCTGAAATGAACGAAATTTAAATCTGCGACAGCTTTATTGCGGCCGATCGTCGCCATGTTGCCTTTATCCCAATACCAAAAGCGTTGCGGTTTTCGATGATCGATCATGGCGAGAATATTGCTCGCGGCATGGCGCCCTTGCTGCATTGCCACCGGCGAAACTCCTGGCAACGGCGAACCGGTTTGATACGGAAAATTAGCGAGATCGCCGATGACCTGCACTTCGGGATAACCGGGAACTGTAAGATCGTTATTCACGATCACGCGTCCGACTTTATCGACCGGCACGCCTAACGACTTGCCAACGAATGATGCGGTATTTCCAGCGGCCCAGATTTTTACCCGGCATGGAATGAATTCATCGCCGACGTTGAGGCCGGCCTCGGTGACATTCGTGGCGTGAACGCCGGTGCGCACTTCCACGCCGAGATCGCGCAACTGATTCAACGCTTTCTCCGACAAATCTTCCGGGAAACCCGGAAGCACGCGCGGCTCACCCTGAATTAAGATCACACGCGCGCTCGACGGATCGATATGCCGAAAATCTTTTTCGAGCGTGTGGCGCGAGATCTCGGCAATGGCGCCTGCCATTTCCACACCGGTTGGTCCGCCTCCGATGATGACGAAGGTCAACGCAGCGCGTCGTGCCGCTTCGTCGGTGATTTTTTCCGCATACTCAAACGCCATCAAAATTCGTCGCCGAATTTCGATCGCGTCTTCCAAACTTTTCAGACCTGGCGCAAGCGTTTCCCACTCGTCATGCCCGAAGTAAGAATGCCGGGAACCGGTGGCGAGAACGAGATAATCATAGGAAAATTCGCGATCGGTTGTGATAACTTTTCTCGCCGCAACGTCGACTGCACGCACTTCGGAGAGTATGACCTCCATGTTGCGGCATTTACTTAGAATAGCTCGAACGGGCGCCGCTATGTCGGCCGGTGAAAGCGCCGCGGTTGCGACTTGGTAAAGCAATGGCTGAAACAGATGATAGTTTGTGCGGTCGATTACCGTCACTTGAACTCGCTCGCACGCGAGCTTCTTCGCGGCCTGTAATCCCCCGAATCCAGCGCCGACAATGATCACTTGCGGCAACTTCTCGTCTGCACCGTCCATATGAAACAATGTTGTGAGAACGAAAGCCGATGCGAGAACTTTGTTGTCGCCGCAAAATCGATACGCAGAACGCGGTTGTCACTCTCGGAAACTGCATTATCTTTCGCGCCTCATGCCCAAGTCCATTGCGCGCAGCAAAACCCGTAAGGCCGTCGCAAAACGTTTTAAAATTACCGCGACGGGAAAAATCTTGCGCGCACATGCTTCGCGCAGACATCTGCTTTCGTCGAAGAACGCGAAACGGAAGCGTCAGTTGAGCAAAGCCGGTCTCGTGGATAAGACCGACATGGCGCGCATCAAAGCGAATCTGCCGTTCGCCTAACAAGTAACGATCGTTACGATTCGTTGTTTCGCCGAGCCATGCGATCGGTTAAACGGCCCAGCCAACTTGCATCCGGCTTCGCGCCTCGGCTCTCCCAGCCAGAGCGCAACTGATTGCCATTCGAGCTGGTCGGGCCGGGCAAAAGCCGGTTGACTAACTTCATCGCGTATCCAGTGAGATTTGGGAAAAGTGCATTGCCTGCGATCCCGATTCGAGCGGGCAAGGGCATGATCAGCGCCGGTTGCCCCGCGCGACAGGCTTCAACAATTCTACGGCCCGCGCATTCGTCACTCATGGAACCAATCGGAAGCGAAGCCGCCACCGAGAACCAAGCATATTCCGCTGCGTGATTGCCTTTGAATTTCGCATTCACATGCGAACCGGTGCGCATCAATCCCGGAGTCACCGTCGTGACATGAATATTATCGAGCGCGAGTTCGGCGCGTATCGAATCTGACAGACCAACGAGCGCAAACTTCCCGGCGCAATAAGGCGCGAGATGCGGCACCGCAAGTTTACCGCCGATTGAACTGATGTTGACGATGCGCCCGCCGCCAGCCCGCTGCATATGAGGCATAACTTTACGAATTAAATTAAACGGCGCCCAAAAATGGATATTCATCGAGCGCTCGAAATCTTCTCGTTGCATGTGCGCCAGCGGGCCGACTTCGATCACACCGGCGTTGTTAATCAAAACATCAATGGTTCCGAAGCGACTTACGACTTTTTCGATCGCGCTTCCGATCTGAGAGCGATCAAGCAAATCGCAAACGACGGTAATGGCCTCGCCGCCGGTCGCCCTTATCTCATCGCGTGCGCGTACTAGCTCATCGGCATCGCGCGCAAGCAGTGCAACGCGGCCGCCTTCAGCGGCAATGCGTCGCGCGATGACCAGGCCGAGCCCGCGCGAACCTCCCGTGATCAACACCGATTTACCCGCGAAGGAAAAACTTTTGCGCAGCGCGCGGGAAATTGCCCAACTCGCTAACGCAACGCCCGCACAAAGAAAAATCCAGGATCGTTTCGAACCGTTATCATTCATGTTCGTCATCCATGCTTCCGATTGAAGCGCGCCACTTCACGCGCTGTTTCACGATCGGTCGCACGCTTTTTCAAATCCTGCCGCTTGTCGTGCGCTACTTTTCCCTGTGCCACACCAATCTCTGTTTTCAATCGGCCGTTTTTCCAAAACAACTTTAGAACGACGAGCGTGCGTCCAGCGACATTCGTTAGGTCGTAGAGTTTATCGATCTCCGCGCGATGAAGCAGAAGTTTCCGTACCCGCTTCGCTTCGGGAATTTCATGGCTGGCACGCTCGTAGGGTTGGATATCGGCGTTGTGCATAAACGCTTCGCCCTTTTCGATGCGCGCAAATGCATCGCTGATATTCGCTTTGCCGGCGCGAATCGATTTGACCTCGCTGCCCTTTAGCGCAATGCCCGCTTCGTAGCGCTCGAGGATATGGAAATCTCGCAACGCCTTGCGATTAAGAATCGACTCGGCCGCCATGGCCTGCTCTCCCGATGCAGCAAAAACTATTCGCCTTCAGCTGATTCTTCGATCTTTTCGAAGGTCAACTTACCTGCAATGATTTCCTTGAGCGCGATGTCGGTCAGTGAAGCGCGTGGACCTGCTTCGACTAAAGGACGATGCCCAAGGCCGAGTTGCCGAACGCGCTTGGAAACGACATTAATCAGGAGTTGCTGATTGGGGATCACTTGGGCCGCTTCTTGCAGGAGTTGAGTGGTCATATTGCGCAGGGAACGGACGCCGCGGGTCGCCTCCGCGGGGAATCGAAGAATAGCCGGCGTGCTGCCCGTGATGGTTGAAGGAACGATTGGTGAGGCGAGCATCGTAGACAAAAAGCGAACGCTGACTCTGCGAGCGCGCCCCGCGCTTGTCAAACGGTTTGTTAATTTCTAATGTGCGCGATACGGTCACGCTCCAAATCGAAGAGCGCTTCCTGATCGGGTTCTGATGACGACTCGTTAGGCCGAAGTGAAATTACGGACGCGCAGTAGTTCTTGCTACTGCCGCCAAAATACGCGAAATAATTGCGCTTCAGTTCGGGCTGTGGCTCAGCTTGGTAGAGCGCCTGCCTCGGGTGCAGGAGGCCGCGGGTTCGAATCCCGCCAGCCCGATTTCTCCGCCCGGCGATTGAAAACCATTGGCAGTCGCGCAAGTGCCGCCACATTGTCGCTAAATGAACGAAGCGGTTTTAACGACAATCGCGATCACCGGCTTTGGTGTGGCGTTTTTCCATGCCGCCATTCCAACGCATTGGCTGCCGTTCGTTCTCACCGCGCGAGCACAACGGTGGAGTCATGCGCGCACTCTCGCGATCACCGCGTTCGCCGGCAGCGGACATGTTTTGTTCACGGCGTTACTGGGCCTCTTCATCGCATGGTTTGGGATCGTCTTGAACGAAAAGATCGGGAATTGGTTTCCACGAATCGCGGGTACGGCACTCCTATTGCTCGGATTATTTTATATTCTTCGCCAGGTGATTACCAAAGGTCATCCGCATACCCACTTGTTAGGCGGGCATGCGCATGCACATGAAGCTGACGAGCATGATCATTATCACGAACACGAAAGGCCGCGGCCGGTTTCCGATCGGACGGCAATTACCGGTCTGCTCGCGTTGCTAACCTTTTCGCCGTGCGAAGCATTTCTTCCGATTTACGCTTCCGGTGTTCGTTATGGCTGGGCGGGCTTTGCGCTTCTAACAGCGATTCTTTCGATCGGTTGCGTTACCGGCATGGTAATTTTTACCGCACTAACGCTCGCCGGTGTTCGCAAAATCAAACTCGGTCTGCTCGAAAAATACGAGAGTGGATTGATGGGTTTCCTGCTTTGCGTAATCGGCGTGCTAATTATTTTATTTGAGAAATGACACAAGGGAAACACGACTGCTCCATGGGTCACGGAGCCGCGAACGTTTCGTTCACAAGCGCATTCGCGATCGGTGTCGCTTTGAATTTGGCGTTTGTCGTGATTGAAGCTGGCTTCGGATTTTTCGCGCATTCGCTCGCGCTGATTGCCGACGCCGGCCACAACATGAGCGACGTCCTCGGATTGTTGCTCGCCTGGTGTGCCGCCACGTTATCGCGTCGCGCTCCAACGGAACGGCGCACCTACGGATGGAAAAGTTCGTCAATACTTGCGGCGCTCTTCAACGGAATTCTTCTTCTCGTTTCCGTGGGTGCGATCGCCTGGGAAGCCGTTCGTCGTTTGCCCAATCCACCCGATGTCGCAGGGAAAACAATCATCTGGGTGTCTGCGATCGGCATCGTCATCAACACCGCAACCGCGCTGATGTTTTTCTCAGGACGAAAGCACGACTTGAATATTCGTGGCGCGTTCATGCACATGGCGGCCGACGCGGTCGTTTCGCTCGGCGTTGTGCTCGCGGGTTGGGCGATTCTTGTAACTGGAATCCGCTGGATCGATCCGGCGGTGAGTTTGGTGATTGCCGCGGTCATTGTCTGGGGAACGTGGAGTTTGCTGCGCGATTCAATCAATCTCGCGTTGCACGGTGTGCCCGAGGGAATCGAGATCGCGGAAGTGCGCGCGTATTTGACCAGCCTGCCGCATGTCACCGCCGTGCATGATCTTCACGTCTGGCCGATGAGCACCACGGAAACCGCGTTGACCGCACATTTAGTGCGCGACGTCGATGATTGCGATTGCTCGCTCCTCGATAAGGCCGCGAAGGATTTGCTCGTGCAATTCCAAATCCACCACGCGACGCTGCAATTCGAAACGATCGAGCATGAATGCAGCCTCGCTTCCGAAGAAACAGTTTGATGACAAATAAAAACGCAGAGACTTCCGAATTGAAAATCGGTGATCCCGCGCCGCCGTTCAGTGCCACCGCCGTGAGCGGCAAATACAATTCTGGTCGCCAAGTCTCACTCGATGATTTTCGCGGCGCTCTGATCGTTTTGTATTTTTATCCGAAAGACGACACGCCGGGATGTACCGCTCAAGCGTGCGGACTGCGCGACGCCTGGAGCGATTTCGATGGACGCGCCGAAATCTTCGGTGTCAGCGTGGATCCAATCGAGAGCCACGAAAAATTTATCGCAAAATACCAACTGCCATTTCCGCTGCTTTCGGATCCCGAACATAAGATGGCTGAGGCTTACGGCGTTTGGGTGGAGAAAAACATGTATGGGAAGAAATACATGGGCACGGAGAGAACCTCATTCGTGATCGATGCCGCGGGCCGTATCGCGAAGATTTTTCGCCGGGTCAAGCCGGCCGAGCATGCCGCACTCCTGGAAGAAACCTTGCGCGACACGAAGAAGTGAGTTGCAGTTTGCACCGACCAGTGCTTGCATTGCGCTCCGCTGATCAAACCGCATGGGCTCTCTAAAAAAACGTCGCAAGGCGAAAATCTCTAAACACAAGCGCCGCAAACGCATGAAAGAGAATCGCCACAAGAAGCGTCTCCGTTATAAATCGTAGTTTTTGCGGTCGCGATTATTCGTTAGGCAAGGGGCGTCCGCGTTTGCACCTTCCTTTTCGTCCCGTTACACTCCTGCCGTGAAACCCCGCAGGATTGCGACCTGGCGTGCGCTCGTCTGCGCGATCGCCTTCATTTTGCCAATCTCGAGCAGTCTCGCTCGCCCCTCGGTCAAACCTCCGCTGCGAAATGTCCGACCGGCTACACCGGTCGTGAAAACGGAAAAGAACGACGATTCCTTCGTTCGCGTGCCGCCCAAAGATTTAAGCCTGGATCCGGGCAATGTCCGTAAAGCCGATGCGCTTGCGCATTTTGTTCAAGGCGAACGCTGGGAAGATCTCGGTGAAATGGAGAAGGCGATCGACTCCTTCCAAAAAGTTCTCAACGTCGACCCCGGCGAAATCGATCTCGCCACTCACGTCGCCGAATTGCTGACCCGACAGGATGATTATCCTCTCGCGATCGACATTTTGAAGGATGCGATCAAAGCGAATCCGAAAGAGGCAGGTCCGCCTTATCTGCAACTCGCCATCATTTATTCGAGGGACCTTAAGAAAATGGATCAGGCGTTGAAGTATGCAGAGCAGGCGCTCGCTTTGGATCCGCAAAATATCGAAGTCTATCAACGACTCTACGAAATCGAACTAGCAATGGGCCAACCGCAAAAGGCGCTTGATGCCCTCGATCGTGCGCTCGAAGTCGATAGTAAGAATCCGACTTTTTTGATTCAACTCGGCAAACTCTTCGCCTCGGTCATTTTCAAAGCGGACATCGCGCCGAACCCGGCCGAAGTGCAACGCGTAAATTCTATTTTCACCAAAGCCGCAGATCTCGGCGCGGATGATGCGGATGTTTTGAAAGAGGTAGCCGATTATTTCGCCGCCTCGCAGCAAATCAAAGAAGCGCTTCCTTTTTATCTCAAGGTTCTAGAGCGGTCGCCCGATGATTCCAATGCGCGCGAAAAACTTGCCACCGGTTTCGTGCTCACCAGCCAATGGCCGCAGGCAATTGAGATGCTCCAACAGATCATCCATTCCCATCCGGAAAAGTGGCAAGCGTATGAATTGCTCGCCGGAGTTTACGAAGACGAAGCGCGCGCCCTTGAGCGGAACAATCAAACCGACAAATCGAAAGCAGATTTTAGTAAAGCCGCGCAGAACTACGAACAAAGTCTGCTTATCAACCCAACTCGCCCGACAAATTTTTTACGTCTCGGCGAACTGCTTCTCGGTCGATTAAGAGAAAACGAACACGCGGTCCGTGTTTTGCGCGATGCGCGGCGCCGTTTTCCGGATGTGCCAGAGATCACCTATTACCTGGCGATCGCTTTGCGCGAAACGAAGCAACCACAAGCGGCCGTGACCACATTCGAGGAAGCGTTACGGGAAGCCGAGCTTTCTTCCTCGGAAATCGTCAACGCGCGTTTTTATTTCGATTACGGCGCGACGGCAGATCAGGCCGGTTTCTTCGATAAAGCCGCGGACCTTTTCAAGCGTTCGATCGCGCTCGATCCCGCCAATGCCGCGGAAGCCTACAACTATCTTGGTTACATGTGGGTCGAACACAACATGCACCTCGAGGAAGCCGAACAGATGATCAAGCACGCGCTCGAACTTGATCCGAACAGCGGCGCTTACCTCGACAGCATGGGTTGGCTCAATTTTCGGAAAGCGAAATATAACGATGCTCTCGATTATTTATTGCGCGCGGCGAAAGGAATTCCAAAGCCGGACGCCACGGTATTTGTTCACATCGGGGATACGTATTCGAAACTGAACAATGTCGCACAGGCACTCGAGTATTGGCAGAAAGCGATCTTGCTCGAGCCGGGAGACAAGTCGGTTGCCGCTAAAATCGAGAGCGCGAAAACAAAGATGAGCAAAGGGCAATCGGCGAAGACAAACCCGCTGCAATAGTTTTGATGCCGAAGGAATCGTGCGCGTGAAAAAATATCCGACGCCTTCGCAGCGCCAAATAATGTGGGCGGCGCTGACCGCGATTTTTATCGTCTTTATTGTGGGCGTTGTCGTTTCCGTGATCTGGCTGGCCTCGAATGTGATCGGATTTCTCCAGCCGATACTGATCCCGGTCGCGATTGCTGCGATCCTCGCTTACCTCCTCGATCCGGTTGTCAGTTATCTGGTTCGTCGCAGTCGGATTGGAAGGACGAAGGCAACGCTGCTTCTTTTTGCCGTCGCCTTTTTGGCGATCGGCGGATTACTCGCGTGGCTGGTGCCGGTGATTTCAATGCAGAGCGCAAGCGCTGCCAAGGAACTGCCAGCCTATACGCAACGCGCGCGCGATAGCCTGGTCGATCTGATCTACAAATACGATCGCACTTTTGGAATGCCCGGAGCGACGAAAGGAAAATCAGCAGCCGCGACCAGTTTCGTTGATTGGGTTTTAGGCTCACCCTCGCGTTCTTCGCCAACGCCCACACCCGCCGCGTCCCCACAACCAGCCACAGACGATGCGTCCGCTGGAATTGAGGAAGTCAAAGCTGCACCGGCTAAGATCAGTTCCGCCGAACGCCAGCGCATTCAGGAATGGGTGCAGAAACAGCTGCCTAACCTGCAAAGTCAGATTCCGAACTTGAGCGAAAAGCTTTGGAATCTGACGCAAAAAAGCATCGGCGGATTTCTTGGCGCGTTCGGCTTTCTCCTCAGTCTTGTCATGGTTCCAATCTATCTGTTTTTTCTCTTGAAAGAGCGGCCAGACATCGCGCGGCGTTGGAAAGAATATCTCCCTCTGCGCGATTCTGCGCTGAAAGACGAAGTGGCCGACTGTCTCTTACAAATTAACAGCTACATCATCGCTTATTTTCGCGGACAACTTCTCGTCTGTCTCGTCGACGGTCTGCTCATCGGCGTCGCTCTTTCTATTTATGGGTTAAATTTTGCGCCGTTGATCGGTTGTCTCGTGGTCGTGCTCACAATGATTCCTTACATCGGAATTATTCTTTGCTGGGTCCCAGCGGTCTTGATTGCAGCAGCGCAGTATGGCGATTGGTGGAATCCGTTATGGGTCACGGTCATTTTCATTGTCGTGCAAAATCTCGAAGGCATGTTTTACGCGCCACGCATCGTCGGCAATTCCGTTGGTCTGCATCCCATGACGGTGATCGTTTCAATATTTGTCTGGGGTTTGTTGATTGGCGGGTTGCTCGGACCCATTCTCGCCATACCTCTTACCGCCACGATAAAAGTATTGCTTGCTCGTTATGTTTGGGGCGCCCGCTTGCGCGAAGAAGTCATGGAAACAATCGAGGAGGTGCCCGTGGTCCACGAATCAGAGCAGGCAGCTGAAGCCTAGCTTTCCAACGTTAGGCTCATTTGCAATCTCGCTGCGCACAGGCATAAGAGACTGGAATGGGCAAATCGGTTAAACGCATTCGACGCAAACGCGTTCGGTCGTCCCCAACTTTTAAACCGGAACTGAAGCCAAACCGTGTCGCGCTCGTTCTCGGTGCGACGGCGGTAGGCATCGCGATCACGGTCCTGCTCATTATTTACGCGCCCGCGGCCTACAGCAGTTGGCGGGAATCGCGTTTACTTAAACACGCGGATCAAATGTTGCGCGCGGAAAAATTCGACGAAGCCTATCGCGCCGCGCAGAATGCATTGCGAGTTAAAGGCGATTCGCTTCCGGCGTTCTATATTCTTGCAGAAGCGACGGAGAAAGAGAGCAGACAGGAAACCGTCGCCTGGCGCGCGCAAATCGCGCGGATGCTTCCGAACGATCTCGACAGTCATCTCAATCTCGTCTCGGCCGCTTTGCGTTTTGGTCAAATCGACACCGCGCGCAAGGCGCTCGAGGACATTTCGCCTAACGACCGGGATAAGGCGTCGTATCACATCGTCGCTGGCTGGCTGGCGCGGGCTCAAGGCGACGAAACAGAAGTGGAAAAGCAGTTCGCTGCCGCGGTGGAAAAAGAACCCAACAACGATGTTTACCAATTCAACCTCGCCGTTATTCAAATCCATTCGCCCGATGAAAAAAAGAGCGCGAGCGCGCGAAATGCCCTCGAACGACTAACGAAGATTGGCGAATTTCACGCTGGCGCATTGCGTGCGCTTCTAACCGATGCGGTAGAACACAACAACCTGCTCGCGGCGGATGGTTTTGCGCAGGAACTGCAGATGAGTCAGCAGGTCACTTTCGCGGATTACCTTCTTTGCCTTGAGTTCTACCAAAAACTCGACCCGAAAAAATTTGGCGCACTTTTGGAAAAAGTGAAACCGGTCGCGGCGCGTAATCCCAACGATCTCGCTCTGCTCATGAACTGGATGAACCAGCACGACCTTTCCGCGGACGTCCTCAAATGGGTGGAGAAATTAAAATCCGACGAAACGACGCATCCGCCGGCTGCCGTGGCCATTGCCGAGGCGTTTGCCGCGGTAAAAAATTGGTCGCGTCTGAAACGTTGGACACGCAGCGGCGATTGGGGCGACTCCGAATATTTGCGTCTCACCTACCAGGCCTACGCCGCCAGGCAATCGCGCGTCTCCGCAGCCGATGCCGAGTTCGATTCACTTTGGAGTTCGGCCGATTACGCGGCGGCGAATAAACCGCAGCGACAAGCCGATCTTGCGCGACTTGCGACAAAATGGGGATTGATACCGGAAGCCGAACAATTGTGGCTGCAGGTTTCGAAAAATACGCCGACCCGGCGCGAAGCTCTCGATGCGCTCGTCCAGATCTATCGCCAGAAAAACGATCTGCCGAATCTCTATAAAACCATGGAGCGATTGCATGAAAGTTCGCCTAACGAGATCGGAGCGATGGCCGACTATGCACGTCTCGGAATGTTAATTGAACGCAACGCCTCCGAAAGCCATCGCCTTGCGAAAGAGGCTTACGACAAAGAACCTAACGATGTGAACTGCGCGGTGACTTACGCCTTTTCGCTCTACAGCCATGGACGCACAGGCGAAGGCATCGACATTCTAAAGAAATTGCCTAACGAAAAATTGCACGACTCTCACGCCGCCGTTTATGTTGCCATTTTGCTGCTCGATGAAAACCAACCCGAACTGGCGAAGGAATACCTCGAGGCCGCACAGCACGGCCCGCTTTTTCCCGAAGAAAAGCGATTGCTTGACGAAGCCAAAAAGAAATTCGATGCCCTCCCCTCGCCGACTCCTGGCGGGAATTCGTCGCCGTCCGCTTCTGCGAGCGCGTAGTTTACGATGAAGCGCGCTACTTTTTCGCGGGCGAATTCTCTGCCATCACTTTTTCTACGATGATCGCGGCCAATGCCTGAGTTGCGTCATCGAGCGCCGCATTCGCTTGTTTTAATGGCGCCACTTCCTGCGTCTCCAGCGCTTCGCGCACCGCTGTCGCACATTGCAGAATAGTTTCCTTTTCTGGAATTGGTATTTCATCGCCTGCCAGCGCGAGCGCCGAATCCACTGCGCGTAACATTTCTTCCGACTTCAATTTCGTCTCCGTCCAAATCCGCTCACTTACATCTTCAAACGCGTGATCGAGCGAATCGGCCAGCATCGCCTCGACCGCTTCGTCGGAAACATCCACCGCGCTCTTCAGCTCGAGAATCTTTTCCGCCCCGGTTTTCGTGTCGCGCGCCAGCACATGCAAAATCCCGTCGGCGTCGATCTCGAACTGCACTCCGACACGCGGCACGCCTTTCGGCGCAGGGTAGAACGCGATTTCAAATTGACCGAGCGGCCAATTATCCCGCGCCATTTCGCGTTCCCCCTGCAGCACTTTGATCTGCATCGCGGTCTGATTCGAAACCGCGGTCGTGAACATTTCCCCTGCTTTTGTGGGAATGGTCGAATTGCGCGGAATGATCACATTCATCAAGCCGCCGAAAGTTTCTATCCCTAACGAGAGAGGCGTGATGTCCAGCAAGACCACATCACGCACGGCGCCGGAGAGTATTCCCGCCTGTATCGTCGCGCCGATCGCAACGGCTTCATCCGGATTTTGCGATGTGTTTGGTTCACGGCCAAAAATGCCCCTAACGAGTTGACGCACGATCGGCATGCGCGTTACACCTCCCACAAGAATCACTTCATCGAGATCGGCCGGGGTCAGTTTTGCATCCGCCAGCGCCCGCAGACAATGCGCACGAGTTTGCTCGACAATTGGTTGCGAAATTTTTTCCAACTGCTCCCGCGTCAGGGTCGTCGAGAAATTCTCATCGTTCCTAACAAATGGCACATCGATGGCAATCTGTTCCGCTGTGGAAAGTTTGTGTTTCGCACTGACTAATTGTTCACGCAGTCGCTCCAACTGGCCAATTTCCCCGTTCCTTTCATTCCCCAACACACTTCCAAGCAACGCTCGATCGATATCATCACCGCCTAAACGTGTGTTCCCATTCGTGGAGAGCACTTCAAAAACGCCATCGTTCAATTCCAGAATGGAAACATCGAACGTCCCGCCGCCGAAATCGTAAACCGCGATCTTTGCGCGGCTCTTTAGTTTATCGAGGCCGTAGGCGAGCGCGGCCGCTGTCGGTTCGTTGACGATTCTCTCCACGCTTAAACCTGCGAGCTCGCCTGCCTTTTTCGTCCCGTTGCGCTGCGCGTCATTAAAATACGCCGGCACGGTGATGACGGCGCGTGATATCGTTTTTCCGAGCGCTTCTTCGGCATCATGCTTCAATTTTCCCAAGACCAGCGCCGATATTTCCTCCGGTAAATAATCGCGATCACCCGCGCGCACGCGAACCGGTTTCCCTTTTTGCCTAACGAGCTGATAGGAAACTTCGAGCTCATCCGCCGTAATCTCTTCGCTGCGTCGACCGATGAAACGTTTTACTGAATAAATTGTGTCGTTGGGCTTAATCGCACGCATCCGCACGGCCGGTGCGCCGACAAGGTTATCGCCAGAACTTGAACAGTGAACAACCGACGGCGTGAGCCGTTCACCATTTCGGTCGGCGAGCAAAATGGGAAAACCGGATTCCATCGCACCGATGAGCGAATTTGTTGTTCCCAGATCGATGCCGACGATGTCGTCCATTCTCTATTGTAGCGGCGGTCGGGAAGCGTCGCATCATGGAGATTGCTTTCGCGGAAGCCGGCACCAGACGCGAAAACAAAAGATGTTCGCTAGCCGGATAATTTCTTCGTCGCGACCGTGCGCCACGAATCTACATCGGCCGCGCAATCCATCGGTGCGAGGCATCGCACTACTTTGATCGTATCGAAAACAACTTCTCTAAATGGCAACCGCAGCGTGGAAGCCAATTCTCTCTTCGTGCCTGCCGGCATGCGTTTGTAAATCAAACTCACATGCGGATCGCGCAAAACTTCTTCGGGAGCTTGGGCCGCGCACCGCACCTCGACGTTCAGTTTATCAAGCGCCGCATTCCGCGCGAAACGGACGAAGAGCGTTTTCGTAAAGAGATTCGAATACGACACGCTCTTAACCCGAAGAACGATGGGTGCGGCCGTTATCGGATCGAGAACTTTGCCTGCCGCCTCCGTATCTGGCGCCCCACAGATGGAAAGATGCGGTTCAAAACGCGGAGCATCCAATTCGTCCACGAGAATGCGGATGAGTTCGACGAAGAGATCGCGTTCCGGACGCGCTGGAACGAGCCAGTACGCGAGGATCGTTTGCTTGCGCTTAGTCCGCGTAACTTTTGTCGATTTCATTCGGAGTGTGGATCATGCAGTCGCGGTTTCAGAATAGCCAGCGCATCAGTACCGAATCAAGAAAGGATCGGCTCACAATCGTCAGGCGGCTGCGATATGCTAACGTGCGGGTAATGCCAACGAACGTTCTCGGAACCGAATTGAAATGTTGTTGCCAGGATCCGATGACCGGGTTTTTTCGCGACGGCTATTGTCGTACCAGCGCGGAAGATACCGGCCAACACACCGTTTGTGTGGTAACGACGCGCGAGTTTCTGGATTTTTCTGTGCTCGATGGAAACGATCTCGTCACGCCGCATCCGGAATGGGGTTTTCCGGGTTTGAAGCCCGGTGACCGCTGGTGTGTTTGTGTCACTCGCTGGGTGGAAGCATTGCGACGTGGACGAGCAGCACCGATCGATCTCGAAGCAACGCATTCCTCCGCGCTTGAGTTTGCGACGTTAGAGGAATTAAAAGCTAACGCCCTAACGAAGTAATTCGCGTCGCTTACTTCTTGCGCTTGAAGTCGAAGCGCGTGGTTTCTTTTTTGCCGCCCTTTAAATAAGTCCACTCCTCGATGTGATGATTGGGCCCGTCGAGGATGAACACGACCTGCTGCATGTGGCCGACCTCCGGCTTGATATTCGTGCCGTCTTTGAAAACGAAAACCAAACGATTGTGTTCGCCATCCATCACCAGCACCATGCGCGGTTGATTGTGCGCGGCGCAATAATGCGTGGCCATGAGCGTGTCGCCATCCATGTGAAACATCGTGACCATTTCATGCGGCGTTCCTTCCTCCAGCCAGCCCGCCAAAACCGAACCGTCAGCGATCGATTGAAAACGCGCATTGGTCGGGCTTTCCGTCTTCCCTTCCTTCGCCGTTTCCTCCCACGATCCGATAAGTGTTTTCATTTTCTCGAAGGCTTCGTGTTTCTCAGCGGCCGATGATTCTTCTTTCGCTCCGTGCTTTGATTCGTCTTTCGGTTCTTCCTTCGCCATTGCGACGCAGCCGAGCGCAACGCTCACGATTAAAAAAATGAAAATTCGGTTTCGCATGATTCAATCCTGATGATGACGCGAAGCTTGCGCTTCCGCTGCAGAAACGTCGAGCGTTTACCGTTTGCAGAGCGACATACCAGATTTCCCTTGTGGAAAAGAAATCGAATCGCAGCCACGGTAGCGGCGATTTGAAACTGCCGTTTAGCCTTTTCCTCGCGCTTCGTTATTTAAAACCCAAGCGGACTTTCCTTTCCATCATCACGTTGATTTCGATTCTCGGGGTCACGCTCGGCGTCACCGTCCTCATTCTCGTCATCTCGGTCATGACTGGGTTCGATCGCGAACTGCAGCGGAAAGTCATCGACTTCGACGCGCACATTCTCGTCAGCACCGAAGATGTCTTGCGGGACTGGCGCGATCTCACGGTAAAACTGCGCAATACGCCCGGGGTCGTGGCGACGGCGCCGTTCATTCAAGGACCGGTCATCGTGGAATTTCAAAACCGCCGTCTGGCACCAATGATTCGCGGCATCGATCCACAGGAAGAGGAAAAGGTCATTCCGCTGCGCAAATTTATCGTGCGCGGCAAGCTCGATCTCGATGGCGATTCCACCGTTCTCGGAATCGAGCTCGCGCGAAAATTAGGAATCGATGTCGGAGATAAACTCACCGTCTATTCGCCGGGAAACTTAAACGAAATCCTGAACGGAATTAAAAAACTCGAGGACGCGAAGGGCGATGCGGAAAAGAAAGCGATCGCCGATTTGCGCGATGTGATCCTGCCGAAAGAACTCACCGTTACCGGCATTTACGAAACCGGGCATTACCTGCACGATTCCGAATTTCTTCTCGTGCCGATTTACGTCGGGCAGGAATTATATGGGCTCGGCGATGCGCTCCATGGAATCACGGTCAAGACGGACGACCCCTTTCGCGCCGCGGAAGTGAAGAAGTCGATTCAGCGTTTTCTTGAGCCGCCCGAATACGTGCAAACCTGGCAGGAGATGAACAAACAATATTTCGAGGCGATCCGCTTGGAGCGAAATGTGATGTTCTTTCTTCTCTTCTTCATCGTCGTGGTCGCTGCCTTCGGAATCATGAGCACGCTCATCACAGTCACCGTGCAGAAGCGGCGCGAGATCGGGATCATGAAAGCGATCGGCGCTAACATTTGGCAGATCGTCTGGGTCTTTCTCGGTCAGGGAATTGTCGTTGGGCTATTTGGAACGCTCACCGGACTCGGTCTCGGCATGATGCTGATTCGCTATCGTAACGAGTTCAGTCATTTTCTCGCGCGCGTCTTGCACGTGGAAATATTCCCGCGCGAGGTCTACCAATTCTCCTCGATCCCCGCCGAAATAATCCCGATCGACGTCGTCAAGATTTGCATCAGCGCGTTTGTTATTTGCTCATTTGCTGCGCTCATTCCCGCGTATTTCGCCGCTCGCCTCGATCCAGTGAAGGCGCTGCGATACGAATAGAATAGAGCGCGAATCGCCAACTCGTCTGTCATCCTGAGCGTTAGCGAAGGACCTCGCGACATCACGGAGGACATCCGTGGAGTCCCTCGGTCGCCACGCGACCTCGGGATGACCGCGTTGAACAGAACTCACACTAACCATTTGTCATTTCGAGCGAAGTCGAGAAATCTGTCATTGTCGATCTCACCTTAGCGCTCATGAACATCGTGAAATGCATCACTACTTCCGGCTTCGCCATCAGTTTCGTTTTTCTGACCGCGCCCTTGTCCCACGCGCAGATCGATCGCATAACCGGAAAAAATTTCGCCACTCGCTCGGAAGTTCTTGGTCGCCACGGAATGGTTTGCACGAGCGTGCCGGCAGCAACGCAGGTCGGCCTCGATATTTTGAAACGCGGCGGCAGCGCCGTGGATGCGGCAATCGCGGCAAACGCGACGCTTGGTTTGATGGAGCCGGTCTCGAACGGTGTCGGTGGCGATCTGTTCGCGATCGTTTACAGCGCGAAGGAAAACAAACTTTACGGCATCAACGGCAGCGGCCGCTCGCCGCTCGGTCTCAGCTACGAGCAAATGAAATCGGAGCTGGCGAAGTTGAAGCGCGAGATGATTCCCCCAACCGGCATGCTGCCGATCAGTGTGCCCGGTGCGGTCGATGCCTGGGCGGAGCTGAACAAAAAATTCGGCAAGCTTTCGTTAGGCGAAGATCTCGCGCCTGCGATTCATTACGCCGAGGAAGGTTTCCCGGTGACGGAGTTGATCTCCTATTACTGGTCCTTCGGCCCGCGCATCTATAAAGGACTGCCGGGCGCTTTTCTCGAAACTTACACGCTCGATGGCAAAGGTCGCACGCCAGCGAAAGGCGACATTTTTAGAAATCCCGCGCTCGCAAACACTTTGCGCTTGATCGGTGAGAAAGGGCGCGACGCGTTTTACAAAGGCGAAATCGCGGACAAAATCGACGCTTTCATGCAGGCGAACGGCGGCTATCTGCGCAAAATCGATTTCGAGAAACACACGAGTACATGGGTCAATCCCGTTTCGACCAACTATCGCGGTTACGATGTCTTCGAGTTGCCGCCTAACGGACAAGGCATCGCAACGCTGCAGATCTTAAACATTCTTGAAGGCTTCGATTTGAAAGCGATGGGCCGCAATTCGTCCGAAGCACTTCACGCCATGATCGAAGCGAAGAAAATCGCGTGGGCCGATCGCGCGAAATTTTATGCCGACCCCGCTTTCGCCAAAATTCCGCTGAAAGGTTTGCTCTCGAAAAGTTATGCGGCCGAGCGTCGCAAACTCATCGATCCGAATCACGCTACGAAAAAAGTCGCGCCCGGCAATCCCGCGCTCGATCAGGGCGATACGATCTACATGTGCACCGCCGATGACGAAGGCAACATGGTCTCGCTCATTCAAAGCAATTATCGCGGCATGGGTAGCGGAATCGTTGTGCCGGGCCTCGGTTTCATGTTCCAGGATCGCGGCGAGCTTTTCTCGATGGAGGCCGGCCACGCCAATGTTTACGCGCCAGGGAAACGGCCTTTCCACACCATCATTCCCGGGTTTGTCATGAAAGATGGGAAGCCGTGGGAAGCATTCGGCGTCATGGGCGGCGGGATGCAACCGCAAGGTCACGTCCAGGTGCTCACAAACCAGATCGATTTCGGATTGAATGTGCAGGAAGCCGGCGACGCCTCGCGTTGGCAACATGAAGGCGACAACGAACCAACGGGCGAGAAAATGACAGAGTCAGGCGGCTACGTCGAAGTGGAGAGCGGCGTTCCGTACGAATCCGTACGCGAGTTGCGCAAGATAGGGCATGACATGCGTTTCGATGTCGGCGGTTACGGCGGTTACCAGGCCATCAAAGTGGAGATGCACGACGGCCAGCGCGTCTACGTTGGCGCAAGCGAATCCCGCAAAGACGGGCAAGCTGCCGGTTACTGACCTTACCGCCTAAGTTCCTAACTGCGCCTAACGACGGCTTTCCTTCGAGCCGATCTCGATCAGGCGTTTGGTGAGAAAAACGAGACCCGCCATCTGCACCCATTCGGAGACGATGTTCCCGACGACCTGACCCCACTTGCTCTCGGTATCCATCTTCGCAAATAAAATGGCCCATCCTATTCCGGTGATGATGATGAAAAGCAAAAGCGAATGCCGATGGAGAAAATCGAGCCAGCGGAACGGTTCCTTTCCTTTCACCGGCCGGCTTTCCGCCGAACCAACTTCATAAAGGAACTTCGTCCCGAGAATAATGACAACCGATCCGCTCCAATCGGCGATCGCATTTCCGCAAAACGAACCGAGATGCGTCTTCGGATCGAGATAATGATAACCTACCAGCCACACGAGCAGAAGCGTGACTGCAACCAAACTCAATGAATGTCGCGCGAGAAAGCTTCGTTTATGATGTTTTGTCTTAGCCATAAGAGCGCTTGCCGTTCTCCCTTCGCATACTAGTAGCGTCCCAACTACAATTCCTTCGCAACTATTAACATTCGGCGAATTGGTTTGCCTCGACAAACCGTCCGGTTTTTCGGGCAGGATTTGCCGATCAAGCGAAAACGCCGTTTCCTCAGCCTAACGAAGCGAGTTCGAGCGCAGGATTACCGCAATCGCTATCGGTGCGTTCTGGATGATTGTTCGGCTGCCAACGGAAACTCCGCACGCTTCGAGTCCGCGATTACGAATTTCTTTTGAAATGTGGCGCCGCCGCAAGGGTTACCATTTTTCGCAACGATCCGTGCTTCGACTCCAATCGATTTAAACGCGCGGCTTAGCACCTTGGCAACATTCGGCAGACTGCCCGGATTGGGCACGCCAATCACAACCCCGTACTGAGCCGATGTTTCCGTCCTAAGCTCAACCTCCGACTTTTCGATGGATATTCCCGAATCGAATACCAGTCGCTGCACTTGTCTGAAAAATCGCTGAGCCTCTCGCGTCCGCTCGAATGTTTGGGTATCGACCGATTCACCCTCAGCAAGGCAAGCAATCCGCATGAAAGCACGTTCCTGTCGTGGACTAACTCGTCCCATTTCTCGATTAGCAGGATGTAATTGTGTGCGCCTCAAGTAAACGAGCAGGCTCAATATTCCCCCTAGCATTGTCAACAAACCGTTTCCGTTCGTGATGCGGTCCACGAAGTCTTTAGTCTGCGCAATCGCTTGGACGGTCGTGCCTAACGAGGTGAAGAAAAGTCCCGATTGAGCCAAACCATGCGCTACTAATAACTGAAACTCTTCCATAACCTGACTTATTGAGATCGCTTATGTTTTGGCTTCCTTGTCTGAGACACATGCAAGACAGTATTACCAGTATTATCTACTACATCAATCGCTCCGCCCGGTGGTGAATCGTCGTCCCCTAAATCCAGATCGACGATCGGATCTGCGGTGGTTCGCTGCGAATTTGGACGCGCCGACTTTTGAGACGTTGCGACGTCGGCACTAGTGCGCAGCATAACCGCACCCAGGCCATTCGCGTCCGTCATCAATGAAGCTAGCCATACCTGCTGCCCGTTCACATCGCTCGTGCGAATATGAAACAGTGAGTTCGCGGGCAATCCACTCAAGCTCAAAGCAACCATGGCAGGTGCCTGCGTCGTTGGATCGTTAGGAACAATCGTTGCGAGATATCCATTCGCATCCGGAGCGAGCCCAGTCGGTTCCATCTTGAACACATGCGCTGCTGCAACGAGTGGATCCTGAGGAGAAAGAGGGCTCGATACAACAGGCATGCTTGAAGACGCAGGCGTCGGCGATGCATTCGTGAGCAATCGTTGACTGCGCGCGGTGTCAGATAATTTTGACACCGGGGGCGGCAAAAATACTTTTGGCGATGTATTGTCCGGGGGGTTTTTAGCCGTTAACTGTGCTGACTGGTGCGCGGGTATAAGACTTTCCGAGGAAACGGGCTTCGCTGTGTCCCATCCCAAGCCGTTCCAGTGCCAAAGGCCCACAATAACTGTGGCGAGAGCTGCGATCGATCCAATGACCCACGATAAGCGGAAAGGAGGTTGTTCCATCGCGGGCGAGAAAGGTATGCCGGAGTAAACTGGCGCTTTCGATAACAACGCAATAGATGCTTTTTCAAATCGTTCTCGAAGCCACTCTTCCTGCCGCCTCCGATCTTTTAGTAGCGAACTACAAACAATGCAGGTCTGAGTGTGCGCTACAGTCTCCACATCCTGGTCGTCGGGTAGTTGCGCCAATTGCAGCTGGAAATCGCGACAGTTCATATCTGCGAGCGGAAGACACCGGATGCTCTGAGCCTTTCGCCCAATAGTCGGTGCGCATGATTTAAGCGCGATTTTACCGTGCCGAGTGGCAGTCCCAGCGTTTCAGCGATTTGCTCAAGACGCATATTTTCTACATAACGCAGCACGAGTGCTTCCCGATGTTTCGGTCGCAAGCTCTCGAGAAATTTCCAAAGCTGGGCGTTTTCCTCTTCACGCTCCATTAGTGACCCTGGAGGCGAAGAAGGATCAACAAAAGTTTGCAGTTTCTCCAAATCAGTCTCGCCCGCTCGCACAAAGAACACGCGTCGGACCATCTGGCGGCGCTGCCAACGGTGATAACGATGGACTAAGATGCGATAGAGCCAGGTGTAGACCGAGCTACGGGCCTCGAAGGATTTCCATCCTTTCCAAGCCTCCAGCAATGTTTCCTGAAGTAAGTCCTCGCCCTCATGCCTGTTGCCCGTAAGAAAGCAGGCTGTGCGGTAAAGCTTGGCCTGATGTGTGCGCGCCACAGCGCCAAAATCGCGCGCCGAGGTGCGGGCGAAAACATCATCCGACATTTGTCGAATACCCGTCGAAATTGACCCAAGCTGTTCCATGTCTCGAGCAGCAAGAACCCAATAGTATGGACCTCGCCACGTCTGCTATGTGCCTACCCACATGCAAAAGGTTCATTTTTTCGCTGTCCGAAAAGAGTCACCCGCTTTTTAGGCCTTGCTCCTGTGAGTGTGCTGATACTGGTATCCTGAGTTACCGCCCTATTTCGTTCCTTCACCCACAGTAGCCAATCTGACCTTTCGTCAAATGCCATTGCCAACGTGAATACTCCGAGCCTTGGATAGTGTCGCGCGAAAGAATTCATGGCGATAGCTCACGCGCTCTTGCCGATCCGGCAGAAACGCCGCCCTTCACTGCATAACTATTCCGAACTCTCCACTCTCCGCTACATGTGACGCGGTATGCGCTTCTTCATCACCGGTGGTTTCACCGTCGTGTTCGTGTGCGGCCGATTAAGTCTCGTGCCCTGAATGTTATTAAAAGGCACTGTCTGCGCGAACGTCGGCAAGTTATGCTTACGAACCTGTGTTGCTGCTTCGAAGCCAGAAGCAAGCTTGATTAACTTCGGCTCGCTAAATGCCGTCCCGAAAAAGCTGATCCCAAGAGGCACACCATCCACTATTCCCGCCGGCACCTGCACGATCGGATAACCTTCCGCCGCGGCCAGGCCCGAAGTGCCGAAAATGAAGTGATCACCATAGATCAAGTCCGTCGCCCAAGCGGGGTTATCGGTCGCGGATACCACCGCATCGAGATGGAAATCGTTAATGGCCTTATCGATTCCGTTCACACCCGCATCGTGATCGATCGCGAGCGCTTGATTATAGGAGAAACCGAAGTTCGGATCTACGAAGTTGGGGTTAGGATTCAGGCTCTGCGCAAGGTCGAAGATGTCCTGATTGAAGAACGGCATCTCGACGGCGGCGTGAGCATTGTTGAAATTGATTGCAGTCTGCAATGTCCCACCGGCTACTGGAACACCGGTTCGAGTGGAGAAGTATTTCGCGACATCGAATTTAAATTCGTAAAGCAACACGAAGAACTCGCCATCAGGCGACGGAAAGGTAAAACCCGCGGCATCCAGATCGATCACAGTAGCGCCAGCCGCGGTGAGCTGGTCCACCGCTGCCTCAAACGCATCGAGCACTGGCTGTGGCGTTGGCACGTTCTCGAATCCGTTTAATCCCGCACGAGTTAGTCCGAGCCTTGCTCCTTGAAGGCCGTGCGCATTGACAAACTGGGCGTAGTCAGAAGGAATGTTCGTCGGACGCGCCTTGCCTGTTCCCTGCCAGCCTAATGGAACACCGCCTGTCGCCGGATCGCGTCCATCGAAGGTCTTGCTCTGAATGACACCTAACGTCGCCGCTGCATCTGCCACCGTTCGCCCGTGAGGACCAACCGTATCCTGGGTATGCGAGATAGGAACAACTCCGGCCCGACTAACCAATCCGACAGTAGGCTTGATCGCGGCCACGCCATTTGCGTTGCCGGGGCAAACAATACTTCCGTCAGTTTCACTACCTAACGACACCGCGGTAAAGTTTGCGGAAGTAGCTGCACCCGAGCCGGCGCTTGACCCGCAGGGATTGCGATTAATGCCGTAAGGATTATTTGTTTGTCCGCCGCGACCCGACCAGCCGCTGATCGATTCGAAGGACCGGAAGTTCGCCCATTCCGACAAATTGGTTTTACCGAGAATGACCGCGCCGCCTGCGCGCAGTTTAGCGGCGACGGTGGAATCGTGCGCAGCTGGTCTACCCACGAGCGCGAACGATCCCGCGCTGGTCTGCATTTTGTCACCAGTGTCGATGTTATCCTTCAGCAATATCGGGATGCCATGCAGAGGCCCGAGGACGTGGCCTTGGTGGCGCAAATAGTCTGCGTGGTCGGCCATCGCGAGCGCCTCGGGATTCAGCTCAATCAGCGAATTAACGCCTGGTCCGTGCTGATCGAGCGCGATAATGCGCGCGATATATTCCAGTGTTAGTTGCCTGGAAGTAAGTTTACCATGCGCCATATCCGACTGCAGCTCAGCTATGGTCGCTTCGTTGTGCCGGCTTGGAATGCCATGATTACTGTTGTTGCTGTCCGCTCGGACCGATAACGTCAAAACAGTGGTGGCTAGAGCGAGAAGAATTATTTTCATTTGTGCGTACCTCCTTGAAGACAACTTCGTTTATCAAGACACGCGAATGAATCCAAGAACAAAAATTTGCTTTCTTTAGCGACGTTCCACCGGCGTCGTTGTAGCTTTTAAAGAAGTCCAAATCGGCTCTTAAAGCGGGATACTGACCACGGCCGCGGATGTCTGGCGCCCTCCAGGCCAATGGAAGGGCGATCACGGATATCATCCCTGCTTCGACAACCGCTAAAACACACGACCATCAACATCAACACCGCTACGCGCGCACCATCTAACATGCCTTAACTGTAAAGCGCTCGCCGCATTCTTCACGAGTTTGTTGCGCTTGGTTAAATTTTCTTGAAAGGATAACACCTAACAACTTTCGTAATGATGGCGTCTCGTTCTATCCACCTCTATCGCGCGCAACAAACATCTTGACACCTGACCGGCGCTTTTTTTAAACATTGGAAAAACAGTTCTCCTCATGAAAACAATTCTTGTCCGCGTCGGCTTCTTAATCGTCCCCCTCTCACTCGCCAATGTAACCCACAGCCGCGGCCAAAGCGGCACTCGTCCTGCGATGGTCACCAGTGGAGCTGACTCAGTCGCCGCGTTTCTGCACTACCCGCCAAAAGCCAAGGCTGCAAAAGTGCAGACCGCGATACCTTTTTATTGCGAAGTGGGAGCAAATGGGAAGGCGGCACATATGCAACTGTACGGTCCCAAGGATAAAGGGGAATTTAGGAAGGCTCTTCTAGCGGCACTGACGAAGGGGCGCTTTCAACCGGCAATGTCAGAAGGGAAAACAGTCCCGGTAATGTTGGGCGGCACCGCGTTATTCGCCTTTCATGGCGATGAACCGATCATAGCTCTCTCGCTTGCGACCGCGAACAAACAGAAAATAGCGGCACTTGGTAATTACATTCAACCGCAGATGCTTACCAGCAGCGCCGAGTTTCGTCGTAAAATTATGAAAGCGCGTTTTGACCCGGATATACATTTGCGGGCCGGCGAACATCCGGGTGCCATGGCAATGGTAGAGGTTGACGCGCAGGGGAATCTTGTTAGCGCCAAGGTCGCAGGTGAATCGCTTGCCAACGGGGGTTGGGGTCCTTTGTTACTAAAGGGATTTAAGGGCGCAAGGTTTATTCCTGCATTAAGCGATGGCAAACCCGTTGCCGGTGAGTTCGATTTAACTGTCAATTACGAGTTTATGGCTGATCCCGATTATGGCCCGGAGATCGGCAGCCATATCAACCGGGATGACTACGATCGTTGACGGAAGACTGCATTGGCACCCTAGCTCCCCATCACAACCGACTAAGCCTTGCGGGTAAATTTTCCACCGCCGACGATACCTTCGCTCGTGTCTTAGGGTTGGCTTATCGGGATCTCTGAAGAAGAGGAGTAGCTAACGCTCGCTTTCGTCTTACAACTTCAAAGAGTAAAGCGGGATACTGGAGATCCTCTAATCTCCGCGGTGAATCAGAACGCCCACTTTTTCGGGAACTTTTGTTTCAGCTTTTCAACGGAGGAAAAAAAGTCTCCAAACTTTTCGACACGGCGCAGAACCTGATCGGATCTGAATGTAAGAAACTTGGCACTCTTCTTTTTCAGAGCGGTTTCGACTTCTTTCCAGGCGACTGGTGTGGAAACGGTCGGCTGCTCTTTCGCACGTAATGAATAAACGCAAATGGTCGTCTTATGTTCGTCGTTCTGGCTCCAGTCGACGAAGATTTTTCCGGCTCGCAACGCCCGCGCCATCTTCGAAATTACCTGCTTGGGATGTTCGCGTTCAAGATACTCGGCGAGCGCCCGCGAAAGATCTTTTGTTTGATCGAAGGTAACCGGCGTATTCAGCGGGACGTAAACTTGCAGACCCTTCGAACCACTCGTCTTGGCGAAAGATTTCAATTTCATTTTGCCTAACAAGTCGCGCAGCCAGATCCCGACCTGGCAGCACTGCACGATATCCGCGGGCGCGCCGGGATCGAGATCGAAAACCATCATGGTAGGACGCGCAACGTTGCTTTTGCGCGCGAGCGACGTGTGCAGTTCCAAGTCAGCGAGATTGGCCGCCCACACGAGAGTCGGCAAATCGTTGGCGAGGCAATAATCCATGTTGCGATTATTTCCGTCACTCCAAACCCTGGCGGTGCGCACCCACTTCGGTCGATGTGCGGGACAATTCTTTTCGTAAAAGAATTCGCCCTCTACACCATTCGGGTAACGCTTCATCGTAAGCGGACGGTCTTTTAAATGAGGCAGCAGGACCGGCGCGATCCGGATGTAGTAATCAATCACCTGCCCCTTCGTGAATCCGGCCTTTGGATAGAGAACCTTATCCAGGTTCGAGACGCCAAGTTTTCGCCCTTCGACAACCAGTTCCGCTTTCTTGCTCATCGCTTGTTTATCGTTACATCCTGCTGAAATGGCGGTCTATATCAGCCTCACCTTTTCCAATCTGGAAAGCACATTAGGAGAAAAACCTTTCCGGCGTCAGCATCGGCTGTGGTTTGCAGATCCGTTCGACGCAATGTTCCCAGCTTTCGTGGCCGCTTAGGATTTCAATTTCCACGCGCAGGAAATAGATGGGCACTTCTGGATTCGTTAGGTGCGGGAAACGGACGGCGTCTTTCTCCGTCGTCACAATCATTTCCAGATCGCGACGAATGCAGCGGTTAATGAACGTTTGCAGCTCTACTTCGGTGTAGCGGTGATGATCGAGATAACGCTTGGCCAGTTCGATCCGCGCGCCGAGTTTGCGCAATCCTCCCTCGAAACTGTCCGGCGCCGCGATTCCGCAAAGCGAGCCGATGTAAGTGTCCTGTAGTCGATCGAGCGATAACCGCTCGCCCGTGACCACGTTTTGCAAATGAAGCGGACGATGCGCGCACTCGATGATCTCGGCGGTTCGATTGTAGCGGCGAATGCGCTCGATCAATTCGTCGTTAGGTTCCCCTGTGCTCTTGGTAATAATAATGTAACTGGCACGACGCAGGTTGCGCGGCGGTTCGCGAAGAGTACCGCGCGGGAGCAGAAATTCATTTCCGAACGGCGCCTGCCGATCGATCAAGACGATATCGAGTCGATGTTTGAGGTGCAGGTACTGCAAACCGTCATCGAGCAAAAGAGTGTCGGCCTTCATTTTGCCGATCGCGTAAAGCCCGCTCTTTACGCGATCTTTATCCACGAGAACGATGACGTCCTTTAAGTTGTGTGCCAGCATGTAAGGCTCGTCCCCGGCCGTGAGCGAATCGAGCAGGAGCGATTTTCCATCCGAAACCACGCGCGGCGGCGCAGGATTACGTCTTCGAAAGCGATCGAGCCAGGTTTTTTTAAATGGCCGCGGAACGCTTTTGTATCCGCGACTCAGGATCGCGACGCGACGTCCGCCCGTTTGCAAAGCGCGCGCGATTTTTTCCACGATCGGCGTCTTGCCCGTTCCGCCGACGGTGAGATTGCCAATGCTAATGACAAGACATCCCAGGGTGCGCTCGCGCAAAATGCGTTTTCGATAAAGGTAAAGGCGAAGCTGAACGATACGCTCATACAAGAATGAGAGCGCATACAGGAATCCGCGCAGCATTGCGGCGCGAACGCCGTGCCGACGTCCGAGGATAACGTCGATCGCAAACTGTTCGAGATTTTCGAGCCAGGCACCCATTCAATTTAGAATTGCGGACCGGCCGGAACTTGCGCCGCGATTATCGGCCGCGGTGATGATTGTGCGCACATTCGTTAGGCTAGCCGCACGCGACATGGCTGCAGCAACCTCTTTCGGCGACTTCAAGGTCAGGCAAATAATCGTCGAACCCGAACCACTCAGAAAGCCGCCAAGCGCGCCGGCTTTTTCGCCAGCCCTGATGATGCGATCAAAAGTTGGAATGAGTTTTTTGCGAAACGGTTGATGTAAGTGATCGGTAAATGCTCCGCGAAGTTGCTGATAATTTTGTGAGGCGAAGGCCGCGGTAATTGCACAGGCATTCGCGCACGATTCAACCGCTCCTAAACGCGCAATGCGATCCGGCAGCAATCGTCGGGCGTCACGCGTGGCGATTTCGAAATCCGGAATCAGAAGAACAAAATGCAGCTTGTCCGAAACGGCGAAACGCTGCAAACCGCTGTCCCGGACAACGGTGAACCCACCGAACTCCGAGGGCGCGATATTGTCCGGGTGGCCTTCCAATGTCGCCGCGAGATTGAAGATTTGGTGGCGCGTGAGCGGATGATTTGAAAGGGCGTTGAGGCCATGCACAACGCCGAGCCTAACGGTCGCGCTACCACCAAGCCCACGACATTTTGGAACATCACCCGCGATGGAACAGGAAAACGGAAACGGTTTGCGTTGCGCTTTCTGGAAAAACAATCTCGCGGCGGCGCGGATCAGCGGATCGCGCACTGCGACCCGATCTCGTCGCAACGTCACAAAATTATAAATGCGCAACGCGACGCCCAGGCAATCATAGCCAGGCCCAAGATTCGATGTGCTCGCTGGAACACGAATGGTGACTTGTTGCATGAATCAAAACGGAGGAAGGCGCGTCCGAGTCTACCGTGGGCAGCCTGCGCGGCAAGAAAGCGCTCCGTAAAGGACGAGTCGTTTTGGAAATCGTCCATTCGTGGCAGAGTTTGTCCGATTAATTTGAGAACAACAATCTGGATCGAACCGGAGCTGTTGCGCACTTTTACCGAGGAAGGAACGGATGCGCATCGGTTATGCACGTACGCGGAAGGTTGGGTCGAGCGCTATGCCGCGGACGTGATCGTTTCCTACCAGAGCGAAGTGGCAAGAGAACGCCTAACGACTGAACTTTGCCTCTGGGCTTTGAATTGCGACTTCAAATTAGGCCGCATTTTTGGGCGCTACCTCCCGAAGCAAAACGCCGAGCGCGAACCGCCCACTTTGCTGATGGGCGATGCCGAAACCAATCTGCAAAGCATCGCGACCGAACACATGCTCCGTTACGGAATCGATTTCACGGCCGGATATTCCGTTGGGCTTTTTATCGATCAACGCGCGAACCGGCAGTTTGTTCGCCGCGTCGCGCCCAAAACATTGCTTAATTGTTTTGCCTACACTTGTTCGTTTTCCGTCGCAGCGGCGAGTTCGGGGGCGACGACGGTAAACGTTGATCTTTCGAAAAAATCGCTCGCGCGCGGACGGGAAAATTTCGGCATCAACAGTCTGCCGACAAACGATCATCGCTTCCTGGCTGACGACGTCTTCGAAGTATTGCCGCGACTGGCGCGGCGTGGTGAGAAATTCGACACCATTATTCTCGATCCCCCAACCTTCTCGCGCTCATGGCGCGGAAAAACATTTCAGGTGGAACGCGATTTCGAAACGCTTCTTCTCCTTGCGCTGGACCTGGCGAAGCGAGACAGCCGGATTTTGCTTTCCACCAATTGCACCAAGTTGGACAGACGCGCGTTGGAAGTCACAGCACGCTTTTGCTTGAAAACAGCGCGACGCGCTGGGACCTTTCATCGCGAGCCGGCATTGCCGGATTTTCCGGCAGGAACAGGCGCGAGCACAATCTGGTTAACCTTGCGTTAAATTATTTGGGACACGCAAGAGCCAGTCACAATCCGAAAGAAAGATAACATGGAAAAAGAGTTTGCAGCCATCCCAGACGATCTCGCGGAACGGACCCTCCGTTACACCAAAGGCGAATTTGAGCGCGTGCTCCAACAAACGGAGGAATACGTGCGCGAAAAACCGACACAATCGATCCTCTATGCGTTGCTTGCCGGATTTATTCTAAACCGGTTGCCAATCGGCCGGATTCTTGGTGCGATGGTGCGGCTGATCTTGATCGCGTTCAAACCCGCGATCCTCATTTACGGCGCGACCAAAATTTACCAGGCCTCGCAGAACGAGAAATAGCGGCGGCGCTAATCATCGAGCGTGAAGCCGATGTCGATCGTGACCTGCCAGTGGTTCACCTTGCCGTCTTCGATGTAGCCGCGCGTTTCGGTTACTTCAAACCAGCGCATATTCCGAACGGTTTTGCCGGCGCGCGCGATTGCATTCGTCACGGCGTCTTCGATTCCTTTCGGCGAAGAACCAACCAACTCGATTTTTTTGTAAACGTGATCACTCATGCGTCCATTGTCGGGTGATTGCGACCGAGTAGCCAACTGAAAAGGCACCGACAAGTTCCTTGAGCATCGGCCCCCGGATGATTAGCGTGGACAACTCGTCCATGGAATCAAACATCGAGTCGCATCTAGTCGAGACGCGGGTTTTCAAGCCGGCGAAATCTTTTGCGAAGAAAGCGCGAATCAAAAGTCTCGCGAAATACCAAAAATTATATCGCAAATCGATCACGAACCCGGCGAAGTTCTGGGCGAAGGAAGCGCGCGAATTAGTGTGGCAGCAGCGCTGGAAAAAAGTGTTCACCTGGCGAGCGCCTTTCGCGAAATGGTTTGTCGGCGGCAAAGTAAACATCTGCGAAAATTGTCTCGATCGCCATCTCTCTACGCCTAACCGAAACAAAGCCGCCATTCTCTGGGAAGGCGAGCCGGGCGATAAGCGCACGATTACGTATCAACAATTGCATCGCGACGTTTGCCGGTTCGCGAACGTGTTGAAACGAAACGAAATTCGCAAAGGCGATCGCGTCATCATTTACATGCCGACGATTCCGGAAGCGGCGATCGCCATGCTGGCGTGCGCGCGCATCGGGGCCGTTCACTCTGTTGTCTTCGGCGGATTCAGCGCGGACAGCATTCGCGATCGCATCGCGGATTGCGGCGCGGTTGCTGTGATCACAGCGGACGGTGGCTATCGCCGCGGTGCGATTGTTCCACTGAAGAAAAATGTCGACGATGCCTTAACGGGCGAGACGACAATCAAACGCGTGATTGTTTTCCGTCGCGCTGGAAATGAAATTCACATCGTCGCAGGGCGCGACGTTTGGTGGCATCGCGAACTGGACTATGTCGATGCGAATTGCCCACCGACACCGGTCGATAGTGAGCATCCGCTTTACATTCTCTACACCAGCGGTTCGACCGGGAAACCGAAAGGGATTTTGCACACGACCGGCGGTTATCTCGTGGGAATTTATACGACGACGAAATACGTCTTCGATATTCGCGATGAAGATATTTATTGGTGCACAGCTGATATCGGCTGGGTAACGGGACACAGCTACGTCGTTTACGGTCCGCTTCTAAATGGCGCGACGACGTTGATGTATGAAGGCGCGCCGAATTGGCCGGAGCCGGATCGCTTCTGGCGCATCATCGACGAATACGGCGTCAACATTCTCTACACTGCACCGACTGCGATCCGCGCGTTCATTCGCTGGGGCGACGAGTGGGTGAAAAAACACGATCTTTCGTCGTTGCGTTTGCTTGGCACCGTGGGCGAACCAATTAATCCCGAAGCCTGGATGTGGTATCACGAAAAGATCGGCGGCGGCCGTTGCCCGATCGTCGACACTTGGTGGCAAACAGAAACGGGCGCGATCATGATCACGCCTTTGCCAGGCGCGACGCCGACAAAACCGGGAAGCGCGACGTTGCCATTCTTCGGTGTGGATGCCGCCATCGTGGACGACGAAGGAAACGAAGTCGGACCGAATATCGGCGGGAAATTAATTATTCGCCGGCCGTGGCCATCGATGTTGCGCACGATCTACGGCGACAAGGAGCGATATCAGCAACAATACTGGAGCCAGTTCAAAGGTCGCTATTTTACAGGCGACGGTGCGCGTCGCGATGAGGATGGATATTTTTGGATCGTAGGAAGAATCGACGATGTGCTCAATGTTGCCGGCCATCGACTCGGAACTTCGGAGATCGAAAGTGCACTCGTTAGTCACGCGCAAGTGGCCGAGGCTGCGGTCGTGGGACGACCCGACGAACTGAAAGGCCAGGCGATCGTTGCGTTTGTCACTCTGAAAAGCGGTGTCGAGGCAAATCCATCTTTGAAGACCGACTTGCGTAATCATGTCGGAGTTCATATCGGCGCGATCGCAAAACCGGACGAAGTGCGATTCGCGGAAGCACTGCCGAAAACGCGCAGCGGTAAAATTATGCGACGTCTCCTGAAGGAAATCGCAAGCGGTAAGACCGTTACCGGTGACACAACGACGCTCGAAGACTTCAGCGTTCTCGCGAAATTGAGCGAAGCGGAAGAATAGAAGTTTCCTTGCTCATCCCGAAAGCCAGCTAGCTTACCTCGTGAGTTTCATTCGCACCGGACTGCGGGAAATCGGCCTGAAGATTCGCCGGCAGAAAACGCGCATGGCTTTGCGCCATGAGAAGCGGCATTTGCAGAAAAGTGAGATCAACCTCGGCCGCGAAGGTTGTTCGCAAGCGGTCAACTTCCCCGAAGTGCGCGATGAAATTGTTGCGCTGAAAAAACTCGAACAGGAACAGCGAGAAGTGACCGTGCGCATTGCGCAGTTGGAAGAGGGAATCAAGCAGATCGAAGCGCAACGCCAGGAAAACGCGAAAGAACAAAGCGCCGCCATCGCCAAACTCGAGGAGGAAAAGAAACCAATTCTGCAGCAGCGCAATGAAGCGAAAGCGGCGGCCGATATGTGCGATCGGGAACTGTCGAGTGTCGATAAACGTTTGCAGGAAAACGAAGCGACCGATCGCGATCTCTTAAAAAAACTGGCGGATTTGCAGGCGCTAACGGCACCACCGACCGATCTGGAAACGCAAACGGCAAACATCAGCCAACGCCGCGCCGGTTTACCGATCGAGCGCGAAGAAATTTCGCGCGCGCGATTGGGTAGTGCGGAAGCGTGCCGTAACGCGAAAGAAACTCTCGGCGCGGCGCAAGCCAGCCTCGATGCGGCGGAAAAAAATATCGAAAAAGTTCGCGGCGAATTTGAAGTGCGAGATCGCGCCTTGAACGAGAACAGTCGCGCACAACAGGAAGCGATTCGCGAAGCGCGCGCGCATCATCAAACGGTCGAGGAGCGAAAGAACCCCGCCTATCTCAACATCGGGCGCCATCTCGCGACGAAAGGAATCGCGCCGCCGAATGCACCGCATCTTTTGAAGGAAGTGCATCGGCATCGTGAAGGAGTGGGACGTCATCTGGCGCACAGCTCCGAACTCGCTGTGCTTTCGAGTCAGATCGACAAACAGGAACTGCGGAAGTTTTACTTTTCCATCATTTCCGTTCTCGTCTTGCTGGCAATTATTCTGCCGCTTGTTTTTCAAACGCCGCCGAAACGCGAATGGCTTCCGCGTGAAACGGAAGCGATCCTTTCACTCCATATCGAACGCTTCGAACGCGACGAACTTCCAAAACGCTGGCGTAAAGATCAGGTTGCGACGTGGCCTAATCTCTGGTCGTCCTTGCTCGGCAACGCCGCCAAGGCGCCGGTGCTGAATTCGCCTGACGATGTTTTGCGAGTGACGCGCGCAATCGCTACCGAGAATGCGGGCGCGATCCAGGAATTCGTTTTGGTGGAAGCCCGCGCTGATCTTTCCCACGCAATTCAATCGCTCGAACACGATCAAAGTTTTGAGAAACGGACCGTCAACGGTCTGCCGTTTTGGCAGAAGGATGGTTTGGCGATCGCTCGTGTCGGGTCACGTACGTTCGCCGTCGGTGGTCCGACGGAAGTCGATACATTGGTCCAGGTGCGACTGGGTCTAAAGCAGGATTTGAAAATCACCGGACAACTTTTCGATCGCTTTCAAGCTTTGGATCAGGAAAGCGCGTTGCGCCTGATTTCACGCGATCCGCCCAATCTCGCGCGGATTTTTCACCCGATCTTCGCGCACGATTTACTCGACTCGTCGCAATTGCTTGGTCTTTCGCTCACGCTCAAACAGCCGGCGAAAGCGCGCTTGCTCATTCGCCTGAAAACAACTGCCGAGGCATCGGACCTCGCGCGTAAATTGCATGACGAACCACAGCGCTGGTTAAAGGTGCAGGATTCCGAGTTGCTTTTGTATGCGCAACCGCCGGAGATAAACCAGCAGGGCCAGGATCTCGAGCTGCGCTTTATTGTTCCAGAAAACACCGCACTTCTGATTCTGGAACGGCTCGGAAAGACGGACGCCACCGCCGTGACGGCCATGCGCTGAGTTTTTTCACCTTTCTTTCACGCGATTTGCTTTCTTTATCCGCATTGAAATCTGCGCTACTTCGTTTCACGTCCGCTCTCGCCTTTTTTAGCGTGATTCTTTCTTCCGCCTCGAGCCAGACCGATCCGGTACCGACACCAATTCCCATCAGCACCGAAGAGTTGGTCGATATTCAGAAAGCGGATCCAACGATCTTGATCGAACTGCGTTATGCCGGAACAAAGAATATCGCACGTCGTCCGCTTTATCCGACGCACATGCCGGCACTCGTTAGGGCAAGCGTCGCGCAGCGACTCGTTGTAGCGCAGGCTTATCTGCGGGCCAATCATTACGGGCTAAAGATTTGGGACGCTTACCGGCCACCCGATGCGCAAGTGCAGCTTTGGCAGCTATTCCGCAATGCCGCCTACGTTGCGAATCCGAGCGACGGACGCGGTTCGTTGCACACCTGGGGTGTCGCGGTCGATGCCACCCTTGTCGATGAGAAAGGCAACGAGCTGGCGATGCCCACTGATTTTGACGCCTTCACTCCAGGCGCGGGCTTGCATTATCAAGGGAACGATCCGCAGGTGTCGTTGCATTTGAAAATCCTGCAACAGGCGATGAAGCGCGGCGGCTTTTACGGATTGCGCACGGAGTGGTGGCACTTTATCGCTTACAACTGGAAAAAATTCGGCCCCGTAAACGAAATCAAACTTTCTTCGCAATAGCCCCATTATGTTACAAACATTTCTGAAGGCACTGCAGCAGCCGGAATACGTTCACGTTCTCCTCAACCCTTTGCCGGTTTATGGCTTAGCCGTCGGGATCATCGGCTTGATTGTCGCGATGTTTTTGCGAAGCCGGCCTGCGCAAGTAACTGCGCTCATCCTGATTCTGATCGGCGGTGCTTCCGCGTGGCCGGTCGCGCACTACGGCGAGGAAGCATACGATCGCGTTCTTTCCATGGCGGATAACGATGGGCAGGCATGGCTCGAAGCGCACGAACGTCGCGCGGAAAAGCTCCAATATTTTTTCTACGTGCTTGCCGTCCTCGCAGCCGCGGCGATTTTTCTTCCCAAGAAATGGCCGGCAATAGCCACACCTTTGGCTATCGCGACGTTACTCCTCGCGCTTGTCTCGTTAGGTGCAGGTGGCTACATTGCCTATGCTGGGGGAAAAATTCGGCATCGCGAATTTCGACTCGAACGCCCGCCCGCTCACAATCCCGCTGGAAGGGAAGAACATTCCTGACGATCCGCGAAACCGAACCGCGATTTTTCTCTTTTGCCGCTGTGCCCGCGCTCACTACATTGAGCGCCTATGCCTTACAAAGACATCACTCCGCCCGCCGGTGAAAAGATCTCGAGAACCGACAAGCTGCACGTTCCCGACCAGCCGATCATTCCTTTCATTCGTGGCGACGGAACCGGGCCGGACATCTGGGCGGCAAGTGTGCGCGTCTTTGATGCTGCGGTGGAAAAGGCTTTTGGCGGAAAAAAGAAAATCGCGTGGTTCGAAGTTTTCGCCGGTCAGGCAGCGAAGGACAAATTCGATAGCTGGCTGCCGGAGGACACAGTTGAAGCGTTTCGCGAATATCTTGTCGGCATCAAAGGTCCCCTAACGACTCCGGTCGGCGGCGGGATTCGCTCTCTTAATGTCGCGCTGCGTCAACTGCTCGATCTCTTCGTTTGCTTGCGGCCGGTGCAGTATTTCAAAGGTGTCCCCTCGCCCGTAAAGCGTCCGGAGAAAGTCGACATGGTCATCTTCCGCGAAAACACGGAAGACATTTACGCAGGAATCGAGTGGGCCGCCGGCACGCCGGAATCGCAGAAGGTTCTCGATTTCATCGCGAAAGAATTCCCGAAAGATTTTGATAAGATCCGATTCGGGACAAAGGAAAAAGCAGCAGACTTTTGGAAGAAAGTTGGTGCGCCGGAAAAAGACAACGTCATGGTCGGCATCGGGATCAAACCGGTCAGCCGCGCGGGCAGCGTTCGTCTGATTCATAGCGCCATCTCTTATGCGATCGAGAATCAGCGCAAGAGTGTGACGCTGGTGCACAAGGGTAACATCATGAAGTTCACCGAAGGCGCGTTTCGCGATTGGGGTTACGAAATCGCGAAACAATATTTCGGCGCCGAAGAAATCGACGGCGGACCGTGGTGCAAAATTCCGATGGGCAAACCCGGCGCTGGCATTGTGATCAAAGACGCAATCGCCGACATCACGTTGCAACAGGTGCTGACGCGCCCGGATGATTTCGATGTCATCGCGACATTAAATTTGAATGGCGATTACCTGAGCGACGCGCTTGCCGCGCAAGTCGGCGGCATCGGTATCGCTCCCGGCGGAAATATTAATTACATAACCGGTCACGCCATTTTCGAAGCGACACACGGCACCGCGCCGAAGTATGCGAATCTCGACAAGGTGAATCCCGGCTCTGTGATTTTATCAGGCGAGATGATGTTCCGTTATATGGGATGGAACGAAGTCGCCGATCTGATCCTGAAGGGATTGAACGGCGCGATCGCGAGCAAAGACGTGACTTACGATTTTGCGCGCCTCATGGACGGCGCGACCGAGATCAAATGCTCTGAATTTGGCGATAATGTGATCGCGCATATGTAATTGGAGGGACGGGCTCTGTCCCGTCCCTGAATTTAGAACGACACAGAGGTCGTCCCTCAAAGTATGGATGAGATCGGACGCAAGCATCCGGTGCATCAGCCAGCGTACGAGCAGCACAATATTCCGGTAATCGTGTTTCTGACGGTTTGCTCAAAGGACCGGAAACCGATTCTCGCCAATGACAAAATTCACGCGCTTATCCGAGAAGCATGGAAGGTCGCTGACGAATGGATGGTTGGCAGGTACGTCATCCTGCCAAATCACATTCATCTGTTTTGTGCGCCAGGAACCTTTCCGCCGTTAGCGTTAACGCGGTGGGTCAATTTCTGGAAATCTCACGTCGCGCGCAGGTGGCCGCACAGGACCGATGCGCCAGTTTGGCAACGCCATTTCTGGGATACGCAGTTACGCCGAGGCGAGAGCTACGACTTGAAATGGGATTACGTTGTCGAGAATCCTGTGCGCGCTGGATTAGCTGCGCGAGAGGAAGATTGGCCATTCCAAGGTGAGCCAAACGTCTTGCCATGGTAATGGAGGGACGAGCTCCGTCCCGTTCCCAAAAATCCGATCAGGGACGACACGGAGGTCGTCCCTCCAATATCTGTTTTCATCGTGACGAAATTCCGCTTATCTCTCTAAATGCCTTCGAAGATACTTTTTTACTTTCTTCTCGCGGCGACATTCACGATCGGCACGACAAGTCTCGTCGCGGAAAAGCGCAACATTACCGAGAAGGATCTCTTCGATTTCGTCTGGATCGGCGATCCGCAGATTTCACCGGATGGTGCACGCGTCGCCTTTGTGCGCGTGACCGTGAATGAGAAGAAGACCGGTTACGACACTTCGATTTGGATGGTCTCCGCCGCGGGCGACGATCAACCGCATCAGCTCACAAATGGCAAGCACGATAGCTCGCCACGCTGGTCGCCTGATGGAAAATTTCTCGTCTTTCTGCGCGCACCGGAAAAGGACGGCAAGCCCGAACCGACGCAGCTAAACATCCTTCCACTCGCGGGCGGCGATTCGTTTGCATTCACCGATCTGCCTAAAGGTGCGGGCGGTCCGAAATGGTCGCCTGACGGAAAGACCATCGTGTTTACGAGCGGCACCAATGCGGACGATCTCGCAAAACAGGCGAAGGAAAAGCGAAAGGAAGCGGAGGAAAAAAAGGAAGCTGCCATGAGTTCGCCAACGGCGACACCAACGCCGGAAAGACGAAGAAGACACGAAGCGCCGCCGTCCCCCACGCCTAACAAGTCAGAGGGCGATTCGGAACATGAGAGTGACATTCACGTCATCACGCGCGCGGTCTATCGTTCGAATGACGAAGGATATCTCGACCCGAAACATCCCGAGCATCTTTGGATCATAGCCGCGCCGCATAGCGCGGAAGAAAAAGTGCAGCCGAAACAAATCACCTTCGGCCGTTTCGATGAGGACCATCCGCTCTGGGCAAAGGACGGCTCCAAGATTTACTTCACGTCCTTGCGAAACGACGAGCCGTATTACGATTTGCCCAGGACGGAGCTCTATTCGATTCCGGGAAACGGTGGCGACGCGACAAAAGTCACAACGTTCGACATGAACGTGGACGAGCTCTCGCTTAAACCGGATGGAAAACAGATCGCGTTCGTCGCGTCCGCAGTACAACCGGTCAATTCCTACACCGAACCCGATCTTTGGGTTTGCGATCTGACTCCGAATGCGAAACCGCGCAATTTAACCGCAACCTTTGATTACGATTTGGGCAGTGGCGTTTTCGGTGACTGTTCGGCACCGCGCGCCGGCGGCGGAGGTTATCCGATATGGACTCCGGATGGACGCGGTCTGATCGACGTTTACGGAAAAGAAGGACGAACGATTCTCGGCTTGTTCGACGCGAGTACCGGTGCGGTGACGGATCTAACGCACGGAAATCAAGCCGTTGTTCGTTTTCGAGTTTCGAATGATGGCAGAAAAGTCTTTTACACCCTTTCGACCGCGACGCGGATCAACGATCTTTTCGAACTCGATCGCAAAGGCGGCGAGCCGCACCAACTGACTCACCTCAACGACAAACTTTTTTCCCAACTCAGTTTGAGCGAGCCGGAAGAAATTTCGTATCAAAGTTTTGATGGAAGGAAAATCCAGGCGTGGGTGCAGAAGCCGCCGAACTTCGACAAGGGCAAAAAATATCCGCTGATTCTCGACATTCACGGCGGACCGCACGCTGCCTATGGATACGTCTTCGAGCACGAGTTCCACTGGATGGCGGCGAAAGGTTACGTCGTGCTTTACCCAAATCCGCGCGGGAGCACGACCTACGGCCAGGATTTCGGGAACATCATTCAGTATCATTATCCGGGCGATGATTACAAGGATCTGATGCTCGGCGTCGATGAAGTGGTGAAGCGCGGTTACATCGACGACAAGAAACTCGGCGTGACCGGCGGCAGCGGCGGCGGATTATTGACTGACTGGGTCGTCGGACAAACGAATCGTTTCGCCGCCGCGGTGGCGCAACGCGACATCGCGAGTTGGGCCGATTGGTGGTACACCGCGGACTTCACGCTTTTCCAACCGAACTGGTTTAAGGCGCCGCCGTTTCGTGATGAAGCGGATTTCAAGGCGCGTTCCCCGATCACCTACATCAAAAATGTGCAAACGCCGATGATGTTCATCCTCGGCGAAAAAGATTACCGCACGCCGCCGGACGCGGGTGGCGAACAAATGTTTCGCGCGTTGAAGTTCCGGAAAATCCCAGCGGTGATGGTGAGCTTTCCCGACGAGACGCATGAGCTATCGCGCTCAGGTCAACCATGGCATCGCGTGGAACGATTGCAGCACATTGTCGGCTGGTTCGACAAATGTCTCATGGGTATGGCGAAACCGGAATACGATGTTGCGCCCACGGAAGTTCCGGTGAAATCGAATCCGGCACCGAACAAAGAACAGCCTCCCGATCAACCTCCGCCGTGATTCCTGGAGGGACGGGCTTTGTCTCGTCCCACGAGATCTTCTAAAGTTTGGGACGACACGGAGGTCATCCCTCCAACTACACCGCTTTCCTGAAGCGATGCCTCGCTTAATCCTCTCCCTTGTAGGGAGAGGATTAAGGTGAGGGTTTCCTCACGCCGCCTTCTTTTGGCGATGTTTCGTTGAAGACTTCGCTTTCGACTTCTTCTTCTTGCGTTTGTTCTCTTCCAGGCTCTTTTGCAATATCGCGACGAGATCGATCACTTTGCTCGGCGTCTTCTTCGGTTTCGGCTTCTCCTCGATTTCTTTTCCGCCCGATTCGACTTTCTCTTCGATCACATCCATCAACGCCTCGCGATAATCGTCCTTATATTTTTCCGCATCCCATTTGAATGTCATGCTTTCGACGAGCGCCTTCGCCATATCCGTTTCACGTTTTCCTACCTCCAGCTTCTTCGGCACCTTCAACTTGTCCGCATCGGCCAGCTCTGCCGCAAAATGCATCAACTCCAACACAAGCGTGCTGTCCTTCGCTTTCACTCCTGCCAGGTACTGCCGCGTCTTGATCACCACCTTGGCGATACCAACCTTGTTCGTATCCCTCAGCACGTTGCGCAATAACGAGTAGGCCTTGTCGCCGCCCTTCTGCGGTTCGAGGTAATAAGGTTTGTAAAAATAAATCGGATCGATCTCATCGACTTCGACGAAATCCTGAATGTCCACGGTTTGCGTCGCTTCAAGATCGACCCGCTGAAAATCTTCGTCCTTCAGGACGATATACTTCCCCTTCTCGTATTCGTAGCCTTTGACGATCTCGCCCCACGGCACTTCCTTGCCGTCCTTCTCCGCCACACGTTTGTAATTCACCGGGCTCAAATCCTTCTCGCGCAGAAGACGAAATTTGAGCTCCTCCCGCCGCGTCGCCGGATAAAGCGCGATCGGAATATTGACCAAACCAAAACTGATACTGCCTTTCCAAATTGCACGCATAGGCAGAAAGGTTTCGCATCTCGCGCCGCAAATGCGCGGACAAAACCCACCGACTGCTAAGGCCGGATCGAGCAGTCAGGCCAGTCCGGTAGAAGACTCGCCGCGGAGAGCTCGGACCTCGGTGTTAGCTTGGCGGCGAAGCCGCACTTATCTAGCATCGGCCGAGGAAGCGGCCGATCCACCTGACTTCCGATCTCTAAATTCTGACTTGTGGTCACCGGTCGCCATCGCTGCGCGAAACCAGTGCTGTCTTCGGAACTTCGAATCGCAAAATCCCAAGCACTCGTTCGCCAATTTCTTTGACGACAAACCAAAACCTGCCATCGATTTTTCTCGACACGAGTTCGTCGTTATGAAAAGCGCCAACTAAATGGACGAGAAAATTCTTGAGGAATTTGCCGGTAGGCGCCTTCGCGGTGGCTTCACCGTTACTCGATTCCAAATCAGCCCGACACCGTTAACTGACGCGATTGGCCGGGAAGCGATTGCGCGGACATACGTGATCGGCCGTCAATTCTTGATCACGATACGGGCCGGACTCTCCAGCGAGGAACTATCGGTTACGATCTATCACGAAATTCTGGAGGCGGCGACCGTGGCTTCGGCGGACCCGCCGGAAGCAGTTCGCAATTTCAACGAAGCCAATTTCGAACACGCCGCATACCAAGCGCTCGCTACCTTCGGCACGGCGACTCCTGTCAGTGTCGATAGCATGTTGCAATTCTACGGGTTCTGATGACAATGAAGGCGTGGCAAATCGAGATGATATCCAGATTGAATTAATAAAGCTGGCCGGAGGCGATCGCCTTCTTCGGCTTTTCGAGCCACTATCCGGTCTCGCCTTGGAACGCAAACTTGATGCACAGCGATCTGTTCACGATCAGAAGATTCAGTTGATTGGTGTTTTCGAGACGGCGCTTCGGCAAGCAGAAGTCGGGAACTAAGGACAGCGGCACTGTCTGCCGCGCGTGGCCTTGTGCTTTCTACTTTCCCCAGACTTTTCCTTCTGCCTTGCGGACCCGGCTTCCGACCTCTGATTTGTTTTCTACTTCCTACTTTGCAATTTCTAATTTTATTGGCTTTCTAATTAGCCCTTACGCCGTTAGAAGAATTCCGCAGTCATGGCTCGTCGATCCTCCTCGAAGAACAACTCTTCAGCCACGTTAGGCTTTGAAGCCGGGCTTTGGCTCGCTGCTCCTTTCAACTTTCCACTTTCTACTTTCGAATTCGAACGCGACTCCGACTGGCTCCGCGAAGATGACGACGTGCGCTGGCAGTTTGGCCTCCCCGAGGGGCGGCTAATTAAGATCGCTGTTTCCGATGAAAGGTCGTAGGTCGTCGAGCAAGACGCCAGCGCGACGTGGCAAGAAAGATTCGCGTCGACAATTTGGCGGACGCTCCACTGTTGGCGGGGTGAACTACGAAGCGCGCGTTGCAGCCTTTATCGCATCGTATGCTCTCTGTGGTGACCGAGCAGTTTTGTGGCAAGGCCTAACCGGCGGAGACATCGCCACCATTGCTTTGCAGACTGCCGACGCGATCGACGACATCGTCGTCGGTTTACGGACTACGGAAGCGCCGCGCGTTTTCATCTCCGCTAAGTTCCGATCGAAAAGCATCCCGCTAACTGACAAGAGCGCCGCATTTACGGACACCATCCATTCTTTTGTGACACAGTTCCTCCGTATTGGCCCAGATCGGCGCGCAGGAAATAGGTTTGTGTGGGCAGTTCCTTCCACCGGCGGAACGGCTGCTACGAACCACCTACCTCGCGTGCTCGACGCGCATCGCATGGAGGCGTCGGATGCGTCGTTTTCGCGCTTTCTTACCAGCCGCAACCGCGACCACGAGAAAGCGCTAAAGGCATTCTTGAACCACGCGAAGAAGGTATGGAAGCGACAAGCTGGAATATTGCCGCGTGAGGACGAACTGAGGCAGCTTCTTCGGCTGGTATATATCGAGACCTATGATTTCGGAGGTGGGATGCGCCATGAGCGAACGGCGGAAAGCCAGCTTCGTTCGCACATTGTGCGCGATCCTGGGCGCGGCCATGGCGCATGGCAGACCCTAGAACAGTTTTTTAATAGAGCAGACGAACATGGCACGACGACGACACCCGCTTCCCTTCGTCAACTTCTTACTGGCGCGGGTTTCGAGTTAAACGCGCCACCCAGTTATGCTTCTGATGTTGACCAAATACTTAAGATCACGCGTAGGAATATGGAGCGCCTTTTGCGACATACCGTGCTGCGCTTCGGGCAAAACCGCAGTGATTCAGTCCATCTCACGCGAAGCGACGACCTGACGGCACTCCAACTCGCGCTTGAACGAGGCGACCTTCTTCTCACAGGCGATCCCGGGTGCGGCAAAAGTGGGATCATATATTCCTTAGTTAAAAAATTAGAAGCCGATGGAGTACCGGTCGTCCTTCTACTTGCAGAAGAAATCTTCGGTCCCGGACAGCACCCCGAGAATCGAATTCCAGGACTGACTCACTCGCTCGAAGAAATCCTTATTAATTGGCCTACCGGAGCACACGGGTATGTGATTACTGATGCGCTTGATGCGGTGCGCGACCCCCAGACACAAAAAGCAGTCCGCAACCTCCTCGAAGATCTATGCAAAGGTAGCGCTTGGACGGTTTTGGCTAGCGTTCGCGAATTTGATTTGAAACATAGTCGGGAACTGCGCGAAGCATTCCCCGGCGACGGCTTTACAAATTATGCTGCGGCGGATTTCTCGGGAGTCGCGCACTTCTTCCTAAAAGGTTTAAGTGATGCAGATCTTGCCAATCTAGAAAAGCGTCGGCCCGAAATCGGCCTATTCCTGAAGAGCGCACAGGAAAATCCCCGGTCACTATCCCTCCATAGGTCACCCTTTTACTTAAGCCTTGCTGCAGATCTCCTTCAACATGGAGTAACACCGACGAGGCTCTCAGACTGGAATAGCCCTGCGGTTTTATTTCGAAAATTTTGGAACATTCGGGTCGAGGAAGGTGTGGGTAACGTCCCGCGTGAGGCAGCGCTTAGGTCGATCTGTCGACAGATGGTGAGCGCGCGGGCAATGGTAATCTCAATGGTGCAGACCTCTTTCGGTGAGTCAGAACTCGAAGCGATCCAGGAACTGAGAAGTCGCGGCATCCTTCAAAGTCCCACTCTGAGATACGGTACTTCCCTTCAGTCTGATCTCATCAAGTTTACCCACCATCTACTGCACGACTACGCTATCGCTCGCACCTTTATACCGAGTGACGCCATCATCTTTCCTAGTTTCGCAACTAACGAACCACTGCTGCCCGTATTTTATCGTCAAAGCTTCATGTTCGCTCTTGAGGAACTATGGGACTTAGACGTTAGCCGTAAAGCCTTTTGGGAAGTCGCTCTTCAACTTGAGGGAGTGCCCGTCTTACATGCTCTAACGAGAATATTGGCCCCGATCCTTGCTGCCCGCCGAGTCGAGAATATCAGCGATCTAGAGCCACTGCTGGCTGCGGTGGCTGCATCGAGTGATGGCGACTCCTCTGGCCAGAAAGCCTTGCGTCACCTGGCGTCGGGTTTGCAAGATGCTTCAACCGAGTCCGTCGTGACTGGTTCCCACGCATGGGCGGAGTTTGCTCAACGATTAGCTAAGTTAATCCCCGCTGCACCATGCGTGGAAGGACCTGTTGTTCACATTATCGCTCGACTGAATGCGACAAACGCCATCAAGTAATAGGTCGCAGGAAGCCTTGCTAAACGCGTCCGGGAGAGCCTTGATCGCCTCGCATGTGGCGAAGCCCGTGGGACAAGGATGGCCGTATGCGGCACGCGTCGGAATCGAGACAGTGTGTCGAACCTTTGCGGCCGATCCCTCCGAGTCAGAAGCAGCGTTATTATCGCTGTTGGACCCGAAGAGACTTTCGGACTTTCCTCACGACGATCTATCCGAGCTAGCGGACAACATTGGTCATCTTCCTCAGGAAGCGGGCAAGATAGTAACTGAATTATTTGAAGCTGCATTCGGCGCTGAGCCAGTTCCCGGATCGTGGGAGAATTTTGGGGGCAGGATTCTCGCAATGCGAATCCAGAGTAGCGATCAATGGAACCAAATTCACTACTCCTTGGCGAATTACTACGCAACACAGGATGGCGGCGGCAATGCTCGTGTTCTCACGGATGCCGCATGCATCGCGTGGAATGCTACGGTTGGCCGGCGTGAGACGCGTCGAAAACCCCCGAGACCAAAACCTCTGCACGTGCTCTCGACTTTTACTTTTCGAGGGATAGCGACACTGCTGATTCAAGATTACTCACATATCTGGCATCGCGGTTTCGAACCAGAAGAAAGCCGTATTCTTAGTCATTTCGAGACGCTTCTCGATCAATGGGCTGCGGGAGGCGATATGCCTCGGCTCGAAGCTGTAATTGATATTTTTGCAGAGAAAAATCGAACTTCTTTAATGTGGAATATTTTCATGGAGGTCGGAGCGAGGCATCCGCAGACTCTGGGCGCGCTGCTGTTGGAAGCTTTCGACGAACCAACATTCCTTATTAACCCCGATTATTCCCATCCCGCCGTCGTCCTACTGAAATCGCTTCACGCGGCAGGAGACGCCACTCGCCGACGGCGGTTGGAAAGAACTATTCTCGAGCTACCGAGAAAGACGAAGGCGCCTCGGGGTAAACGGCGCGCTCCGTTTCTGGAAGTTGTTGAGCGCTCTCAGAATAAAGCGCTCGCTTCTCTCGACGAACAGAAGATCGAGCTACCGGAAGTGCTAGCACTATTTCGTAAACGCCAAGCCGATCGAGCCCTAATATCCAGTACGCCTCCTCGCGCCCTGCAAGTCACTGAACACACTTACACCGATGAAGAACTCGTCGGAATTCGCGGGATTGATCTGGAGAAGGAGGCAAACAGAGAAATGTTTGCGCTGCGCGAAGCTCTCAAACCCTTTCTACCTAACGACAAGGCATCGTTTAATCAGAATATCGTTGAGAAAAAGTGGGCCGTCATCGCCCGCTGTGAGAAAGCTATTGGCAATTACGGACGCTCACATCCCGCGATGGCGCAGGAACTGTGGGGCTATTTCGTCGGAGCCTGCTGCAAGACGGCACATTACGCCGATTGGCCAAAGGCGAGCGGGCGGTGGAAGACCTTCAGAAGGATCCTACTTAAAGCGGCAACTGATGCTGATCCGAAACCTAGCGAAGGGGCTGAGAGCTGCTCAGCTTGGGGTTGGCCCGCACCTCGCATAGATGCGGCACAGGGTTTGGTTCTCATAGCCGCCCGCTTAGGTCAATCTGACAGTTCAATCAGCAAGGCGCTTCGTTCTTTGTCTCGCGATCCGGTTGCCACGGTTCGTTTCAATCTCGTGACGGTACTTCCGAGACTTTACAAACCTGCGCCCCAATTGATGTGGCAGATCATCGATATCGTAGCCTCAAGTGAGAAGAACTTTGCCATTCTCGACGTATTGATTAATTCCCTGGACTGGTTGTGGCAAAGGTCTGCGGAGAAAGTTATGCGCTACGTAACGAAGATCGCAACACAAGCGGCTGTTTGCGCACAACCTAGCGAGCACATTCACGAAACCTTGGCACACGTTCACCTTTTTCAGTATCTGCGGACCGAGCGAGCTGAATGCCATGCATATATCAGGAACCTCGTCGCTAATTGTCAGGGAGAACGTGAGAACAAGGGCCTATTGGCCCAGTTGCACGCGTGTCGTGCCGGCGGATGGATGGCGGCCGAAAATCCTTCCAAGCCGGACACGGCGACCGAGAAGATTCGCGAGCGAACATGGGCCTTCCTCATGACATTGCTTGAGACAGCCCAGGTCAAATTAGGGAAGCAGCGCGCCAAATGGCTTCACCTATACAAGTCAGGCAAGACTGAAACGAAGCGCGGGAAAACAATTCGTGCGGAGCTAGACCGTCTAGCTCAAATGATAGACGGAATTGGCACCCAGCTCTACTTCGCAAGCGGTGCTTTCGACGATAAGCGCGGCAAGGATGATGAGCGATTAACCCCCGCTCAGACGACACGCTTTTGGAAAGAAGCGAAACCTCTCCTTGAAAAGCTAGCAAATGAAACACACCCCCATACTGCCTACCAACTCGTGCAGACTCTTCGCCACCTCCTTCCTTGCGACCCGGAAACCGCATTCAAGTTGAGCGCGATGAGTATCCAAGCCAGCGCAGGAGCGGGTTTCCAGCATGAGTCGATGGCAGCTAATGAAGTAGTGAAGTTGGTCGAGCAGATCCTCGCAGACCACCGAGAAATCTTTCAGACTAGGAACGGTCATGAGTCCAAAGCTCTCACCGCCCTTCTGGATGTCCTTGATCTGTTCGTCGAAGCCGGCTGGCCCGATGCCCGACGATTAACTCATCGTCTTGAGGAGATTTACCGTTAAGCAGCATCCTGCGCGACGTGGTTTTTCCGGACGAACAACGGCGCCGGCCGTCGCGCCCTACCATTATCCGAGCGCCGGAACATCGTGGTAATCGCAGATGAAGCCCACGCAGCCAACGTCGAGTCTCAAAGTTGCAAACATTGATCCCTTCGCTGCTAACTCGAACTTCGGGCCGTGGTACCCAACAGCAAGAGTTGGGTTCCTGATTGCAAAAGATGAGTAACAGGAAATAGAAGACGGGTTCATCAATGCAAAAGAAAGGTACCTCGAATTAAAAGTGAGGTACCTGAAAACGAAAGAAGACCCAGTCCAGACGAGAAAAGCGTAGCCCGAAGCTAACGAGTGGTTCGTGGCAACAGTTATGCTGTAACTAAATCCATAACCGCCGCCCCCCGCTCGAGTGAGCGATTCGCGGCGAAAAAGAAATCCTAAAAGAGGAACTATTCAGTTATGGCTAGATTAAAACGGACATCAGCTTCAGTGGACTTTGCCCAGAAACGGGCGAATGCCCTGGCTTCAATCGGCGCAACCCTCGATCTCGGCAATGGCTTGACCCCGGCGGATTACAAGACGCAAACAGAGGCGCTCAAGGCGAAGAACGACCAATACAACATCGATCTCTCAGAGCTCGATGGAGCACTCGATGACATCCAGGCGGATGAAAAGGCCTTGGACGCTCTTTCCGTGCGCATGCTTGCAGGCGTGGCCAGCAAGTACGGCAAGGAAAGTAACGAATACGATAAAGCCGGCGGCACGCGCACGAGCGAACGCAAGGCGCCCAAGCGCAAAAATACGCCGACTCCCGCGGCGGCCTAACGAGTTGGCTCGCGCAGAGATGTTGTAGCCGGAACTAATAGATCAGGCGCTTGGCACAAGCAGGGATCGTTGTAGCGGTGTCCGCCGCAACGGACGCTGAGACTGATAGATCTGGCGCTTGGCACAAGCGCCCTACAATTACCTGCACGGCGAGCTCGTTCCGGCGATTCGGATTATTGCGACGATCTTGTAGAAGAACTATTGCGATTTGCGTGAAAACGTTTAGTCGTTTTGCGCCATGAAACGTCTCGTCTGCGCAAGCGCACTTCTCGTCTCTATCTTTTCAGTTTTTGCAGCCGAGTCGCGGTTGAATTATCCGAAACCGCAGAAGAGTGGCCAGACAGATAATTACTTCGGCGCTAAGGTCGCCGATCCCTATCGTGGCCTGGAGAATGCCGATGCGCCCGCAACGAAGAAATGGATTGAGGCGGAAAATAAACTGACCTTCGATTACCTGACGGCCATCCCGGAGCGTGAAAAGATCAACAAGCAACTGACCGGGCTTTGGGATTACGAAAAATATGGGGTGCCGTTTCTTGAAAGCGCACGTTATTTTTTCGCGAAAACCTCGGGCCTGCAAAATCAAAGTGTGATCTACACCGCGCCGGATTTGCCCGGTGAGCCCCGAGTGTTGCTCGATCCGAATACGCTTTCCAAAGATGGAACGGTCGCGCTCGGCGGTTATGCCGTTCCTGATGATGGGAAACTTTTTGCTTACGGCTTGTCGACGGCGGGCTCGGATTGGCAGGAGTGGAAGGTGCGCGATGTCGAGACGGGAAAGGATCTAAGCGACGATTTGAAGTGGGTGAAATTTTCCAGCACATCCTGGAATCACGATGGCAGCGGATTTTTCTACAGCCGTTATGACCAACCGAAAGGTGGCGGCGAGCAACTGAAGGAAACAAATTACTTTCAAAAGCTCTACTACCACAAGATCGGAACGCAGCAGTCGCAGGATGCGTTGATCTACGAACGCAAGGATCACAAGGACTGGTTATTTTCCGCGCAGGTAACGGAGGATGGCGCTTACCTGATTATCTCGGCCCAGCGAGGAACGGACCCGAAGAATCAAATCTTCTACAAGGATCTGCTGCGACCGGACGCCAAGGTCATTGAACTCCTTAACAAGGAGGACGCGACTTACACTTTCATCGGGAACGAGGGCAACGTCTTTTGGTTCCTGACCAACTTCGGCGCCGCGAAAGGCCGCATCATCGCGATCGATGTGCAGAGCCCGGAAGAAATCAAAGAACTCGTGCCGGAAACGGCGGACAAGCTCGAGAGTGTCTCGTTAGTCGGCAATCTCTTTATCGCAAACTACCTCAAGGATGCGCACTCACTCGTTAGGTTGTACGAGTTTTCAGGAAAAGTTGCCGGCGAAATTCCCATGCCGGGTTTTGGGACCGCTTCGGGTTTCACCGGAAAACGAAAAGACACGGAGACGTTTTATTCGTATGTCAGCTTCACCGATCCGCCGACGATTTACCGCTACGAACTAAAGAACGGACAGAGCAGCGTGCTCTTTCGGCCAAAGGTCGATTTCAAATCGGACGACTACACAACCGAGCAGGTCTTCTATAAGAGCAAAGACGGGACGCGCGTGCCGATGTTTTTGACCTACAAGAAAGGCCTGGAGAAGAACGACAAGAATCCGACGCTGCTTTACGGGTACGGCGGTTTCGATATTTCGATCACGCCCTCGTTTAGTCCGGCGACAGCGGTCTGGCTGGAAATGGGCGGTGTTTATGCGGTAGCGAATATTCGCGGCGGTGGCGAATACGGTGAAGAATGGCATCTCGCCGGGACGAAGTTGCGTAAGCAAAATGTGTTCGATGATTTCATCGGCGCGGGCGAATGGCTCATCGCGAATCATTACACGTCGACGCCAAAGCTCGCGACCAGCGGACGCAGTAATGGTGGGTTGTTAGTCGGCGCGTGTTTGACGCAACGACCGGATTTGTGGGGCGCGACGCTGCCGGGCGTCGGCGTGATGGATATGCTGCGTTTTCAGAAATTCACGATCGGCTGGTCGTGGGCGTCGGATTACGGTTCGTCGGATAACGCAGAGGAATTCAAAGCGCTCTACAAATATTCGCCGCTGCACAATGTGAAGCCGGGAACAACATATCCGCCGACCTTAATCACAACGGCGGATCATGATGATCGTGTGTTTCCCGGACACAGCTTCAAGTTTGCGGCGACACTGCAAGCGGCGCAGGCTGGCGAAGCGCCGGTGTTGATCCGGATAGAAACGCGCGCCGGTCATGGCGCGGGAAAACCAACGACGAAACAGATCGAGGACGTAACCGATCAGTGGTCGTTTTTGGTGAAGAATCTTGGGATGAAGATTCCGTTTTGAAGATTCGTTAGGCAAACCGAAGTTCTCAAAACTTCATTCACCTAACATCGGAGGTCGTTCTGAGCGAAGCGAAGAACCTCACGAGCTACTCCACGCGTTAGGCGAGAGAAACACGATAGGTTATTCGTGAGGTCCCTCGCATGCGCTCGGGATGACCGAGAGGTTTTGTTGCGCAAAATGGTAATCCGCGCAAGGTGCTCGCCGTGATTAAATCAATGCGTTGGCTATCCATTCTCGTTTGTTTGCTCGCCGTTTCGTCGTCTCCTGCTTATGCAGCGCGCGACAAAAATAAGAAATCCGACACCGAGAATTCGGATTCAGAAAAATCAAAAGACGAAAAGGACAACAACAAGAAAGAAGAGGAGCCGAAGCTTTCCGTAACCGAACACACGATCACGATCAACGGAAAGCCGGTGAAGTACAAAGCGACTGCGGGTTACATCGTCTTGAAGGATTACGCGCCGAAACCGGACAAGGACAAAGACAAGAGCGCCGAAGATTCGGACCAGGACGACAAGAGCGATCAGAAAGACAAAGGGAAGAAGCGCGAGAAACCGCTCGCGAAAGTTTTTTTCATCGCCTACACGCGAGACGATGTCGGCAACGCGGCGAAGCGTTCCGTGACGTTTTCGTTCAACGGTGGCCCAGGCTCGGCGTCGGTCTGGCTGCACATGGGCGGGCTGGGTCCGCGTCGCGCGGTGTTGACCGAACGCGGTGAAGCGCTTCCCCCGCCCTATCGGTTGGAAGACAATACTTATTCGTGGCTTGATGAAACCGATCTCGTTTTTATCGATCCGGTTTCAACCGGTTACAGCCGCGCCGAACCCGGTGAAGATCCAAAGAACTTTCACGGAATCAAAGAAGACATCGAGAGCGTTGGGGAATTCATCCGGCTCTACACGACGAAGTATCAGCGCTGGACTTCGCCGAAGTTTGTCACAGGCGAAAGTTATGGCACTACGCGCGCGGCCGGCCTCAGTGATTTTCTGCAAAGTCGCTACGGAATTTATCTTAACGGCATCGTGCTTGTCTCGACCGTGCTGAATTTCGAGACGCTCGATTTTTCTCCTGGCAATGACGAGCCGTTCGCGCTCTTTCTTCCGTCGTACACCGCCGCGGCCTGGTATCATAAAAAACTGGCGCCGGAGTTGCAGAGCAAACCGCTCGCTGACGTGTTGAAGGAAGCCGAGGGATTTGCCGCGCACGATTATCTGTTCGCGCTATTTCAAGGCGACGGTTTGGCTGCGGAGGCGAAACAAAAAATCGCAGCGCAAGTTGCGCGCTTCACGGGACTGCCGGCGAACTACATCAACCAACTGAATGTGCGTGTTCCCGATTATCTGTTCTTCACTCATCTCCTGATGGACAAGAATCGCGAGATCGGTCGGCTCGATAGCCGTTTTACCGGAATCCGTTACAACCCCGGGACGGACGATTCCGAATATGATCCGAGCAGCGAAGCGGTGAACGGACCGTTCACGGCGACGTTTAACGATTACGTGCGACGCGAACTAAAGTTCGAAAGCGAGTTGCCCTACGAAACGGTGGCCGACGTCAATCCCTGGAGCTGGAAGAATTACGAGAACCGTTACGTCAATGTCGCGGACGATCTGCGCAAAGCGATGAGTCGTAATCCATACTTGAAGGTTTGGATCTGTGCCGGTCATTACGATCTGGCCACGCCCTACTTCGCGGCGCAATACACGATGAGTCAGATGAATCTCGACCCCGCGATTCGGAACAACATCCGGCTTACTTTTTATGAGAGCGGACACATGCTGTACATTTACAAACCGTCGCTTGAGAAATTCAAAGCCGACTTTGTCGATTTCCTGAAAGCCGCAACCTTACCCGACACAGCGGCAGTTCCTTCGGCGGAACCGTAGAGTTTCGGCTTGTCAGGCGGTGGTTTTTGGAAATGATCGCCCGCTATGGCTAATCCCAATTCGTTCTTTTACCGCTGGTCTCCAGTTTTCTTGAGCATCCTGCGCATCGTCGTGGGACTGCTGATGATGGAACACGGGTCGCAAAAGCTCTTCAACTTTCCGCCTTCAGGTCATCCAGCGGAAGGACCAATGGAGCCGCTCATGGTGGTTGCCGCATGGCTGGAATTCGGCGGCGGAGCCCTACTCGTGCTTGGATTGCTCACACGAATCGCTGGATTTCTTTTGTCGGGCGAAATGGCGGTCGCGTATTTCATAGCGCATGCAAAGGCGAGCCCATTCCCGATCCTGAATCATGGCGAGTTGGCGGTGGTCTATTGCTTTGTGTTTCTATTTATTGCCTTCGCGGGCGGAGGCTGTTTGAGCATCGACTCTTTGTGGCGCAAAGACACAGCGACGACAACGCCGTAACCTAACGAGCTTTTTGTTCCAAACATTGAGCGGCGAGCTGTCATGAGTACGCGCTGGCTGGTGATAATTATTGTTTGCGCACTTTGCGTAGCTGGGAGTGCTTTTTTGCGCGCGCAAACGCCGGATTCTTCGGCGACCGCAATTTCGCAATCGATTGCGCCGAACACAGAGGGAATGGACGCGGCGGCTGCAACGAAGGCCTGGCTTGCTACGATCCCAGCCGACAAGCGCGCGAAATCAGATGCGTACTTCGAGGGCGGTTACTGGCTGATTCTTTGGAATTACCTGCTCGGCGCCGCGATCATGATCGTGCTGCTGCTGAAATCGCGAATGTCCGTGCGGCTGCGCGATTTTGCCGAGCGAACAACGCGCAGCAAAATGCTGCAAACACTTCTCTACGCGCTCCCGTTCGTCGTCATTGTCATACTCTTTACGTTCCCACTCACGTACTACGACGGATTTGTGCGCGATCACTCTTACGGTTTGTCGACACAAAGTTTGGCTTCGTGGCTGAGCGATCAGGCGAAACAAAACGGCGTGAATATCATCGGCCTAACAATTTTGCTGATGATTCTTTTTGCCGTCTTTCGTCGCGCAGCCCGTACATGGTGGCTCTGGGCGGTCGCAGTTATCGCACTGTTCACCATGCTCGCTTCCTTTGTCTTTCCGGTTTACGTCGCGCCCCTAACGAATAAATATCAACCGCTCACGAACGCGACGGTGCGCGACCCGATTCTGCAAATGGCGCGCGCGAACGAGATTCCAGTCGATGAGGTTTACGAGTTCGACGCTTCCCGCCAAACCAATCGCATCAGCGCAAATGTCTCCGGATTTCTCGGCACCACGCGCATTTCACTTAACGACAATCTGCTCAAGCAATGCACGCTGCCGGAGATACGCGTCGTCATGGCGCACGAAATGGGACATTACGTTTTGAATCACGGCGGGAAGCTGGTGCTTTACTCTGCGGCGATTAATTTCGTTTCGTTCGGTTTGCTCTTTGTCTTTTTCAATGCGGCGATTCGGCGCTGGGGCGCAAAGTGGGGCTTGCGCGGCATCGCCGATCCGGCAGCGTTGCCGCTGCTGGTTTTGATTATTTCCACGATCAGCTTCCTGTTCACACCGATAAGCAATTCCGCGGTGCGGATTACGGAACGCGAGGCGGATGCTTTCAGCATCAATACTTCGCGCGAACCGGATGGAATGGCCAAGGTCGCGCTCAAGCTCGGCACGTATCGTAAATTGAATCCGGGGCCAGCTGAGGAAATGATTTTCTTCGATCATCCGAGTGGCCGCGCGCGCATTCGAATGGCGATGGACTGGAAGGCGGCAAAGTTGCCGGTAGGCGAATCGAGCGAGACGAAAACTCCAAAGCTCGAAACCGCGCCGTAATTCGGAATTAGAAGGACGCAGGGTTCGCCAACGCTTGTCCAAGCGTATGGATTGATGGAGCAAAACGTGATACTCTTCAGCGGAATTTCTAAATGCCACAGTTTGCTTATCGCGCGCGGAATGCAGAGGGCGGTTTGGTCGAGGGCGTGCTTAACTGCGCTGATCGGGCTGTCGCCATTCGACAAATCGAGCAGCAGAATTGCATACCGATTAAAATCGATCTGGTCGCAGGCGCGAGCCCGCAGGTGGTCGAGCAAGCAGTAACCGCGGCGGCACAACCGGCGGCGCAAAATCTAAAAATCCCGCACGGGCAGGTTTTGGTTTTCACCGAGCAGTTGGGTCATTTGCTCCAGGCGGGAATGACGCTCGACGAGAGCCTTTCGATCCTGGAGAAACGCCTGAAACATCCGCGCGTGCAACAAATGACCCACGCGCTGCATCAGGCTTTGGTCGACGGCCGAAGTTTCTCGCAGGCGTTGCGCGAATTCCCAAGAGTCTTCCCACCGATTTATGTGAACCTGGTTGCGGCCGGCGAAGCGAGCGGTGCGCTACCAGATATTTTAGCGCGCCTTGTCGAACATCTTACGCAGGCGAAAAATCTGCGCGACGGCGTGCAGCAAGCGCTGATTTATCCGGCCGCGCTCGCGGTTGCCGGTGTCATCCTCATCACAGTTTTCATCACCTACATGGTTCCGCAGTTGACCGGATTCATGTCGGCCAATGGCGGCACGCTCCCGTTACCGACGCGGATTTTACTGGGCGTGAATCATCTCATGGTCGCGTATTGGTGGTTAGGCGCGCTCATCGCCGTCGGCGCCGTGATTGGTTTCCGCGCTTTCGTTCGGACTGACGAAGGCCGCATCGCCTGGGATCGTTTTCGATTGTCCATTCCGGGATACGGCGGCGTGATTCGACATCGTTATTACGCGCAATTTTCGCGGACACTTGGCACATTGATGGAGAACGGGATTCCCCTGCTCCGCGCCCTCGATCTTGTCACCGAAATCGCCGGCAATCGTTATTTGGAATTGAAACTCACGGAGGTGCGTCGCTCTGTGATCGACGGCGCAACGCTGTCAACTGCTCTCGCGGCGCAGAAATTATTTCCCGACATGTTTACCGACATGATGGGGGTCGGCGAACAAACCGGACAGTTTGCGCGCGCCATGCAAACGATCGCGGACGTTTACGAGCGCGAGTTGGAGCGCACCGTCAAGATGATCTCCGCACTCATCCCCATCGCCATCATCGTATTGATCGCGGTCATCGTCGGTTTCGTAGTTTACAGCATCCTGTCCGCCGTCTTCGAAATGACGCACAGCTTGCAGTTTCGACCCCATTAATCTAATCTCGACGGCGATCCCACATGCTTTATCGCACTCTGGCGTTTACGCTTTTTTTCGCATCGATTGTATCATCGCGCGGGCAACAGGCATTTAGTCGCGATCTTTCGTTAGGCGAAACCGCCACGGAAAAGTCGATGCCAATCGAAAGCGCGTGGATCGATCTGCGCCAGACTATCGCCGAGAATTCAAAGCCGCAAAGCGCACCGAATTGGGTGGAATCGGTAACGCTGGGCCCTGCGGCATCCGTGTCGCCGGTGTCGGCGAAAAGCGTTTTTCGCATTCGGCTTAGATCGCCCGGAGATCAATATCGTGTTTTGATGTTTCGTCTCTTCTTCGACGACAATCCCAAGGCGAAGCCGCAAATTATTGCGTGGGATGAATCGGGCTCGCAGGTACTTCGTTCGTCTCCACTCGGATCGGGATTGAATCTGCCGACATCGGAAACAATCATGGTGCCGATGCTCAATATCACCGCACTGGATGTGGAAGTCCCCGGAGACGGCTCGACGATTCGCGGAGCTTATCTCGACTGGATGACGTCCAGCGAGGTGGTGCATCCAGTAAACGCACAACAGCACGAACTGATTCCACAGCCGTTTAATGCAAGCTCGCCTTTGCGTGCGCCACAAAGCGATACCGAATTGTTCGGGACAGTCACCGCGCCGCTTGCGACGGAAACGATCCCGATGGGACCGAGTATTCAACAGTCGGCTTCGCTTCAGTTTGGGCTCGAAGCGCTGCCATTGCTCGCTCTGGTCACGTTTGAAGTGGCTAGTCCAAAAGTTGAAGCGCCGCCAAATATCTATTTGAACGGCGAAGACATGGGACCGGCCACTTTCGTCCTGCCCGACCTGGCGGACCCGGGATATCGCGGTGTCATGCGATCACTCGTTAGGCAAATGGAATATCACTATACCGGTTGGGTGCGCGCGCAAAAACTGCTGCCGGTATCTCGTTTGAAAGTTGGAACAAACGATCTGATCGTGGTGGCGGGAAGCGGCACCGCGGCGTCCGCAATTCGGGGGACGCAGATTCAATTGAAATACCTTTGGGAGAAATCGGATTATCTGCTGAAGCCGGAGTTAACTTATGAAAAGAAATAACGCTGGGTTCACTCTTCTCGAGATCATGCTCGTGGTCACGATCATCGCTCTGTTGCTCGGGGCGGCCATCTACAAGCTCGGTGGCAACGTTGAATATTCGCGCCACGTACGCATTGAATCCGACATTCAGGGAATCAACACCCAGCTAAAACTCTACGAGAGCATGAATGGGTTTTTCCCCACGACTGAGCAAGGACTGCAGGCGCTCGTCACTCAGCCGAGCTCCGATCCGCAACCGACACGGTGGTATCAGCTTTACAAGGAGCTGCCGAAGGATCCGTGGAACAATATTTACATTTACGTCAATCCCGGCCGGAAAAATCCGACCAGCTATGATCTTTATTCCGCAGGACAGGATCGCAAACCGGACACCGCCGACGACGATTGGGGCGGCAGTTAAGGAACCTATTGTTCCGGTTGCGCGATGGCTTGCTCGGCAGCGGTTTGCTCTATCGGCCGCGATTTGTCCGGTGTTCGATTATAACGGCCCAACGGACTGCGCGGAATCACGCCACGGATACGCGGCTGCGGAGTCGGTAACATTGGAATCGGTGCGGGACGAATGCGATTGACCGGCAGGTCGGTGGTCGGAGGCGCAGCGAAGGCCGCGGGATTCGCGACAGGTCCTATGCCGCGTGGAATCCCCTGACTCAGAACTGCTTGATTGAAACTAAGAGTGGCGAACTGGCCATCCTTACTCACGGTCACTTTTGTTTCACCTACCTGACCTGACCATTCAATGTTGGAAAGAACGTAACCGCCGTCGCCTTCCTTCGTCGTCAGGTATTTCCGGAAATTGTTATCCGTGGTAGAGGCGAGCGCGACCCAATCGCCATCCGGAGAATGCGCCGCATTGGCGATAAAGAGGTCCTTCGCAAAATCAGCCATCGTTGGCGCAGCGACCGCGGTCGCGACGGCAAATGGTGAATGTTTTAAGATTGGCTCGTAGCGAGTGAAAGCCAGCGCCTTCGGCAAATCATCGCCTGCACCAAAAGCTTGCAGCGATATTAACGCGCCAATCGCGGCGCCACCCAGAGACAATTTTCTGTTCATCTTCATTTCGGTTGTGTCGTGGCAAACCAGCGCGCAATTCTAAACCTCCCGCGCATGGTCGAAGGATCGCTCCCATCAATAGATAAACCAACATCTTCAAAGGCAATGAATTTTTCCGGTTGTTGCACTTCGTAAAGAAAATTTACCAAGGCTGGCCACGGACTTTTTGTTTCCATGGAAATTGCGATCGATTGATGATCAGGCGTAGACTGCACTGCGCCTAACGAGGGGTTTTCGATGAGAATCTTATGCTTGCTCGCAATCTGTTTCACTTGCTCGAGCAAAGTGGAAGCCTCCCCCGCGTTTTGTAAAAGCGGTTGATGCGCCGAGAGCCAATCCTGGCGTTTCTTCCATAGATCACGCTCCCGCAAAAAGACTGTCTGCGTTTTGCGCACTGCCTTGCGTTCGGTCAACTGGGCGCGCGCTTTCTTGATGCCACCAACGAGCGCGCTCCACAGGAACAGGTTCAGAAGCAAAAAAATCGCTAGGACGACGACGCCAGCAAGAATGCGTTCCCGTCGGTTCATCCGCTGATAATAGGCTGAGAGCGAGATCATCGCGGTTTGCCCTCCAACCGAAATTGAGCATGACCGTTGGCCATAATTTGCGGCGTTCCCATTTCGAACTGAAACGTTCGCAGGTCCGGATTCTTTTTCACCTTCTCGGCAAATTGATAAGCCAGCGCGGGCGAGTTGGCTTCGCCGTTCACCGAAATCTGTCGCGCCGATTGATTATAGACAGTAATGCGCACGGCCTCAGATGGCAGACTCTTCGAGAGATTGAGAATGACCTCGAGCGGGTAATAGTGCGGGTCGATTGCCGGAGCGAGCGCCTTCCAGTTGTTTGCGGATGTCCGAATGAATTCCACTTCCGGCTCATCGCGGGCTATCTGCCGGCTGAGATGTCCCACCTGAAATCGCATGAACAGAAGGACCAGGAAAAACAGGGCAAATAATCCGAGATAAGCGCCGCCTGCCCAAATCAGACGCTTGCGCCATTCGGTTCGCCTAACGAGTTGAAGGCGGCGCAACCGCCATGATTCCGGAAGAAGATTAAGTTTGGTCGAAGCCGGTGGCATTTCCACGCTGACCATTTCCGGACGGCTGGTGAAAAGGTGTTCCACCATCGAGCGCAGCGGGAGGCATTCTTCATCGAGGAGAACATTTGGGAACGATGTATTAATTCCCTGCAATTCCGCACTCAAGGCAAGCTGCGGGAGATCCATTTGCAATTGCGCTGGCTCACCACCATCGAGTGTTCTTGCGAGGCTGAGCTTTCCGTTTTCAGTGATCGCGGAAACGAGCGATTCGCCTTCGTGATAAATCAACAGCGCCTGACCCGCTGCGGCATGAGTGGCGCCACGTTGTGCAGCGTAAACCGTGACCTGACTCGGAATAAAACCGCGCGACAAGAGCGGCCGAACAAGTTCGTCGAGTCTTTCATTATGAACGGCGACGGCCGAAACCACCGATTCGGAATCGCTCTGCTCGATAATCTCGAAATCGCTCGTCACTTCGTCGGTGGAATAAGGCAGCGCCTTCTCGATCTGAATGCGCACCATTTCCGGAAAATCCTGCGGATCGACCGTGGGCAGACGCAGGCGCTGCGTGAGGACGGCGGCAATAGGCAGACCGAGGACAAATCGATCCTCCGCATTTAAAAACGGTACAGCCTCGTCCAAATTCGCGAGCGCTTGCACGTCCCACGTACCATTTTGATCGACCGAACGGATCAAGTTCCAGCCGTGCGCGGCCGGAAAAATAAAGGTCGGGAGGGATGCGGTCTCGATATTATATCTCCTTCCAGGTGATCAATTGCGGAACATTGCCGGTCTTACGCACCACCATTTGTACCATGCGCGTAACATTCCCCGACTTTCCGGTACTGATGATCCGCAGGACCGGATCTTTAAATCCGATGATGCCGTTGAGCTGTTGGAATTGTTCCGCGGACAAGCCGAAAGCAGTCCGCGCATCTTCTACCGTTTGCAACTTTAGATCGTCCGCTGTGCCGTCGATTTTATCCGGCCCCTGCCGCGCGGCGAGGAAACGATCGACCAATTGGTCGGTTAGACCGGGAAGCGCCATCAGGACGGAGCGTGACGCCCACGCCACGTCAATCGGCCCGGTACTATTAAGAGTAAAATCCTGGTCCCATCCCGGCGTCGAGGTGAACTCCTTCCAGCCTTTGACCTTCTTTAAATCTTCGAGGCGCGTGAGCAATTCATTTGCCGGCTGGTAATCGCCTTCCGCCTCCGCTCCATTCAAGCGCACTAGATTATCCGGGTCCACCCAATCGAGAAGACAATCAATCATGCGATCGCGTTCATTAAGATCCACACCTTTGATCTCAAGATATTTTCGAAGTATTTCCAACCGCGCGGGATTTTCACCGGCCAGCAGCCAGTTCAAATTCAAACGTCCACCTTCACCGGTGATGCGCACTTCGTAGCGCTGATTTTTTCCGAAACCGCCTTTGAGCACGGGAGAGTTCGGTTTGACTGCGGGATGCAGTGCGATCTCCGTGCCGGAACACGCCATCGCCTCCGCTTCCAGAACTCGATTTGCATCTCCTGAAAGGGAAATCCGGGTATCGATATCGAGCGTCCAACTGATCACCACAGCGCTGAGTAGAAACAACGCCCAAAGCGAAAGCAGCAGCGCGGCGCCGCGTTTTTCTGGTCTGCGAAAAAGTTTCATTTTAAAGCGGAGTGCGCCCGAGAGCGATGATCGCATCCCATGGCCCGCCATTCGGGCGGATGATTACCAGCCTAACGAGTCGTGGCAAGGTAACGGTATCGGTCCAACGGTCAACCCAACTATTGAGTCGCGGATCGAAATAGCGGACCTGGATGGCCAGCACATTTCGAAGCAACGGGAACCACGTCGCTTCTCCCCCATCTTCCGCCAATGATTTGCGGGTAAGGCCGAGATCCAGTTGCTTTTTGTTTTTCGACGGCCGCAATCGCATCGTGACAGTGTACTCGCCGCTTGCGTAACGAGTGATCAATCCCGGACCAGCCGTGGAAGCCCACGTAATCTCGTCACGCGAAAGGTTATTGAATTTGAATGGCTCGCCCGTGAGTTTGCCGTCGCCCGCGGGAAGGCCTTGCCACTGCGTGGTGACTAATTCGCGCAACCCGTCATAACTCGCATCGATCGCATTGCCCTCTGCAGAAACACGCATCGAGATCAAATTCGATTCCACAAAGCGGTAAATCGCCATCGACATCATGGCCAGGATTGCGACCGCAAATGTGATCTCGAGCAACGTGAACGCGCGAGACCGAACGTTCTTAACCGGCGCGATAAACATAAAACGAAAGTTGTCTCGCTTGCTTCACACCGCCGCGTGTCCATTCCGCGGTGAGTAGGACGCGATTCACGCCCCCCAATGCAATTCCATTTTCCTGTTTCAGACCAGCGGGCCTGCTCTTTTGAATTAATCGAACGATTCCAAAGTTGCTCTTGATCTTGATTTCCTTGGTAGCATCCGGATTTCCAGGAGCCGTTTGAACTTCCGCCATGCGATTGGCGAGAATCGTGCGGATCCGATTTTCATCCGTCGTGATTTCGCTCGCGTTCAGGCAATTTTCCACGGAGCGACCGAGCGCGAGAATACCGACGACGAAAATAGTCACGCCGATCATCACTTCGTAAAGCGCGAAACCGCGCACGGAAAATTTATTGCGCCGCATATCGCGTGAGGTCTCCTCGGGCCGTGAGCGCGGAATATTCTGCCGTCCAGGTTCCATCGCGGCCTTTAAATCCGATGCTCGCAGGCTCACAATTTCCCGACGGCCAAAAAATCCATTCCGGCGGAGGATTTTTTGCGAGCGCAGCTGGAAGCGTCAGCGTGTAAACGTTGTTCCCCGCATTCAAAACCGCCGTCGGTGTTTTCTCTTCACCTTTCGCGAATGCTTCGGGTTGCACAATAATTTTGCCGCGACGCCAGACGATCAAATACGGACGGCGCTGTTCCATGCTGAGTAACTGCGCCTGCTGCGCGAGTTTATTGAACTCATCGTAAGTGCGATGTAAGCGGCGATCGGCCATCACGCCGGTAAGACTCGGCACTGCCAGCAGCATCAAAAGCAGCAAAATGAAAACCGAGATCGCAATCTCGATGAGCGTAAACGCCCGGCAACTTCGCATGGGAAAAGTTACGCCTTAACCGGGGAATCACAACATGCCGGGCAGCCCACCCACCCGAAAATGCTGCGCTCCGCAATTGTCCGTTAAAAAATCGCAACTAAACGTCAGCCATCGCTTGTGTCCTATGATAGCCTGTTTACGTGACAGGGAAATCGTCTTCGCGACGCGCGGTCATGGTCACGGGTCTTTCCGTGGCGGTGATTTGCATCGTCGCGATGCTTGTTTGGCAGGGAGTCACGGCGCATGGTGCGCCTGATCCAACGCAGCCGCATACCAGTCCGACGGTCGCGTTTCTTGACATTGGAGTGCTCGTTTTCCGCGAGGGCCTTGAATGTATTCTTGTCCTCGCTGCGATCACTGCAAGTATGGTCGGGGCAAAACGCGCACATCGCCGCCCGGTCGCGCTCGGTGCCGGCGTCGGTTTCATCGCGACATTAATTACCTGGTTCATTGCCATTGGAATTGTCGGGCAACTAACCGAGAGCGTTCCAGCTTTGGATTTGCAAGCCGCCACCGGCCTGCTCGCTGTGATTGTGCTGCTCGTGATCATGAATTGGTTTTTCCACAAGATTTATTGGGGCGGTTGGATTCGCGCGCACAATCGCCGCCGCAAAACATTGCTCGAAAATGGAAACGGCGGCGGAATTTCAAAGACTCATCTGCAATGGGGATTGCTTCTTTTGGGATTCACTTCGTTGTATCGCGAAGGCTTCGAGGTCGTGCTTTTTCTACAAAGCTACAATCTGCGTTTGGGCGGCGACGTCGTGCTAAAAGGAACGCTCCTGGGGTTGGTTCTTTCCGGAATGGTCGCGATTCTTACGTTCGTGCTGCAACAGCGACTTCCTTATCGAAAAATGTTGATCACAACCGGGATTCTTTTGGGAGTGGTTCTGCTTGTGATGGTGGGGGAACAAGCGCAGGAAATGCAACTCGCGCATTGGATTTCGCACACGAATATTCCATGGCTGGTTAATATCATTCCCGCGTGGATAGGAATGTGGTTTGCCGTTTTCCCCACTTACGAAACGATGATTGCGCAGGCGATCGCCGCGTTGCTGGTCATCGGATCTTATTATGCCGCTCGCCGCTTGCGCGGAACTGCGCCTAACGAGAGCAGCGATTCGACGAATGCGGTCGCGCCCCGGAGTGCAGCCAAAATTGTCCGCCATCTCGAGACCGTCGCGTAAGGGATTGTGAATATTCTCGACGCAAGAAATTGCGATTCGAGTTGAACCGGAGCGCAACCGTCTCAAAATACCGGATGCGCAAGAAAGCTCTTCCTCATTTTCACCTGTTCCTGGGAATTCTGCTCGCCGGTTTTTGCCTGACTCATTCGCAGGCGGCCGATACGAAACCGCAGTTCGATGAAAAACTGTGGAATGGAATGCAGTGGCGATTGGTCGGGCCTTTCCGCGGAGGTCGCGCGCTTGCGGTCGAAGGAGTCGTTGACGATCCGAACACTTATTACTTCGGCGCTGTCGCCGGTGGAATTTGGAAAACCACAAATGGCGGCCAGAACTGGACTCCGATTTTTGATAAAACGAAAGCGAATGCTTCCATCGGCGCGATCGCCGTTTCGCACTCGGATCACAACATCATTTACGCGGGCGGAGGAGAAGCGGCGCTGCGCGGCAACATCACGTACGGCGACGGCGTTTATAAATCAGTCGATGGCGGAAAGGATTGGAAGAATGTCGGATTAAAAGATAGCCGGCACATCGGCGCAATCATCGTTCATCCGGAAAATCCCGACATCGTTTTTGTCGCGGCGCTCGGCCACGCCTTCGGAGCAAACCAGGAACGCGGAATTTTTCGCACGAATGATGGTGGCAAAACATGGACGAAAGTTTTAGCGAAAGACGAAAATACAGGCGGAATCGATGTTGTCTTCGATCCGAATAATCCGAACACGCTTTTCGCGGCGCTCTGGCAGGCGCGTCGGCAGCCGTGGTTTTTTTCCAGCGGAGGTCCGGGCAGTGGACTTTATCGCTCGACCGATGGCGGAAACACCTGGCAACAACTGAAAGGCAATGGTTTACCGGAAGGAATTCTCGGGCGTATCGGCGTGACGGTTTCCGGCGCGGATTCCAGTCGCATTTACGCGATCATCGAAGCGAAAGACGGCGGAATATTTCGCTCCGACGACGGCGGAGATAAATGGACGAAGGTGAATGACGACGGGCGATTCCGTCAGCGCGCGTGGTATTTCAGCAAAATTTATGCGGATCCGAAAGCGCCGGATACGATTTACGTTTTGAACACCGGCGCATTTCGTTCCGTTGATGGGGGCAAGACATTCAACTTGCTGCCAGCGCGTCACGGCGATCATCACGGTCTTTGGATTGACCCAAAAAATCCGGATCGCCTGGCGAATGCGAACGATGGCGGTGCAGCCATTTCAATCGATGGCGGCAAGACCTGGACGACGCAAAATAACCAACCGACTGCCCAATTTTATCACGTCGCGGTCGACAACGCTTTTCCGTATCACATTTACGGCGCGCAGCAGGATAACTCGAACGTCGGGATCGCAAGTTTCTCCGATGAAGGCGCGATTGGCCGGCAGGATTGGTTTCAGGCGGGCGGTGGCGAATGCGGGTTTGTTGTCCCCGATCCGCGCGACTGGCACATCATTTATTCGAACAACGAAGGTTTCATCGTTCGTTACGACAAACAAAAAGAGCAGTCACAAGAAATCAGTGTGTGGCCGCTCGATAATTCCGGACACGGAGCGGCCGATCTCGTGCATCGATTCCAATGGGTTTCCCCTCTCCTTCTTTCGCCGCACAATCCGGATGCGATTTACACGAGCGGCGAAGCTGTTTTCAAATCGACCGATCAGGGAAAAACATGGGCTCAGATCAGTCCCGATCTGACACGCAACGATAAGAGCAAACAGAAACCAAGCGGCGGCCCGATCACAAACGACATCACGAGTGTCGAATACTACGACACCATTTTCGCGCTCGCAGAATCGCCGTTAAAAAAAGGAATGCTTTGGACGGGATCGGATGACGGTTTGGTTCATGTCACGACAGATGACGGCGCGCATTGGACGAATGTAACGCCGCACATGCCGGAGTGGAGTTTGGTCAGCATCATCGATCCATCGCACTTCGATGCCGGCATCGCTTACGTCGCGGTCGATCGTCATCGGCTCGACGATCTCAAGCCGTACATTTACAAGACAGCGGATTCGGGAAAAACGTGGTCAGCCATCGTGAACGGAATTCCTGAAGGCGCGTACGTGCACGCCGTACGCGAAGATCCAAAACATCGCGGTTTACTTTACGCCGGCACGGAGCTCGGCCTTTATGTTTCATTCGATGACGGCGCGCACTGGCAGCCTTTGCAATTAAATCTGCCAGTCTCGCCGATCCGCGATCTGGTCGTGAAAGATGACGATTTAGTCGTAGCGACACACGGTCGATCGTTCTGGGTGCTGGACGATCTCACGCCGATTCGCCAGATCGCCGCGAATACTGCACAGGCCGATATGATTTTGTATCAGCCGCAAACCGCATTGCGTCTGCACTATCCTCAGGAAGTCGATAAACGAGGGCCGTTCGGCGATAACCCGCCAGCCGGCGCAATCATCGATTATTATTTCAAAGATGCGCCGAAAGATGAAGTGACTCTCGATATTCTGGACGCGCAGGGAAAACTCGTTAGGCATCTTTCCAGCAAGGAGAAGAAGGAAAATGAACAGCCGCCGGAATGGCCGGATCGGGTTGAGAAACCAAAAACAATTCCGGCAGCTGCGGGGATGAATCGTTATGCGTGGGACCTGCGTCATGCGAAACCGGTGGAAATTCCGGGCGCGTTCTATTCCGGCGACGGACCGGAAGGTCCACTCGTCGTCCCGGGCGATTATCAATTAAAACTGACGGTCGCTGGAAAGAGCGAGACTGCGCCGCTGCACATCGCGATGGATCCGCGAACGAAGGGTGAGGAAGCGGCGGTGCAGAAACAATTCGAGTTTGCCATGCAAGTTCGCGATCGCATCACGCAACTGCATCAGGCGGTCAATGGGATTCGAAACGTCAAAGGACAAGTGGAGTCTTTAAAGAAACGCTTTGCGAACGACGAGAGACTGAAACCGGCGCTCGCGGCAGCCGACGAATTGAATAAGAAAGTATCGGCGGTGGAAGAACAGCTGGTGCAGGTGAACATGAAGGGATCGGAGGGCAATCTCGCATTCCCGAATATGTTGAATGAAGCGTTCGATACCTTTAGTCACATCGTTGAATCCGCGGATACGGAACCGACGAAGCCGCAACGCGACGTCTTCCAGTATTTGAGCGGGCGTCTCGACGAACAACTTAAGAAATGGGCGCAGCTGAAAACTGATGAGGTTCCGAAAGTAGACGCGCTAGTCAAACAAGCCGATGTGCCCGCGATTTCGGTGAATCTGAAATCTGATTAGGCAGAGTAATTCAGTTTGCCGACGAAAATCACCAAGGCGGTTTTGCTGGCGGCCGGTCGCGGAACCCGGATGCGCGACCTAACGACTAATCTGCCCAAGCCGATGTTGGAAGTCCACGGTAAACCTGTGCTCGCTCACATTGTTGAAGGCTTAAAGGCTGCCGGGGTCTGCGACTTTCTTGTCATCGTTGGATGGCACGCTGATGTCGTGCGTGATTTTTTCGGTAATGGCTCCCACTTCAATGTGAATGTGCAATACGCGACGCAGGTGGTTCAGGATGGAACTGGCAGAGTCGTGGAATTAGCGAAATCTTTTGTCGGCGATGATGCTTTCATCCTCAGTTACGGCGACATTCTTATCGAACCAGACAATTACCTGCGGCTCGTTGTTTTGCCTAACGACACAGAAGCGCTCGTCAGCGTAAAACGCGATGAAGACTGCAGTAAAGGCGGAGCAGTTTTCGTCAATGAACGTTTCGAATTGACCGATCTGCGCGAGAAGCCCAAACCGGGCGAGCCGACAAGCCCTTGGTATAACGCCGGTGTCTATGTGTTTCGTCCGAGTCTTTTTGATTTCATCGCGGCATTGAAACCTTCGCCGCGCGGTGAATACGAATTAACGGATGCAATTCGCGAGCTCGCGCTTTCTGGAAAAAAAATTCAGGCGCTTGAGCTAAAGGGAATGTGGGCAGACGTGCGCGATCCGGAAATTCTCACGCAGCTCAATCAATAGCCTCGTCGGGCGTCTCTTCACCAATCTCTTCGCCGATTTCTTCTTCGATCTCGCGGCGCCAGCGCTTTGAAACCCACGGCCGCAGCAGTCCATAAAGCAGGTAACACAGGAATAGAACCGCTGGCATCCACTCGTAATTCAAGACGGTAAAAAGCAGAATGAGACTAATGGTAAGGAATCGCGACAGAGTGCGCGTTGTTCGCCAGTTGATCGCCTTAAAGCTTGGATAACTCAGTCGGCTGAACATCATGACCGACAAAAATAACATCAGCGGCGGAAGGACCCATTTCAGCCGACCGATTTCATGTTCGCGTTCGCCGAGCCACCAGAGCATGAACAGTGTGATCGATGCGATCAATCCTGCGGCCGCGGGAATGGGGAATCCCTTGAATTCTTTTGCATTAGTCGGCGGGTCGCTTTCGGATGCGGCATTGAAACGCGCAAGGCGCAGTCCCCCACACAGCAAGTAAACGAAAGCGACAACCCAACCGACTCGCGGAAAATCAATGAGCACGATGCGATAAACCATCAGCGCCGGCGCAACGCCGAACGATACGATGTCCGCGAGCGAGTCGAACTCCCGCCCAAACGCACTTTCGTGACCGCCGAGACGAGCCACCCGTCCGTCAAGCACATCGAAAATGCAGGCGCCAAGAATGAACCAGATCGCCGAATGAAACAGCATCGCGGCTGAATCCGGATCCGACGACTGCAAAAGCGCGCCCTGCACGATTTTCAGCGTTGCCGCAAATCCGCAAAAAAGATTCCCTGCCGTCATCAGATTCGGCAGGAGGTAGATTTTTCCGCTCTGATTGTTCATTCGTTAGGCAATTGTGCTATCACGCTCGCACCGCCCTCAACTCGATCGCCTACCTTGACCAGGATCTGAGCATCAAGCGGCACGTATACCTCCGTGCGTGAACCGAATCGAATCATGCCGAAGCGATCCCCTTTTCTCAGATCATCGCCCATCTGCGCCCAACCGACAATCCTGCGCGCGATGGCTCCGGTGATTTGCCTAACAACGATGGTGGCGCGCGAATTTTCGAAACCCCAAATCATCGCTTCGTTTTTGATCGAGCATTCGGGATTGCGCGCATCCAGGCAAAGCCCTTCCCGGCGCTGGCGGTAAATAATTCGACCGTCAATCGGCACGCGATTGGTGTGAACATCGAAGACCGACAAAAAGATCGCGACGCGCCGCATCGTTTTGTGCACGACTTCGGGTTCGTCCATTTCCGCGATTTCGACGACAACGCCATCGGCTGCGGCCACGACACTATTGGAATCCTGTGGCGATGATCGATCCGGATCACGAAAGAAAAAAAAAGTATAGGCAATGAGAATCAACCACGGCAATGACAGCCAAAGTTCAAAGAAAGCACTGATGGCGCCGAGGGCGAGAAGTACCGCAAAAATCCAGCGTGCTTCGTAAAGAGTTTGCCATCGCATAGCGGTCAACACCGTCGTAGCGAGCGAGTTTTGGTCAAGGTAAACGCGGAAATTTGGCGTGAGTTTTGCTATAAATACCAGAATGCGGCGGCGTTTTGGAAATTTGACAAAAGGTAAGCATTACCCTCGAACAGACGAGAACATTGCCGAATCCGTTAAATTCCATTTAAAGCACATGCTTCCGAGGGAAAATGGTCTTTCTCTCGTGGAAATCACGGTAGCAGTGGCGCTGATAGGCCTGATTGCCGCCGGTGGAATTGCGACGCTCCTCGTTCTGAACAGAAACGCAGTCAGCACCCGGATCATGACCAACGTGCGCGAAATTGTGCAACGCAATATCGAAGCGGCGATGGGCGCTCCGTTTTCTATCGGCAACGAGCCAGCCATCCTGAAGATGCCGGCGAACAAAGTCATCTGGGATGATGACGGCGGCGGCGACAATCTCGAAACGATCTACACGAGTCGCGACGGAACCGACAAAGTTACGGGCCAGTTGTACCGGACAGTCGTTGCAGAAAGCAACACGCCCAGTGCGGACATTCGTCGCATCACCTTTCGACTGGAATACACCTTTCGCGGTCGTCAGCTCGCTTATGAGATGACTTCGCTTCGCGCTCTGGACAAATGATGAAACGAACTGTTCCGAGGTTATGCCTCACTGGATATACCTTTGTCGAAATCTCGATTGCGATCGGTGTTTTAATGATCGTTGGCGGCATCGCCTATTCGCTGCTGATGAATTCAGCCACGCTGTTGGCGAAGAATCTTTCGCTGAATCAATCCAATTCCATTCTGCGATCGGCGCTTGACCGGATTTATTCCGAGGTCAATCAAGCGAATGGTCTGCCGAAGTTAATTAACGCGGATGGCACTCCTTTGAGTGGATCTGGACCAGCCGCCGGAATAATTCTCGATCGATATATCGGCGGGCCGTATGTCGTGAGTAATGTCAGCGGCACTGGACTCGCGGCGGGCGTGACGACTCTAAAAATAACACGTTCTACTAATGCGCTAGCCGCGCCAACGCCTTCGCCGAATGATGTTATTTCCATGGGCGATGGATCTGTCCGCCCGGTGGTTAAAACATTTACTACGGCAACGGCGGATCCCTCACCAAGTCCCGCGCCGAACCCTGGCCAAACCTTAACTGTGACATTACAAAATCCCTTAAGTGCAGCCATTCCCTGGGACTCGACGGTAAAGCAGACAGCAACTCTTTTGCATCGGAAAGCGTTCGTAGTTGTACCCGTCAGTGGTCGCGGCGAGCTCCGGATGTATGGCAACGTCGAAAACGTTACCAATTACAGCGACCCGTCGGGTTATGTGGTCCTTAGTCGCGAGATCGGAATGCAAACGCAAGGCACTGAGGACGAGAATAAGCCCTTTAAAATTGTAAGCACGGATGAGTCAGGCGCCGTTTTGGGAGCAAGCTTCCTGCGCATCGCGATGCGAGTAGAAGATCAGCAATTCAATAAGTATCTCGCGACACAACAAGCGAAAAGCTTCAACACCTTTCTCCGCGTCGACACGTTACTTCGTCCCCGAACGATCCCATAAAAACATGAATACCATTCGAGAGAAAGAGAAAGCATCGGCATTAATTGTAGCTCTGCTCGTAATTTTCCTCATTGCCGCCTCTATTGGCATAGCGATGAACCTAACGACCGGAACCCTCCGTCAGACGGACTCCAGTCGCGACTTCTCAGCATTGCGGACCGCCGCGGAAGGAGCGGTTGATTTCGGATATGGCGTTTGGACTAAAACGATCAACAACTATTACAAGCCGGTGAATACGACGCAACTAAATGCAAATTTGGGGACAAAACCGGTGTTCACCGGTTTCTCCTACGCGTCGACGTCTGATGGACCGTTGCAAGTAGTTCCGGTCGACGGGTACGGCGCGCCGGTTTCTACAGCGTCTGCTACTCCCCCTCCCATTAGGATGAATCTCTCCAACTATCCAGGCTGGGTGGGCAGCACTTCAAACTATGTTGCAAGTGCACGTCTCGTTGGAACATTCACCGGCGGCCGTTCCGTGACTTACGGAATCAAGCGCGCGATAAATTATACGGTTGTTCCTCTCTTTCAGGCGACGGCGTTTTTCGAAGATAACCTCGAACTGTATCGAACAGCACCTATGATTATCAAAGGGCTTGTATACACGAACAGCAAGGCCTACGTGAGCTCGTCTTCCCCTGTCTCGAGCGGTTCTCCATCACTTACTTTTACGGGCAATCTTTCTTACGTGGGAGACTATATCGACGGAAAATGGTTAGAGACCGATCCGATCACTAAGCTAAGCACGCAACGCGACGCCCCACCTCAGGCTTGGACCTGGAGCGGTTATGTTCCTAATGCGTCTTATCAACCTGATTTCTCGAGCGGTGGTTACGATCAGCAGGTAAGCCAGGTGGATCGGATGGAACCGCTGGGAGCAGACTCCGCTTCCCTCCTGCATCCTACAACTAATCCAGACGGAAGTTCAACGGGCGACAAAAATCCGAACGATGACAGCATGCGCGAGCTCATCGAGCCTCCCCAGAACACCGCGGCGTATCCGGACCCGACACCGATTGCCGACCGCCGTCTTTATAATAAAGCAGGAATTCGCATTCACATGAATGTGTCGAAAGACTCGAAAGGCAAAGTTACTACTACCACCACGATTACAACCCAGAACGGAGCGACGCTGACAAATGCGCAGAAGACAACGCTGACGAACGCCCTTTCCCAGCAAACGATTTACGACCGGCGCGAAGGTCAGAACATTGACCTAACGACTTTGGATATGTCGAAAGCAAACTCCGTGTTGAATGCCGCGCCGGGATTTAACAACATCCTCTACATTGATCAGACCGACACGACCGGGGCGATTTCAACGAGCGACCCGCAAGGCATTCGTATTACGAATGGCGAAGTTCTTCCTTCGGACGGCCTGACCGTCGCCAGTCAAAATCCGGTTTACATCGAGGGAGACTACAATGTTGGAAAGAAGAAGGATCAAAGCGATCGGGTTCCTTCCGCAATATTCGGCGACGCCGTTACCATCCTTTCCAATGCCTGGAAGGACACTCAGTCTGGCAGCTCCCTTGCAGTGCGAAACGCATCGGACACCACGGTTAACACAGCTATTGTTGCTGGCTTCTTGCCATCTGGCTGGACGAATCCGATCACGGGAGAAAAGTATGGCTACTCTGGTGGCCTGAACAACTTCCCTCGCTTCCTCGAAGACTGGTCGAACAACACGTTTAATTACACCGGCTCGATGATCGAGCTTTTTACCAGCCAGATCGCGATCGGCGAATGGGATACCAATCCCATTTACCTTCCACCGAACCGCGTCTGGGGTTTCGACGACAACTTCGTCGACAATCCGCCTCCGGGCAGTCTCGATGCTGTCTCCGTCCGACGAGGAGCACTCGCCAGATTTTAGGGATTAGTGATATGAAGAAAACTCTCGCAAGAATTCTGTTCTTAGCAGTAACAACCGCGCCCTCTCTTTTCGCACTGGACCTTACGCCACACGAGGCCGTCGTCGGTAATGCTGGTCCTGCCAGTAAGCGCTATTTTTTTCAAGACGAGGGAAAGCGTTTTTCCTTTCACATGGACGGCCAAATGTCAGTAAGCGGGAGTTCCGAATCGGCGTTATTTCTCTTCAGCGATATGAAGCAAGCAGCGGTAAAGATATCGAAATCCCAACTAACGCCGGCTACTCCATTCGACAAAAAGAACATGGAGTCTTACCGCATCGCAGCGCACTCTTTATTGCCGCCTGATGCGGTGAATGTTCAGATGGAAGAAAAGGCGAACCCAATTACGATCAACGGCTGGACAAGCCAGCAGTTTATTTTCCAATACAATCTTTCGGGTTTTCCTTTCAGTCGAAGCGTCACATTTTTAAATTTTAACGATAGAGAGCAGATCGTCTTTGACGTCAGCGCCGATGCCAAGGGTTATCAAAAAAGTTACACCCGCGGCTATCGGGTGTTGAACACTCTTACCGACGCTCCGGTCAAGGCGGATGGCCCTACTTAATCAGCGGTGAATCCCTGTTTCTAGGTATCCTCTACCCGCGATTACGAATTCCTTTTTTTGTCGGCGCGACGGGCGCGCGGCCTCGCAGGGGCAATATCCTCAGTGCACGCAAATATTCAATTTTGCGGCTATCCAGCTGTATTTTCGAAAGGGATTTTGCCGGTAGTTATAAGGTAGTTAGTCGCTCTCGGCGTTATACAAAATGAAGCGTTTAAGCGGGTCGGGATGCTCCAGATGTGGTAGTCATTACGACTTGGGGGCACCGTATATATTTGTTGCCGCCACCCCCGATCTCGCTATGTTTTGCGGCACTGATGCGAGCCGCCGCTTTACCTCAACCGCAAGACAGCGAACCGACCGATAAGGATTCCCAAAACGCCGACATCAGCATTCAAAAATCCCAGAAATACGACGCGGCGCAGATTGATAAACTTGAGGGGCTCGAAGCCGTCCGGAAACGCCCAGGCATGTATATCGGCGACCCGGATGAACGTGGTTTGCATCATCTGGTGTTCGAGGTTCTCGATAACTCAATCGACGAACATCTCGCGGGATTTTGCACGAAGATTGAAGTCACGGTTCACGTGGACGGTTCCGTTTCTGTGCGCGACAACGGGCGCGGCATTCCAGTCGACATGCATCCGAAGTGGAAGATGCCGGCCGTCGAGCTGGTGCTGACAAATCTTCACGCGGGCGGAAAGTTTGGCCAAGGCGCGTATAAATATTCCGGCGGTTTGCACGGCGTCGGCGCAAAATGCGTCAACGCGCTTTCCGATTGGTTCAAAGTCGAAGTTTCGCGCGACGGCAAAGTTTATCACATGGCTTTCGAGCGCGGGAAGACGACGCAAAAACTCGACGTCATCGGTGAAGTCAAAAACAAGAAGGCGACCGGCACACTCATCACTTTTCTGCCCGATCCGACGATTTTCACGATCACGACCGAATATAAGTTCGAGCGGTTGGCGACACGGCTGCGCGAGCTCGCGTTTTTAAATCCAGGTCTGGTCATCACGCTCACGGACGAGCGCCCTGATACGGCGAAAAAGGAGACGTTCTTTTACAAATACGGGATTGAGGAGTTCGTAAAGCAACTCGGCGAGAACAAACAAGTAATTCATCCGAAGCCAGTGGTGATTTCGCGCCAACGCGATGAGGTCTTCATCGATGTCGTGCTGCAATATAACGACAGCTACAACGATCAAATTCTTCCCTTTGCCAATTCTATTCCAAATCCGGACGGCGGGACGCACCTGACGGGATTCCGGACCGCCCTAACGAAAGCGGTCAATCAGTACGCCAAGTCGAACAATTTGATGAAGGACAAGGATCCTTCAATTTCGGGCGATGACGCGCGTGAAGGTTTGGTTTGCGTATTGAGCATAAAGCTGCCCAATCCGCGGTTCGAATCGCAGACAAAAGTGAAGCTCGTTAATACCGAGATCGACGGAATCGTAAACTCGATTGTTTACGACGGGCTGATGACCTTCTTCGATCAAAACCCGCCGGTTGCGAAAAGAATTTTCGAGAAGGTTTTGACTGCGGCGCGTGCACGCGAGGCGGCGCGGAAAGCACGTGAAACAATTCGTAAAGGCGCGCTGACCGGCGGCGGTCTTCCAGGAAAGCTGGCGGATTGTTCCGAGCGTGATCCGGAATTGACGGAACTTTACATCGTCGAGGGCGATTCGGCTGGCGGTTCCGCCAAACAAGGTCGCGATCGACGCTATCAGGCGATTCTTCCGATCCGCGGCAAGCTCATCAACGTGGAGAAAGCGCGCGAAGATCAATTTCTTAAAAACAACGAAATCCAGTCGATGATTACCGCGATTGGTACGGGCATCGGTAAGTCGAGGGAAGATGGGAACGGCAAGGATGAGGGTCGCTTCGACATGTCGCGGCTTCGTTACGGTCGCATCATCATCATGACGGACGCGGATGTTGATGGATCGCACATTCGGACATTGCTCCTGACGTTCTTTTATCGACAGATGACCGAGCTCGTGCGCGCTGGAAAAATTTACATCGCGCAACCGCCGCTCTATCAAATCAAACGCAAGAAACGCGAAGAGTACGTCGATGACGACGTGCAGCTGAATAAGATTTTGATTTCGTTAGGCGCGGAAGATGTGCGGCTCAAGAATCTTGCCGACGAAAAAGAGATCAGCGCTGCGCAACTGAAGGACATTCTCGAATCGCTCGAAAGGCTTGCGAAACTAAATGAATCCGTGCGCCGACACGGCGGCGATTTCGAGAGTTTTCTCGCGGAACGCAACGAGAAGTCGGGCAAATTGCCCGCTTATCTGGTGAAGGTTCGCGATGGAAATGAGGAGACTGTGCATTATTTCCATGACGAACGCTCCGTGCGTGAATTCCACGAGGCGAACCTGGACCTCAGTCTTTTTGATATTGAAATGGGGCAGGAATTGTTACCGCTTGTTGCCACACCCGCTGTCTCTTCGAAAAACGGCAACCGTCGTCGCGGCAAGCTGGTTGAATTGCATGAATCGACCACGATCCAAAAGCTTATCGCGGAACTCGCGCGCAAGGGGCTAAAGGTAAATCATTTCTCTGCGAGCGATCGGCCGATCTTCGAATTGATCGAAGGCGAAGGCGATCGCGCCGTTTCGCATCCGTTATTTTCTATTCCGGAAATCCTCGAAAAGATTTTAGAAATTGGTCGCCGTGGCGTGCAGATCAAACGCTTTAAAGGCCTCGGCGAAATGAACGCGAAGGAGTTGTTTAACACCACGATGGATCCCGAGAAGCGCAAGCTGCTCAAGGTGGATTTGAATGACGACAACGCAGTAGATGCCGACAAAATGTTTACCATCCTGATGGGCGACGTGGTTGAACCACGCCGCCAGTTCATCGAAGACAACGCGCTCAACGTGCGAAATCTCGACGTGTGATGGGGCCCCCTATTTGTCATCCCGAACGAAGCGAGGGACCTCACGACCCGTCAGGCGATCAAGAGATTTTAGCTTCGCTCAGCATGACTGTATGACCGCGTGTTTCTAATTGCCCTAACGAATCGTGTATAACGCCAACGAAAAAGTAGAACTGATTAATGTCGCCGAAGAAGTGTCGAGATCATTTCTCGATTACTCCATGTCGGTCATCATCTCGCGCGCGCTGCCGGATGCGCGCGATGGATTGAAACCATCGCAGCGTCGCATCCTCTATGCGATGCACGATCTTTCGCTCTTCCCAAATCGCCAGCATCGAAAGTGTGCAAAGATTTGCGGCGATACGAGCGGTAACTATCACCCGCATGGCGAAGCGGTAATTTATCCGACACTCGTGCACATGGCTCAGCCGTGGGCGATGCGGGAAAGGCTCGTTGACGGCCAGGGAAATTTCGGATCGGTCGAAGGCGATCCGCCGGCTGCGATGCGGTACACCGAAGCGCGCATGACCCATCTCGGCGCCGCGCTCATGACCGACATGGACAAAGACACGGTCGACTTTGTCCCGAACTACGACGAGACGCGCACTGAGCCGACAGTTTTTCCGTCCGCTTTTCCAAATCTTCTCGTCAATGGGGGAACGGGTATCGCCGTCGGCATGGCCACGAATATGCCGCCGCACAATCTGGGCGAAGTAATCGATGGCATTTGTGCGCAGATTGATAATCCGGAAATCACGATCGATGAGCTGCGGAATTTCGTGAAGGGTCCCGATTTCCCGACCGGTTGCGCGATCCTCGGCCTCGCCGGGGTAAAACAATATCTCGAGACCGGGCGCGGCAGCATGAAAGTGCGCGGCAAAGCCGGCGTAGAAGAACTCAAGGGTAACCGCGAGCAAATCGTGATCACGGAAATTCCGTACAACGTGAATCGCGCCACGCTCGTGGAACGCATCGCGTCCTTGGTTAACGACAAAGTTCTTTCCGACATCTCCGCCATCCGCGATGAATCGGATGAAAACACCCGCGTTGTCATCGAACTCAAGCGGGACGGAAATCCGAAGATCGTCCTCAACAATCTTTACAAGCATACCGCGATGGAGAGTTCGTTCGCGGTCAACATGCTGGCGATTGATCACGGCCGGCCGAAACTCCTTCCGCTCAAAGAAGCAAATCAGGCTTACATCGATCATCGTCGCGAAGTCGTGCTGCGACGCACGCGTTTTGAGCTGCGTAAATCAGAAGAGCGCGCGGAGACGCTGGAAGGTTACCTGATCGCGCTGGCGAATCTCGACGAGTTCATTCGCATTATCCGCGGCTCGGCCAATCGCGAGGAAGCGCGCGTAAAACTTCTCGCCTTCGATTTTACGAAACGCCAGGTCGAACAGATCGGCGTTCTCATTCGCAACGAAACGCGCCTGACGGAAGGTCGTTACGCATTCAGCGAACATCAGACCAATCAAATTCTCGATTTGCGTTTGTATCAATTGACCGGGCTCGAGCGCGAGAAGGTCATCAACGAATACAAAGAGCTACTCGAGACGATCAAAGATTTGCGCGACATTCTCGCGAAAGAGCAGCGCGTTTTCACGATAATCAAAAAAGAGCTGCGCGAGATTCGCGACAAATACGCCTCCCCTCGCCTTACCCAATTGGTGCCCGATGAAGGTGAGATCAACATGGAGGATCTCATCGCGAATGAGGGTTGCATCATCAGCATCACGCATGGCGGTTTTATTAAACGCACGGCAGTGAGCGCATTTCGCGCGCAGCGTCGCGGCGGAAAAGGCGTCATCGGAATGGCCACGCGCGAAGGCGCGACGGAAGAAGAAGAAGGCGACTTTGTCGAACATCTCTTCACCGCAACTACGCACGATTACCTGATGTTCTTTACTGAATCCGGACGCGTTTACGTGGAGAAGGTTTACGAAATTCCAGAGATGGGCCGAACGACCAAAGGGCGATCCATTGCCAATCTGCTCGAGTTGCGCACCGACGAAAAGATCGCAGCCACCATTCGCGTGCAATCGAAGAGTTCCGGCACTGGCGCGAACATTGTGGATGAAACGTGGGACGAAAACTTGCACGTCGTTTTTGCTACGCGCTCCGGCATCGTCAAGAAATCGAACCTGTCCGACTTCAGCAACATCCGCAAAGGAGGCATCATCGCCATCAAAATCGAAGAAGGCGATCGGCTGATCGATGTGAAGCTGACGAGTGGCAATAATGAAATTGTGTTGATTACCCGAAACGGAATGAGTCTCCGCTTTCATGAGGAACAGTTGCGAGACCAGGGCCGCAGCACCGTCGGCGTTTGGGGTATTCGCCCGCGCAAAGGCGATCACGTTGTCGCCAATGCCATCGTCAATTCCGACGCCATGCTGTTAGTGGCCGGTGAGAACGGAATCGGCAAGCGAACGTCATTCGAGGAATACCGCAAGCAGTCGCGCGGAGGCAAAGGCATCATCACGATGAAAACCGGCGAGAAAACTGGCGATGTCGTTGGGGCGCTCTCAGTCACCGATCAGGACGAGCTCATGCTCATCACGACCAAAGGGCAGATGGTGCGAACGCGCGTGAAAGAGATTCGCGAAACCGGCCGGAACGCGATGGGCGTGAAATTAATGGATCTGCGTGGTGTGGAAAAATTGCAGGCGATCGCGCCAGTTGTCAGTCAGGAAACCGCGGACGCGGAATCTGAAAAGGTCGCCGAATCGGCGGAATAAGAAATGGGGTGCGCAAACTGCGCACCCCATTCCGTCAATTCAGAATTGAAGACTAGTACCCGCCACCACTCGTGTGGGTGGTCGTTGTTTGGGTAGCGGAGGGCGTCCGTGTCACAGACTCCTCATGCGTTGTCGTCGTACTCGTTGAAGCCGGTTCCTTCACCACTGTGGTACAGGATGACAGAAACATGGCAATCGCTGGAAGCGCTGGAAGCGCTGGAATTAACACAATAAGTTTTTTCATAGTTGGATAGACTCTTTCAAAGGACGATTCGGTGCAAGTGCCTTCGACAGATGTATTAGAAGCGAAGATTTTTCCAGTTCACTCAATCGATTACCCTGCCACGCAGTTTCTTTAGAATTGACCGTTTTCTCTTGGTCTCCAAAATTCTCTTCTTCAGGGCACGAGGTCGCCGCGACGTGCGGCGCCGTTCCCGTTCGCGCAGCGCGATTCTTTCCTTGCGCTGATCTTCCGCCCGGCGTTCCAAGGCGTCGAGCAATCTTTCCCGCGCCAACTGTCGGTTGCGTATCTGTGAACGGGAATCCTGGACAGTTACGCTTATTCCGGAAGGCGTGTGGCGAAGGCGCACTGCGGTCGCGACTTTATTGACATTTTGTCCGCCCGGTCCCGAAGAATGCGCGAAGGTTTCTTCCAGATCCGCAGCGCGAACACCCACTTTTTTCATTCGCTCCTGCAAGGGGCGTAGTTTTTCACTCATAAGTCAGTAAAAAATTCGCGTCTTCGAAATCAGCTCAATCACAAATTGATCGCCGCGTCACCGATCATGTTCGTTAAGCACATTCTCCCTCTGATCGAGCAGCATTGGAAATATTTCCAAGTTTAGCTGTCGAAACATGAGAACTCAACGCCCCCCGACGTTTTGTAACTGATGAGAACAAAACGCGCTACTCATCACGTCTCCCCTTCTGTACTGAGATTGATGGGGTGAGAACCCAGACAGTCGCTTTACGCTGACATGCGAAGCCTGTTGCACAGAAGAAGCCGCGACCATGCACCCCCGACTCCACTGGCCTCCCAACGGCGAGGAGCCGCACAACAAAGTGCGGCTCCTGCCATGGAAAACGAACGATTAGTTATTCTTTGGCGGCAATCCCGTCCCTGACACGCTCTTGACTAACGAGACGTCCGAACTATTGACCAGGCCATTGACATTCACATCGGTCCGGAAAGTGGAGGTATCGGCCACCGTTCCAGAGTTGGCTTTCGTCTGGCTAACGTCGGTGGAATTGGTTAAACCGGAGCTGTTCGTATCGCCAAGGAGCACGTTCATCGGAAATACAACATTTCCAACGTTAGTGCCGTCGTTCACGCCATAGATGGTGATGTTCAGCTTCTGAGCATTTGCGACGTTGGTTAGCGAAACCGTCACTTGGTTTCCACTGACAGCCACCGCATTACCATTTGCAGTTCCGCCCGCACCAACCTGGCCTGATCCCGACAATACCTGAGCCTTCGACGATCCGTTACCGCTAACGGTAACAGGTGCGGCGAACGTCACGACGACCGTGTGGTCTCCTGTGGCGCCACCAGTGCGGCATTCGATACCCGGAGCGGGCGCCTTCAAATCAATATCAAAGGGGCCAGCTGCACCGTGTGTTTTACGCGACACAATGCTCGTCGGCACTGGAACCGGCACGGCGCCGGAAGGCAGCGGCCAAACGAAGGCACCACGACTACGCGTCCAGACCGAGAGCGTGGTTGCTCCGCGATCTATTTGCATGTCCCAAATCATCGTATTCGGTAGACCGTTCTGGAAGCGATTCCACACCGGCGATGCGACAGTGATGTCATCGGTGTAGTAAAGTCCGAAGTCCGTGCCGGCATAAACTTGCTGAGGATAATTCGGATTATTTATAACCGAGTCCACCGGGATATCTGGCAGATTGCCAGTTTTGTCCAACCAAGTGAAGGACCCGCAAGTGGAGGCGCAAGTGACTTGGAACACGTGACCCGGAGTGGTCGGCGTGTTGGCATTGAAGCCACCAACGGCCGCATATCCAACGGGCACATTTGCGGCCGACACTGAAGCATCAAGCGAGATGCCGAGAACCGGACGGTTAGGTAAAGGATTATTGCCACCTGTGACATTCACCCAGTTGGCTTGACTCGCGACGCCTGTCCCCAGATTAAACCCAATCCACACGTTTGCGTCGTTAGTGCCGACGATGGCCACGCTCGAGTACTTGGGCGAATACTTGACTTGGTTGATGAAAGAACGGTTGCCAAGCGTGCTCTTGGTCATGTTCTGAGTTGTAGGCGTGTTCGTGACGTACCAGGTGACTGCATTGGTTGTAGTGGATGCGGTGTTGCCATTGATCGTCTCCCAAACTCTAGTGCTGCCAACGACAAGGTTGCCGCATCCACCGGCTGCACCGGCCGGTGGACAGTCGTCTCCGCCGGGGATTCCTCCATGGAAAAGGTCATAGGGAAGGACAAAAGATTGCGTATCGACCCCATACCAACCGCCGCGATCTGTTTTCCATACCGCCCCTGGCGCCGTGCAATTGGAAATGCAGCGGTTAGTACTGCCACTGTTATTCCCCTGCCAAAACCGGAGACTTGAACCAGTTCCGACAGGATCTAGCCGTGCATAGAATCCATCCCCGCCCTTGCCCATCTGCCACTGCACCGGCCCGGTCGGTGAACCGGAGAATGTCACGGATATGGATCCATTGTCCTGGGCTCCGCCATTCGCTTGCGGTGCGGCAGCGGTGGCGAAATTGCCACTGATGTCCCCCGAATAGAACTCAATCGTGTTAATGCCGGTATCCATGTTGACCCAAGTGTTGTCGACTGCTGCTGAGGCGGTGCTGGCATCGCTGCTTGAAAAAACGCCGCCATCGCTGCCCTTGAGTAAAATGTCCGAAGATCCGGGCACGAAGGCGAGAGCATGTTGGTCAACGTGGACGACATTGCCACCGCTATAGCCGCAGGTCAGATCGTTAAACGTCGCGCCCGTGCGAGTAGCAAACCAGACGTCGAAGGTATCAACAAAGATGCGGTCCGGATTGTTCGGATCGACAGCGATGCCTTGGTCGTACCAATTTTGAGGATAATCGCCGGCGCCACCGGTGCAATTCAAGAGGGATTGGCCAGCGGACCCGGTCATAAAACTCCAGGAAGTTCCGCCATCGGTACTGGCCCAAACGCCGAGCTGACAGCCCGAAGTGTTGCCGCAGCCGCCGTTGGGATTGGCCGCGATCTGGCCGACTTGGACGTAGATATAATTTGGATTGCTCGGTGCGACAGCAATGTCCAGACGGCCAAGCTGGGTGCCGGTTCCGACAGGAAGGGCATAAGGCGTGCCGCTGCCTGCATTCATGTTGGCGTTCGTGCCGTAGGGGCTGCCAGCTACAGCAGTCGAACTGTAAACAAAGCCGTTCGCGTTACTGGTTATTAAGGTGAAATCAGATGGGCAGCCGCTCGCTGGGAGGGTACCTTTGTAGAGACCATTCGCCCCGTTCTGATCCAAGTTGTATTGCACCGTGGTGGCAAATCCTCGCACACCGACTGCGGCGAGAATCCGGGTCGTGCCGCTGATGTTTGTTAGCTCGAGGCCAGTGATATCCTGGCGCTGTGTGCTGAAGCTGTTTGTTGTACAAGGCCCCGTCCAATTGTTACCGCCGTCATAAGAAAGATACAGACCCGTTTTCGTCCCGGCGATGACGTTATTGCTGTTGTTCGGATCCACTCGCACTTTGCCGACGGATTGATACTGCGGGAATTGACCGGGAGGTTCCGGAAGGGCTGCGCCGAAAACATCCGGTGCCAACACTACCCAAGTCGCCCCACCGTCTGTGGACTTTAAAATTCCCTGGCTGCCCTGTGAAAACGAACCGTAATTCAAATCCCCAGTGCCAGCGTAGATCGTGTTATGATCGTTCGAATCGATCGCGAGCGTATCGATGGCTGTCGTGCTGATCAAAGGACCGTCAGTGAGGACGGTCCAAGAGGTGGAGGCACTGCAACAATTCGTCGTTTTCCAGACACCACCGCCATCCGTGCCAACGTATGCCACGATAGAGCCGGGTGTCGTTGTAGTTGGGTCCACAACGATAGCGTTGACTCTTCCCTCGGTCGTCCCGTAATCGAAGCAACCAGAGCAGCCTGTCATGTGCTCGGGCTGGGGTCCCAGCGCGGTGAAATTGTTGGGGTCAAGTGCTAACGGTGAGCTTTTGCCTTTGACCTTCAGTTTGTTTTTTTGAGCACCGAAAGGAATGCCTCTCGCTATGCGCGAATCCTGTTCAGCGGCACGACGCAGCCATGCCGGATCGAATTTTCCCGTTGGATAAGTCAACCGGTTGTTCATTTCTAATTCCAGACGATTCAAGTCGTCGGGGCCCCCGCCGGGGACAGGCATATCGCGCAGACGCTCCCCGTCCCGGTCCATATGTTCATTCTGCTTATTCTCGCCGGCAAAACGCCAAGCCATTTGAGTAAAGCTCGACATCGCAAGCAGAGCGCCTAACGAGCAAAGCGCGACAGTAAGAAGAATGCGCAGATTAAAAAAAGCAGATTTGGATTTACGTTTTCTATTCATATTAATACCTGAATTGAAGCCGCTCCAGTGAGGTGGGATTTACTGATTCGGCGTTAGAATCGAAGTGTGAGTTAGCTAACGGTCGTGTTGCTTTAACCAGAATCCGGAAACCGATGCAATAGGCAACTTCATTACTTTTTTGTAATGTTCGGTTTGCCGAAACTTGCTCTTCGCCAATGCTTTATCTTCGCTCCTCCAATCGGTTCGGACGGCGATGATTTTATCGTTTTCAACGTAATATCGCCTAACAAGTCCCGCCGATATCGGACGGGAAAATCGCACTTCAGAAATGCCGATGGCCGGACTCGAACCGGCACGGGCCGTTTAAGCCCAACGGATTTTAAGTCCGTTGCGTCTGCCATTTCGCCACATCGGCGTTGCCGCTGTGACTGTATGAAATTCCATGGCACGTCCAAGCGGAATCGAGAAACAATATCAAAAATCACCGGCCGAAATATTTGTGGGAACTTCAGCGCAAGAATTCATAATTCTCTCGGCATTTTTAGATCATTGCCGCACATTTTAAAAACCGGCGGAAAGAAAGCTTGCCGTTCTTCGCCCAAGGTTCATAAAAGCAACGTTAGGCATTCGTGAATGCGTATTGACCAAAATTGCGTTGCGCGATGAAAGCACTGTAAATTAATTCGCGCCGAAAATGAAAACGTCGGCTAAAACCACTCCCCGCCGCGGTTATGGCTGGATGCCGGATCTTCCCGATAATCGCGATCACCTTTACGCCGCGCCCATGGCAAAACTGGGTCCATTACCGGCGAAAGCGGATCTTCGTCGGCGTTGTCCGCATGTTTATAATCAGGGGCAAATCGGTTCCTGCACAGCCAACGCGATTGCGGCTGCCATTCAGTTCGATCGAAAAAAACAACGCCTGGCCGACTTCACGCCGTCGCGTCTCTTTATCTATTATAATGAGCGCAGCATCGAACGCAGCATCCCTCTCGATAATGGCGCGCAGATTCGCGACGGAATAAAAAGTGTCGGCAAACAGGGCGCTTGTCCGGAGTCGGACTGGCCGTATGACGATACTCCCGCTGATTCCAACACAAATGTTTGGCCAAGCGGAGCGAAGCCAGCGGAAAAGCCACCCAAATCCTGCTACACGCTCGCGAAAAAGTTTCGCGCGTTAAGTTATCAGCGAGTCGACCGCACACTCACGCAGATGAAAGGCTGCCTCGCGGACGGCTATCCGTTTGTCTTTGGTTTCACAGTTTACGATGCCTTTGAGAGTACCGAGGTAGCGAAAACCGGCGTCTTGGAAATGCCCGTGGCTAACGAGAACGTCGTAGGCGGTCACGCGGTCCTCGCGGTCGGCTACGATGACAAGGCGCAGCGTTTCATGGTTCGCAATTCCTGGGGAACGGGATGGGGCAAGCGCGGTTACTACACCATGCCCTACTCGTATCTCCTGACTGAAAATTTGTCGGATGATTTCTGGACGATCCGCCTCGTCCATTGAAATCATGGCCTAACGATTAAAAAGCGGATAAACCGATGCCAAAATATTGGATGATCAATGACCGCAGTGAAGATGGCATTGGTCCCGATCCGAACGCGGACGGAGTGACGTATTGGGTGAGCGACAAGCAGCCGCTCACGGATATCAAAAACTGGCAGAAGGTCACGGGCGGGAATTTTCAAAAGCTTCTGGTTGCCGCTTCGGACAAATTTCCCGCGCTTCCGCCCGGTGAGCACGAAGACCAAAGTCACGTGACGCTTTTGGTGCACGGTTTCAATAACAAGTTCGCCTCCGCGGCGGCGTTTTATGAGCAGCTTTGCGCAAAACTCTTCAACGGGCCCGAGAGCCTCGGGCTTTGCATTCTCTATGACTGGCCTTCGCGCGGCAATATCCTCGGTTACGAACCGGACCGTTCTCACGCACGCTTGTGCGCTCACGATTTTACGGATGTTCTGAGCGCATTGTTCGACTGGCTGGTCGATAAGCAGCAGGCGACGATCGATAACCCGAGAAAAGCCTGCAAAGCGAAAGTCTCTCTCATTGCGCACAGCATGGGAAATTACGTCGTGCAAAAAGCGATGGCGGCAGCCTGGACGCGCAAGAACCAGCCCTTACTCGTTAGTCTAATCAATCAACTTCTCATGGTCGCCGCCGATGTAGACAACGATCTCTTCGATATGGGAGCGCCGGATAATAATGATGGAGACGCCATCGCTAACCTCACCTATCGCATAACCACTCTTTACAGCGGGCGCGATTCCGTCCTCGGCGCCTCGGCCGGCTTGAAGCATTTCGGAATGCGACGGCTCGGGCGCAGCGGTCTCTCTAATTCCCCGCCGATCGCGGATGCTTCATCGCCCACCGACAATGTTTGGAACGTCGACTGCTCCAGTTTCTTTCCACCAAGCGTGGGTGGCGCAGCGATTCATGGCGCCTACTTCCTGACTGACGGAACAATCAACCTCATGAGGCAAATTTTGCGCGGGCTTGATCGCAACGTCTTAAATTCGCTAGGTTACACGAAAGGAACAGCGTGGCCGGCCCCCGCATAAATTATTATTCGTTAGGCAAAACTCAACCGTACGTTTCCACATGAAAATAAAAATACTTTCACATCTCAATATCGTTGCTGCTTCGGCGGCTCTTTGTCTGCTCGGAGCAGGTTGTGCTTCGCAGCCGACAACAGCTTCGGGCGATCCGAAGACGGCCATTGCAAATATCGCTACTTTGCAAAATCGCACGCAAGCCGCGGCCGCGTCATTCAAGAAAAGCCATCCGGAAACGGATGCTACTTATATTAGTGTCCGCTCAAGATATCGCGACGCCGCCGCGAAGAACAAAGGTTACCTCGCCGCCGTGCAGGCGGGTGTGATGAATCGTGAGAAGAATTTCGATACGCCTTCCTACCGTGCGATCGCAAAAGACGCAGGTGACGCCGCGAAAGATTTCGTCGATCTGGCGGAAAAGAATACACCGGCCGATGTCCGACCGATGGGCATTGCGCCGGTAGTCATTGCGGCAGCCGATATCTTGATTCAGGCAGGAATCGATATTTGGAAGGCGTATAATCAAATGGAAGCGGACAAAGCGAAAGCGGTCGCCGATTCCTTGAAGCAATACGAATGGCCAGCTTGGGAAAATTTGTGATCAGCTCATAGGTAAGAAATCTTCGCCTCATGCCAGCGGCCAGGAAACGAAAGGTTCCGCGACGCGCGGCGAAATCAGTTGCTCCGCGTAAATCCCATGCGCGCAAAAAAGCGAAGAATAAAGCCGTCATTGTGGCGGATCGTTCCGGCGCACGACACGGCTTGGGTCACGTATCCACGATCGACGACGGCGATTTTAAATATCCGATGTCGCCGCACGTCGGTGAGATTGATGGCGATCCCCTAACGAAAACGCAGGTTTACGCGCTTGGCCCGATCATGGATCAGGGCGAATCGCAATCGTGCGTTGGACACGGCTGGACGTTATTTATCACGAGCGCGCCGAGGCTCACGAAGCCAGGGCCGGACCCGTACCAAATTTATCGAGAAGCGCAGAAATTGGACGATACGCCCGGCGAAGAACCTCTTTACTACGGCACCTCTGCGCGCGCCGGCGCGAAAGTGATGCAGAAGCATGGCTGGATTAAAGGCGATTATGTTTGGGCGGAGGATGTTCGCGTCTTGTGGAATTTTATTCTTACTCGCGGACCGGTCGTCCTCGCCTGTGATTGGTACGTCGGGATGAACAGCGTTGATCGCAAGGGCTTCGTCAGCGTTTCGGGGGATCGCTTTGGTGGACATTGTTTCCTTTGTTACGGCGTGAGTGCCGACGATCGTGCCTTTGTCTGCGCGAATAGCTGGGGAAAAAAATGGGGCTTGGATGGCGCGTTTCTGTTGCGATATGACGATGCCCGTCAGCTCTTCTTTCAAAAATCGTTAGTCGCCTGCTCCGCCGTCGAGAATTCCTGACCAGCATACAATGAAAAAAACTTCCCTCATTTTCGTCGCGCTCCTCGGTCTATTCCTCAGCGGATGCGCGACGCCGAAACAAACTCCGGCGCAAGTTGGCAGTTCAGAATTAAAACGAATCACCCAGCTTGATGTGACGACAAATTTACCGGTCAAATCCTGGAATGCCCGGGTCGATTCAATTCATCAACATGTGACACCGCCGGTCGGAATTACTTTCGTCGACGCGGAGACGGGTAATGAGACGCATATCGAAGGGACCTACAAAGTAGAATCATATCGCCTAACGCCGCCCGCGCCTAACGAGTCACCGTCGCACGGCACCAAGCCGCAACGTTCCCCGGTCGAATCTCATTAGTATGCTTGGCTCCATTCTCGACGTCGCGATCGCTCTCGTTTCTGTTTACGTTTTTTTTAGTCTAGTTGTTTCCGCGCTCAACGAAATCTGGCTCTCATTCCTCGACAAGCGCGCCGATTTTCTTGCGGAAGGTTTGGCCGAATTGCTGCAGGACCCGAAACGAAAAGAGATTAATCATTGGAATTTTCTGCAGAAGAAAAAGCCATCTCCTGCGGTGGCGGATCTTTGCCGTCATGGGCTGATCAATGCCCTTTCTCGCGCCAAAACCACCGTGCCTTCCTACATTCCAGCCGGCGCTTTCGCTTCGGCACTGCTGGACTTCATCAAGCCCGCAGATCCTGCGATCGATCGCACTTTGGACGATCTCCGCGGCGGCATCGAAAAAATCCAAAACGAGCCCTTGAAACAAAGTCTGACCGCGATCCTGGATGCTTCGAAAAACGACATCGACAAATTCAGGAACGGTATTCGCGAATGGTTCGATCAAAGCATGGACCGAGTTAGTGGCTGGTACAAGCGTTACACGCAAATGTGGTTGCTGTTTCTGGCGTTGCTGCTCGCGGTCGGAACGAATGTCGATACGGCACACATCGTTCGACAGCTTTCGATCGATCCGAAATTGCGCGCGGCATTAGTCGCGGATGCGACAGCTTACGTGCAAAAAAGCGATCAAGCAGAGATGCCTCATCTTCCAGACGATGTCATCGCTCCGATGCCGACACCTGATGCCGCACCAGAACAAGCGGAGGTGCGGGCAGCCTCACCGGATCTTTTGTTAAAGAAATCTCAGACTGCCATCACCGTACTCAACGAGCTGCAACTGCCAGTCGGCTGGGATGCAGCGCAACGCGAGTATCTATATGATGGAGGCCATCGAAAGTTGCATTGGGGACACGCCGTTACCGCCTTCTTTGGTTGGTTTATTACCGCCCTGGCTGCTTCGATGGGCGCGCCGTTTTGGTTCGACACGCTTCGGCGCTTCATCAATATCCGGGCAGCGGGCCGAGCGCCGGACGAAAAAGATTTACCGATAATGCGATCTGCGACCGACGCGCGAGCGTAATTCCATGGCAAAAAAAGCTTCAGCCGAAATTGTCGTCCCGATGGCTATCGACGTCGATGGCGCGCCTAACGCTTACGGACCAAAGGACGCGCTTGCTCTCGATTATGAATTGAATGCGCACGTCGGCGCAAAACCAGGCGGCAGAATTGTCGGATACATAACGAAAAATGACGACGGCAAAACGCCGATCGTGCAAGGACCGCGCGATCCGTATCCGGGTTTTTACATTTCTACTTCGGGTTACGCAGACAGAAACAACAACCGCTTGGAAGATCCGCGGCGATACGTCAACGCCGCTGAAATTAATTACACGCTTCTGGCCGCGGCCGCCAAAAATGCCGGCGTTCGTTGCGGGGATTTTTGCGTCGCCCACAGTTTGCGCACGCGATTTACTGTTTACGCGATTGTGGGCGATAGCGGGAACAGTCGCGGCGCAGAAGGTTCGCTCGCTCTGCTACAGCGGCTGGGCTACAACGTAAAAGATGGCAAGTCGGGCGGCGAAGAGTCGCCGAACATCGTCGTTCGTTATTTCGCGCAGACGAATCCGCAGCAACTTTTCTTTTTTCTTCAATCCGATCTCGAAGCAAAGGCACGCACGCTTGATCTCGATATCGATTTCTCCCGTTATCATTCAGGAGATCCGGGCAAACTTGTGCTCGATGCCATCGCGCACACCGGCGGAACGCTTCAAGTTGAGCGTCAAATTCCATTTGTTCCGCTGCGCAAGAATCAGAAAACGCCGGCCTACCCTCTACAGCTCGTCAAACTGGACAGCGTTGATGCCGCGAGCGTGAAATTAATTCAGCAACGCCTCTGCGATTTAGGATTTACCCAACCGACGCGAAACGGTCCGCAACCGTTACGGGTCGATGGAGTATTTGGAACGAATACCGCGAACGCGGTGAAACTTTTCCAGATTCGACACACCGATCTTCATGGGCGGCCGTTGGAAGTAGATGGGGAAGTCGGTTCCGATACATGGAGTGCGCTCTTCGGTCGCGCCGCGGTCTACACATCGATCGCGAAACCGACGGACAAGTTGATCGTCAAAGTTCTCGAGATCGCAACGAACGAGATCGGAGTGCACGAAGATCCGCCGGGCAGTAACAAAGGAAAACGGATTGAAGAATATCAGCGCGCTGTCGGGATTGATCCCGGTGAACCTTGGTGCGTCGCGTTTATTTTCTTCTGCTTCGCTACGGCAGCGCGGACTTTGAAATTACCGAACCCGATCGAGGAAGCGGACTGCAAAACAGGCAGCGCGCTCGACCTTTGGAATCGAGCGAGCAGAGCGAGCAACGTAACCGTCGTGATACACTACGATGCGCTGAACGATCCGAGCAAAGTGAAGCCGGGAATGATCTTCGTTATTTCGACCGGCGGTGGTTATGGGCATGTGGGGTTGGTGGCAAGCGTCGTGGGCAATCGACTCGAAACGATTGAAGGCAACACGAACGATGGCGGCTCGCGCGAAGGCATCGGTGTTTTTCGGCATACCGGCCGAACCATCGACAGCATTAACCGCGGTTTCATCGGCTTCGGCGAAACTGCGCGAGCGACTCGCGCGGCAGGTAGTCCCAGATCGAAACGCAAACGCGTTCAAAAGAAGTAGCGTCTTTTACGAGAGAAACACCAGAGCCGTTCAAGTTTCTGCATTTACATCCAGCGACATCGCGACACGCGTAAGTAACTACGTAGGCGAAATCCCGCCCACAGAACAATCACAGCGGAGGTTTTATGGACAAGACATTGAGTGGTAAAAAAGTCGCAATTCTCGTGGCGGACGGCTTTGAACAGGTGGAAATGACGAAACCGCGCGAAGCGCTCAATGAGGCCGGCGCGGAAACGAAAATCGTTTCGCCTTCATCCGGAAAAATTCAGGGAATGAATCACGCCGATAAAGGCGACAAGTTCGACGTCGACATTGAATTGAAAAACGCGCATCCGGAAGAATTTGATGCCCTCATGATTCCAGGCGGGTTGATGAATCCTGATGAATTGCGTTCGACAGAAGAGGCTCTCGACTTCACGCGACATTTTTTTGAAACCGGCAAACCGGTCGCGGCGATTTGTCATGGTCCATGGGTCTTGATCGATGCCGGTGTCGTGCGCGGTCGAACCGTTACTTCATGGCCCGCGATTAAAACAGATTTGCGCAATGCGGGCGCGAACTGGGTCGACAAAGAAGTGGTGGTCGATAACGGACTCGTGACCAGCCGCAAACCAGATGACATCCCGGCCTTCAACAAAAAAATGATCGAGGAATTTGGCGAAGGAAAACACAAGCCTGCGAAAGCGGAGTTTGCCGCAGCGGAATTGGAAACTTAGTCGCGCGCGAATCGCGGGCGCGTTACCGCGGTTGTTTGTAGAGTTGTTATTGCAGCCGCGGCGAAGTGCGACGGCAACAGTGCGGCAAATTGCTTGCAACTTCTACGTGCAGCACTTCAAGTTTTGATGTGCCGTCCGCGATGACTACCGCCAACAAAATCACGCTCGTCCGGATTTTGATGATTCCGGCGTTCGTCGTGATGGCGATCTATTATGGACAAAGCATCCAGCGCGGCGAACCGCTGGAGTGGCAGCGGTTCACTGCGATTTTTATTTTTCTCATCGCTTCCGTCAGCGATGGACTTGATGGTTACGTCGCGCGTCGATACAACCAACGCAGCTCGTTAGGCGTTATTCTCGATCCGATTGCGGACAAAGGTTTGCTCCTCAGCGGCATCATTACTCTTAGCATTAGCAATTGGAGCGAAGATCCCGATTACGGCCGATTTCCGGCATGGTTCCCAGTGCTCATCATTGCCCGCGACGCGGTGATTCTCGTCGGCGCCGTGGTTCTGCATCTGCTCAATGGTCGCGTCCAGGTGAAGCCGCATTGGACCGGCAAAATCGCGACGTTTCTGCAAATGATCGCAATCGGTTGGGTCATGCTCCAATTTCGTTTTCTTCCCTTGAACTACATCGTCATCGCCGCGGGCCTCTTCACTTTTATTTCCGGAATCATTTACGTGCGAAACGGCGTGCGACAGTTGCAATCGGAAGGGCACGCTAATGCCACGACCGAATAGATACACCAGTCCGCCCGCAGCCAGCACCGGCACCGTCGCAATTGTCGGTCGGCCGAATGTTGGAAAATCGGCGCTCTTCAATCGACTGGTTGGACGCAACATCGCCATCGTTCACGATCAACCCGGCATCACGCGCGATCGCATCTCCGCTCTGAGCGAGCGCGGGTCGCGAGCGATCACGGTCTGGGACACGGGGGGGATTGTCGGCGCGGGTGAAACGCAATTGCATACCCAGGTGCGTCACGCCGCGGAAGCAGCGATGCGCGAAAGCGATCTCATTCTTTTCATGGTCGACGCGAAGCAGGGGCTCACTCCGATCGACGAAGAATTAGGAAGAATGTTGCGACGTTCACGCGCGCCGGTCGTGCTCGTCATTAACAAGATCGATCACCCGAAACATGAAAATCTCGATCTCGATTTCGCCTCGATGGGCTTCGAAGACGCTATTCCCATCAGTGCAGCGCATGGCCACGGGATTACGAGCCTGTTCGAACTGATCGACAGCAAACTCCCGCAACGCGCCGCTGAAAATGAAAAGCCCGACCTTAAACCCGATTTGCTGCTCGCCATCGTTGGCAAACCGAACGCGGGAAAATCGTCGCTTATCAATTCTATCGTGCGCGATGAACGCGCAATCGTGAGCGAAGTGCCGGGCACGACGCGCGACGCGGTCGACATTCGCTGCGAGCGCAACGGCAAACCGTTTTTGTTGATCGATACCGCTGGAATCCGCGCGCGCAGCAAACACTCCAGCTCCGTCGAAGTATTCAGCGTCATGCGGGCCGAGCGCACGATTCGGCGTGCGGATTTGTGCGTTCTCGTTGTCGACCTAACGAGTGGAATCACTTCGCAGGACAAGAAAATTGCCGGCCTGATTCAAAAAGCGCGCAAGCCTTGCCTGGTTGTCCTAAACAAATGGGACCTGGTGAAACCCAAACACGCGGCGAAGGAAAAGATTCGCAGCCTAACGAATGACATGCGCGAGCAACTTTTCTTTCTGGATTATGCGCCATTTCTTGTTGCCTCCGCGCTGACCGGCGAAAACGTGGAAACGCTTTTTCGGTTTGTTGCGAAAGTGGAGAAGGCTGCATCCGCTCGCATCGGCACGGGTATTCTCAATCGCTTATTGCGCACGGCTTTCGAGGAAAATCCGCCGCCGATGGCCGCCAATAAACGTTTGAAACTGTTCTACGTCGCACAAGCGGCCGGCGATCAAACGCGCGCGATCGAACCACCGGAGTTCATTCTTTTCGTGAACGATCCAAAGCTGCTTGGCGAAACCTACGAGCGTTATATCGAACGGCGCATTCGAGAGGCCGAACCGTATCCAGGACTTCCCATCCTGCTCAGATTCCGTCCGCGAAAGCAGGAACACGACGCGTAGTTCGCGAATCGCCTTACTTCGATTCCCGCTCGGTCATGGCAAGTTGACCGCGCAAAAGATCGTGAAGCGTAACGACCGCGAGAAGTTTTCCCCCGGGTCGATCGGTTAACGCGATCGTTCCCGTGACCGATTCGATCAACAAAGTCTGCGCTTCGCGAATCGTCTGCCCCGGACGACCGGTAACTGCTGGCACGAGATTAGGCGGACGATCGTAGGCCAGCGCCGTTTCCATTTCCGTGCGCGCCACAACACCTTCGAGTTCGCCATCTTTTATCACCGGAAAAAACCGATAAGGATGGTCTTCCAAAATTTTCTGCAACGCTTCGCGCGAAAGATCTTCAATCACGACCGGTTGAAAATTCGCGATCGCGGAAATGGGAAGATTTTGCCAACTCCGCAAATCGCGCGGCGGAATGAGATGTGCGATTTGATGCCCGTCCTGGATGAGAATTTGATCGTAAAAATTCTCCTTTTGCAGACTGCGAGCGATGACCTGGCTGACCAGACCGGCCAGCATCAAACCGGGGACGAGCGCAAACTGGTGCGTCATTTCGAAAATGATGAGGATCGCGGTGACGGGCGCTTGCACGACCGCACCAAGGCAAGCGCTCATTGCGCCGACCGTGAGCAGCGCAGAATCGGATTGATTGAGCGCGAGGAAATGCACGCCGAAGTTCGCGGTGATCGCGCCGCACATTGCGCCAAAAAAAAGATTGGGCGAAAAAATTCCGCCGCAACCGCCGAGCCCATAGCCCGCAATAGTGGCGATGAGTTTTCCGAAAAGAAGAAGCGCGGCCAACTTGAGCGCCATGCCGTTGACAAGAGCATCGGAAAGATCGTCGTAGCCCAAAGCGAAAACGCCGAGACGATTGGTATGATAAAAAACCGACACTCCGATTGCCCACGTAATCAATCCTCCGATGAGCGGATGCAGCCAGCGCGGGATAATTCGCAGCCGACGCGAGAAACTTCGCAACCAAATCGAGCCGCGTTGAAATACAATTCCGATGGCGGCGGCAAACGCGGCCGCGATGGGCATGAGCAAATAGGCGCGCCATGTCGGTTCGCCGATGTGCGGCAAAGCGAACGCCGGTTGCGCTCCGATACACGCATGCACGATGAAAGCGCCGATAACCGATGCGAGCAGCACTGGGCCTAACGAGCGGCTATTCAGGTCGCCAATAATTTCTTCAAGAACAAACGCGACGGAGGCGAGTGGAGCGTTGAAGGCAGCCGCCAAACCCGCGGCGGCACCGGCCGCACTGGCCGAACGGCGATTTTGTTTCGAGACTCCGAGCCATCCACTTAAAGTCGAGGCAAGATTGCTTCCGATTTGCACAGTCGGTCCTTCGCGCCCGAGACTGAAACCCGCGCCGATACTTAGAACACCGGCGAGAAATTTTATCGACGCGATGCGGCGCCGTGCGAAACCGAAACCTTTCCAGTAAGCCAGTTTCACCTGCGGAATTCCGCTCCCGGCAGCATCGGGACAGAACGCATAAAGCAGCCAGCCCGAGATGAGCGACGCGATCACGATGACCACAAGACTGATCCAGGCGAAATGTGAAAATCCAACCGTGGATGGTTGTTGGAGAGAATGTTTGTAAATCCAATTGATCGCTAATTGAAAAGCGACCGCCGCCAGACTGGCGGCCAACCCGTAAATACAGGTTCCGAGGACAGGACGAACCTGATCGTGAAATTTATGAAATCGCGCCGCGAGTGTTTCCATTCGCGCGAGACAGCTATTTCCGTTCGTCGATAGGAACGACCTTTTTGCCGACAGGTTCGCCGACGTACTCGCTCAATGGGCGATAGAGGCGATTGTCTTCCAACTGTTCGAGCACATGCGCGCACCAACCGGCGCAACGCGCAATCGCAAAGACCGGCGTGAAAAGATCGGTCGGAATTCCTAACGAGTAGTAAACCGTGGCGGAATAGAAATCGACGTTGGCGTTCAGATTTTTCTTTTCCTTCATCAACTCCGCGATCCGTTCCGACATCTTGATCCATTTCGGATCGCCCAGTTTCTCGCTCAACTTTACCGCCATTTTTTGCAAATGCGGCGCGCGCGGATCGAGCGTTTTGTAAACACGATGGCCGATGCCCATGATTTTTTTCTTCTGCGCGAGTTTTTCCTCGATGTAGGCGTCGACTTTATCTTCGCTTCCAATCTCCTCGAGCATTTCAATGACGCCCTCATTAGCGCCGCCATGGAGCGGACCTTTCAACGTGCCGATCGCGGAAGTAATCGCGGAGTAAAAATCTGTTAATGTCGAGATCGTGACACGCGCGCTGAAAGTCGATGCGTTCATTCCGTGGTCCGCGTGCAAAACGAATGCAACATCGAGCGTATCGCTTGCTTCTTTCGACTGCGGTTCGCCGCACATGAGGTAAAGAAAATGCTCGGCTTCGGTGAGATCGTCGCGAATCGGAGGCAATGATTTGCCGGTGCGAGCGCGATGAAAATACGCAGCGATGACTCCAATCTTTGCCGTGATACTCCGCGCGCGGCGCTCATTGATTTCTCGCGTTGCTTCCTTCTCCATCTCGGGATCGTAAAGACCGAGCATGGAAACAGCAGTCCGCATGACGTCCATCGGGCCGGCGGTCTTCGGCGCAGCTTTAATGAAATCGATGACTCCTCCCGGCAACTCGCGCTCCGCACGCACAGCTCGCACGAATTCATCGAGTTCTTTTCGATTAGGCAGTTTCCCTTTCCACAAAAGGTAAACCACCTCTTTGTAGCTGACCTTGCCGGCGAGTTCGTTGATGTCGTAACCGGAATAAATCAGCTGGCCTTTATCACCGATCACGTCGCTTAACCGTGTGCTGTTGGCGACGATGCCTTCAAGTCCGCGCGAATCCATATTATTTCTTCTTCATTACTGCAATCAACGTGTCCGCCATCGTGGCGGGCGTGTCCGCAACCGCAATACCGGCAGCTTTAAGCGCTTCGATTTTTCCTTCAGCGGTTCCTTTTCCACCGGAAACAATCGCACCGGCGTGACCCATCCGACGTCCCGGCGGTGCGGTGCGACCGGCGATAAACGCCGCGACCGGTTTCTTGCAATTCTCTTTAATCCAAGTCGCGGCTTCTTCTTCCGCGGTTCCGCCAATTTCGCCAATCAAAATCATCGCGTTCGTGTCAGGGTCGTCATTGAAAAGTTTGGCTGCATCGAGATGCGACATGCCGTTGATCGGATCGCCGCCAATTCCGATGCAAGTCGATTGACCGTAGCCGCGCGTCGTCAATTGCCAAACCGCTTCGTAGGTCAACGTTCCCGAACGCGAGATCACTCCGACATTTCCCGGCTTGTGAATGTAGCCCGGCATGATTCCGATCTTGCACTGCCCAGGTGTAATAATCCCCGGGCAATTCGGACCGATGAGGCGCGATTTTTTCCCAACCATCTGCGCCTTCACCCGCATCATATCCATCACCGGAATTCCTTCCGTGATGCAGATAACGAGTTCCACGCCCGCATCGACTGCTTCGAGAATTCCATCAGCCGCGCCTGCGGCCGGAACGAAAATCACCGAGACATTGCAGTTCGTTTTCTCTCGCGCTTCCCAAACCGTGTCGAACACCGGCACTTTATCGTCAAACATCTGCCCGCCTTTTCCCGGCGTGACACCCGCGACGACATTCGTTCCGTATTCCATGCATTGCCGAGCATGAAATCCGCCGGCGCTACCGGTGATTCCCTGCACGACGAGGCGTGTGTTCTTATCGACCAATACAGACATAAACTTTCAGCAGCTGGATCGCCTAACGAATCCAGAGAGACCCTCACCAGGCGCTTCGCGTCTTCCTCTCCCAGTGGGAGAGGATTGAGGTGAGGGCCCGATGCATTCTAAAGCGTTTCCGATCATTTCTTCCGTTTGTGCACGACCAGTTTATTTCCGTCTGGATCGCGAAATTGCGCCATCCAGCAAACGGGCGTTTCCAGTTTTTCCATGTCGAACTTAATGCCGCGTTCCTTCAGCTTCGCGATCGTTGCGTCGATATCGTCCACTTCGAACGCTACCGTGGTTCCATCACGCGACGGTTTCCAATCCGGATGACAACCAACTCCGATCGTCGTCGCGCCAAGATCATATTCCACCCAGGCGCCCTCCATTCCTGTCATGCCTGGCTTTAATTCCAAAGTTTCCTGGTAAAATTTTCGCGCCCGCTCTAGGTCGGAGACAGCGATAGCAACAAATGCGACTTCTTTAATCATGTGCCGACTCCTTTTTTGTTTTCTGTTTTCAATTTGTGAAGGATGAGCTTGTTGCCATCGGGATCCTGAATGATCGCCATCCGGCAGACTGGTGACTCGACTTCGTTATAGGAAATTTTTCGCTCCACAAGTCGCGCCACCGCGTCCTCGAGGTTCTCCACTTCCAACGCCGCGCTCGTCCCTTCATCGGACGGTCGCCATTCGTCGCCGATACAGGCGATCGCAAGCGTGCCCGCCCCAATTGGATACTCCGTCCACCTTTCGCCCGTCATTTCGGGATCCGGTTTCAACCCAAGCGCCTCTTCGTAAAACCCACGGGCTCTTTTCATGTCCGTCACTGGAATCCCGACAAACGCGATCTCTTTTATTTTCATTTTCCTTTTGCGGCCTCAACCGCCTTTTGCGCTGCATCGCCAAGATCGTCTGCGGTGATTACCGATAAACCGGATGCGGCGATGAGTTTTTTGCCAGCGTCGACATTGGTCCCTTCCAGCCTAACGACCAACGGCACGGACAACTTTACCGCCTTCGCGGCATTGATAATTCCTTGCGCAATGATGTCGCACTTCATGATGCCGCCAAAAATGTTGACCAGGATCGCCTTTACATTTTTGTCCGAGATCAAAATCTTGAACGCTTCCGTCACCTGCTCTTCGGTCGCGCCGCCGCCGACATCGAGGAAATTTGCCGGGCTGCCACCATAAAATTTGATGATGTCCATCGTCGCCATGGCGAGACCGGCGCCGTTGACCAGACAAGCGATGTTTCCATCGAGCCCGATGTAATTCAGTCCGAACTTCGATGCTTCTACTTCGCGCGGATCTTCTTCCGCGATGTCGCGCATCGCCGCCACTTCGGGATGACGATAGAGCGCGTTGTCGTCGAAATTAAATTTTGCATCGAGCGCGAGCACTTCGCCTTCTGGCGTTACGACCAACGGATTCACTTCCACCATCGAGCAATCGAGCCCAATGAACGTGCGATAAAGACCGTCGAACAATTTCGCGGCCGCTTTCAATTGTTTGGAATCGAACTGCAATTGTTTCGCCAGCTTGCGCGCCTGAAACGGTTGCATCCCCGCAAGCGGATCGATCGATTCGCGCATAATTTTTTCCGGCGATTTTTCCGCGACCGCTTCGATCTCGACGCCGCCCTCTGTGCTGGCGACAACCAACGGCGCGGCTGTCGCGCGATCGAGCAAGATGGCAAAATAGATCTCGCGCGAGATCTCAGCCGATTTTGCGACCAATACTTTATTAACGACGCGCCCGGCTGGACCGGTCTGATGCGTGACCAGAGTTTGACCAAGCATTTTCGCCGCAACATCGCGTGCTTCTTCCGGCGATTTGCAAAGATGCACACCGCCCTTGAATCCATTCGTAAAAGTTCCCTTCCCTCGCCCGCCGGCGTGAATCTGCGCCTTCACAACCAGATCGTTCGTGCCTAATTCGCGCGCAATTTTCTCGGCTTCCTCCGGCGTGGACGCCGCTTTGCCCGCCGGTGTGGCGACTCCGAATTTTTGGAGCAATTCTTTCGCTTGGTACTCGTGAATGTTCATTCGGCAGTGGGTTGTCCACTAAGGCCGCGAACGGCATCGTGAGCAATCAATTTTCTTCGCCGAGTTTTATTTCGACGCTTTACAGAGCGCATCATAGTCTCGGCCATGAAATCCAGCTTGTTGCTCTGCTCATTTCTAATCGCGTCGGTCTTTTTTGTCCGGGCCGGAACGCCCGAGCAGGAAAAAGGATTCGTCGAGAAATACAAAACGGCGTTTGAAGCCAAAGACACTGCCACGCTGGAGTCATTTCTTTATACGCAAGGCTCCGATCCCCAGATCCTAGGGTTTTACAAAATGATGCAATCGGGCAGCGCTGGTGGAAAAATCTCCAGGATAGAACTGGTCAACCTCACGCCGGAAGATGCGAAAAAGGCCGCACTGCCGCAGGATTCGCCGACCGGAGGAAAATTTTGTCTCACCCTTAAACCAACGAAGAAGCTCGTGGTCACGGCGGAGACGAAAGATGAGAATGGCAGTTCGAGCGGAACGACCACGAACTTCATCGCCGAAAAAGACGGCAAGTTTGTTATCCCGGTCCCCGGTCCGTGCAAATAAAATCGGCTACCGGCAACAAAGCACGTCCACGGTGTTGATTAACTCTTGTCGCTTGACGCCGACTTTGCCATAATTATTGGAACACAGTGAAAACTCCCCACCCAATTCCCCAGCCCGATGCGGATTCCCTTTTTCAAAACGCATTCGAATACGCTACCATCGGCATGGCATTGGTCGCGCCGGACGGTTCATGGCTGCGAGTGAATCGATCAGTCTGCGAAATCACTGGATACACCGAAGAGGAATTATTGACGCGGACTTTCCAGGACATCACTCATCCCGAGGATTTGGAGCGCGACGTGGCGGCCGCCCAAAAATTGCTCGCGGGCGAAGTCGATACGTATCAGATGGAGAAACGTTATTTCCACAAGAACGGCTCCATCGTCTGGGTTCTTCTCAGCGTTTCTCTGGTCCGCGATAATAAGAAAAAACCGCGCTTCTTTATCTCGCAGATCCAGGACATCACGGGGCGGAAGGAAAACGAAACGCAACTGAGCGAAGCGGCAAAGGAGATCCAGCAATTGCGCCAGCAACTTGTAAAGGTCTGCGCCTGGACAAAACGTATCCAGATTAACAATCGCTGGATCCCGGTGGATGAATTTCTAACCGACCATCTACATCTTAATCTCGCGAAAGGAATGTCGGTCGAAGGCGGGCGGATGTTCGATAAAGAGTAATCCACCGACGGTCGGGATCGTTCGCGCTTCTGATTTAGAACTTCGCTTCTTGCAAACCGCGCCGATCCCGTAAGAGTTGGCGACGATGTCCGTTGAGGTTGCCAATCTCACTTCACTTCTCGAGCGCGCGGCTGCCGATCAAAAATTGATCCGGACCGCAGCGGACAATATCCGCCTGCTCCTCGCGAACGCCCAGTCGTCGCTTTACGAAAAAGCGATCGCGGAACTTATCTCCGCCGAGGCGTGGGACGAATTGAACGATCGCTTTTACAAAACTCTCGCCTTCGGCACGGGAGGACTTCGCGGCCGGACAATCGGTAAAATTGTAACCAAAGCGGAGCGCGGCTCGGCTCGGGAGAACGATCCGCCGGAGTTTCCCTGTGTCGGTACGAACGCGATGAACTTCTACAACATCGGTCGCGCGACGCAGGGATTGGTCGCTTATATAGAAGAGTGGCGCGCCGCCCAAGGAATCGGTGGCAAAGCGAAAATCGTCATCGCTCACGATACGCGGCATTTCTCAAAAGCATTCTCGGAGCTGACCGCGAAAATTGCAGCTGAGAACGGCTGCGATGCGTTCATCTTCGAAGGTCCGCGCTCGACTCCGGAATTGTCGTTTGCCGTTCGACATCTGAACGCCAGCGCGGGAATTGTTATCACTGCGAGCCACAATCCGCCGCACGACAATGGTTACAAAGTCTACTTTAACGATGGCGCGCAAGTCGTTGAACCGCACGCGAGCGGCATCATTGCGAAAGTAAACGCGATCGCGAGCGAAACCTACACGCCGTTACCGCCTAACGAGCAAGGTAAAGTCATTACCTTGAGATCTGAACTCGATGAAGCTTACATGGCGCGCCTGGAAACATTGATTCTCGATCCCGAATTAGTACGCGGAGCGAAATCACTAGGTGTTGTCTATACGCCGATTCACGGCACCGGCGGAGTGATCATCAAGCCCATGTTGAAACGGTTAGGTTTCAACTTCGATGTCGTGGCAGAGCAGGATCGTTTCGATGGGAATTTTCCAACCGTGCAATCGCCGAACCCGGAAAACGCCGAAGCCCTCAAACTCGGCATCGAACTCGCGAAAAAAACAAACGCCGATCTCGTCGTCGCGACCGATCCCGATTGCGATCGCATGGGCGTGGCGGTGCGCGATCGTGCCGGGGAAATGAAGTTGCTGACCGGTAATCAAATCGGATCGCTCATGGCGCATTACCGCGCGAAGAAATTATTCGAGACCGGTGTTCTGAATAGAGAAAACGCCAACCGCGGCGTCATCATCAAAACGTTTGTCACAACCGATCTGCAAAAGGCGATCGCGGAACATTACGGCTTGCGCGCGGTCGAAACACTCACTGGTTTTAAATACATTGGCGCCAAGTTGGGCAAATACGAACGCGCTTTGCCTAACGAGTGGCGCGAGAAATACCGCAACCTGTCTGAAGAAGAATCGCGCAGGCAACGTCTGCAGCATTCGTCTTTCTATATTTTCGGCGGCGAAGAAAGCTACGGTTACAGTGGCGCGGACTTTGTCCGGGATAAAGATGCCAACGGAGCCACGATTATGTTTTGCGAGGTGGCCGCCTACGCGAAATCGAAAAATCTCACGGTCGATGAGTTGCTCGACGAAATTTACGCCGCGCTTGGGTACTATGCGGAAAAAAATGGATCGCTCACTTTCGAAGGCGCAGAGGGAGCTGCCAAGATCAAGCGATTGCTGGAATCATACGTCAAAACTCCGCCGGTTGAGATGCTTGGCGTAAAAGTCGTTGGCGTGAAAAATTTCGAGACGGATATGGTGCGCGACGTCGAAGGCGATGAAATTCCCAAGGAAAAAATGCTGATCTTCCAACTCGAAGACAAAACGCGAATTGCCGTGCGAGGATCTGGCACTGAGCCCAAGATTAAATATTACCTCTTCGCACAACGTCAGCCTAACGAGACAAAATTTACGCCGGATCAGCTAACGAAGATCAAAGGCGAGATCGCCGCGCATCTCGATTCTCTCTGGCGCTGGCTGCAGGAGGACTCACAAGCGCGGTTGAAAACAACTGTTCCCTGATAAACACTCGATTATGCGCGAAATCAAACTGGATGGTGGCGAGATCACAATTCTAAAAACGCTCGGCAGCGCGGATATGAATGGGAAACAACTTGTCGAACATCTTGGCGGAATGGAGACCGCTGAATACGTTGATTCGCTCAGCGGTCTGATGTCGCTCGGCTACGTTCTCTCGAGCAAGGTCAACGTGCGATCGAAGGAAGACATCGAACGCGCGTCCTTCCGCGTGAATCCAGCCTACGCGCACGAGTTGCGCGATGCGTTAAATCCGGGACGTCGCCGCGAGCAAGAGCAGACCCGGCGGCGCCGGCGCAGCTGAGATTGCGTGGATAGTCTGCGAAAAGCGTTCCGCGCCTGGCCGTGGCTGGCAGCCATCGTCACCGGTCTTCTTTGCACCGGATGTTTTCCGCCTTTCGATCAAGCGTGGTTTTGCTGGTTCGCGCTCACACCTTTGCTCGCCGCCGTCTGGTTTAGCGGCGAGAGTTCAAAGCGCCGTTGGCTACGTGATCTCGCGCTCGGCTATGTCGCGGGCGTCGTATTTTTCTCGACCGTTCTCTCGTGGTTAACAACCGTCACCATCCCCGGCTGGATTCTGGTCCAGTTTTATATGGCGGTTTACTTCGCGGTCTGGAGTTGGTTTTGCGGTTTGTTCAGACCGAAAATTCGGGAGACATCTGCTCCCCGGCGCAAACACGAATGGCCACCCCCTCAGCCTAACGAGTTGCCCGTTGTCCGCTCACCGTGGCTGAGCTCGGTGCACAACCTGCGTCTCGCATTTTTACTCGCGGCCGGTTGGACAGCACAGGAATGGGTGCGCGGCTGGATGTTTTCCGGCTGGGGTTGGAACTCTCTCGGCGTCGCCTTGCACGCGTATTGGCCGATCATTCAATTCGCTGAGTTCACTGGCGTCGCTGGAATTTCATTTCTCGTCGCGTTTACAAACGTCATCGCGATTTGTTCGGTGCGCCGTCTCATCCTTGAAACAAAAACGCGCACCATGCGTCCTCATTACGATCTCACACTCACGATGGCGATCGTGGTCGCGCTGTTCGTCTATGGATTCCAGGCGGCGCAAATTCACCGGCCCGTCACCAATCTGCGAGTATCCCTGGTGCAGGCAAATGTGCCGCGTGAAGAAAAATTCACGTCGATATTTGCCGTGAAAATTTTCGATCAATTCTCGCGCCTGAGCGAAATGGCGCTGAAATCAACTCCGCCACCGGACTTGATCGTCTGGCCGGAAAGCTCGATGCCCGGCCCGGTTCTCGAAGACGAGGAGAGTCATCAATACGTCATGGATTTTGCGGCAAGCGCAAAAGTTGATCTGCTGCTCGGCGCGATCGACCAGGACGAGACGCATGCCTATAACGCGGCCCTGTTCGTAACCGAAGGCGGAAAACGCGTTCAAATCTATCGGAAAATTCATCTGGTCCCATACGGCGAATACATTCCGGGACGCCACCTCATCCCGTTGCTCGCGCGCATCGTGGGCGATCAGGTGCCTTCGGATTTTAACGCCGGAACCGATTACACGATTTTCCGCCTAACGAATCATGACATCGATATCGCGCCGCTCATTTGTTTTGAAGATACGATTGGCGAATTGACGCGCCGTTTCGTCATGAAAGGCGCGGACTTGCTCGTCAACGTTACGAACGACGGATGGTTTTTGCGTTCGGCCGGGTCGCAACAACATCTGGCGAATGCAATTTTCCGCTGCGTCGAAACGCGGCGACCACTGGTGCGCGCCGCCAACACCGGCGTGACATGCATCGTGAACGAATTCGGTCGCATCACACACACATTAACCGACGAGCACGGCAGCCAATTTACCGACGGCGTTTTAACCAGCGACGTGGATGTTCCCATCGCACGAACGCCGACGTTTTACGTACAGCATGGAGAACTCTTCGCTCAATGTTGCACTGGCATCTCGCTCGCTGCGCTTATTTTTGTATTCCTGCGATCGCTCTTTCAGAAGCGCGAGAAAAGCGCGGTGATTGAAGCGCCCGCGCCTAACGACGAAGTTACAACGACGTGAGCGACGGTGAATTTGCTATTTCGGTCCGCGGCCTCCGCAAATCGTACGGCGCGCTCGAAGCGGTAAAGGGGATCGATTTCGAAGTCCGCGCGGGCGAAGTTTTTGGTTTGCTCGGCCCGAATGGCGCAGGCAAGACGACGACCGTTGAAATTCTCGAGGGCCTGCGACCACGCAGCGCGGGCGACGTGACCGTTCTCGATTTTGATCCCGATCGGCAAAAATCACAACTGAAGGATCGAATTGGAGTTTGTCTGCAGGCGACAAATCTTCCGGACAAAATTACGGTGCGCGAGTCGCTCAAACTTTTCGGCGCATTTTATACGCGCACGGTCGATGGCGATATGTTGCTCAAGCGATTGCAACTCTGGGAAAAACGCGATGCGAATTATGCTTCGCTTTCCGGTGGGCAAAAACAACGCCTCGCCCTTGCCCTTGCGCTCATCAACGACCCGCAAATGCTTTTTCTGGATGAGCCCACGACCGGTCTCGATCCGCAAGTACGTTTGGAGATTCGCGATCTAATCGAAGAATTGCGCGCGGAAAAGCGCACCATCCTGATGACCACGCATTACATCGAGGAAGCGGAAAAGTTGTGCGATCGCGTCGCGATCATCGATAACGGTGTCATCATCGCGCTCGGTTCGCCGCAGGAGTTGCAGGAAAAAAGCGCGGAACAATCGGGCATCGACATCACGCTTACTCAGCCGTTGTCGTCGGGAAATTTACCGGAATGGCCGGAAGCGACCCATGCCATTGTCTCCGATGATCGGCGGCAGATCCAGGTTGGCTCGCGAAAAGCCGCGCGCACTCTGGTCGAGATGGTGAAATGGATCGATGCCCAGGGATTGGAACTTGAGGATGTGCGTCTAAAAAGACCGACGCTCGAAGATGTCTTCATCGAATTGACCGGAAAAAAATTGCGCGAATAAGATGAAGTCTTTTCTCGCTCTCCTCGCCATCGACCTGAAGCTCGCGCGTCGAAACAAGGCGGTTTTGTTCTTCAATTATTTCTTCCCGCTCATTTTCTTTTTCGCCTTCGGACAATTGATGGGAGCGAAACAGGGTTCGGCCGTGGTTCTCGTTGTGACCATGGTGCTGGTGCTCGGTATTATCGGGAGCGGCCTTTTCGGCGCCGGCATGCGCGCGGTGCAGGAACGCGAAGAAAATATTTTGCGGCGTTACAAAGTGACCCCGATCACGCCCGTGCCTCTGCTGCTCGCCTCGATGATCACCGGCGTGATCCTCTACATCCCAAGCGTGATCCTCATGCTCGTGCTCGCCAGATTTTTTTACGGCATGCCGATGCCGCCGCATCTGCTTTCGCTGCTTGTTTTCATCTGCCTCGGCGCCGCTGCTTTTCGCACCATCGGTTTGATTATCGCTGCGGTCGTTAATTCAACGCAGGAAAGCAACATCCTCATTCAACCGATTTACATGGTGATGCTTTTTCTGAGCGGCGCGACGATACCGATCAGTCTTTTTCCCAATTGGCTCCAGACGGTCACGCAATTCGTCCCCGCGACTTATTTGGTCACCGGTGTCGGCGGAATTCTGCAACGTCACGAAACACTCGCGCAAAACTGGCTGTCTACCGTCGCGCTGCTTCTCACCACCGCGGTTGGCATTTTTATTGCAACGAAACTTTTCCGCTGGGAAAAAGAAGAGAAACTTCGCGCCTCGGCGAAGCTTTGGGTCATCGTGGTCTTGCTGCCGTTCTTGGCGTTGGGCAGTTATCAGGCGTGGAGTCGCCAGGATTTAGCGAAAGCCCAAATTCTCGCTCGCGACCGAGCGCGCGGTCACACCTGGCTGATTCAAAATCCGCGCATCATTATCGGGAATGGCAAAGTGATCGAATCCGGCGCCGTTCTGATTCGCAATGGCAAAATCGATACTGTCTACGAGGGAAGTTTTCCCGATGCGAAATCATTGAATGCGGAACCGCTTGATGCTGCTGGCAAGACGGTTCTTCCGGGATTGATCGACATGCATGTCCATCTCGGCGCGAGCGGCGGGTTTTACGAAGACTGGTCGAAGTTCAATCCAGCCAAATCTTCCGAGCGCGAGTTGGCGCAATATCTTTACTGCGGCGTGACAGCCGTACGGAGTGCGGGCGATGCGCTCGACTCGATGTTGAAGTTGAGAAAACTTTTCGGCACCGGCGAAAAACTCGGGACCGAATTATTCTTTTGCGGTCCGCTCTTCACGGCGGAAGGCGGACATGGCACAGAGTTCGGGCGCTCTCTGCCGGAACAACAACGCAGTGGATTTCTCGCGCAATTTACTCGCGTTCCAAAAACTGAAGTGGAAGCGCGCGAACAAGTGGACATACTCGCCACGCAGGGAGTCGATGCGATCAAGGGCGTGCTCGAAGCGGGTGTTCCCGGTTACACATTCCATCGCATGGATCTGAGATTTCTGCGCGCCGTGGTGGAAGAAGCGCACGCGAAGAAATTGCCCGTCGCGATTCACACGGGAAGCAAACAGGACGTCGCCGACGCTGTCTCGTTAGGCACAAACTCTATCGAACACGGTTCCTATCTCGACGAGATTCCGGACGCGACGATTGCGGAGATGAAGGCAAAAGGAATCGCTTTCGATCCAACGTTAAGTGTCGCGGAAGCCTCCGCACAATTTGCGCGCGGGGACACGACATTGCTCAAACGCTCTCTCGTGCAGCAGGTGACACCGAAGGACTTGCTTCAGGGAACCGAACGCGCTGCGACCGATCCGAAAAACGCGTCCATGCGCGAAGGTTTACAGAAATATCCGATGTCGGTTGAAACCGGCGCTAAAAATCTACTCAAAGCCTGGCGCGCGGGCATGATGCTTGTGACTGGATCCGATGCCGGCAATTTTTTGGTTATGCACGGGCCAACCGTGCAGCACGAACTCGAACTTTGGGTTGCCGCGGGAATACCAACCGATGTCGCGTTGCAGGCCGCGACTCTAAACAGCGCGAAACTTCTCGGCGCGGAGAAACGAATCGGAACACTCGAGAAAGGTAAGGAAGCGAGCTTGCTCGTCGTCGATGGAAATCCGCTACAGGACATTCATGCGCTCTCTTCGATTTCCGCCGTCTTCTTTAAAGGCGAACGCGTTGCACGCTCGGATCTCCTCGAAGAGAAATGACGTTCTTCGCCCAACGTTTCTTGGATCCAATACAATCTTCGCTTCTAAAAGAACGGTCTAACCGATTTGTTTTCTTCCTCACGTTTTTTGCGGCCGTCGTCGCGATTGATTCGCAAAGAGCGGGCGCCGAAATCCCCTGGGCCGTAGCAAAGGCACGATTACAAAAAGAAAATGTACATCGGGCGAAAGGATTCTGTTTCGTCCTTTGCACCATTTATTACACGCCCATGGAATCTGGTTTTGTCGCTGCGCGCGGATTCGATGTGCGCCTCGAGACGCGACCCGGTTTGAAAGGCCGCAAATATCCGCACGACTTTTTGCTGGCGGTGAAGAAGGAGGGCACCGGTCGCACTAAACGCGCTGTCGATGGTTGCAGTTACATTCGTTATAAGGACGGCGGAGTTTTCAATTATCTGAAACGGCCGATCGGTCGCAACGCGGTGCCATTGGTGGCGCGCGCTTCCGCGGCGACGCGTCGCGACCAGGAAATTCTGAATCGCGGAACTAAGCTCATCATCTTAGACCCGCGCGTGCAGGAAATTTTTCGTAACGATCGGTGGCGAATCGTCGATACGGGCGGTGCGCTGCAACGCTGGCAGATCGATCTTTATTGGGGCGAAGAGGAACCGTTAGGACCCGGTAATTTAATGACACGTCCGCGCGGGACCAATTTTGAATACGCCTATTCCGAGGCGCGCGTGCAGCGCTGAATTCGTTAGGGCGCTTTGGTATGGAAAGTCAATTCGACGTTCCACTTTTGTCCAAGGCTCTCATGCTCTCCGCCTGTGGAGACTTTGCCCGACATTTCACCGTTTTCATTCTTGAATTCCTTCATCTCAATCACGCCACTTGAGCTGAATGGAGTTTTCGCCAACGCGGAATGCGCGACCTCGCAGCTAATGATTTTGCCTTCGCTATTCACGATGAGAATGAGCGCGCTGCCAAACTTGCCGAAGCTCGCGATAATGTCGGCGTGCTTCTCCGCCGCGTGATCCTTTTCCGTAAAGACGAGAACGGTCGTGTCTTTGCCGTCGAATGGCTCGCCTTTCGTCGCCGATACATAAGCGAGCTGCGCTGGTTTGCCGTCACCGGTAAAAGTGCCGGAGACTGGAGGCTCAGCCGCGAACGAAATGAAGACGAGAAATTGCGCGAGAAGAATCAAGCGAAGGATGGCATTCATAGACACACATGTTATTCAAGCAATGCTTTCGTGTGCAATATTTCTACCAGATTTTCACGAGCATGAGAAAAACAGCCGCCCGTTTCGTTTTTTGCGTTTGCGCGATCGCGAGCTCAGCGATCGCGTACGGACCGGATGCTCACGAAATTGTCGGCGGCATTGCCGATAAGCGACTCGCCAATACGCCGACGGGCGCAAAAATTAGCGCGCTCATTGATGGCATCACTCTGCAAAAAGCAGCGACGATGCCGGATGAAATCAAGAGTTGGGATCGCAATGGCGCGAGCGATTTGAGCGCGTATCCGCATTACTCGCAGCGTCGCATCGAAGAACAACTGCGCGCTTTTTGGACGGCGAATCCGCCGACGGACGATCCGAATTCACCCGTACCGTCGCATCACTGGTTTCATTACACGGATGTGCCAGTGCTGAACGCGGTCAGGTACAGTGACGGGAAGACCGGCCGCACTCAGTGGGACATCGTGCACATGATGCGCTACTGCGTGCAGGTTTTGAAAGGCGAGGTGCCGGAAGACAATCCGCGCAAAATCACAAAACCAGTCGCCGTAATTTTGCTCGCGCATTACGTCGGCGACATTCATCAGCCACTGCATGTTGGCGCGGAATACTTTGATCAGAGCGGAAAAAAGGTTGATCCCGATAGCGGCAAACCCGGCTTTGAAGACCAAGGCGGCAATTCCATCATCCTGCAATTGCCCGCGGGAAATGGTTATGCCACGAAAAAAGGAAAACTGCATTCGTATTGGGACAGCGATCCTGTGTTTGCGTTATTTCCCTCCCTGCCGCGCGATGCGAAAGGAAAGGAACGAACGGAAGCGATCAAAATTCCAAAACAGGAATTGATCGCGAAGATGGCGCAAGAGGAACCGAAAAACTGGCGTACGCCCGCGAACGTGAAGGTCGAAGATTTCGGCGAAGCGTGGGCGAATGATATTTTGCCGCAAGCACGCGAAGCGCACGAACGTCTGCGCTTCAGCAATATTCATCGCAAGGCGGAAGCGAACAGCAATGTTGCGGAAGGCAACGCCACGGAGCAAGGGATGGCGGATCACGTCTCATATCGCGACTGGTCCGCACGCGTAGTGCGCGATGACCTGCACAAAGCCGGCTGGCGCCTTGCCGATTTGCTCGACAAAACTTTAGCGAGCGCAAGTTCGGCGGCAGCCGCATCGCCTCCTCCTGTTCCGAGCGCGACGCCATCACAAATGCAAAGTTCGGCTGCCACACCACTACCGACTCCGGTCCTGACGGCGAAGCCCGTCACGCCTCAGCCTTCAATTTTGAATGATCCGGTCTACGGCGAATATCCGACTCGCTACAAAGCCATCATCATGGATTGGCTCTTTTCCCATCTCAACGATCCAATGTCGGCAAAGATCGAATGGCAGAGCGAACCGAAGCGCGCCGATTTACCCGACGCGCGGGGAAGAAAAGTTTACGGCTGGCTCGTTCTCTTCAGCGTCCAGGCGCGAAATCGATTCGGCGCTTCCACCGGAAAACAAACTCACGGCATTCTCATCCGGAACAGTGACGTCATCCAAGCCACCGGCTTCGTTTACGAGAAGCGCTGAATCAGCCTTGTTTCTTTTCCGTCTTCGCGCACTCGGCCTTTAACTGCGCGTATTGTTCCGGTGAGAGAACCTTCTGCGCGCTCGAGAGAAATTGGGCGCGGCTTTTCTTCGTGCAACCGGCCTTTTCGCATTTTTCCTGCAACGCGGTCAGTTTCGTTTTCTGTTGCGGGTTCAAATTCAACTTCGCGTAATCGGCGCACATCGATTTTTTGACGCTCGCATTCTTCCCGCAACAAGAATGATCGTCCGCCTGCACAGGTGCCACGGCCAACATCGCTACTGCAACAAAAGCTAAACCGGCAAGTTTCTTGATCATGCCGAACGAGACACCGGCCTTCACCGAGCGTCAACTAACGAGCGGTGAATGTCAGCTTGCCGTCTTTCGCGTCGACCTGAATCGCCTGACCTTCGCGAAATTTTCCGGCCAGAATTTGCATGCTGAGCGGATCGAGAATCTCTTTTTGAATCGCGCGCTTGAGCGGTCGCGCTCCATAAACCGGATCGTAACCTTCGCGCGCAATCAACGCCTTGGCCGCATCGCTCAATTGCAGCGAAATCTTTTGCTGCTCCAACCGTTTCGTTAGGCGATGAAGTTGAATTTCCACGATCTTCTTCAGCTCTTCCTCGCCCAATCGATCGAAGATGATGATTTCATCCACGCGATTGAGAAATTCCGGACGGAAATGTTGTCGTAACGCGTCCATCACCAAGCGCTCGCGTTCAGCGCTTGATTCTTCCTCAGTAATATATTGCGAGCCAATGTTCGAGGTCATGATGATGACGGTGTTCTTGAAATCGACCGTCCTCCCCTGCCCGTCTGTGATGCGGCCGTCATCGAGCACCTGCAGCAGCACATTGAAGACATCGCTGTGCGCTTTTTCGATTTCATCGAAAAGCACAACCGAATACGGCTTGCGCCGCACCGCTTCGCTCAACTGTCCGCCTTCCTCGTAACCGACATAACCCGGTGGCGCACCAATCAACCGCGCAACCGTGTGTTTCTCCATGTATTCGCTCATGTCGATGCGAATCATGTTGTGTTCGTCGTCGAATAAAAATTCGGCGAGCGCACGCGACAATTCCGTTTTGCCAACGCCGGTGGGCCCGAGAAAAATAAACGAACCAATCGGCCGATTCTCATCCTGCAAACCGGCACGCGCGCGACGCACCGCATTCGAAACCGCCGTGATCGCTTTCTCCTGATCGACCACGCGCTCATGCAGATGTTCTTCCAGTTTCAGTAATTTTTCGCGCTCGCCTTCCCGCAAACGCGAAACAGGAATTCCGGTCCAACTCGAAACGACGTCTGCGATATCTTCTTCCGTAACTTCCTCGCGTAAAAGTTGGTTTTCGCCATCAGCAGTTTTTGCCGCAAGCTCGGCCAGTTTTCTTTCCGCCTCGGGAATCTGTCCGTACTGAATCTCGCTTGCCTTGCCCAGTTCGCCGCGCCGCTGCGCGCGCTCCAATTCCGTGCGCAATGCATCAACCTGCGCTTGCAGTTTTCGCTGTTCGTCGAGCAACGCTTTTTCTTTTTGCCACTCCGCTTTCAGCGCGCTCGATCTTTCTTTTAGCTCAGCCAGCTCTTTCTCCAACTTCTTCAGTCGCTCTTTGCTCGCGGTATCTTTTTCTTTCTTTAAAGCCTGGCGTTCCATCTCATGCTGCATGATTTCGCGCTCGATCACGTCGATCTCGGTCGGCATGGAATCGAGCTCGATCTTCAAACGCGAGCCCGCTTCATCAATCAGATCGACCGCTTTATCCGGTAAGAATCGATCGCTGATATAACGGTGAGAAAGCACCGCCGCCGCGACCAGCGCGGCATCTTGGATGCGCACGCCGTGATGAACTTCGTAGCGTTCTTTCAATCCGCGCAGAATCGCAATCGTATCTTCCACGCTCGGCTCATTCACCATTACCGGCTGAAAGCGCCGTTCCAAGGCCGCATCCTTCTCGATGTATTTACGATATTCATCGAGCGTCGTCGCACCGACCGTGCGCAATTCGCCGCGCGCCAGTTGCGGCTTCAACATATTCGAAGCATCGACCGCGCCCTCGCTCGCACCGGCACCGACAATTGTGTGCAGCTCGTCGATGAACAGAATCACTTCTCCCTGCGAATCGGTGACCTCTTTCAGAAACGCCTTCAGCCGATCTTCGAATTCACCGCGATATTTCGCGCCTGCGATCATGGATCCGATGTCCATCGCGATAATGCGTTTTTGCTTGAGCGACTCCGGCACATCACCGGAAATAATTCTTCGCGCCAGACCTTCTACGATCGCTGTTTTGCCAACGCCCGGATCACCGATCAAAACCGGATTATTTTTCGTGCGACGCGATAACACCTGCATGATGCGCCTGATTTCATTATCGCGCCCGATCACCGGATCGATCTTCCCCCGCCGCGCCAACTCCGTCAGATCCCGTCCATACTTCTCCAACGTCTGATATTTTCCCTCGGGATTTTGATCGGTCACGCGCTGTGATCCTCGCACCTGCTGCAGCGCCTGCATCAGTTTGTCGCGCGTGATGCCGAGATCTTTCAACGCCTTCGCCGCCGCATTTTTTTCCCCGGCCAGCGCGAGCAGATAATGCTCGGCGCTCGTGAATTCATCCTTGAGCTTCGACATTTCGCGCTCCGCGTCTTCCAGCGTCGCGCGCAATTCGTTACCGAGTCGCACTTCATAACCGGCGCCATGCACTTTCGGTCGCCGTTCCAGTTCTTCGCGCAACCGTGTTCGCAGAGTCGCAGCAGAAATTCCGATCTTCTCCAGAAGAGGTCGCGTCACACCGTCACTTTGATCGAGCAACGCGAGCAGAAAATGTTCGTTCGTTATTTCCGCCTGATGAAAATCCGAAGCAAGACTCTGCGCCGCCTGCAGCGCTTCCTGCATCTTTTGCGTGTAACGGTCAGGCCTCATTATCCAAAATAACTATCGCCGGTCTCTCGGCAATCAAATCGCTGAGGTAACTCTAGTTCCTACTCGAGAGCCATTATGAAAAAACGCGTTCTGGACGCGCGCGACTTTTCAAGGCAACCTCTGCGGCGATGGCGAAAGACACACCGAAAGCAATTGCGATAATCATTGGCGCTTTGCTCGTGCTAGCGAGCCTGCTCGTTTGCGCGAATCACTTTCGCCCACACTAGCGAATCGTGGGCGATCCGCGGCTGCGCGACATGATCCTGGCCTACACGGACGATAGGAAAAATTAGAGCGGTCCGGATTCAACGGAATGCCCGCTATCGGGCTCTGGACGCCCGAGGAAGCTGAATTTCATCCAAAAGGCCAATGTCAGCAGATTGAAAAGCTTAAAGCTTGCATCTTCGGTCCGCTGTAGATGAGCCTTGAGCAGCGACTCCACGAAATTGACATTGATGACATCGTTAACCGGGCTTTCCTTGAAGACTCCCACCAGCAGGTCTTGGAGACCTGATTCGAGCCAGTGAGCAACAGGCGCATTAAAGCCACGCTTCTTCCGGTGAATTGTCGAATTCGGCAGAATGCCAGTCTGGCTCCGCTTCAAGATGTATTTTTTTTGGAAGCCTTTCAATTTGAGAGTTGTCGGCAGCGACGCGGCAAACTCTGCGATGCGATAGTCCAGAAGCGGCGAGCGTAGTTCAAGGGAGTGCGCCATAGACATGCGGTCTGCTTTCACCAAGATGTCATCGACAAGCCAGGTTTTCACGTCCACATACATTGCGCGATCGAGAAAATGACAGTCGGGCACTTCGTTGAAGAACCTGTCGAACTGTCGCAGTGACGGGCGATCATCGAGGCTTTTCGCATATTCCGGTTTGAGGAGCGATCGCTTTTCAGCTTCGGAAAAAATCGTTCTCCAGTGATAGTGCGCTTCAGAAAACGGAAGCCGCGATGCCTGAAAAAATTTCCGAGCTTTGTAATCCCAGCTAACCTTGTTAAAGGTAACCGGCAGCCATCGCGTCGCGACCGCGCCGAGTGACGACGAGAAACGCGGCATTCGTGAAGCAATATGGTGGAGTTTATCCGCTACGTAGGTCTCATAGCCCGCGAACAGTTCATCCCCGCCGTCGCCTGTAAGCGCGACTGTGACGCTACGTCGGGCAAATGCTGACAGATAAAACGTTGGGACCATGGAATTGTCGGCAAACGGCTCGTCGGCGGCGTAAACAATTTCGGCAAGGTCTTTCGCCATTGAAACGTCGACATTCTGCTCGTGATGGCTGACGCCGAGATGGCGTGCCACGATTTCGGCTTCGGGAAGCTCGCTGTATCCCTTTTCGGAAAAACCGATGGAATATGTTTCCACCTGGTCTGCCGGTGAATTCTGGCACATCGACGCAACAATCGACGAAGAATCGATTCCGCCGCTCAAGAAGGCTCCGAGCGGAACATCGCTGATCATTCGAAGCCGTGTCGAATCGTCGAGCAAATGCCGCATTTCGGCAGCGGCATCGTTCTCTGTGATTTTTATCTTTCGGCCGAACAGTCGAGCCAGATCCCAATAACGCCATATTCGGATCGGTCGGTCTCGCTCGAGCAACATTGCGGAAGCAGGCTCCAGCTTTTTCACGCCGTCCAAGATGCACGCGTTGGAAAGGACATAACCTAACGAAAGATACTGACTCAAAGCTTCAGTGTTCAGGCGCCATGGAATAAGACCGCTTCGCACGAGAGCTTTGAGCTCGGAAGCAAAAATCAAATCGCCATTTCCAAGTACCCCGTAAAACAGGGGCTTCTTACCGAGCCGGTCCCGAGCGAGCAGACAACGCTGCTTCAGGTTGTCCCATAAGGCGAAGGCGAACATGCCGTTGAAACGTTGCAGGCATTCATCTCCCCAAAGCTTGTAGGCTTCAAGGATGACCTCCGTGTCGGAGGTGCTTCGAAACTGCGCACCGGATTGTTCCAATTCCCGGCGGACTTCTCCAAAATTGTAGATCTCGCCATTGAACGTTATCCAGTATTGGCCGGTGTGATCGGCCATTGGCTGCCGCCCAGACTCAGTAAGGTCGATGATGGCGAGACGACGATGACCAAAGGCAACGAAGTTGTTCGAAAAGAAGCCATCGGCATCGGGACCGCGCCTCCACATTTCGGCGGTCATTGCCCGAACCTGATCAACGTTCGGGGACTGCGACCACGAAATCTTTCCGGCTATCCCGCACATGAAGCAATTTTTTCTATAGAGCGATGCATTTGCCTACGGTAGCGGTCGAAACTCAAGACCTAGCTGCTGCTGCATCTGAAAATCCGGATTCGGATTTGGATTCATCAGCCCAACGAGGCTGTCACTCTTAAATCCAGTTGGAGGTCCAATGGTCTCAAGCGACCGAAGTATGCCCCACACTACCTTCCATGACACTGGCACCAGAGTCACTTCACGGCCTTTGGCTCGGGCGAAGCGCTGAACGATTTCACCGAAAGTGATTGGTTCTGGATTGGCACATGTGATCGGCCAGAGCCATCGTCGCTCCTTCAAATCGATCAGTGTCGCAATGAGGCGAATCAGATCTTCTTCATGGCAGAGATACATCAACTTCCTTCGACCTACGATGGGAATGACAGGAAAGCGTGCAGCAACCCTCGAAAGGGCTCCAGCGATTCCACCAGGAGAATCACCATAGACGAGACCCGGGCGAACAACCACTCCGCCGAGGTTGAAGACTGCCTTCTCAACCTCCAGCTTCGCCTGCCCATACATCGATTGGCAGCCCTCAAAAGCACTGATCGATGAAATAAAAATCAGTTTTCGAACACCTTCGTTAGCTGCAGCCTCAAAAAGGTGGATCGAGCCCGAGACGTTTGTCTTATGGATTTGATCCCATCCGGTCGCCCGCATATCCCAAGCGCAATGAATCAACGCATCGGCGCCTTGGAAAAATCCGGGATCTATTTTGCTCCCGAGCTGGAATAGAATAACCAAGGCTTTAGTGTCTGTTGCGGTCAGTGAACGCTGAAGTAATACAACTTCGTAGCCGTTTTCTTGAAGGCGCCGGCAGACGCGGCCTCCCACATATCCCGACGCGCCGGTAACAAAGCACTTCATGGTCTTGTCCGAACCCTCCTAACCTGCTCCTTCCACAAACGCCTGCGCGATACGTTGGGCGTTCGCCATGGCCGTCAACGTAATGGTAGGTGCTGGAACACTTGGGAACACAGAACTATCGACCACGTGAACCCGGCGAAACCCAGTCGGCCGGCCTAACAGATCGGATTGAAAATCTCCCGGATGAAGGGACATCGGAAAACTTCCTCCAACGTGGCGACCCTCCCCGGGCAATCCAATCTGGAGAAGAGGCCGCATCGGAATCATTCGCGTTAGCTTCCGAAGGTTGAAGAGACTCGCAGTCAGACGTCGAATAGCTTTGGAAGCTTCCTTATTGACCTCTCCTTCAACCGCAAGAACATCGTCGTCGCCTTTGCGTTCAAGGCTAACGCGAATAGTCGAAGATTGATTCGAGTGTAGGTAACCCTGGACGACGAGAAGTCGCCCAAGGAAAGATGATTCGATGACTCGCTTCAGCGGGCCTGCAACACGGAAGGTCCGGTTGAATGCACGCTGATAGAGATCGCTGAATGTATAGAGTTGCATGTGCACCGTATTCGGGCTGACTTCCGGGTCAGCGTACTCCAGAAAAAGCTGAGCAAGTGTATATAGTCTTTCTCGAACGACATTGGGAGTCTGCCGGTATCTGAGAAATGGAAGCATAAAATACTCGCTTGCCTTGAGCTTCAGTTCCCGATTGTAAGCGCCGAGTGATCGCAAGAGTATCTGAGTCGACGATAAAACGCCGGCCGCCAGGAAGACCGCCGAACCCGAAAGATTAATCTCGGTGTGGTCAGTTCGGGAACGCGCAATCAGATTGACGTTACCGTTCTTTTCTTCAATTCGGCGGACTACAACATTCGACAGATATTTGAATGAAGGCTGTGCCTTGAGCTCCTGAAGAGTTTGAGTCGTGCAGTAGATCAACTCGTATGGGCATCCATAAAGGCAGAGTCCGCAGGAGACGCAGCCGGGAGACTTAGCAGATCCCGACGGCTGTGTTCCCTTAGAGTGATTGGCTCGGAGCGCCAGCCGAGCGGAACCGAAATGGAGATGGCGTTCTCGAAGCGCGGAGCGATGCTGCTCGAGATCCCTCAGCAGCTCGGTGGCTTGGCGGCTGGGCTGTAGTGTATGAAAGCGGTCGCCATAAAGGGGAAATAACTCTTCAAGATCGTCGTGGCGTGCGGAAACCCCCAGCATTGAGACGACCGAGCGGTACCAGGGCGCAAGGTCTTTCACCGAAAGCGGCCAGTCTTCAATGTCTTTTGCGGAGTAAGGAAGAACGGCTGCTCCCCAAACGGTACTGAATCCCCCTCGAGCGAGCGTCGGAGACATGTGCCCAAGTCGCGTGTTTCTTCTAGGAAGGACCGTGTCCACTTCGCGATAAGGAAAATCCGACCCATAGAGAAGCTTGAGCTGAACACCCTGACGATCGCTTAAGAAGTTTTCTTTCAACTTCTCGATTTCAGAGGGGTTCCAATCTTTCCAGTCTTGGCGTTTCAGTCTGTCGACGAGCGCTCGGCGATCCGGATCCAAATCGATTCCGCCATCGATAAGCGTCACGGGCAAGCCCGACTTTACTAGAACCTGCGCAGAGGCAATACCTGTGGGACCTGAACCGATAACGTAGATCATGTAAGAAACGAAAACGGTTACTTGATCGTCGTTTGCTGGGTCACGACGTCCCGTTTTCGCACTGACATGATTATCTGCCTGAGTTGGATTGAAACCAGTCCCATCCCAAACATGAGGAATGACAAAAGGATACAACCAATACCCAGCAGAAATGCGGTGAAATGTCCGAACAATAAGTCGTCGGCAAAACAGATCCCAGAAAGGACGAGAATGGCACCGCAAAAGACAATGAATATCTTCAGCGGGTTGAAAAAGAGAATCGCCTCCACGATGCACTGCAGTGTCCGGAGCGAATCTCTGAAAAGGCGAACTTTTGTTCTTCCTGCTCGCTTGTCGTACTTGATTGGAAGGTACTTGATGAACTTTCCGGTCATCATGTAGGCAAGGGTGATCGAAGTCGTAAAACTAAAGGCGTCTCCGAGATAGCTGAAGAATGGAACAGCGTCGCACCGCGAGAAGATCCGCAGGCCAGAATTGATATCCGGGATTTTCCGACCGGCTGTGAATTCCACGAGATGCTTAAGAATAAACCGGAGCGCTCCCTTCTTGACCGACTCGGAGTAATTCTTGCCCTCCCGTGCGCCGACAACCATGTTGAAGCCTTCACGATACGTTTGGAGGAGCGAAGGAATCTGATCAATCGGATAAGTCCCGTCCGCATCAGTGATGACGATCGTATCGTAGGTCGCTGCCCTTATTCCGTCCTTCAATGAACGTCCATAGCCTAAATTATTCAGATGTCGGATGACCCGGGCTCCTGCCGCTTCTGCAATCTCGGCTGTTTTATCGGAAGAGCCATCGTCCACTACCAGAATTTCGTACGGCTGCCCCGTTTTCGGCAGCTCCCTTTGGCAGGCTTGGACAGTCTCTGCAATCGCGTGTTCCTCGTTGTAGGCGGGAATAACGATCGATGTCATATCAAGGTCTCACTGCGGTGGACGTCGGGCTATCCGGTGGAGGACGAATACGATATAAAAGCGTTCGTTCGTTAGGCTCCTTGTAGCTAAAAACGAGTTCAAGTTCAGGCGTTCCCTTGTCCAGAATGACTGACAGTTCACGCCGAATCCTCAAAAGCATAGTGTCACTCGTAAGCAGGTAGTCCGCTTTATGGTAGCGAGCGTAACTCAGCAAGTGAGTCAAATCGGTATGAGGGCTGAAAATCCTCCGCCGCTCCCCATAAACGGTCACATTGGCGTCATCGGCCAGAACGATGGCGTCGGGCGATGAATTCTTCTTCAGCCACTGGGCGGCAAACTTATCACCAAAGTTTTCACGTCCTATCCACAACCCGGCGACACGCGGCGTGACGTGTATTATCTGCGCAACTGCGGCGGCCGCCGGCAGACACAATACACAAGCGCCGAGCGCCGGCTTGAGTGCCCTTCCCCAGCATGCTTCGGCGCTGTCCCGGAGCCAGACTCCCGCGGCCACAGCGCCGTTGGCGGTCCATATCAAGAACACAGGAATCACTGGTATGAGGTAACGCAGATTCAGATTGGCAAACGGAAGGACCACTGCCGCCTGGATTAGAAACGCGCTTGCAAGAAACACTTCATATCCCAACCGTCGACGATCCCAGGCTTTGTGAAACAGGGAAATAACCACAAAGGGCAACAACAATGGAATTATAAAACTGTTAGTCAGCGCCGAATGGCCGAAAAATTGTGCGGACTCATACGTCCGAGCAATAAACGCCTTCGGGTCCGAAAGAATGGTTCCGATAAGGCTCCATTTGTTGCGGTCCAAAGATTTGGCGTACACCTCATGCTCCGATGAGTCCAGCCGGGCGTAGACCCAGTCAAATCCTACCCAGTCATTTGTGAGCATAAAGGTCCCCTGCACCCAGGTAATCGGCCCTTTTCCAGATAGGGTCCAGTGTCCGGTTTGTGCATGCATGTATACAAGATAGGGGGCGGCAGTGAGCAAAAACGCAGCTACAAAGCTGGCGCAAAGACGCAGTTTTGTTCCCTTCCCAACAAGATTGCGGAACGGCCAGAACAGCGAGACCAGAAAAAAGATGCCAAAGTAGACCACGGGTTCAGGTCTGGTTAAATAGCCCATGGCGAACATCATTCCGGCAACCACCATCATCCAAGGCCGTGTTTCCTCCATTCCGATGAGCCAGGTTACTAGGGCCCCGAAAAGCAAAAAGATATATAAAGGTTCCAGCATGGTCCCCCAGTGGAGGCCAACTACCGTAAGCACCGGGTAGATAGCTAGAAGAATGGCGGCAAGGTATGCCGTTGGGTAACCGTAGATCCTGCGGGCCAGGACAAAGATTGGCAGAAGCATCAGGCCGCCGAACAAAGCGTACGCAATATCACTGGATTTCTCCAAGTCACCGACCGCCAGGTAAATGGCCCCCGTAATCAGTGGGAAAAATGGTGGGTGGTGTATCTCCGGCCCGAAGCCCGTCGTGTAACCTTGCCCCGTAACCAAGCTTCGGCCCAGAAGAAGATATTCGGACTCGTCCCATTTGACCATCCTTGGGAGACTGTGAGTCAACTCCAGGCGCAAAAGGAACGCCGCGGCTATTATTATCGCGATCGCAGATGTATGGTGTTTACTCCACCAATCCAAAATCCCTACCCCTCGAACCATCCTGTCTTGGGAATCAGACTCTGACATTGGGAGGATAGTAGACATTATAGCGGTCCGGATTCAACGGAATGCCCGCTATCGGATTCTGGACGCCGAGGCCACAGCGCGGATTGGCACACCTCTGGCGGCTAAAGTACGACCGCCGCGAGCAATTTCTGCAGATCTAATTTCATCGTCTTTTCTGTGTGTGAGTTGATCGGATTCCCACCGTAGGTTTTCCAGTAGAAATTGCCTTAATTAGAAGGTTACCCATTAGAAAGTCGGGGAAGCAAGGCTTTTTCTTCTTTTGGCCCAAAGCGCCGGAGAAATTTCGTAGCAACCTCTCCGGCCGTGCCGAACTCAAAAGACACACCGAAAGCGATTGCGATAATCATTGGCGCTTTGCTCGTGCTCGCGAGCCTGCTCGTTTGCGCGAATCATTTCAGGCCGCACTAGCGAATTTTACGTTCGGTTCGTTGCGGGAAGGCGTGCTCCCGCGTATCAGTTCCTCCCATGAAATCGGGAGACGAAACATTTTGGCAACGCGCCCTCACGCTTTTGCGCCACGGACCGTTTCGTCGTTACATCATCGGTTCCGCCATTTCCGATACCGGCACGTGGATGCAGGTCATGGCGCAAGGCTGGGTCATGAGTGCGCTCACGAACAAAGCGATCATGCTCGGGATGGTGAATTTTGCCGCCGGCATCCCGACGCTCGCGCTGACCATGATCGGAGGATCCGCGGCCGATCGTTACGACAAACGCAAGATTCTGATCGTCACGCAAATCGTCCAGATTTTCACCGCGGTGATTCTCGGTTTTCTCGTTTTAACAAAACACATTCACATCTGGCATGTCGTTGTTCTTGCGGCCGTTCTCGGAGTGGTAATCGCTTTCGAAATGCCGGCAATTTCCGCGCTCGTGCCGGAACTCGTTAAGCGCGAGCAGATCGCGACCGCGATCGCACTGGATCGCTCAGTTTTTCACGGTTCGCGCCTGATCGGTCCTTCGGTCGCGGGAATGCTGGTGGCATGGTGGGGCGCAGCCGCTGCTTTTTTTGCTAACGCAATATCTTTCGTCGCTCTCATCATCGCGATGATTTCGCTCCCGCCGCGCACGGCCGGCACCGCCGAGGAAGAAGAGCAACGGCGCAGCGGGTTCGGCGAAGGACTTCGTTACGTCCGTTCCGATCGCACGATTCTTGCGATGATTTCGCTTATTGCCCTAACGACCATCTTCGTCTTCCCAACCATTTCCGTTATGCTGCCTCTCTACGTTCGAAATGTTTTGCAGCTCGGCGCCGATCGCATGGGATATTTAATGGCGATCTCGGGCACAGGCTCGCTCGTCGGTTCCGTAGGCTTATTGAGTGTGGCGAGAGAAAATCGCTTCAAGTTCATGACGGCCGCCGCGTTGCTGGTCGCGTTTGCGCTTTTCGGCATGTCGCGTTCGCACAGTTTTCTGCTCACCGCCATTTGCATGGGCACACTCGCGACCGGTTTGTCGCTCAACTTCGGTCTCGCCGGCACCATCGTTCAGGAGCGCGCGCCGGGTCCGTTGCGCGGCCGCGTCTCCGCTATTTTTGGATTAAGTTTTTTTGGCCTTATGCCGATCGCCGGATTGATGATTACCGGTGTCGCGGATTGGATCGGAATTCGTGCCGCTCTCGGCGTGGGTGCAGTTTGTTATGGAATCGGTTCGGTCATTGTTTTGAGCATCGCCGGGCGGACAGTTTGCGCGCGGCCCATTTCGCCCGCGCCGGAAGCGGAAGTCGCAACTGTTGTGTAATACTCGTCAGGCGCGCATGATCGCATTTTCCACCTGCTGGAATTCAGCCCGCCACACCGATGGCGAAATAATGCTGCGCGAAATCAAACGCCTCGGTTTCGACACGGTCGAATTGGGACATGGCATTCGCATTTCGCTCATGCCGGGTGTGCAGAAATTTTTCGATGCCGGCCAGATACGTTTCAGCAGTCTGCACAATTTTTGTCCGTTACCGGTCGAAGTCATGGGAGCGTCGCCGGACTGCTATCAATTTTCAGCGCCGTACCAGAAAGAACGCGAACGCGCGGTGAGGCAAACGTTTCAGACGATCGATTTCGCGCAACGCCTCGGTGCGCCGTTTGTCGTGCTCCACCTCGGCAGAGTGCGCATGAATCCGATTACGGACGAACTGATCGCGCTGGCGAAAAAGGGCCAGCTGCTTTCCCGCGAATACGTCAGCAAAAAAGTGAAAGCCGTGCAGAAACGCGAAGAAGCTGCTCCCGCTTATCTCGCTCGGGTGAAGGATTGTCTGAAACGCGTGGCGGATTACGCCCGCGAAAAAAATATCCGGCTCGGAGTCGAGGGTCGACGCGGTTACGAAGAAATCCCAAGTGAACGCGAACTCCCCGCGCTTCTCGATGAAATCAATTCGCCCGCGCTCGGTTACTGGCACGACATGGGACATATTCAGATCAAAGAAAATCTCGGCTTTCTCAATCACGAAGAATGGCTGCGCGCGATCGGGCCGCGCGCGATTGGTTGTCACATGCAGGATTGCATCTGGCCCGCGCAAGATCACCAGCCGCCATTCGCCGGCAGCGTCGATCTCGAAAAGCTTGTGCCGCTTTTACCCGCCGATTGTCTTTACGTCTGGGAATTGAGCCCGCGCAAAAAGGCGGATGAGATTCGCAAATCGGTCGCAACCTGGAAGGAGCGTTTCGGCGCGTGAAAAAAGTGCTCATCGCCATCCTCCAAATCGCCGTCACGGTCGCGGTTTTGATTTGGGTTTTCCACGATCCGCACAAGCGCCAGAAGATGGCCGAAGCGCTTCAGACCGCGCAATACGGATGGATAATTGTCGCCGTATTCGCTTATCTCCTAGTCGAATTCGCCGCGGGCGTGCGCTGGCACATCTTGCTCAAGGTCCAACAAATTCACCTTAGCGTGCCGCGAGTGTCGGGATTGTTTTTGATTGGCATGTTTTACAATCAATTCCTTCCCGGGGGAACCGGCGGCGACATCATAAAGAGTTATTTGTTACTCAAGGAGACGCCGGGAAAAGCGACCGGCGCTTTGCTTGCCGTCGTCTTCGATCGAATGGTTGGCCTCGTCGGACTTATTTGCATTACCGGCACGCTCGTGACTCTGCGCTACAACTGGTTAACGCAACTCGCCGAAACGCGAAATCTTGTCTGGGTTTTGCTGGCGGTGCTCGCGAGCGCGATTCTAATGTTGCTCACGTCGTTCGTCGTCAGCGGACTGAATCTCGCGCATAAATTACCGCAACGATTTCCCGGTCGCGAAAAACTGATCGAGCTGTCCGCCGCTTATCATCTTTACGCTCATCACTGGCGCGCCACTTTGGTCGCTTTCTGTTGCTCGGTCGTCGCTCATCTTTCCACCTTCGCGACCTTCCTCTTCGTCGCTTATGCCTTTCGCGCGAAGGTCGCGGTCATCGATTTTTTTGCGGTTATGCCCATCGAACGCACCATATCTTCTCTCCCAATTAGTTTTGCGGGAGTAGGCCTGCGTGAAAAGATTTTCCAAGTCATGCTCCATGGTCTGTGCGGCGTCCCGGAAGAGATCGCGGTCCTCATTGGCTCCATGAGTTTTCTCGTCATGCTCGTTTCGTGTGCGCCCGGCGGCATTGTTTATTTCTTCTACAAACCGAGTGGCCAGACCAGACACGTGAAGCTGCGCGAAATGAAAGAAGAAGTTGCGGCGCTGGAACATGAAATCAGCGAAGGCGAATAAAAATGTGGGAGGGACCTCAGCGTCCCGATCATCGCGCGCAAACTCGAATTCGTCGCGGCGCCAAGGCCGTTCCCGCATTCTTCGGCCATTCGTCGCGGCAACTTTCGCCATGACCGTCGATGGCAAAATCACCACGCGCACTTTTTCCCCGGTCGATTTCACTTCACGCGACGATAAAGCGCACTTGATGCGTCATCGCTCGTTAGGCGATGCTGTTCTTATCGGCTCCGGGACATTGCGACGCGACAACGTCCGACTGGGATTGCCCGGGACGGAATTGCGAGAGGCCAGAATCGCGCGCGGTCAGACGCCGTACCCCATTCGCGTCATTGTCTCCAACGCGGGCCGGATCGATCCAACGTTGAAAATCTTTCAGTCGGATATTTCGCCCATTCTCATTTTCTCGACGAAACGAATGCCAAAGCAATTTCAAACTGCGCTCAGGAAAAAAGCGACGCTGCATCTCAGCGACAACCAAACTGTCGATCTCGTAGCGATGCTCCAGCAATTGCGTCACGATTACAAAGTTCGCTTCGTTGCCTGCGAAGGAGGCGCGGAACTTTTCCGTTCCTTACTCGAACGCGATCTGGTCGATCAACTGAATCTCACCATCGCACCGCTAATGTTCGGCGGACTAAACGCGCCAACGCTCACCGGTCTGAGCAGGGAATTTCTGCCCGCTAGTGCGCATTGCGTGCTCAAGGAGATGCATGTGGTGGCCGACGAATGTTTCCTGACTTATCGCATTAAGCACCAGCGCGGATCGTAGCCCAATCAGCCTGATATCGCTTTCCCCGCACGCGGTCGCCTAACGAGTTCTCCGCCGCAATTGGGACAAACATTTCCCATCTGCTCGGTGCACTTCGCGCAAAACGTGCATTCGTAAATGCAGATATAAGCCGCCGTATCATACGCGAGCGCTATATCGCACTTCTCACAACCATCTTTCATTTCTAGCGCCATTTCGTTTGTTCTGTTTTCCGGTAGCGCTTACCGTGCTGCGTTCCGAATCACGTTCGTCTCTTCATGCACACTGGCAACTCAATCGTCATCCGCGCGCCGCGTGAGCAAATTTTCGAGACCGCTGCGAACTTGGAGCTGTGGCCCAAAATTTTGCCGCATTATCGATACATCCATTATATCGAACGAAACGTAAATAGAAACGTAGTGGTCATGGCAGCAACGCGTTCCGGGATTCCAATTTCATGGACATCAGAAGAGATTGTCGACCGCGAGAATTTTGAAATCCATTTTAATCATCTCAAGGCGTGGACCAAAGGAATGCACGTTGTCTGGACCTTCAAGGAAACTCCAAACGGCGTGCTCGTGGAAATTCTGCATGATCTCCAGTTCCGAATTCGTCCGCTCGCGCCGATTGCAGATCAAATCATCGGAAGATTTTTCATTCACAACGTAGCGAACAAAACTCTGCACTGCATGAAGGCTTATTTGGAATCGCAGGGAGAAATGACCGTGGCCCAATGAGCAAACGGCGCGCGGTCATCACTGGAATTGGGCCGATCACCGCTGTCGGCCGTGGGCGTGAGGATTTTTTGCGGGGACTGCGCGCGGAAAAAAGCGGAATCGCCGAGATTTCCTTTTTCGACACCACCGCTTTCAATGCGCACTGCGCTGCTGAAATTCGCGACTGGATACCGGAGGATTATTTTCCACCGCACCGATTGAAGCGTCTGGATCGCTACGCGCAGTTTGCGGTCTCTTCAGCAAAACTTGCGCTCGACGATGCGGGCCTGAAATATTCACGCGAAGAACCGCAGTCACGCGTTGGCGTCAGTTTCGGCACCGCGCTTGGCGGAGTCTCGAACGCAGAATATCAGCACGCACATTTCTTGAAGAAGGGAACGCGCGGGGTGAATCAGACGCTTGCGCTTCAGGTTTTTGGCGGCTCAGCGCACACCAACATTGCGATTGAATTTGGTTTTCGCGGTGTCGGCACAACGAATTCGAACAGCTGCGCGAGCGGCACGGTCGCCGTCGGCGAAGCGCTGCGCTACATCCGCGATGATTTCGCTGACGTGATCATTGCCGGCGGCGCCGAAGCTCCTTTGAGTCCGCTTTCGTTTGGGGCATTCGCTCTCATCAAAACCATGAGTCAATGGACGGGCGATCCCGCGTTCGCATGTCGGCCGTTCGACAAACTGCGCGACGGTTTTGTCATGGGTGAAGGTGCAGCCTCACTCGTCGTTGAGGAATTTGAACACGCTAAAAAACGCGGTGCCCACATTTACGCGGAACTGCTCGGCTACAGTTTGAACAACGACGCATACCACATGACATCACCGCTGCCTTCCGGCGACTCCTGTATTCGAGCGATGCGCCACGCCCTCGCCGATGCGGATCTTGCGGCCGAGCAAATCGATTACGTCAACGCGCATGGAAGTTCCACACAACTCGGCGACAGCACCGAGATGATGGCGATCAAACAGGTTTTTGGCGAACACGTGCGTAAGATTCCTGTGAGCGGAACCAAGGCTTACACCGGCCATCCGCTCGGCGCCACCGGTGCCATTGAAGCGGCCATCTGCACGCTCGCTCTCGACGAACAATGGGTGCCACCGACGCTTGGGTATTCGAATCCCGATCCCGCGTGCGACCTCGATGTAGTTCCCAACCATGGACGCCCTAACGAGTTAAATTATGTCTTGAGCAACTCGTTCGGCTTTGGCGGTATCAACGCCTGCGTGGTTTTGGGACGAACCAAATAATTCCGGCTTGTCATCCCGAGCGAAAGCGAGGAACCGCGCGAACCACGAGACGCGCGATAATTCCCGAGGTCCCTCGCATACGCTCGGGATGACAGAAAAATTATTGGTTAGGGCCTAACAAATCCGGACGATTCTCACGGGTGCGCCGTTGCGCCTCCTTGTTTCGCCACGCGGCGATCTCCGCGTGATTTCCGGAAAGTAAAACGTCCGGCACTTTCCATCCGCGAAATTCCGCTGGCCGGGTGTACTGCGGCGCTTCCAGCAAACCCGAGCTGAAACTATCGTCATTCGCAGAGTGTTCGTGTCCGAGCACGCCGGGCAGCAAGCGCACAATCGCGTCGATAAATACCACCGCTGCAATAGCTCCGTTGGTGAGCACATAATCACCGATGGAAATTTCCACGTCGATCAAATGCTCAACCACGCGATGATCGATTCCTTCGTAGTGTCCACAGACAACAATCAAATGTTCGCGCGCGGAAAATTCGCGCGCAATATTTTGCGCAAACCGACGTCCCTGCGGCGTCATTAACACCACCGTGCTGCCATCTTTTCTCAACGATTCGACCGCGCCGAAAATTGGCTCCGCTTTCATCACCATCCCCTGCCCGCCGCCAAACGGCGCGTCGTCGACAACGTGATGCTTGTCCGTCGTCCACTTGCGCAGATCGTGGATATGCAAATCGAGCGCGCCGCTTTCCTGCGCACGTTTCATCATGCTTTCGCTCAGGGGCGCGCGACAGATCTCCGGAAAGAGCGTGATGATGTCGACTTTCACGCGATTCGTCGCAAGTAACCGCGCGGATTCCAAGTCAGGAAAAATGATTCGCATTCGCGGTCGATCACAAATTGCGAATTGTCGCGCATAAATTCCGTGACTGCTTCGTACGGACCGGGCGACGGACCGAGATCCAGACCATGATGACAATTTCCATCTTCGACAATGAGATAGCTGCCTAACGAAACCAGATCGGCGTAAGCGCGCATGACCGCGAGCGTGTTTTCGAAGGTGTGCGAGCTGTCTTCGATCACCAGCACACGCTCGCCGGTTTTGATCGTTTCGCGAACTTCCCGAAATTTTTTCGTCGCATCGCCTTCGATCAACGAAATGCGTGGATGCTCTCGGACGAGAGCCGCGATTTCTTTTTGATCGATATCAATGCCGATCAAACGACCGGTTCCTCGCGCATCGCAAAGATGGGCAAGCGCGAGCAAACTGCCGCCGTGAAAATTTCCGATCTCGACGATGACGTCCGGCCGAACGGAAGTGATGAGTTCCTGGTAAACCCAGAAATCGAGAGGGTTCTTGAGTGTCTGAATACCGAAGTATGTCGTGCGATCGACAATGCGCGCCTGCATGAACTGAATCAGATCGTGCACCGTCATCTCGAGATTCTCTTCGAGAAATTTCTGGCCGGGCACGACTGCCGCCAGTTCTGGAGACGCGTCCATGCGCGCGATGCTTCTACTCGACGATTTCGAGCGCGGCCCTTTGTCCGTGCCGTGCGGCCGAGCTGGATAACAAAGCGCGGATCGCCTGAATCGTTTGTCCGTTGCGACCAATGATGCGACCGACATCGCTCTGGCGCATCTGCAGCTTAAAGATGGTCAACTTTTCCGAAGGGATTTCGGAGAGCATCACCTCATCGGGAAATTCGACCAGCTGCCGAACGATGAATTCAAGAAATTCTTTCATCGTTCTCAAGACTACTCGTTAGGCGTGCTCTCTGCAACCGCGGGCTGCGGCGTTTCTGCCGGAGCCGCTTCAGCGACAGGAGCTGCGACAGACGAACGTTTCTTGTTCTTTTTGATCAAGCTCTTGACGGTGTCGGACGGCTGCGCGCCGTGTTCGATCCAGTATTCCGCGCGATCCAGCTTCAACGTGCTGTTGTCGCCCGGCTTTTTAGGATCGTAGGTGCCGATGATTTCAATGAATTTTCCGTCGCGTGGACTGCGACTGTCCGCGACAACGACCTTGAAATACGGGCGATTTTTCGCGCCTTCTCTGCGTAATCTGATTGAAACTGCCATAGTTAATTTTTCGTTCGCGCCATTTGCGCCATCATTCTTTTCATCTTGCCCGTGCTCTTCATCATCTTGCGCATTTGATTGAAACGCTGGAGCAAATCATTCACCTGCGTGACGGTCGTGCCGCTGCCGCGCGCGATGCGCTGCCGACGCCGGGCATTCAGAATGTCGGGTCGTTTGCGCTCCTCGTTAGTCATCGAAAGCACGATGGCTTCCGTGCGCTTTAGCTGCTTCTCGTCAACGGAGAGGCCGGGCACGTTACTCATTCCCGGCAGCATGCCAAGTATATTCTCGATCGGCCCCATCTTCCGCATCATTTTGAATTGGGCCAGGAAATCGTTGAAATCGAAGGATGCAGTGCGCAGTTTTTTCTCGAGGCGCATCGCTTCTTCTTCATCGATCGCCTCCGCGGCCTTTTCGACCAGGCCAATGATGTCCCCCATCCCGAGAATTCGCCCCGCCAGTCTGTCCGGGACGAATAGTTCGAATTGATCGAGTTTCTCGCCGACGCCCGCGAACTTGATCGGGCGCTGCGTTACTTCGCGCATCGATAACGCCGCACCGCCGCGCGCGTCGCCGTCGAGTTTGGTCAAAATAATTCCAGTGATTTGCAGCGCGTCATTGAAATGCGTGGCTACGCTCACCGCCTGTTGTCCGGTCGCTGAATCGGCCACGAGCAAAACTTCCTGCGGTTGCAAAAATTCCTTCAATTGCCTGATCTCTTCGATCAAAGCCGCGTCGATTTCTTGTCGGCCAGCCGTGTCGAAAATCTGCACATTCCCGTTTTGCTGTTCCGCCCATTCGATACTCGCTGCCGCAGAACGGCGCACGTCCTTCTCGTTAGGCGGCGGCATATAGACCGGCACATCGACCTGGCGACCAAGGGTCGCGAGCTGTTCGATTGCCGCGGGCCGCTGTAAATCGCATGCAATCAAAAGCGGCGCGCGCCCCTGCTTTTTCAAATAATTCGCCAGCTTCGCCGACGAAGTGGTTTTGCCTGCGCCGTTCAAACCGACCATCAAAATGCGCGCCGGTTTATCGAGATTGAGCGGTGCAGCATCGCCGCCGAGTAGCGCGGTCAATTCGTCGTGGAAAATCTTTACGATTTGTTGCCCGGGCGTGACGCTACGCAACACTTCTTCGCCCAGCGCTTTTTCTCTTACGTTCGCGATGAAATTTTTTGCGACTTGGAAATCGACATCGGCTTCAAGCAAAGCCAGCCGCACCTGGCGCATCGCATCGTTGACATTGGTCTCGCTGATCGTGCCGTGCCCGCGCAGATCCTTGAAGATGTCCTGCAGTTTATCGCCGAGTTGCGAGAACATAGATCAGACTAACGAGTAAAGAATTCCGGGTAGCGCACGCGTCTCGCGTGTTGGTTTTGGCGTCCCGCCAAAACAATCTTCACGAAAGTCCGCGATCGCGAGACGCGATCGCCAACACGCGGGACGCGTGCGCTACCCAAACAACTCACGGCTTCTTCTGCGCAGGAGTCGCGGGTGGCCGTGCAGCGTTTTCATCAACATTGAAACTCCAGTGCGTCGAAACTTTCCGGTCGCCTGATTTTGCATCGATGATCACTGTGCAGGTTTTGTCCCGCAATTTCTGCGGCAGTTGATACGAAACATTTTGCGTTTTCGGATCGTAATTTGCATTCACGAGGCCAAGGCCGCTGATGCGCATCTGCACTGTTCCCTGATCGATCGCACCGAAGCCGGCAAGATTCGCTTTGATCATCGGCGTGGGCGTTTTGACCGTCTCGCCATCGGCGGGCTGCACACCGAGCGTAACGGCGCTCACTTCCGCCACCGGCACACTTCCGCCCGTGGTCATGCCGCCGAAGTTCACTGCTTCGGCAAAAACCTTTGGTTTATTCGCTTCGATCACGTAACGGCCTAACGAGTCGTTAGGCGAACCGTAAGCCAGTTTCTGCCCGTAAACGGTAAAAAGCGCTTCGTAGCCCGCCTTCATCGCAATTTCCTTCACGTGCTCGTTGTAAAATCCGTAAGGCACAGCGAAGCAGTTCACTCTCACGCCGAGTTTCTGCTCGATGATTTGCTTGGACCCTGCGACTTCATTTTCCAACCACGGTTCGTATTCACTTTGGCCAAGCCGATGTTTCGTCAATCGATCGTAGGGTGGTTTGCGCAAATCCTGGTGCGTCACGCTATGCGCCTGAATATCGGCGCCGGCATCGCGCATTTCCGCGAGCTGTTCCCAGCTCATCGATTCGCCACCGCTGTAGCGGCCAGGTTTAATTCCTTCCGTGTAGATAAACATTGTCACCGGGTAACCGAACTTTTTCAAAATCGGCCACGCCACTTCGTAGCCGGATTTATAACCGTCATCGATCGTGATGATGGCGCTGTGCGCGGGAATATTTTTTACGCCACGCTTCCAAGCCAGAAAATCCTGCATCCCGATCACGGAGATTTGTTTGTCCTTCAGCTCCTGCATCTGCGCCTCGAACGCCGCCGGCGTGATCTCGGTATCCGGGCGTTTTACTTTATTAACGAAACGATGATATCCCAAGATGACGACTTCTGCGTTCTGGTCTACGAGCGGCTTTTTAGGCGTGGGAAATGGAGTCGCCACCGCGGTCGGCGCCGGCGAAGGAGTGCCTTTGGCATCCGCCGCGGAACGCCCGTTTGCGCTGCTGGCGCTTTTCTTACAGCCGGCAAAAGTCAGCGCTAGAAACAATGGAATAATCGCAAATCGAGAGAGCATAAATCAGTAAGGCCTTTAGTTGTGAGCGGATAAAAAACAAGCGGTTTTTCGCGACAGTGGCGTTTCCCGGGAGAAATCGGTGGCAGATAAAATGCTTTCGCGTATCAATGCAAAAATGCGCCGGCTACTGCCACATCTGATTGCGGCGGGCATATTCTGCCTGCTCACGAGTTGCGCCACGGATAAAACGCGGCCAGCTCGGAACACGTCGCACACATTCACGACCGTGGTCGTCGACGCGGGCCATGGCGGCATGGATAGCGGCGCATCGCGGCGTTCCGGCCCGCCGGAAAAAGTGGTCGCGCTCGATGTCGCTCAGCGCGTCGATAAAAAACTGCGCGAGTCGCAGTTGAAGACGGTCATGACTCGCTCGAGCGATGTGTTTATTCCACTTGATCGACGCGTCGCGATCGAAAACGCGCAGAAGAATTCTGTCTTCGTCAGTATTCATTTCAACGACTCACGCCGCCGCGCTATTCATGGTTTCGAAACTTACTACCATTCGCCCATTTCGTACGATCTCGCGCGACGGATTCAAAATAAATTACTCGGCTTGCCTCACGCTGTGAATCGCGGCGTGCATCCGGCAAACTTCCGCGTTTTGCGCAAGGCGACCTATCCAGCCGTTCTCGTCGAGTGCGGTTTTTTGAGCAATCGCTCGGAGGGAAAATCAGCGCGCAGCTCCGATTATCGCGATCAGCTCGCAGATAAAATCGCGGAAGCGATTGTGGAACAACGTTACGGCATTGGTGTTTATCAAGGCGGAGCGCAATCGGTCGTCGAAGCACCGACGCCAACCTCGGCCCAGAATAGTCCGCCGCCGAAAGCGCCCCCGCTCGGCTCGATCATTCGCTAGAACTCGATTCCGCGCGCTTCGCGCCCGATCGCGGCGAGAATAATAATCGCGATAAAAACGACGAGCTCGACGCACGCCATTGTTAGGGCGTAATTCGCGTGGCCATCAGCGTCGCGAAAATGTTCCGCGAGCCGTGCTTGTTGTTGTGCAGCGTAGGCAGCGGCGAAGTTACCAAGCTGATAAGCGAGCCCCGGAAATGTGCCGCGAAATTGCGGCGGCGAAAGTTCGTTCAAATGCACGGGCACGACGCCCCATGCACCCTGCACCATGAACTGCATCAGAAATCCGCCGACAATCAGCAAAGCGGTTGTCGGCGCGAAAATCCAAAGCGGAATCAACAACATGCCGCAGAACGCGGAGAGAATAATTGAGCGACGCCGTCCCCAGCGTTGCGACAAATACCCGATGATGGTACCGCCACAGATCGCACCAAGCGCGTAGACGATCGTGATCATCGATTTTTGGCTCACGCCAAATCCGCGCTGCTTTTCGAGAAAGGTCGGATAAAGATCCTGAGTTCCGTGGGACATGTAGTTAAATGCGGTCATGAGCAAGACAGCATAAAGAAACAAAAGGCCGTGTTGCCTAACGAATCCCATGAAATCAAAGTGCACCGTTCTCTTTCGCTCCCGCTCGCGCTGCCAGACCGGCGATTCGGGAACGCGCGCGCGAATAAAAATCACGAGAAACGCTGGAAGCGCTCCGGCAATGAAAAGACCGCGCCAACCGAAGAAAGGAAAAACGATCCAGTAAACGACAGCGGCGAGCAGATAACCGAACGCGTAACCCTGTTGCAAAATTCCTGAAAACAATCCGCGCGCCTCGGTCGGAAGTGATTCCATGGCGAGCGATGCGCCGAGTCCCCATTCGCCGCCCATGCCGATTCCGTAAAGCGCGCGCAGCAAGAGGAAGACGGTAAAATTTGGTGCAAAGGCGGTCAGCAGCTCCATGAGCGAATAAAAAATGATGTCCGCCATGAGCGGGATGCGCCGGCCGAATTTATCGCCAAGCAAACCGAAGATGAACGCGCCGATCGGCCGCATCATCAGTGTAAGCGTTATGGCGAAAGCGACCTGCGGGATCGTTCGCCGAAAATCGTGCGCGACCGGACTCAGGACGAAAGTGAGGAGAAAAAAATCGAGTGCATCGAGCGACCAACCGAGGAAGCAAGCGATGAACGTGTTGCGCTGAACGCGATTAAGCGATTTGAAAAGCCGCAGGGCTTCCATGCTCAGTCACCTAGTTGTCGGGTCGAGCGAAGTCGAGACATTCTCATGAAGCTTTTCGGCCACGAGCTGGATGACACGAAAGCGCGCGATGTTAAATTACAGAGTGCGTTACCTCGTGAAAGCGAAGCTCAGGGCCGGAAAAGAGGAGAGTCTCGTCCGCGCCATTGAGAACGAAACGCTGGGTCAGGGATCAATCGCGGGCGACGAGTACATATACAATATGAATCAGGCCCGCGTCGCGGCCGACGGCACGGCGCGCTGAGTGGAAACCTGTTTCTGTGATCCGCCTCTGGCTGAAGAACGACCGCACTGGGAAAAATTTTTCGAACTGCTCAGCGTGAAAGATGCGCATGCGCGCCGAAACTGTCGTCATGAGAATGGAACAGAACCATGGGCGTGCTGTGATTGCGATTGCACCCGACGGCTGGACGAAAAACTCCAGGGCGAAGGCGAATCGTTTCTGCAAAAACTGCGCGGCAAGGGCGCGGAAATTCCGTAGCGCACAAGCTGCGGTCGGCGCCCGTCGGGCGGTTGCCCCAACGACATATCTACGCATCATGATGCGTCAATTTGTTAGTTGTGTTGAGACGTAAAATAGCGTTTACTCCCATCAGACATGCCACAACCCGATCTCCATCCTCTCGAAGAATTAATGCACCAACGCATCGCCATTCTCGATGGCGCGATGGGGACCATGATCCAGCGCTACAAATTGAGTGAAGCCGATTATCGCGGCGAACGCTTTCGCGATTGGAAAGGCAAAGATCTCAAGGGAAGTCTTGAGCTTCTTCTGCTGACGAAGCCGGACGTGATCCGCGAGATTCACACGCAATACTTCGATGCAGGCGCAGATCTCATTGAAACAAATACGTTCAGCGCAACCTCCATCGGTTTGCACGATTTTCTCTTTCAAGGAGAACCAACGAGCGGCCGCAAAGACGCGGAGTTTTTCCAACGAGTCGTGGACGACGAAGATCTGCGCGCCCTCGTTCATGAAATGAATGTTGTTGCCGCGCGCATCGCTCGCGAAGCGGCCGATCGTGTGGCGCAAACGAGTGGACAGAAACGTTTCGTCGTTGGCTCGATGGGTCCTCTTCCTGTCACGGCATCGCTCTCGCCGGACGTGAACGATCCAAGCTTTCGCGCGGTGACGTTCGATCAAATCGAAAATGCTTATGCCGGCCAGGTGGCCGCGCTGATCGAGGGCGGAGTTGATCTGCTCGCCGTCGAAACCATCTTCGATACGCTCAATGCGAAAGCCGCGATCGCAGCGATCATGCAGGTTTTCGAACGCACCGGAAAAAAAGTTCCGCTCATCATTTCCGGCACGGTGACCGATCTTTCTGGTCGCATTCTTAGCGGACAAACCGTGGAAGCATTTCTTATCTCGGTCGCGCATGCGAATCCGCTTGTGCTTAGTCTGAACTGCGCCCTCGGGCCTAACGAGATGGAACCGTACGTGGAAGAACTCGCGCGCAGCGCGTCTCCCTACACCTGCGCGTATCCGAATGCGGGTTTGCCCGATCCGCTTTCGCCGACGGGTTTTCCGGAAACGCCAGAAAGTCTCGCTCCGAAACTGGCGGCATGGGCGCAGGACGGCTGGTTGAATATTGTGGGCGGTTGTTGCGGCACAACGCCCGATCACATTCGCGCGATCGCAGAGGCTGTTCGCGATTTCCCGCCGCGCATGGCTCCTGTTGTTCCGAGCGAAGCCGAAGAATCTCTCGCGGTTTCAGCTGCCTAAAAAACACGCGGACGATATGAGTGATTCTTTAACTCCGCCCGACTCCGCTCAGGAAGACAGCAAAAAAAATCCCGCGCCTCTTCGGCTTGCCGGCCTTGAGCCGCTTGTCATCACACCCGACACGGGATTCGTCATTATCGGCGAACGCACGAATATCACGGGTTCGCCGAAGTTTTCGAAATTAATTCTGGGTGGAGACTTTGATGCAGCTGTCGCGGTGGCGCGGCAACAGGTGAACGGCGGCGCCAACATTCTCGACGTCAACATGGACGAAGGAATGATCGATTCGGAAGCGACCATGACTCGCTTCCTCAATTTGATTCAAAGTGAGCCGGAAATCGCGCGCATTCCCATCATGATCGACAGCTCGAAATGGAGCGTGATCGAAGCGGGCTTGAAATGCGTGCAGGGCAAATGCGTCGTCAATTCCATCTCATTGAAGAATGGCGAGGAAGAATTTCTGCATCACGCTGCACTCGTTAGGCGATATGGCGCAGCCGTGATCGTGATGGCGTTCGACGAACAAGGCCAGGCCGATTCGCTGGAGCGGCGGATCGAGATTTGCACGCGCGCTTACAAACTGCTCATCGAGCGTGCGGGATTTTTGCCTAACGACATCATTTTCGATCCGAATATTCTCACCGTCGCGACTGGCCTGGAGGAACATCGTAACTACGCCGTCGATTTCATTGAAGCGACGCGCTGGATCAAAGCGAATCTCCCGCACGCGCGCGTGAGTGGCGGCGTGAGCAACATTTCATTTTCGTTCCGCGGCAACAACACCGTGCGCGAAGCGATGCATGCGGCGTTTTTGTATCACGCGATACGTGCCGGACTCGACATGGGAATCGTCAACGCGGGACAGCTCGCGGTCTACGAAGAGATCGAACCGCAATTGCGCGAACGCGTCGAAGATGTGCTGCTCAATCGCCGCGATGATGCGACTGAGCGCCTGGTCGAATTTGCCGAAACCGTCAAGGCCGCGGGCAAAGTCGCGGTCAAAGATGAAGCATGGCGCGAGGAGCCCGTGGAAAAACGGCTCTCGCACGCGCTCGTCAAAGGCATCGTCGATTTCATCGATGTCGATACGGAAGAAGCGCGCCAGAAGGCGAAACGTCCGCTCGACGTCATTGAAGGTCCGCTCATGGCGGGCATGAGCGTGGTCGGCGATTTGTTCGGTGCGGGGAAAATGTTTTTGCCGCAAGTCGTGAAAAGCGCGCGCGTCATGAAAAAAGCGGTCGCGTATTTGATGCCGTTCATGGAAGCGGAAAAAACAGCGGACTCGAAACCGCAGGGCCGCATCGTCATGGCCACAGTCAAAGGCGACGTGCACGACATCGGCAAAAATATCGTCGGCGTCGTGCTGCAATGTAACAACTACGAGGTCATCGATTTGGGCGTGATGGTTCCGGCCGCGAAAATTTTGGAAACAGCGCGCGAGCGCAAAGCAGACATCATCGGACTCAGCGGATTGATTACCCCGTCACTCGATGAAATGGTGCACGTCGCGCAGGAGATGGAGCGCGAAAATATCAATCTGCCGCTGCTCATCGGCGGCGCAACGACGAGTCGTGCGCACACCGCCGTCAAAATCGAGCCGCACTATCGCGCGAACAGCACGGTGCATGTTCTCGATGCTTCGCGCGCGGTCGGTGTCGTGAGCAATCTTTTGAATGCAGAAGGCGTTGGCGACTTCGCCGCGAAAACTCGCGCAGATTATCAACGTCTCCGGGAAGAACACGCGTCCAAAACGCGCGACAAGAAAATGGTTTCGCTGCAAGAAGCGCGCGCGCGGAAACCAGCGTTTAATTGGAAAACATACCACACGCCGATTCCCGAATTTATCGGCACGCGCATTTACGCGACTGATTCGGGTAGCGCACGCGTCTCGCGTGTAGGCGACGGCGTCTCGCCGTCGCGAACTTCTGAATATGGAGAAAGCTTGTCTCGGCGGGACGCCGAAACCAACACGCGAGACGCGTGCGCTACCCAATCCATTTCACTCGCGACGCTTATCGATTACATCGATTGGTCGCCGTTTTTCCACACGTGGGAATTACGCGGCCGTTATCCCACGATCTTCGACGACCCAACCGTCGGTGCGCAGGCGCGCGAATTATTCGATGACGCGCAGCAGCTTCTGCAAAAAATCGTTTCGGAAAAATCACTGACCGCGCGCGGTGTCTTTGCCTTTTGGCCGGCAAACAGCATCGGCGATGATGTTGAAATTTATGCGGACGCCGAGCGGAAAAACGTGGTCGCAACGTTTCACTTCCTGCGCCAGCAAATACAGAAGCCGGCGGACCAGTTCAATAATTGTCTGGCCGACTACATCGCGCCGAAAGATTCCGGCCTGGCCGATTTCATCGGCGGCTTCGCTGTCACCGGTGGCTTGGGCGCGGATGAATTGGCGCAAAAATTCGCGAAGGATCTCGACGATTACAACAGCATCCTGACGAAGGCCTTGGCGGATCGATTAGCGGAAGCGTTCGCGGAGTATTTGCATCAACAGGCGCGCATCGCGTGGGGCTTTGGCACGGAGGAAAAGCTTTCACACGAGGAACTGATTCGTGAACGCTACCGTGGCATTCGTCCGGCCGCCGGTTACCCGGCCTCGCCCGAACACACCGAGAAGCGGACGCTCTTCGATTTGCTCGAGGCCGAGGAAAACACCGGCATCACGCTCACGGAATCTTTCGCCATGCACCCGGGCGCGAGCGTAAGCGGTCTTTATTTCTCGCACCCCGATTCAAAATATTTCGCCGTCGGAAAAATCGACCGCGACCAGGTGCGCGACTATGCCACGCGCAAGAAAATGCCTAACGAATGGGTGGAGAAATGGCTCGGATCGAACCTGGCCTACTTGTGATCGGGAAGATCTGAATCCGCCTTGAGCGAAGGATCCCGAATCTGCGCGCCGAAAATGAGCAGAGCGCCCGCTTCGTCAGCCGAAATCGGATCGGGAGTTTCCTGCGTCGGCTCGGGCCAATGCACGGCCCAGGCCAGGCCGCATTTTTCCAGCGTCCAGATAAAGTAGCGCGTCAGGTCGAACTCCCACCACTTCAATCCATGCGCCGCGCAACGCGGCTTAGCGTGATGATTATTGTGATAGCCTTCGCCGAAAGCTCCCATGCCGATCCAAAAATTATTCTTACTGTGATCGGAAGTGTCGAAGCTGCGGTAACCGAGCTGCGGCATATGGCAGATCGAGTTCACCGCCCAGGTCATATTATAAATGATGAGCATCGGAACGTAGAGACACCAAAGCAATCCGGTAAAACCGAAGACAAAATAAAGCGTCGTTGCGACTGCGAGATGGGGCAGGACATAGAGATAGCTGCGTTCCCAGAGACGGCAGTACCAGATTTTACGCACATCTGCGGCATAACGCAGCGAACGAACGCGAAAATCGGCCGGCTTCCGGATCAGCCACATCATGTGCGCGTAAGGGAAACCATGAACCGGACTGTGAATGTCTTCGTCGGTATCCGATTTCAAATGATGATAACGATGATCCCCTACCCACGTCACCGGATCGCCCGCGAGCAAGACCGCGGAACCGGTCGCGAAAATAAACTTCAGCCACTCCGGCATTTCAAAGCCACGATGTGTGAGATAGCGATGGAGATAAAGTGTTGTGCTTAATCCACCCCAGAAATACAGGGCGACCATGACCGGCAAATAGGAAAGATGGAAGCGCGAGAGGAGTCCTATGACACCCAAAACCTGGATCGTGACCAGGATCGCGAAAATGAAGAAATTGAACTTTTCGTTTTTAAACATGCGGAAATGGAAAGAAGCAGCCAGCTGGCCGCATTCGGGAAATCGAGGGCACACAGTGCGACGGAACGTGCTTCGGCGCAAGCAGTTTCCCGGAGAGCAATAACGCAGGACAAGATTGTGCATGCGCAATCGAGCGCAGCGTGGTAAACACCATTCCCAGAAAGCGGAGTGTAGCTTAGCTTGGTAGAGCGCCTGGTTTGGGACCAGGAGGTCGCAGGTTCGAATCCTGTCACTCCGACCAATGTCGAATAAGAAATGAAGCGGATTTGGCAGTTAGTTTTTATTGCAGTGCTTTTGCCCGCTCTCTGCGCAAGCGCACAGGATTCCCTGCCGCGAACAACAGCCGCGTCCACACCGAGCGTTTCCGTTAGTGCAAAGCCCACACCGATTCCGGATAATGTTCTCGCGTTAATTCCGTCACCCAGCGGCACACCCGCCACTGCTCCGGCCGGTCCGACCATGCCGGATTTGTCGCAACTGAATCAGATTTTCCAACAGAGCGCGCCCGGCAAGGAAGTGATCGAACATCGTTCGCATGTCGAATGGCGCTCGCTGAAGAATCGAACCGTAGCCGATCCTGCCGTCGTCGCGGCGAAAGCTGCCGCGTTAGCTGCCACCACCGATTTAGAGAAGCGCAATCGTCTTCGTGTCTACTACCAAACTTTTTATGCGCGCATGCGGGCGCTCGCCAGCACACCGGAAATGGCAGTTTATTTAAATGCGCAGAAAGAGGCGCATCTTACCCTCCTGGATCAACCGCGTGTGCGTCCGACGCCGACGCCAGAACCAACAAAAGCAGAAGAGCACAGCAGCGAGCAACCCCATCAGCCAGCGCCCGAGCCGAGTTTGCCTAACGAATGATTTTTTGCGTCAACACCGGCTTGCCTCCGGTGGAACGTCGAATAGAATTGGGATCCGACGGCGCATTCGTCTAGTGGCTAGGACACAGCCCTCTCAAGGCTGGTGCACGGGTTCGATCCCCGTATGCGCTGCCACCCCATAATTTCAAACGAATCGGAATTAAGTATTGCTACGAGGTCCGGTCTCGAAGGAAGCTCGTGCGACATGAAACCAATCGCGTTGATTGCTGTCCTCATTTTCGCTGGCTGCGCGGGGCGTAAAGAATTCGTTATACTGAACGAGAAAGCCGTTCGACCAGCGTCTTCCGCGAATACGCCAATTGAGATTCTACTGGAGCCTCCGGAGCGACCGTACACGGTTGTGGCAAAGGCGCGCGTTAGCGGTGACGAAAGAAATGTGCGCGATGATGTAGAAGAACAGCTACGTGCGAAAGCGCGGGCAATCGGAGCCGACGCAGTGATTATTAAAACCTCTGGATCGACGCACTCATCTTACCGAGTCACATGCGAGGGCACCATTATTCGATGGAAAACACTTTTAAGAAGCAACCTGGATTTGAGAATCGACGGGGCAAATTAATTCAGACAGAGATACGACGGTGTATCGCCGATGCACGTAATGGCGCCAAGGGTACGTTGTCCGCGCCAGTGACGATTCGGCTGCACTATCGAACCTGAACGGGTTACGAATTTATGCGTATAGCCGTGTGGGTTGCGAGCGCACTCTTCCTGCTGTCATCTTCGGCGGGAGCGCACTTAGAAGATACCGAAACCGACATTGACCAGCTGTACGGAAAGCCGGTCATCGAGGCTGAAGTAGAAGGTTTCGTTAAGAGCGTCCCCTACGCCGTGGCGGACATGATTATCGTCGTGAAGTTCGAAGGCGGAATCAGCCGGGGAGAAGGCTATTCAAAGAAGGATCGCTCGGCAATTTCCACCGAAGAAATTGTGACGTTTTTATCCGCCAACGAAGGCGGGCACAAATGGATGTTCCCAGGAAAATCGATCGCGCCAGGAGTGTTGAAGTGGCGCAGCGAGGATCGTCATTCGCGTGTAGCGGTGTATCGCGCGCGCGAACGTGCCTTGTTTATCACCACTCAGGATTTTCTCGATCGCGCTAAGAAACGTCTTCAAAGTGTCGGGAAGCAGTTTATCTCAACAAGCGGCACCGCAACTAACAAACCAGCTCAGGGGAAACTATTCGGGACGTAGATCTCCTGCAGACCCTGCGCGACTTGCTCGAGCGCATCATTCGCTGTCTGGAGATTACCGGGGTGCTTCGCGAGATAATGCGCGACGAGCTGCGCAATCTGATCGGTAAAACCCTGCCAGGGCGCTTCATCCGGCAGCCAGTCGTCAAGAATATTTCTGACGAGCGGCCCGATCTTCTGGATTTCCGCCGTCGTAACCGCACCTTCAAGGCTGCGCAGAGCGTCTGCGGAGGATAATTCGAAGTTGCCCTTCGTTACCCCATCGAGCGCATCAATCGCGTAATACTGGATGAGATTGCGCCCGATGTCTTTAGCTGCCGCCTTTAGATTGTTCGGCCTGGACGGCGCCGTGGGAAATCCACGAGTCGAAGCTGGCAGAGAACTCGCAACGGTCGGGGTCGTGTCCGTTGTTTTACAACCGGAAAAGGCGAACACTAAGGCCACCCCAATGACTTTTGTGAGGCTGGCTGTCTGCCTCGCTGTGATGCGCGCGTAAATCATTACGAAGCTCCGGTCGCGGCATCGATCAAAAAAATCCTCTTAACTTAATTCGCCGCCCGATCTGTGCTTTCAATGCATCACTTTCCTACAAGTGCGCAACTGTTAAGGGGAAGCGCGATCCTATTTTCCAATTTGAATGAAGTCCAAGACAAGAGAATCGAGAATGCCTTCCCGATTTGCGTCGCATGGATTCTCCGTCGATAACTTTCGTTCGTGAAATCGCTGGTAAGGCTCTTCTTGATTTTGTCCTTCGTATGGAACGCGCAGGCGCAGCTAGCGCCGCCAGCGCCTACGCCAATTCCGCTGGCCACGACTAAACCAGCTCCGAAGCGCAAGCCGAAACCTCTCATCGCGCTGCCGAATTACGATGAGGAAACGAGCACGCGGCTCCAGATTTTCCTGGATAACAACAATTTCGGGCCGGGAAAAATCGACGGCCAGATGGGCGAGTTCTTTCGCAAGGCGCTCGTCGCTTACAAAGTGGCGCACGGTATTCCGCCCACGGGCGCAGTCGATTCTTTTCTCGCAGAAGTGCCGCAACCTTTTACGACTTACACGATCAAACCGGAGGATGAAAAATTTGTCGGACCGGCGCCCTCTAAACCTTCGGAACAGGCGAAACTAAAGGCGTTGCTTTACGGATCGCTTCTGGAATTTGTCGCGGAACGCTTTCATGCCGCAGAAGAGTACGTGCAAAAACTGAATCCCGGGAAGGACATGGAGAAGTTGAAGCCGGGCGACACGGTGACAGTGCCAAATGTTAAACCGTTTGAGGTCGAAACGTTGAAGGAAGGGTTTGTTCCGCCAAACCCGGCGTTTGCAAATCGTCGGATCATTATCGACACCGTGGAGCGCACGTTGGAAATTCGAGAAAAAAATACGCTCATCTACCAATTCCCGATCACGCCGGGATCGACAAAGCTCCCAGCGCCAAAAGGAATGTGGAAAATTCTCGGCATCGCGACCCTTCCGTGGTTTCGGCACGATGAAGGCGTGCTCAACTTCGGCGTACGCACGGATGATTATTTTAATCTCCCTCCCGGGCCAAACAATCCGGTCGGCATTCTCTGGATGGGGCTAAACAAACCGGGCATTGGTATTCACGGAACAAATAATCCGGAGACGATTGGTCGCGCCGGCAGTCACGGCTGCATTCGCACGGCGAATTGGGACGCGGCTAAAATTAAAGATCTCGTCACTGTTGGTGACGTGGTCGGCATTTACTAGCGCCGCATTCTTCAAATGTGGGAGGGACATCAGTGTCCCGATCTGATCAGCAATCGCGGCACTGAGGGCCGCTCCCACATTCAGATTTCAAAAGATTTTTCGCGCGGAATCGTGAACTCGCGCGTCCAAGCTGGTAGATCGACCTCATGAATCCAGACGAGCACGAAACATTTCGGGCTGCCATTCACGGCGATCGCGAGGCATTTGAAATGATCATCCGGACACAGAGTCGCGCGCTTTTCGCCATTGCTTACGGCGTTCTGCAAAACCGCGCCGACGCGGAAGACGTTGTGCAGGATTCCCTGGTGAAAGCTTGGAAGTCGCGCTGGAAAGTGCGCGATGCCAATAAATTTCCGGCGTGGCTCGCAACCATCGTCAGGCATCGTGCGCGCGATATGGCCAGGAAACGCAAACCGGAAACGTTGCCGGACGATACTTCGGAGCTAGCGGCTGATGTTGAAATAGCCGAAGACTCGTTAGGCGAAAGTCTGCGCGCTGCGCTCACAGAATTGCCAGAGCTGCATCGCTCGGCTCTGACGCTTCGATATTTTGAAGAACTCGATTACGCCGCGATCGAACAACTCCTCGGCCTGAGCAATGGCGCACTTCGGGGAGTTCTCGGTCGCGCGCTGCAAACTTTGCGCAAGCGGCTTCGGCCAGCGCTCACATCACTAGGATGAATACAACAACGCTTCACGACGAAATCGAAAATTGGCTGGCGGCCGACGTGCACGGAGAGCTTTCGCAGCATGAGCGCGACGCGCTGGACGAACATCTCGTGGACTGCAAGGACTGCCGGCAACTGCATCAGGAGGAAAAAATCATGCACAAATTACTCGAAGAAAATCTGGCGACGGAGAAAGCGGATCCGACTTTCGAACAACGAATGCTGTCGGGCTTTCGCCGGCGCGTTCCCGATAGTCGTGGTGGTGTAGCGAAGTTTCTCATCAACGCGTTGCGTTCGCGCGTAACGCAAGTCGCTGCCGCGGCGGTGGTACTGCTGGCGTTGGTGCAAACGGGTCGAGTCATCACTCATGAGGATTCGAACGGTAATTTGAACGGCCGCGCGCAAAGTCAATTTGCCGCGGCTTCTTCAGGAGAGCTCGATCGAAAATACAAATCCCAGGATGCTTTAAAGAAGGTCGATGTCCCGGCAGAATTGGAGGATCAAAAGCAAAGTTCCTCATTAGCTTCTGCTTCGGAAGCGCGGCCGGAGTTTCGTGAAGAAACGTCAGCAGCGGACTCAAATACTCCGAAGGCCAAAGACGCTGGCCCGAATCCCGTTTTGAATTTTCATCGCGATCTCGTGAACGGATCCGGCAATCGCAACAATGCAGAGGCTTCCATTCCAGCCGAACAGAGTTCAGTCAACGACCAGCGAAAGTTGATTCGCAATGCACAGGTCGAATTAGAAATCGTCAGCTTCGATGACGCGGCTCAGAAGATCGCTGCGTTTGCCAGAGAAGAAGGCGGCTATGTCGCGACAAGCAATTCACAAAAACAGGCGAATGGAAAATTGCGCGGCGAAGTCGTTGTCAAACTTCTGCCGAATAATCTCGATCGGTTTTTACAAAAAATTCGCGGACTGGGTGAATTGAAGAACCAGACGCTCGGCAGCGAAGATGTCACGAAAGCTTATCTCGATACCGATTCGCGTTTGAAGAATGCGCGCGTGATGGAGCAGCGCTTGATCGATATGTTGAAGACGAAAACGGGAAAAGTTTCCGATCTTCTTCAAGTGGAAAAGGAACTCGGACGCGTGCGCGAAGAGATTGAGAAGATGCAGGGCGAACTGAAGTATTGGGATTCGCAAGTGCAACTCGCTACGGTCACGATTTCGCTCGCGGAAAAGGACCTTGAGGAACCGGCGGCATTTTTACTGAAGGAACGCGCACAGCTCGCGCTCTATTCGCCGGAAGTTGAGAAGATCTACAACGAGATCAAAGCACTCGCGTCGCCGAAAGTGCAAATCACCAACGCGCAACTTAACCGGGATAATTCCGGACGCGTCTCCGCGAACGTCGGCATATTGATCGCGCCGGAAGAAAGCGACAGCGTCATCGCGCGCGTGAAGGGATTCGGGCGGGTGGAGAATTTTCAGGTGCAAACCGAACGCGTCGCGCAGGGCGGCGAAGGGATGTCGGAAAACGCGAAGACGAGACGCGACAAAGTGGAATTGAACATCGCGCTCTCGCGCGAAGAACAGGAACAGGCGTTGCAGCAGACCAACCTGCGCATTCGCACTTCGTCGGTTGATGAGAAAGCGAAAGAGCTTCGCAATCTCGCCGCCAAAGAAAACGGGCGCATCCTTAGCTCTTCGTTCTCGCGCGATCCGGACGGACGCGAATTCGCCAATGTGGCGCTGCGGGTGCCGATGAAAAATTACATGACGCTCATGCAAACGCTCGATTCGTTAGGCAAAGTGGAAAACGTGAGCGTGCAAAGACAGGATCGAATCGGTAGACAAATCGATGAAGCAAATGCGCCGACGGACATCTCGATCCAGGTTTACAGCCAGGGCAATATCGTTTCTTCCGATACAGGAATCATTGCCACCATTCGACGCACGCTTGGACAAGGCGCGGCCGCGTTAATGTGGAGCGTGCGCATGATTGGCGTCGCGTTGGCATTCGTCGCGCCGTGGCTACTCGCGTTTGGTGGATTGATTTGGATCGGCAGACGAGTGGCGCTCGCGCGCAAAGCCAGACGTCAACGATAGGACGTTCAGCGTCGCCACAGTTCGGATTTCACCAAGCCGAGTCTCGAATATTTGTTCTGCGCGCAACGAAATCCATGTGCCGACATGAACGGCAACGGATCAATCAGTCTTCGCGCACTGATTCGAGCGACGACGCGGAAAAATCTGTGCATAACCCATAACCATGTCTGGGCGTGTAATTTTCGCAGCGGTTGCCGCGGAATTGAAAAATCAGCCAGCAGCCAAAGAGCGTTTTGAGTCGCCGACTTTGCCAGCGCCGCAACAACCTTCGCAAGTTCGTGTTCATCGAAGCAATCGAGAAAGAAATGCGTCACGATCAGATCGTAAGCATCTTCTTCCGGCGACCACGCCAGGAGATCGTTTCGTATAAAGCGAACAGAGTGGTTAGCATCAGGTAATTTCGCTCGCGCCAATTCCAACATGCGAGCGCTCGCGTCTACACAATCGATGCGCGCTTTCGGAAACCTCCGCACGAACTCTCGCAAGAATCGTCCGTTCCCCTCCCCGGCAACGAGCACACGTTCGGGCGTTGGGATTTGATCGAGAAAAAAAGTGCGCGCCCTCTGCAGAGAATTTTGGAAAGCTATGCTTTCAAGCAAGCGGTAAAGCCGTGCGATAAAATCGAAGGTCGCTCCCGATCTCTCGGCGCCTTCTGTCTTTTCGAGCAAAGGAATAGCTTGCTCGCCGCGGTGAAAGACATCGCTTGTAAATGTGGGAGGGACCTCAGCGTCCCGACCATCGCGGCACCGAGACCGCTCCCACATTTCTTCGACATTAAGAGATTTCTCCCTCCTTCGTTTGACTACGGCGCGGCAGGCGACTCCGCTGCGCTGCGCTCGAAATGACAGAGGGCGGTGATTCAAGCGCGGAGTAGAAGGAACAGTAGCGGAGTAAGCAACATCAGATCGGCCAGGGCCGTTCGTTCGTCGCGGGAAATGCGTTCGCCTAACGAATCGAGCATGCCTAGTAGAGCGGCGCTCATTCCTATGCAAACCGTCGCTTGTGCTGGCCCTTTCGCCCACACGGCTATTCCAACGGTTAAAACGGCGAGCGCGTATGCAATTGACCGGTAGCCGGAGCGAAGGTGGTGGCTCAAGCGCGTGGCAATGGAATCCTTGTGTTGCGCGCGGTCGAGATCGCGTTCCCAAATCGCAATGCCGATGCAATTCAACGAACAAAGTGCGGCGAAGAGAAAAAAAGTAGTGGCGAATGCTGCCAAAAAATCAAGTTGGGTGAAAAGCGCCGCCGCTGTTCCAAGAGCAAACAACGAACCAATACAAATTTCCTTGGCCGGAATAAAACGCCAAATTCTGCCTAACCAGTAGTTTATCGACAGATAAATGATGGAAGCCGCTCCAAGAAAACTTCCGATCTCGATCGTCGCGCGATCAAGCATGCGGAAAATGACCCAGAGATTGATGACCGCCAGCAGAGCAATCGATACAAAAAACGCGATTTGATGACGCTGGCAAAATCGCTGTCTTTGCGAAAGCGGTTGATCGGCCTGTATTTTCCAGGTATCCGCGAGCCGGTCGGCGAGATAAATGAGCCACGCGGTGAGAAACAATCCTACGCGCGTCCCGTTGGCCAGGGAAACATGAAAGCTTTGAGCGAAGAGCCATTGCCACGTCACCGCGACAATCGGTGCATCGAGACAAACAAGATTGAGCCAAACGATCGGCGAAGTTCGCGCTCGAACGTCCGCAGGCTGGTTTGAACTGTGATCGAGGAAAGTCTCTGGTTCGAGAAGCTGATAAGATTCGCGCATTAAAAGGCGGCTCGCTCGCGAAGGCTTTCGGAGTTTCCAAGCCGGCGAAAACCTAAAAGCGAAAGGGCGCTTTGAAAAGCACCCTCCTTGGTCGCTTGCTCAAGACAAAAGCAACTCGCTCAGGATTGCATGAACGACAGCATGCGCGTCATCCCGAGCGGATGCGAGGGACCTCACTAAATTACAAGAACCGACGCGAGGTCCTTCGCTCCGCTCAGGATGACAGTCTTAATCGCGCTTGCCGCTGTCATGGTTAAGCCATAAAATTAGCTCATGGCAATCATCGAAGGCGCCCTCACCCAACCCTCTCCCAAAGGGAGAGGCGGTCTCTTCTCCCCTTGGGAGAAGGTTAGGATGAGGACACGTCCAGGTTGCATCGTCATATTTATCTTGAAACCATTTTTCGGACGAATGCGATGAAAACAGAAAGCGGAATCCCGAGCAACAACGCGGCGGTTGCCTCTACCCCGAAACATCTTTTGCAGTTCGCGGTCGATCAGCGCTACGACGATTACACTTCGGTCGATCACGCAGTCTGGCGTTTCATCATGCGCCAAAACACTTTTTTCCTGAAAGAGTACGCGCACAAAGTTTACTTTCAGGGTTTGCTCGACACTGGCATTTCCTTCGAGCGCATCCCGCGCATCCAGGAAATGAACGACATTCTGGGCAAGATCGGCTGGGGCGCAGTCGCGGTGGATGGATTTATTCCGCCGGCCGCGTTCATGGAATTCCAAGCTTACAAAGTCCTCGTGATCGCGTGCGATATGCGCCAGATCGATCACATCGAATACACGCCCGCGCCTGACATTGTGCACGAAGCGGCCGGGCACGCGCCGATCATTGTCGATCGCGAATACTCAAATTATTTGCAACGCTTCGGCGAAGTCGGCGCCAAAGCGATGTCGTCGAAAAAAGATTTCGAATTGTATGAAGCGATTCGGCATCTCTCGATCTTGAAGGAGTTGCCGAACTCCGATCCGAAGGAAACCGAGGAAGCAACGCGCGAGGTTGAGCAAGGGCAAAAAAATCTCGGCGACCCTTCCGAGATGGCGCTCCTCTCTCGCCTGCATTGGTGGACGGTGGAATACGGACTCATCGGCACGCTGGAGAAACCGAAAATTTACGGCGCCGGTCTTCTCTCTTCCATCGGCGAGTCGGTTTCGTGTCTCGAAGCGCACGTGAAAAAAATTCCGTATTCGATCCAAGCGGCACACACGCCGTTCGATATCACAACAAAGCAGCCGCAGCTTTTTGTTTGTCGCGACTTTAAGCATCTCAGCGACGTGCTTGAAGAATTCGCGAGCACAATGGCATATCGCGTAGGCGGGTTAGAGGGAATCAATAAAGCAATCGAATGCAAGAATACCGCGACATGCGAGTACGCGAGCGGCTTGCAGGTCTCCGGAGTTTTCAACGAAGTCATCACCGATTCCGAGAAGCAACCAATTTATTTACGGACAGCTGGACCAAGCGCCCTGGCTTACAAATACGAGGAATTGCCGGGACATGGTCGCGATTACCACAAAGACGGATTCGGTTCGCCGATTGGAAATTTGAAGGAAACGGACATCAGCGAAGGGAAAAAAGTGAAGCTCGAGTTTGCGAGCGGCGTCGTTGTGGAAGGCAAGGTGGAAAAAATTCTGCGCCGCGACGACAAGTTATTGCTGATCACATTTTCCAACTGCTGCGCAACCTACGGCGACCGCGTGCTGTTCGATCCAGACTGGGGCACATACGATATGGCGGTTGGCGAGCGAATCGGTTCGGTCTTCAACGGCGCGGCCGATAAGGACGCTTACAACCAGGTCGCGCTCGTTCCGAAAGAGCGCACGATCAAAGCTCCGTCCGACGCGAAACGGAAGAAGCTCGAGAATCTTTACGCACAGGTGCGCAAGATCCGCGAAAACAAAGTGGGATACGAACGGTTCGGTGAAATCTGGGAAACGCAGCAGGCAGAACATGCGAGCGACTGGTTGCTCTCGTTGGAGATTTTCGAAATTCTCGACGAAACCGAACAACAACCGGAGTTGAAAGAGCGTATCGAAAAATTCCTGAACGATAAAAAAGCGACCGCGAAAGATCTGTCGACACTGATTGGTTGGGGATTCCGACTGGTGGAATATCACAAGAAGCCGGAATACCAGGCGGCGTCGCACGCTTCGCAAAGTAGCTCATAAGCCGCTTTTCCCGGAAGTAAGCGGACGCTTACGTCAGATCCATACGCCAACCGTCTGCAGCTGCGCGGTCACCAACGCGGCCCAATTTTTGTTTGCGGCAGGACTTGCGGGACTGGGATGCAAGATGCGCGCAATTTTCGGCGGAGGTTCCGGGAAAACTTCCCTTGCGCGTTTAGTCGCGAAGTCGCCAACGCCAATCACCCATTCAGGTTTTAGTGCCGCCATCACTTCGCGCAAATGCTGATCGCATGCAGCAAAAAGTGGTTTCCGTTCTGACAGGGGAAGTTTGTCCGGTGTGCGATTGGCACCGCTGCTTTCCATAAAAGCGAGCGGGCAATAATTTAAAACGAAGTTGGACTCGAAGAATTTTTGCGCGGTGCCGAAGCAATCGCTAAAAAGTCCCCAGAGACGTCGCCCGCTAATTTCCGAACGTGCACAATCAAAACCGTGAATCGGACGCTTCGGATGAAACTTCTTGGGTTGGCTAATTGCCGTTCGGATTCCGAGCCAATCCCGCACTGCGGCGATTTCACCAAACGGGACTCCCGTCTGCACCATACCAAACGGACCGGGATTCATGCCGAGAAAAACAACGCGTTTCTTTTCGTCGGCGTAGCGTCGCAGGTATTCTTCATGCGCCGTCCACGCATAATCGAGCGGATTGTAGAGGTGCGTGACTGGCGACGCGAAGCGCAGTTTATCGACGGCAGCGCGCAAACCGTTGGCCGCATTGATGACTTCCTGCGCGATGTTCGGCGCTCCTGACACAGCGGTGCGTCTTCTTCCTCTGTCATTCCGAGCGGAGCGAAGCGAAGTCGAGGAATCTCTCATTCAAAGAATGTGGGAGCGGCCTCAGCGCCGCGAACATCGGGACACCAAGGTTCCCCCCACCTTTATAAGAGATGTCTCGACTTCGCTCGACATGACAACTGGGAAGAGCCCCGCCCTAGTTAGCCTGCTCGTCTTTGAAATGTCGCTTGCCCTTGGTCGCCTTTGCGTATTCGTCTTTGCTCAGAATATTTTCATCGAGCTGCATATCTGTTCGGAGAAAATTCTTGAACCACGCTTCGATCCGCTCCTGACGCTGGAGCACTTCCTCCGTGAGATAATTTGCGTCGATGTTGATGCAAACTGCGCCGACGACGCCGAACTCCTTGCGAATAATCGGGATAGTCGTGCACTTGAACCGCCGCGAACCGATGTTGAGTTCGTAGTTGAGTTTATCCTCCTGCAGCAGTTGTCGCTTTTTCAGATCGATCAGCAGGTTGGTCGTGCCATCGCGCAAATTTCTTCCGGTGACATTGTTTTCCAACGCGACTAACGAGTGTCCCGGATCCGCCAGGTTATGCAGCAAGATCTCGATCCCGGTATTAGGAAATGATTTCCCGATGAGTCGGACGAGACGGATATAGTTTTCCAGATATTCGTTTGTATCGTCCGCGATTTTCTTGCCGTCGTACTTGGTGAAGAGTTTGGCGTACTCTTTCTGTTCCGCCGGTTCAAGCTGATCGCGGACATTGTTTTGCTCCCCGATAAAAATGAGTTGTCGCGCAGCAGTGTGATCGTTGTTCTTGAGGAAATAATGCATTCCGAGCCGGAAATCCTTGAGATCGAATTCGGGAATGTTGTCGCGATTGATCGTAAACGGATAGAAATCGTATTCCTCGAGATTTCTGCCGAAACGTTTCCGCTCCCGATATTTTCCCCAGGCAAAACCGGCGCCCAACAAAATCAGAGACGCGATGATGGAGGCGACAACATTGATGACTACATCGCTCCCGAAAGCTGCGATCATAATTGGAGATTGTTCGGCCAACCGTAGAGATGGCAACTATAAACTGCCGCTCGCCTTGGTCAGCGTGATATTTTCGACAGCGACATCGGCCGGACGGGAAAGCGCATAAGCGACAGCTTCCGCGACCTCGTTGGGCGGCATCATCTTTTCGCGTGGCCAATCGCCTGCGACCGGTTTCCAAATTTCCGTATCGGTCGCGGCAGGATAAACATTGAGCACGCGAATACCGCGCGGTCGCAACTCTTCGCGAATCGATTGCGAGAAGCCTTCGAGCGCAAATTTGCTCATGCAGTAACTACTCCAATTCGGGAAACCAGTTCTCGCGGCAACCGAAAGAATATTCACGATGCTCGCACCTGATTTCATTTCAGGGCTGAGTTTTTGTGTGAGCAGAAACGGCGCAGTCACATTCACGGCTAGAGTTTTGTTCCAATCGTCCAACGAAATCGAATCGAACGGTTTGACGAACGCGATTCCGGCATTGTTGATCAAGACGTCGATGGGCTCGGAGCCAACTCCTTCGATTAACTTCTCGATCTGCGATTTGTCGGTGAGCTCGAAAAGCAACGGAGTCGCTCGCGCGCCTCTCGCTTCAACTGCACGACATGTTTCTGTCAGCGCGTCATTGTCGCGGCCATGAAGAAGCAGCGTCGTTCCGGCCGTAGCGAGTTTCTCCGCGATAGAGCGACCGATACCGCGGCTCGCGCCCGTAATAAGAATTCGTTTCAAAGTCGCAACGTGAATCGATTATTTGGCGTTTCCCACAGTCTCAGCCTAACGAGTCGGCCGTCGAGCAGAGAACCGGCACGCGACCAAAGTGCGCGAACAATGTTTTCTCCGGTCGATGGCATTTTTTTGAAGTCAGTCGTTTCGAGATCGAGATGCTTATTGTCCCAAAAGCGGACGCTCTCCTGCAAGGCATCGTCCATTTTCGCGAAATCGTAGAGCGTGCCGCTACTCTCATCGTAAGGCCCTCCGATCGTTGCTTCCGCTTCGTAAAGATGCCCGTGTCCAAGTGGATTGCTGCATTTGCCGAATAACGAAATGTTTTCGGATTCGGAAAGTTCGACCAACTGCAATCGATGCGCTGCGCTGAAACGCCGTCGCATTCCGAGAAAGAAACTTTGGTCGTTCCAATATTCCGCAAAAAAATCATCGCGTTCATGTAGACGCACGCGATGAACAGGCAGGGTCGCGGTAGCGCGTTCGTGAATATACCGCGCCAGACTTTCGGTCGTCATCGGTCGATTGGTTAGGCCGACGACATCGCCGTTTAGATCCTTGTGATCTAATTCCTCGTGCAGCCCGCGCAGGCAGCCTTCGATCATATCGTGCCTCCCGGCCAGAGTTGAATCGTCCCGAACAGTCAGGCGCGCGCGATAATTGTGTCCGTGGAGCGCGGTCGAAATGCCGAAAAGCTTTACGTTTTCCTCTTCGCTCAGATGCGGTGACATCGTGCGACGAGCCGCGGAAAACTCGAGCCAGTAGTTCGCTTCGGAAACGCCGCTGGAATAAAAAGTGGCGCTGCGTTGCGACGTTTCCACCAAATGCACGGCGGCCAGAGTCGCGTTCAAGTCGGCAAACAGCGGCGCAGTTTCGTGAAAAAGTTGGCGGGCGATGTTTTCGGTTATTGGAACCGTTTGCACGAACGCCGCATGATCTTCATTCAAAAATTTGTGGTCGAAATTGGCGAGCACAACGCTGCTCGCGCGTTTTTTGATCTCGCTGATGTTCACGAGCATTCCGTTCGCCGGATTCGGGTCACCGGAGAGAATGAAATAGGCGACATAGTTCCGTCCCGTTCCGTAGCGGGCGGCTGATTCCGGGCCAAAGGCGGCGAGATTTTCTTCAGCGCTCCACTCTGGAACAAAGAGACGGCGCGATGCGGAAAACTCGAGCCGTTTGCTGACCGTCAATAACATGACGCCAGCCGCGTTACTGTTTGAGCAACGCGAGAAATTCGGTGCGTGTGCGCGCGTCTTCTTTGAATGAACCGAGAAGGCAGGAGGTTGTCATGACGGAGTTTTGTTTCTCGACACCCCGCATCATCATGCAGAGATGCTTCGCCTCGATCACGACGGCGGCTCCGATCGGATGCAATATGTGCATTAAAGCGTCGGCAATTTGCGTCGTGAGATTTTCCTGGATTTGCAACCGGCGCGCAAAAACGTCGACAATTCGCGCAACTTTGGAGAGGCCAATTACTTTACCGCTTGGGATGTAAGCGACATGCGCCTTTCCAATAAACGGCAACAAATGATGTTCGCACATCGAGTAAAGCTCGATGTCTTTCACGAGAATAATCTCACTTGCGTCAGAATCGAAGATCGCGTTGTTGACGACTTCTTCGAGGCTTTGGCGGTAACCATTCGTTAGGAACTCAAACGCGCGGGCAGCGCGTTCCGGCGTTTTCAACAGGCCCTGCCGCTGCGGATCTTCGCCGACTGCTTCGAGCAGTTCGTGAAATGAACGCTCCATGCTGGTGCGTTTGGCCGCGCCGCAGCGAGGCATGTCGCGAAGGCGACGAGATGCCGCTTCGAGTTCACTCTCGTGATTGGACGTTGCGCTCAATCGAGCCAGCTGAGCGGATATTTCTCGTCGTCGAGCGCAAGTGCCTGCTCGGTCAATTCGAGGGTGTGTTGCGTGTCGAACATGACCGCCAGTTCCTCGGTGCGTTGCGCATCTTTGCTGGCAATGATAGTTCCAGGATGCGGGCCGTGCGGAATGCCGCGCGGATGCAGCGTGATGGAACCCGACTCGATGCCGCGACGCGAACCGAAATTGCCGCGGACGTAAAATAAAACTTCGTCCGCTTCGACATTGTCGTGCACCCACGGAATTTTCACCGCTTCCGGATGCGTATCGAGATAGCGCGGCGCGAAGGTGCAGACAACGTAGCCGCGAATTTCGAAGGTTTGATGAATCGGTGGCGGTTGGTGCACCGTCCCCGTAATTGGTTCGAAATCCTGTGCGTTAAAAGTGAAGGGATAAACGTAGCCGTCCCAGCCGAGCACATCGAAGGGATGATGCGCGTTCACCACTTTCGTTAGGCGCGGACCATCTTTTACCAGAATCTCGACGTCCTCATCGCTATCGATCGTGATCAATTCCGTCGGTCCGTGAAAATCGCGTTCGGAATAGGGTGAGCCCATGCGAATCTGTCCATCACTATTCATATAGCGACGTGGAATACGCACCGGTCCCGTCGATTCGAGAATTAGATAATCTTCCTCCACCACCTTATCCGGCACGAGCCGGTAAGTGATTCCGCGCGGAATGACGATGTAGTCTTCAGCACGATACGGGAGTTTTCCGAAAGCACTTTCCAACACTCCGCCGCCCTTAAAGACGAAGATGATCTCATCGGCGCCGCCGTTCTTGTAGTACTCGAACTTCCCGTATTTCTTTTCCGGCTTGCAGCGATACGCCACAATGTCCTGATTGAACATCATCGGGATGCGGCCCGTATAAAGATCGCCGCGGCGCGGGATCGTCGCCGTTCTCAAATGATGATGTCGCAGCGGACTGTCTCCCGCCTTCTTCAATTCTTCACATTTCAAAAGTTCGACGCTCCGCACGCGTGTCGGCGGGCGGATGTGATACATGATCGAGAAAGCTTCATTGAAACCTTCCGTCGTGATGACGTGCTCGTAGGCAATGCCTTCGTTTTTATAGCCCCCGTTGGATGAACCGTTGCGGTGAAACCAGATGTGATGCTTGCGCGGGATTTCCCCGAGCTTCATGTATTGCGGCATGTCGTATCTCCCTTACAGATTTCCTCGAGCGTCCTGTTCTTTTTCCAAAGCTTCAAAGAGCGCCTTGAAATTTCCCTTTCCGAAACTCTTCGCGCCTTTGCGCTGAATGATCTCGAAGAAAAGCGTTGGACGATCTTCGACTGGCTTCGAAAAGATTTGCAGCAGATAACCTTCGTCATCGCGATCGATGAGAATGCCGAGTTGCTGCAGCGGTTCGAGGTCTTCGTCAATGTGCCCGACGCGATCGAGCACCGTTTCGTAATAGGTCGCGGGAATTTTCAGGAACTCGACGCCGCGGCTTTGTAAATCGGTGACCGTCTTAACGATGTCATTCGTCGCGAGCGCGCAATGCTGCACGCCTTCGCCATCGTAGAAATCGAGATATTCTTCGACCTGCGATTTCTTTTTTCCTTCGGCCGGCTCGTTGATCGGGAATTTCACGAAGCCGTTGCCGTTGCTCATCACTTTGCTCATGAGCGCGGAGTATTCCGTCGAGATATCCTTGTCGTCGAAACTGAGAATGTTGCGGAAGCCCATGACATCCTCGTAAAATTTCACCCACGGATTCATCTGATTCCAACCGACGTTGCCGACGCAATGATCGACATATTGCAGGCCTGTGTCGGGCGGATTGTAGGTCGTTTCCCATTTGCGGAAGCCAGGCATGAAAACGCCACTGTAATCACCGCGCTCGATGAAAAGGTGAACCGTTTCGCCGTAAGTTTGGATGCCGCTCATGACGACTTTTCCCTGATCGTCGGAAAGCGTTTTCGGCTCGAGATAACTTTTACCGCCGCGCTTGGTCGTTTCCTTCCACGCGGAAGTCGCATCTTCCACTTTCAACGCGATCACTTTCACGCCATCGCCATGTTTGTAAATATGATCGGCGATTGGATTCTTCGAGCGAATCGGCGTCGTCAGAACCAGCGTCAGTTTATTTTGACGAATCACGTAGCTGGCGCGGTCTTTCACACCGGTTTCGGGTCCCGCGTAGGCAAGGCTTTGGAAACCAAATGCCGTTTTATAGAAATGCGCGGCCTGCTTCGCATTCCCAACATAAAATTCGACATAGTCGGTCCCCTGTAATGGAAGAAAATCGGCTTCGACGGCGGGCGCATTTTTCGGCGCTAGAGTTGTTTTTTCCATAGGCATAATTGAATCCTCGAAAGCGTACGAAACGCCTTCTCTAATTATAGATCGTCATTCCCCGCCCGCAAGGTTGTGCACAGTCACTGCGGCCTCGGACTTAACAGCGTCGAACCCTCGATTATGAGCGCTGCGATTTGCGTTTCAACATCCGGTCGATGGCTTCGAGGAATTTTGGAACGTCGAGCGGTTTCGTTAGGTAGCCTTCGGCGCCGGCGGCGAGAAGTCGTTCCGCCTGACCGGTTGTCGCATCGGCGCTCACCATGAGGACGGGAATATCCGCGGTCTCTTTCGACGCGCGTAATTGCGTTAGCACCTCATCTCCGGACATGTCGGGAAGGTATAGATCGAGCAAAATCAGATCCGGGCGCTGTTCCCGGGCCAATTTCAAACCTTCCGCGCCATAAAGTGCGGTCAAAAATTTTATCTTCGATCGGCGCTCCAGGATTCGCTGCAACAGAGTGAGATTAGAAAGATTGTCTTCGATATAAAGAATCGTGCGCGCCCGCTCCACGCTTTCGTCTTTCACCACTGGCACAGCGCTCGCATCAGCCTGACGTGGTGAGCTTCCCTGAGCCTGCGGAAATTCCATCCAGAATGTGCTGCCTTTCCCTCTCTCGCTTTCGACGCCAATCGAGCCGCCCATTAAATCAACGAAACGCTGACAAACAGCGAGACCCAGCCCGGTGCCTTCCACTTTTGTTTCGCCGGCCTGCAAACGTTCGAAAGGCGTAAAGATTTTCTCGATATCTTCCGGCGCGATACCGGGTCCGGTATCGGTAATTTTTATGCGTATGCGATCGTTAGGTCGCGGCTCGACCTTTACCGTCACACTTCCGCCCTCGTGATTATATTTGATCGCGTTTGAAAGCAGATTCAGAAACACCTGTTTTAGGCGTTTTTCATCGGCCCGGATATTCCAATCGCCATCTTCTCCCGTGATCTGGATCTTCCGCGCGGAGGCTAAAGGTCGAACCAATTCAATCGTATCCCGCATCACAGGACCAGCGAGCACAGGCTCGATCGAAACCGACATCCGTCCCGCCTCGATGCTGGCGATGTCCAGAACTTCGTTAATGAGACCGAGCAAATGGCGGCCACCCTTGAGAACTTGCTGAATGCTTTCGACTTCATCGGGTTCCGTCAGATCTCCTTCAAGCAATTGGCCAAAGCCGAGAATCGCATTCAAGGGCGTGCGCAGTTCGTGACTCATACGCGAGAGAAATTCGCTCTTCGCCCGATTCGCGCGATCCGCTTCTTCCTTGGCCGCGCGCAATTTTTCTTCAGCGCGTTTGCTCTCGGTTACATCGCGAAAACTCCAGACGCGCCCCACTGGTCGCTCATCGATGGATTGACTTTTTGAGTATCGCTCCAAAATACGTCCGTCCTGCAATTCCAAGGTCTCGAAACTTTCTGCCGGCGCGGTGGCGTAGATCTCCATCACGCGCGACATGAATTGCTCGGGGCTCTTGAAGCGTTGACTAAATTTTTTCCGCGCTTCGCTAACGTCGGCAGTATTTAGCTGTTCGCGTGTCACGCCCATCATTTGCGCGTACTTCTCGTTGAAATCCCGCACGTTGCCTTTCAGATCGGTAGCCACGATAGCGTCGGTCGTGGAGTCCAGCGTCGCGTGCATCATCGAAAGCGACAGAGCCAGTTCTGCTGTGCGCGCTTCGACCAATGCCTCCATTTCTTCGCGCGAACGTCGCAGCACTTCCTCCGCTTCTTTCAGCTCGGTAATGTCATACCCGATGCCCTGAACGAACGAAGGCCGCCCCGATTCATCACGCACCACTTTCGCTTCGCCGTGAATCCACACCACGCGTCCGTCCTTTGCCAGAAAACGATAATCGGCCCGGAACGGTTCCGCCCATGAAACGGTGCGCGAAAATTCTTCATTCCAGCGTTGCTTATCTTCCGTATGCAAACGCTGATACCAGAGAATCGGATTCTCGATCCATTCCGCTGCAGTGTATCCGAGCATCGTTTCGATGTGCGGGCTTACATAAATTTCGCTGAGTCCATTTTCGAACGATGCCATGAAAGTCACGGCGGGAATTTGTTCGACCAGCGTCTGGTAACGCGCCTCTGCCTGGCGAATTCGATCTTCAGGTGAACCATCGCTCGTGGCGTCGGGCGGCGACTCCGCGAGACTGGGCAGTTCGAAATTCGGCGAAAACGCGCGCGCCAATTCGAGGAGCGCTCCGACCGCATCCGCTTCGTCCGGAATCTTCGGGCGCGACGGATTTTGGGTTTTGTTTGTCATTTCACCTGCGCACCGAACATCGGCGAATGGCGAGTCTGAATAACCTTGCCGTTCCCGACATACATGTGAACGCCGCAGGGTAGGCATGGATCGAAACTGCGCACGGTCCGCATGATATCGATGCCCTTGAATTTATCCGGCCCGTTCTCTTCGAAGATCGGAGAATTTATCACCGCATCTTCGTACGGTCCTGGTGTGCCTAACGAGTCACGTGGGCTCGCATTCCATGGCGTAGGCGGATACGGATGATAATTCGCGATGCGCTTATTTCGGATAACGACGTGATGCGAAAGCATTCCGCGCACAGCCTCGTGGAAACCGCAGCCGATCGCTTCCTGCGGCACTTTGAACTCGTTCCAAACTTTTGTTCGCCCCGCGTAAACATCCTTCATTGCCTGGTCGATAAAATACAACGCGGCGCCCGCGGCATAAGCCTGGAAATAAGTACGGGCGCGATTACGTTCGAGCGTGTTACTCCATTTCGGAATTTTCCATTCGAACTCGACCGGGCCGTGATTCGTAGTTTTCGGCAGGTTAATCTTTACGCTGTGCCCGGTCGCTTTCACGTATCCGATATCGACGGTGCCGGCGAGCGCAGTGACCCAAAAGCGCGCGAGTGGCCCGCCGCCAGTATCGAGCGCAAGATAATCGCCATTTCGTTTGTCGAACCAGCGCGGCGACATCACCCATGAGTACTTGTTCGCGAAATCGCGCTTCTGCGGTTTTGGATTGGTCGTTTGATTCCACGGGTGCCGCTGATCGATCTCGTTCCCGAGCGGATCGTGTGTGACGAATTTTTCGGCCGACTGCCAATCATCATAAAACGAACTGCCGAGTAAAATTCGGAGGCCCAGATTGATCTCGACTAAATCAGTCGTGATTAATTTCCCGTCGAGAACAATCCCGGGTGTGACGTACATCTTGCGCCCCCAATCGCGCATTGTTTCGTAACGGAAATCGCACACGTCTGGATTTTGAAATGATCCCCAGCAACCGAGCATGACGCGACGGCGCCCAACCTCTTCGTAGCCAGGAAGCGCTTCGTAAAAGAAATCGAAGAGATCATCGTGCAGCGGCACGCAACGCTTCAGGAAATCGATGTAACGCAATAGCCTAACGAGATATTCGTTGAACACCTGCACGCTCGGAACCGTCCCAACACCGCCGGGATAAAGCGTTGAAGGATGCGCGTGTCGCCCTTCCATCAGGCAAAACATTTCCCGCGTCAGCCGGCTCATCTGCAACGCTTCGAGATAAAATGCGCCCGTGAAAGGATTGAGCGCGCGCATGATGTCGGCAATCGTGCGAAACCCGTGCACCGCGGCGTGCGGCGCTTCCGTTTTTTCCGCCTTTTCAAAAACGCCCGGATTCGTTTCGCGCACGAGTTGTTCGCAAAAATCGACGCCGACGAGATTGTCCTGAAAAATGTTGTGATCGAACATGTACTCAGCCGCTTCGCCGAGATTGATGATCCATTCCGCGAGGCGCGGCGGGCGCACACCGAAAGCCATATTCTGCGCGTAAACGCCGCAGGTGGCGTGATTATCCCCGCAGATTCCGCAAATGCGGCTCGTGATCAAATGCGCGTCTCGCGGATCTTTTCCGCGCATGAAAACGCTGTAACCGCGAAAGATCGACGACGTGCTGTAACACTCGACCACGCGGCGTTTTTCAAAATCGATCTTGGTGTGAATTCCAAGACTGCCGACGATGCGCGTGATCGGATCCCACGACATTTCGACCAGCTTTTCGGAAAATGGCGCTTCGGTTTTGTTGCTCATGTTTTCGCGTGCACACCGGCGGTTGGTTTTCGCCCCGGCGGTTCTTTATTTACCGACGCCTGCGTAAACGCGCGCAACGCACGAATCGCGTTTCCGTAAGTTTGGATCGCTTGCGACGAAAGCATTGAGCCCGGCGGTTGATCCATGAACGACATGAACTTGTCGGGAAATCCTGGCATGGTGCAGCCGATACAAATCCCGCCCACATTTGGACAACCACCGATGCCGCCCATCCATCCGCGCTTGCCGACATTGCATTGCACGACTGGTCCCCAGCAACCGAGTTTTACGATGCACGGTTTTGTCCCGTGTTCCTGAGTGAAGTTACCTTGTTCGTAGTAACCGCCGCGATCGCAACCTTCGTGCACCGTTTCGGAAAATAGCCACGTGGGTCGCAACGCCGAATCGAGCGGAATCATCGGCGCTTCCCCTGCCGCCTGACGCAGCAAATACAAAATTACTTCCATGAAGTTGTCGGGTTGCACTGGACAACCGGGGATGTTCACAATCGGCAGACCCGCCTTCGATTTCCATTGCCAGCCGAGATAATCGGCGAGGCCCATGCATCCGGTTGGATTCCCTTCCATGGCGTGAATGCCGCCGTAAGTCGCGCACGTTCCGGCCGCGACAACTGCCCACGCTTTTGGCGCGAGGCGATCGATCCAATCGCACGTTAGGATCGGTTGGCCGGTTTTTTTATCGACGCCGAATCCCGCCCAAAAACCTTCGGCCTTATTTTTTTCGTTCGGGATCGAACCTTCGATCACGAGCATGAACGGCTCGATCAAACCAGCAACGGCATCGTGGAAAAATTGCATGAACTCATCGCCGTTCTCGCGTGCGAGCACAGGGTTGTGGAGATTCACTTTCGGAATTCCCGGAATGACGCCGAGTACGATGTCCTCAATGCTCGGCTGCGTCGCTGCGGTCATGGCAATCGTGTCGCCATCGCAACTCAAGCCCGCAGTAATCCAAAGAATATCGATTGTTTTAATCGGTTTGTTCATCGGAGTTCGCCGTTCCAACGCGAGTTATGCAAGAGCGAGTTATGGGCCTGCCAGAGAATTTTTCAAGGAGTCAATAGCGCGTCTGCCTTTCTCTTCCGAAAAAGACGTGCGGATGCGACCAGACTGACTTCGCAGTTTCCGACGCTTCGAAGGCAGAGAACACCCATTCGTCCGCTTTCGTTAGGCGTGGAGAGCTCTGATCTTCCCTCGCAAGAGAGAACTAAACGGCCTTGGCGCACGGAATTTGCTCCCTCGAAGGCCAACCCTCATCCGTCGTGACTTCAGAGCTTACCCATCATGCAAAAATCCTGATCGTCGACGACGAGCTGGCCAACGTCCGCCTGTTGGAAAAAATTCTCGCGCGCGAAGGTTACCTTAACGTCTCGATGACGACAGATTCGCGCGACGTCGCGAACCTTTTTGCCGACAACCAACCGGATTTGATCCTGCTGGATTTGCACATGCCGCACCTAAACGGGTTTGAGATCATGGACTTGTTAGGCAAGCTCATCCCGGAGAAAACTTTCCTGCCCATCATCGTGCTCACGGCGGACGCAACAGTGGAAGCGCGCCGCAAAGCATTGGCCAACGGCGCAATGGATTTAATCAGCAAACCTTTCGATAATTTGGAAGTCGCTTTACGTATCAAGAATGCGGTGCGGACGCGCTTTTTGCATCTTGATCTGGAAAATCAAAATCAAATTCTCGATGAGCGTGTGCGAGAGCGCACCGGTGCCCTACAGGAGACCGTCAGCGAACTACACAAAGCGCAACAACGTGTCGTCCAACAGGAACGTCTGCGCGCACTCGGCATGATGGCGACGGGAATCGCGCACGATTTCAATAACATTCTCTTTCTCATTCTCGCACACAGCGAACTGCTTTTGAACGAAACAGAATCCGCCGGCGAAGACACGAAAGCGGTGAAATATTTGCGCACGATTATCAGCGCGGCCCAGGACGGCGCGCAGATGGTCAATCGTTTGGCGCAATTTCAGCGACCGCCTTCGGAGACGGATTTGCGCCAGACAATTCCGTTAACCCATCTGATCGAGCAAGCGGTCGAGCTGACAACGCCGAGATGGAAGGGGCAAGCCATGGCGAAAGGCGTCGATATCAATGTCGTCACCGAACTCGCTCCGATTCCAGACATTCTCGGGGACCAGTCGGAAATTCGAGAGATGCTGACGAACCTGATCTTTAACGCAGTCGACGCCATGCCCGAGGGTGGGACAATCACCTTGCGCACGAGTATGGCAGGTCTCGCGATCGTTCTTGAAGTCGAAGATACGGGGGTCGGCATGACCGAAGAGATTCGAGAGCGTTGCCTGGAGCCGTTTTTTACGACCAAAGGCAATCAAGGCTCGGGTCTCGGTCTCGCCATGATCTATGGCATCATTCAGCGGCTAGGTGGAACGCTCGAGATCAAGACGCAACCTGGACGCGGCACCAAGTTCATTGTTCGCCTGCCCACCTATCACACCGTCAAAGTCGATGAAATTGCAAAACCAGATAGCGGATGCGAACCGCTCGCTATTCTCGTTGTCGATAATCAGCCTGTGCTTTGTGAAGTATTGGCTGAATATCTGCAGGGCGATTGGCATCGGGTTACGATTGCGCACGACGGCGACGAAGCGCTCAAAAAATTTGCCGCGGAAAAATTCGATCTCGTCATTACCGACAAAGCAATGCCGGGCATGACCGGCGATCAACTCGCGATCGCTCTGCGAAAAATTCGCAACGACGTTCCGATCATATTGCTCACCGGCTTTGCCGAAAGCGGCATCTCTACTTCGCTCATTCCGGAGATCGATGCTGTCATTGGCAAACCCGTTAACCTAACCACGCTTCGCCACGCCATCGCGACAGCGATCGCAGATCGCAGAGAAAAGGATGCGCCGGTCGACGCGCCCTTTTCCAGCGCACGTACTGCTGAAAATATTCGGCCGCTGCCAGAAGCAGCTGTCACACATTTGGCAAATGACGTCTCGTCAAATATTGACGAGGCCTGATCAATTCCACTCGTTAGGTTAGACGCACCTTCTTTAAAAATAACGCTCAGCGTTTCAATTAAAACGCCAGGCCGAAGCTGAAATGGAATGCGCCGAAATCTTCGTCGGGATGCGGATCGGGATTCACCCCGTAATCCAAACGGATCGGACCGATCGGAAGTTTGTAACGAAGTCCGGCGCCTACCGCATAACGCATATCATCCAAGCCCACTTCCTCCGAAGTCGGCAGTAAATTTCCGGCATCGGTGAAAACAACGCCCTCCAGTTCTCCGAAGATAGGGAAAGTGTATTCGACATTAAAGGTGGTGTAGAACTCGCCGCCGATCGGATTGCCGCGCCGATCGTGCGGACCGAGCGTGCGCTCACCGAAACTGCGCACCGTGGTACTGCCGCCATTGAAGAAACGTTCGTCGATCGGAATGGCAAGCGCCTCGTTAGGCGAATTCGAACTCAGCGAATGGATGATGCCCATGCGCGCGCCGAACGCGAGCCCGCTGCGCCGGAACCAGCTTAGTTTATTTCTGTCACCGAGCTCCGTTCCGATGTCGGACGCCGCCGTCTGCCCCTTGGCAAACGAGAGATAGTAGCTGGCTCGAAATGTCGAACGGATAAAATCGATGTCGCTGCCCAAGCCGCTCGTCGCGACATCGAGGGTGTTGTCGAAAATCAATCCGCGCGTCGGCACCACCGGGCTGTCGCGCAGATCGAACGTTTGGGTAAATCCAATCGTATTCACAAAATATGTGCTGCGCCCGATCAGCTCCGGCGGACGAATGTCATTCGTCGTGATTTCTACATGCCGAACAGCGGCGATGAGAGTCGCTTTGTAATTTTTCGTAAACTCACGCGTCAGTTCCAAACGAGATCCCAATTCAAATTTGGAGTAACCATCAAAATCGTAAGTCAGAGCAGCGAAGCGCGACCTGAACTGAAAGTCGGTATTGAAGAGATAGGGGTCTTCAAAAAGCACCTCGGCTTTGTAGCTGCGCTGCGAAACTTCCAGCGATGTCGTAATCGGTCGGCCGAAACCGAGAAGATCGAGGTCGCGATATTGAATGCCAAAAATCCCGCCAACGTACGAACCATAACCGACCGACAAACCGAACTCTTTGCTTTTTGCTTCCTCCGCCGAAATATCGAGCCGCAGCAAATTTCCCGGTAACGGCGTGGGTTTGATTTGCAGAAGGTTGAACAAACCGGTGCGCATGAGTTCGCGAAAGCGCTCGTCCAACACATCGGGGCTGTACGTTTTCCCGCTGAGCTTGGTAAAACGACGCGTCACGTAGCTCGGTCGCAATTTCTTCAGGCCATTGACGGTCACACCGTCAAAGTGATAAAGCGGACCCGGTTGCACGGAAATCTCCACCGGCACGCGCCCATCACGCGCCAAAGCGGGATTGCCGACCGCATCGGCCTTCACATCATAATAGCCGCGCGTTTTGAAATAAGATTGGAGACGGCGCGGGATGTCCGCGGCGCGCGCATCGGTGTATGGCTTGTCGAGAATATCGACTAGCTGGCCGCGCAACGCTGGCTCGCCAAAGATCGTTTGGCCGCGAAAAGTAGCTTGCCCGAAAAAATACTGACGGCCTTCGTGAATTGCGACTGTGACATTGACCCGTGAACCGTCCGCCGCGTAATCGTAGTGCGGCGGATCGATTATCGAATCGAGAAAACCTTCCGCGATGTAAAGACGATGCACGAGATCGACGCCTTCCTGCACGTCGGCTGCGACAAATGGCAAAGTTTTCTGCAATTGCGAATAGCGCTGGCGCGTCGGCCCGACCACGTAGTCGAACAACTTCTCGGTTTGTTCGTGCTCGTTCCCAATGAAATTGACCTGCGCTAGCGTGACGAGAGATCCTTCATCGATCTCGAGCACCAGCCGGTCGCCTTCAATCTTGTAATGCACGTCGACCTTGGCGTAACCGTGCTTGCGATAAAACAGCTCGAGAAAAAACGCGGCGTCATCTCCACGCGCCGCGCTCAAACCATATTGTTCAATCGTCGCGATCTGCTCTTTTAATTGGGAACGAAGGTCTTTGTCGCTGAAGACCTTCTCGCCCCGCAGATCGATGTTGGCCGCGTGACGCGCTACTTTCTCCTGATGTTTTTCGGCGGTCTGCTTCGCTTTTTCTTTCTCAAGCTGCTCGGGCCGATCCGCCGCGCTTTGCGCGAAAATTATTTGCACGCATGCGCCGCAGCACAGCCAAAATAAAATGATGTGACGCATTTTAGTGAAAACGGATCACGTATTTGACCATTCCGCGAAAATCGCCGGCCACGCCCAGGTCGCCGATGAGCATGAAATTCTTATTAATCTTGAAACGCGCTGTTGCCGTCTGCTGACCGGTTTTCGGATCGACCTGACCGATATCGACATCGAGCCGGTCGAAAACCGAAGTGGTATTCGGTTTTCCGCCTTTCTTGAAAACTTTTCGATAAACTTGCTGGACCAGCAGCAAGGCAGCGCGACCAGCGAGCACGTTGTTGTTGCCGGTTAATTCCTGGCGCGTGGTGCCGGTAGCAAGCAGTGAAATGATCTCTTCCTGTGGCAATGGCGGCTCGCTTGTGAAAATTGCCTCGGGCGAAAGTGAACTGCCGTAAACATACACGTGCACAGTGTAATCGCGGATAACGGAAGTCCCGTGCAGATCGATCTTCGGGTTAAGGGAATCATCCGGATTAAAATAAAGATAACCGTAGGCGATCTCCAGCCGACTGAAGGGCAGCGTTGCTTCGACATTTTCCAGCCTAACGAGTCCTTGCAAGCCTGGATGCAGACCGGTGCCACCCAACTTCAAATCAACGGCCGCACCGCCATTGGCCAGATTCCCTCGAATTAAAAATGGATCCTTCGTCTTGATCGCGACGTCGAATTTCCAGTCGCGTATCGGCGGATCGGGAAACGAAAATTCCGGCCGCGATTCGGGCGGCTCCGGTGCAGGTCGACCCGGCAATCCGATCGGAATCAAATCGATGTTTTTCAGGAATTGACTGTTCGTTAGGGCGACATTGCCGGTAACGGTGGCGGTTTGCAACGGCCCATTCACGCGAATGTCTGCATCGGCGCGGGCCGTGAGCGAGTCGTTTCGCGCCACCAGAACGCTCGTGGCTTTGAGCTGCAAATCGATGTTCGGCTGCGTTAATTTCGGAAACGTGATTCGACCCGAGATGGTAAAAGGTCCGCCGGCAAGATCGCCGCCGAAACGCGCCAGAGAAAGCGTGTCGCGATTAAAGTCGAGCCGCGTTTTGAAATCACGCAATGCCGGCAAGGTGCCGTTCGTGAAACGCATCACGTTAACGGTGATGTCCCCTGCTCCGCTCAGCACCGGCTTCGCGATCGTTCCATTCACGTTCACGTCCAGCGCAATATCGCCGTCGATTTCCTCCACCGTCGGAACGAACTGCCGCAGGAAATTGACCGAGCTTCGCGGCAAACGGACTTTCGCTGTGATCGGCGTCGCATCGTCCAGCTTTCCGTCTTCCAGCACGCGCCCCATTTCGAAAGGCATGTTCGCCTGGATTTCGAGCGGCTGAATTTTTGCTTGCTGCAACTTCCCTGCGACGACGAGTTGCCGATTTTCCACATGAACTCCCAGGTCGAAGCTGGCCGGCTCGAAGTCGGGAAAATTTTCCACGCGCAGATCGCGCATTTGCAAATCGAGTTGCGCGCGCACGTCGGCCAGCGTCCCCTGCGCGTTTAATTTCACATTGGCCGAGCCCGAAACTGGCGCTTTCGCTCCGAAATTTTCAAACAATTTTTTCAAATCGAGATTCTCCGATTGAAACGTAACGTTGACCTTTCCATTCGGTGGAAAGATCGCGCGATCGCTCCCGAGATTTTTCCAGACGAATGGGAACGCAAAATAACCGGCAGCGTATTTTGCTTTGCCCTGATCGATCTGAAGTTTCGAAACTTCCAGCATCTCGCCCCTCGTTTGCGCGATGGCCTGAAAGTCCATTTGATCATTGCCGAAATACATGATCGGAACGTTCAATCCCTCAGGCGAGTAATTCGCATCCACATTTGCCTGGAGCGATCGCAAATCGCCATAGCGTCCTTTCTCGAGCACGAGTTTTAGCACACCGCGATTATCGAAGACTGCTGCGTCGCCCGATCCTTCCCAATTGATATTTAGCGACCCCGCGAGAGCGTTTTGATTATGCGCCGCTTTCAAAAACGGCTCAAAGACCGAGAGGTCCGCGATGTCGGCGTGCAGTTTTCCCGAATAATGATGCGGCTTTTGCAGCGCAAAAGTGCCGGTCGCCTTCACCGAATCTTTATCGCTCAGCGTCGCTGTAAGATCGTTCAGATAAATGATGTTGTTGTTCATCGACGCCTGCGTGGTCAATTTCCTAACGAGCAAGTTTTTGGCCGTAATGCTTTGGCCATAAATCTTTAATTGTCCGCTGCCCGCGCCGTCGCGGACGCTGATCTGCCCGTCGCCCTCTGCCTGGCCCGCGATTTTGTCTGGCGCATCCGCCTGCCAGAACTCCGCCAGCTGCGGAATGTGCAATGCGAGATTGAAATCCGCCGGCTGCCTGAGCGGATTCATCCCCGGTGCCGGCAAATCATATTTTCCGTCAATCGACAACTCGTTCGCGTTCCGAACCACCGTCAAAGGTTGCACCAGAACAGCTTTGCCTTCGCTGCTAGCGGTGATGCGCACGGAATCCGCGAGATATCGATTGTAATGCACGTCGCCAAGTGTCACGCGCACGTGAGACGAAAGATTTATGTAGTACGGCTCCTGCGTTTTTGGCGGAGGCATTTTTTTGGTCGCGTCAATCGTGACCGATAATTCTTTGGCCGCGGCCTCGCCAAAACTGAGCGCGCTTCCGGCGGCGGAGAGTTTAAACGCAATTGTTCGATCTTTGATTCGCACACTACCGCTTGCGTGAGCGCTGCCATCAAGTGGGGGCGATAAAAAACCGGTCAACTGTCTCAGCTCTGGCGCGGCTACATCCAGAGTCAGATGGGCTGGCGCCTGGCCAAACTCACCGATCGAATCCGGCAAGTTCGCGGAGCCGTTCATTTCCACGCGATTATTTCCGGCAACGATTTCTGCTTTCCGGATCGTTGCCGTCCCGTTCGCAGCCGTGAGATCCAGATTGACCGTGTCGAGCGCAAGATCCTTTTGGTGCACATCGTGCACTCGTGCAACGACGGAGCCATTCCAGGATTTCGGAATTTTCAAAATGCCCTGCCCGTCGATTTTCAAACTCTCCACATCCCCGGTGAGGAATCCTTTTTTGTGTCCGAAATATTCAGTCACTTTCGCCAATGAAATGTGCTCCGCGCTGAGATTAATCTCCGTCGCGAGTGATGACTTTTTTTCCTGCAACGTGGCCGTTCCTTTAATCGTTCCACCGACGAACGACCCATCAATGTTCACGGCGAGCGCCTTCGAACCAAGGCGCGATGCATCAATGTTCACGACCTGAAATTTGTTCTGCGCATCGAATGTCAGATTGCGCAGAAACAAATTCTTGTTCGCATAGGAAGTCGTTGCCGAAACGTTTGCCCAAGTATGCAAATCCGGGATTTGCAGTTGATCGATCTTCAGCGCGCCTTCCCTCGTTGGATCAAGATCGAGATTCAGATTTCGCAGAACAAGATTCTGCGGCTGGTCGCGAATAGTGAGGTTGACGTTCGCAAGGTGGACTTGATCCGGAAAAATTGCCGGCAGCGAGATCTTCTCGTTAGGCTGCGGCGGCTTGGGCGGTGAGGATTTTCTTGGATCCAGAACAACAGAAGCCGAGCGCAGTTCCGCATCCTGCAGGAACGCTGGCAACCCGTGAAAGATCAGCCCAAAAATGCTGTAATCGACGCGAACAAAATCCGCGTCGATCGATTCCACCGCGGAAGGGCCGGTGGCAGTAGCATGCACGTTTTTCAAAACGAGACTGCCGAGAACAGAGCCTTCGATCTGAAAATCGAGCTTTAGATTTTCTTTGGCGGCGAAATGAATGGCCAGACCGCGAACGATCGGTCGCAAAATCGGACCGTGAAAAAGCACGAGGACAACGAACAAGACGGCTCCCGCAATAACCGACTTGCGAATCCAGCTGCTTGATCGAGGTGGCGGCGTTTCATTCTTTTCATCTTCGCCCACGAGGGCGCTAATCTATTTCTACGAGGGTAAAGAGCAACCTGAAGGTCGGTGTTGCCTATCGAATGCCATTTCTTGCGTCCAACGAGCCCCGCTCCTGCGTTCTCAATTTACTGGGAATGAAAAAACCAACCGATACGAATCTTCGACGAACGGCGAGCCGGCAAAAGTTTGTCTCAGTAGAAGAACCGTTTCCGAGCGAAGCGGGGGCCGCGTTTGAGATGCTGGTCAAGAATTTTGCATTCCCCTGCGTCAGCTCCACGCCGACTTCGAACTGGGGCGCGGTGTCATTCGGGTTTTACGACAAACTCGGATGCGATGCGTCCACGAAAATTCTCGCGCGCGATTTGGAGCGTTTTGCCCTAACGAGTGCAATGCAGCCGAAGGATCAATTCGCCAACATGCTGGCGGTTTTCCGCGGACCTTTCGAATTGAACGAAACGGAGTTCGATAAACTGCTCTGCTCGCAGTTAGAAAAGTTACGCGCTCAAGAGAAACCGAATCTTCAACGAAGCTCGCGCGCTCGTCTGCATTCGAACGAATCGGTTTTTCCCTTCAACTTTGCCGGATGCGCTTATTCCGTAATCGGAATGCATGCGAACAGTTCGCACCGTGCTCGTCAATTTCCCTGGCCCACGTTGGTTTTTAATCCGTCCGAACAGTTCCAGGCGCTACGCGCCAATGCCGCTTGGGAACAACCTGTCCAGACAATCAGCGCGGGCAATCGTTCTCTGCGAAACCGCGCGCAAGGTCATCACGTTGCGCGCTGAGATGGATTGAATTTCGACACGGTTCCCGCAGAACCTCGGCGACAAATCGGCTAGTTCGCGTTTGCGCGCGCGATTCTCCCGCATCACGCTTCTCGCGCAGTCATGAGTCCAAACAAACTTTTCGATTATCTCGACGGCAAGTTGCCGCAAAACGAGCGCGAGGCGCTCGAAGCACAGATGGCAAACGATTCCGCACTGCTGCGTCAACTCGCGATTGCGCGCAAGCTGCGAAACACGATGCCCGACTCGCATGAGGTAATTGGTTCGCTCGAAGAAAGCGCCGAAACCCAGCGCGGTGCGATTCTCGGCCGTCGCGTGGCGACCGCTTTCATTGTTTTGGTTTTTCTCAATGTCCTTATCGGGCTTTGGTTTATTTTCGAAAAAGCAAAACCATCGGCCAAGGCGCGCGATGCGGATATACGCAATCAGGTCGAACAGTCGTTGGAAAAAGCTGCGGTCACCGCGCTGCCTACTCCGAACATCGAAGCCGATGAAATCAAGATTACGACTGCCGCTTCGGAACAGGAAAATGTTGCCAATAAAGTAATCTCGGCTGCGACCACAGCCGGTGGCACTGGCGCAAAAGCATTGCACGAGAACAGTGGAATTGTCGTGCTCATCGACATTCCGAAGAATCGCGAAATGGATTTTCGCCGTGCAATTGTCGCGCTCGGAGCGTCGCCTCCCGTTGCTACCAACAGCAAATCTTCTCAGCCTAACGAGCGAAGATTTCTGCAAGTACGAGTCGTGAAAGCGACGCAATGATCGCAATCACGTTTGCGCTCCCGACCGAAAGTTCGCTCCTCGTCTCCAGATTGAAAAACAGGCGTCGGGTTTCGTCTGCTTCTGGCGACATTATTTTAGGAGAAATTAATTCGCGATCGATCGCAATCTTCCACACCGGTGTTGGTCGAAAAATCTGCGAGGCAAGAGCGGCGAGCTTCCTGCGAGAGCAAAATCCCGATGTCCTGATCAGCAGCGGGTTTGCCGGCGCGGTTGGTCAAGGATCCGAGGCTGGCGATTTATTTTTGGCGGAGAATTTTTCCGAGAAAAATTTGCTCGCGATCGCCCGAAAAGCGGCAGGTGGTGCGCGGCTGCAGATCGGGAAATTATTTACGTCGCCCCTGATCGTTGATTTAGAAACGGAACGGAACCAAATCGCCAGGATGCAGGGCGCGGATGCCGTCGACATGGAAACGGAAGTGATCGCGCAAGCTTGCGAGAAGAACGGAACTCCGATGCTCTCGCTTCGCGTCATCTCCGACACGCCGCGCGATTCTTTTCCCGCGCCGCCGTCGGTGTTGTTCGATATCGATCGGCAAAGAACAAACGTTCCCGCAATCGTCGCGCATTTCATCGTGAGACCGATTGCTCTCATGCGACTGGTTCGGTTCGCGCGCCAGATCAATCGCGCCCGCACTAATCTAACCGACGCCTTGATACGACTGCTGGGAGACGATTCGTTAGGGCGCAATGTTTAGGGAGCGGTTTCCGGCGGGTTCGATATGCACGAGAACATCGGCGATGCGCGGATTGCTGTGGCGGATGGCGTCTTTCACTGCATGCGCAATGCGATGCCCTTCGCGCACCGAGATGTTTTCATTCACACCGATGTGCAGATCGACGTAGTAGCTCAATCCCATTTTGCGCAGGATGCATTTGTCGATGTCGATTACGCCGGAAACTTTCTCGGCCGTATTGCGAACAAAATCGACAATTTCTCCACGCGGCGCCGTATCCATGATTTCGTAAAAAGCGGGGCGTAACAATCGAAAGCCGTTGGCACCGATTACGGTGCAAGCGAACAACGCCGACCAATCGTCCGCGCTTTGCCACTTGTCGCCGCCGATGAGCGCGATGGAAATGCCGACAAACGCCGCCGCCGAAACAAGTGCATCGGTCCGATGATGCCATGCGTCGGTTTGCACAGCAGTGCTGCCTGCGTCGCGTCCGATGCGATTGACGTAACGAAACAAAACTTCTTTGACGACAACGACGACAATTAAAATTGCGAGAGTGAACGGCGCTGGGCCGTGATGCGGAATAAGAATCTCGCGAACACTCTGGATCGCGAGACCGGCTGCCGCGGCAAGAACTCCGCAGGCGACGATAAACGCTGCCATCGGCTCCGCTTTACCGTGGCCATAAGGATGCGTTTCATCCGGCGGACGCGCCGCGACTTTTAATCCGCCCCAAATGACAAACGAACCTCCGATATCAAGAGCGGACTCGATGCCATCGGCGATCAGGACGTAGGCATTACCAAAAATGCCGCCGGAAATTTTCGCGGCGGCAAAGACGAGATTGATCAACATTCCAAAAAGCGCGATGCGCGCGCCGGTTTGGAGATTGCCGGCAGGAGTGGCCGTTGTAGGGTTCAGCGCCGGAGTCATCGATGAAGCAAACTATAAACGCGGCGATTTACGAAGCACACGGAAAACCAGAGGAAGTTCTCGAAGTCCGCGAACTACCGCGTCCACGTGCAGGCGAGGGCGAAGTCGTGGTCGAGGTCCGCGCGGCTCCGATCAATCCTGCTGACCTGAATGCGATCGAGGGAAAATATCCGGTGCGACCGGCGTTGCCTGCGACTCCCGGTTTTGAAGGCAGCGGTTTTGTCACGGAACTCGGAGCGGGCGTGACGAATTTTAAAGTCGGCACGCAAGTGCTGTTGCCGCACGACGCCGGTACATGGCGCGAAGCGCTCGCTGTTCCGGCAAACAAGTTAGTCGCGGTGCCGGAAGGAATTGATCCGGTGCAAACGTCAATGTTGAAAATCAATCCCATCACTGCGTGGCGCATGCTGAATGATTTCGTCCAATTGCAGCGCGGCGATTGGTTGATCCAAAACGCGGCAAACTCTGCGGCCGGTCGCGCGGCAATTCAGATCGCACACGATCTCGGTTACAAAACCGTTAATGTCGTTAGGCGGTCGGAATTGATCGACGAACTGCGCGCGGACGGCGGCGATGTTGTTTTGGTCGACGGCGAGAATCTGCGCGACGAAGTGAAAGCGGCGACGGACGGCGCACCGATTCGTCTGGCCTTAAATGCAGTCGGCGGAGAAAACGCATTGCGCGTCGCCAACACTCTTGCACCGGACGCGACGATGGTGACGTATGGCGCGATGAGTTTGCAACCGCTGCGCATCCCGAATGGTTTGCTCATTTTCAAGAATCTTCATTTCTGCGGGTTTTGGGTGAACAAATGGTACGAACACGCAACGCCGGATCAGCGGTTGGAAACTTTCACCCCGCTTTTTGAAATGGCGCAGCGCGGATTATTGAAAACGAAGGTGGAGAAAGCTTACCCGTTGAGTGAAGCGAAGGCCGCTCTCGCTCGCGCCGCCCAAAATAAACGAAGCGGCAAAATTATTTTCGAATTCGGCGTGTGATCGCGATCGTTGTTGGCGCAGGGATTAACGGCGTTACCGCGGCGATCGAATTAAAACAACGCGGGCATAAAGTAATGCTTTTGGATCCCGGCCCGTTGCCGCATCCACTCGCGGCTTCCACCGATATCAGCAAAGCAGTTCGCGCTGCTTACGGCGCCGATGAAGTTTATACAGAACTGGCCGAGCGCTCGCTCAAAACATGGCGGATATGGAATGAGAAATTTGGTGTCGAGCTTTATCACGAGGTCGGTTTTTTGTTCATGCGGCGAAGAACAATGCGCGCGGGAGATTTTGAATACGAAAGTTTCAAGCTCCTCGAAGAACGCGGTCACAAAGTGGAGCGCATCGACTCCGAGCAAATGCGTAAACGTTTCCCGGCATGGAACGCGGAACTTTATCCGGACGGATTTTTCGACCGCGAAGCGGGCTACGCCGAAAGCGGACGTGTGGTGGGGACGCTGGTCGAGTATGCGCGATCGCTCGGAGTCGATCTGAGGGAAGATCAAAAATTCGCAGCCTTTGAAAATCGCGAAGTGATCTTGCATGATGGAAAACGAATTGCGGGAGACGTTGTTGTCCTGGCAGCTGGAGCGTGGACTCCATATTTGCTTCCTCACACACGCGATTTTTTCCGCGCGACAGGGCATCCGGTTTTTCACCTTAAGCCGCGCCAATCTGATTTATTCGCACCAGAAAGTTTCCCGGTTTTCGGAGCGGACATTTCAGAAACCGGTTTCTATGGTTTTCCCATCAATCGCGATGGCGTTGTGAAAGTCGCGAATCACGGACCGGGTCGCGAAATGTCGCCTGATTCTGCTGAACGCGTTGTCACGGCTGAGGAAGAGAGAACGATGCGTGAATTTCTGGCCGGCACGTTTCCCGCGCTCGCGGACGCACCGATTGTTCACACGCGCATTTGTTTGTACTGCGACACGAACGACGGCGATTTTTGGATCGCGCCCCATCCGGAACGACCGGGATTGATTATTGCCACTGGCGATAGCGGCCACGGATTTAAATTTGCACCCGTGCTCGGCGAATTGATCGCAGACGCGGCGGAAGAAAAATCCAATCCGTTACTGGAAAAATTTCGCTGGCGGCCTGAAGTGCAGCGCGGCGTCGAAAAGGAAGCAGCGCGATTCCTGCCGGCCAATTCGCAATAGCGAGCGTTACGCTTCCTTGTGCGCGGCTTCCTGGGTGGCCTGTCGCTTAACGAGTGTGATTTGTTTGATCCGCGCCGAGTCAGATGGGCTCCATGTCGCGACGTCGGGATCATCCTTGAACGCGTTGTGGACGATGCGGCGTTCGTAGGAATTCATTGGCTCGAGTTGAAGGGAACGGCCGGTGATGCGCACACGTTCGGCAAGTTCGCGGACGCGTTGAACGAGACGATCTTCGTGCATCGACCGGTAGTGTTCGCAATCGACGGTGACCTTCGATGCCTCCCGATCTTTTGCCTGAATGAGTCGATTGAGAAGAAACTGAATGGCATCGAGCGTTTCGCCGTTGCGACCAATCAAGCGCCGACTTTCCTCGGTGTAAATTTGCAGAACCAGATTACCGGCCTCACTCGTCGTCTCATCGATTTCCGCAACGAAACCGAGGTAGCCGAGCATGGTATCGAGTAATTCTTTTGGACTCATCATCTGCTCTTGCGCGATTTTTTCCCTGGCGGTGTCACTTTTTCCAAAGTCGGCATGGGTTGACGCCGGTTTTGGTAAAGCTGCAGGATCGTGAAGAGGTTCTGAGTTGTATAATACAAAGCAAGCGCGGCTGCAAAGTTGTAACAGAAGACGACGAAAATGATCGGCGTGAACATCATGATGCGCTGTTGCGTGGCATCCCCGGTTTTGGGAGTGATGCGCATCATCCAGACGTTCGTTAGGGCCATGAGCAATGGCAGAATATTAATGGGCCAGCCCAGAATCGGGAGATGACCGACAGTGTCGGGCTGCGAGAGATCGTGCACCCAAAGGAAGCTGGCGTTTCGTAATTCCACTGTTTGCCGCAACATGGTGAAGAGCCCGAAGAAAATCGGAATCTGGATCACCATGGGAAGACAGCCGCTCACCGGATTGATGCCGTACTCCTTGTAAAGTTTCATCACCTCTTGATTCATGCGGGTCGGATCGTCTTTGTATTTGTCGCGTAGCTCCTGCATTTTCGGCGAGAGCGCGGACATGCGGCGCATGGAGCGATTGGCTTTATTCTGCAAAGGCCAGAGCGCGAGCTTCACGATGGTCGTTAGGGCCAAAATCGCGGCCGCGTAATTGCCGAGATAGTGGTGCAGCAGATTCATCAGGTTCAGCAATGTCTGGCTGACGATTTTCAGAATGCCGAAATCCATGACCTCGGCTTCGTTGTGATCGAGCTGCGCGAGGCGGTGATAGAGTTTCGGGCCGGTATAAATTTCGAAACTGAGCGTAGCTGACTGTCCTGGCTGCACCTGAAATCCCGGCATTCCAATGGCGCCTTCGACTGCGGGCAATGTCACGCCGCTATCCTGCTTGATCTCGAAACGGCGGCCCCATACCTCGTTCGCCCTGCCGTTCGGCGGCGCGAGCAGGGTGACAAAAAATTGGTTGTTCACGCCCACCCATTCGGCGCCGGGTAATTTTTCGTCATAAAAATCACGTGCCGGTTTTTTTTGCAGACCTAGGAAGCTGCTCTGCGCCGCAAACCAATTCACATCAATCGATTTCGCCTTGCCGTTCACGCACCACGTCACGTGCGTGTAAGTGGGCATATCGTTCGGATGAATCGGACGTGCCGAACCAAGCGTGATGAAATAATTCGGATAGTTGAATGTTTGGTCGCCGTTATTGCGAAAATCGACATCCATTTGCGCGATGAAGTTGTCGCGTTTCTGCGTCGCGGGCGGGATAAAGAATTTCTTGCGAATGTCGAGGCGCTCGGGTGTGACTCGATCAAACTGCACCGCGCCGTCGGGTGTGTGCGCGATTTTAAATTCCGGAAGTGCACTGGAAGCAGTATCGGGGCGTTGCACGATCGCCCCGATCGGAAGTCGATCCGGCGAATTCAAAATTACGCGCGCGTTGCCTTCGGCCATGTGATTAAGCAAAACGACCTCGCTGATGGCTCCGCCACGATTCGTTAGGCGAAGTTCCATGTCGGCGTTACGCAAAACTTCTTTTTGTTCCGTAAACGTCGAAACAGGTTCCGCCGGCGCCGGTGTGGCGTCGGGAGACGGAGGAGAAATACTCTGCGGCGAGGGACTAAACGCTGAAGTGGCGACCGCAGGACTGGGCGATGCAAAAGCAGAAGTACGCACTGGCGCCGGGTGCTTCATCATATAGATCTGCCAGACCACGAGGCCGGCGATGCAAAGGGTTATCGCGATCCATGCTTGGCGATCCATAAAAGAGTCCGCTGCGGTTATTCACAAACGAAGCGATGCGCATCTGCGCCGTTCGCTGAGTCATCCGCGTTTGGGACCGGGTCAAATCCATGACCACCCCACGGATGACAACGCCCGAGACGTTTCACGCCCAACCAGCTACCGCGCGCGATTCCAAAAGTCTCAACCGCTTCGAGAAAATAAGCGGAGCATGTCGGCGTAAAACGGCAACCTGATCCCGGCCCGCCAAAAAACGAAAACATCGGCGAGATCGTCCATTGGTAGGCGCGCACCAAAAATCGAACGATCCGAATCATAAGGGCGCTAGAATAGAAGCGCGCTTTGCCAGACGCAACCACTCATCTTCCAGCGCCTGATAGCTGGCGCGCGCAGCAGCGGACCGCGCAATCGTGACGACCCAGATTTCGTTTCTCAATTCGTCCTGATGCTTGCGCACAATTGCGCGCAAACGCCGCCGGACGCGATTCCGAACAACCGCGCTGCCGATCCTTTTCGAAGTGACGAAGCCCGCGCGAAAGCCAGGGACGCCACTTTCCAGCTTCACGCCCAGCATGAGAAACAAGCCGCGTTGCACATCACCAGTTTGCCTAACGAGCGCAAATTCTGCCGTGCGGACCAGGCGTTTTGTTTTGGGAAATGAAAGTGGCCGCACCGGCATTGCCATAACTTACGCTATTGGGACCGGCATCAGTACAGCAAAAATCTTCCCGCGCTCTCGGCGCGGGAAGATTTTGCTTCTAAGCGAAAGCTTGAATTACGGAGTCGGAGACGCCGTTGTCGTAGTCGACTCGGTCGTCGTCGATGTCGACGCGTCCGGAGTCGCAGTCGTCATTGGCGTAGATTCCGCCGGACTGCTCGTGGTCGTAGTTGTGCTCTCCGAACTGCTCGATGAACCCGGAGAAGGGTTTACGATCGTCGTATTGTTTTCCGTCTTTTCAGGAGAAGGCGAAGTGGTTGTGGTTGTTGTCTCGGATTTTTGCTCACACGCTACGAAGAGCGCGGCGGTCGCCAGGATGCAGATGTATTTCTTCATAATTGTTAGGATTGACTGGCCACAATGGGCCAAAGGCTGATTCGGAGCAAGGGAACTTTTCGGACCTGCTTAAAAAAACTTTCGCGAAATTAAAGTGGTGATGTGAAGGGCATGCCGTGCGCCTCCGCTACCGTCTGATGGGTCAGCTTGCCGTCGCGCGTATTGATCCCGCCGATGAGAGCTTTTTGTTTCTTACACGCGCCTTCCAAACCGGACTGCGCCAGCAGTTCCACATAACTGTAGGTTGCGTTCGTTAGGGCCTGAGTCGAAGTGCGCGCATAGGCTCCCGGCATATTCGCGACACAATAGTGAATGACCCCTTCCTCCACATAAACTGGGTCCAGGTGCGTTGTGGGACGGGAAGTTTCCACGCAACCGCCCTGATCGATCGCGATGTCGACGAGCACGCTGCCCGGCTTCATTTTTTTCAACATCGAGCGGGTGATCAGTTTCGGAGCCTTCGCACCGGGCACGAGCACAGCGCCAATTAACAAATCTGTCGTCGGCATGAGCTCGAGCAGATTCGCTTCGTTTGAATAAAGCGTCTTCGCGTCGCTCATGGTGAGATCGAGGAAACGCATCCGCTCCGCATCCACTTCGAGAATGATCACGTCGGCGCATAATCCGCTCGCCATTCGCGCTGCGTTCACGCCGGCAGTTCCTCCGCCAATGACAACAACTCGTCCGGGAAGAACACCCGGCACACCTCCGAGCAGTACGCCGCTGCCGCCATTGTGCTTGGCCAAAAAATATGCGCCCATCACGACCGACATGCGTCCCGCGATTTCGCTCATCGGCTCGAGCAATGGCAATTTGTTGCCAACCTGAATCGTTTCGTAGGCGATCGCCGTTACGCCGGAAGCGAGTAGCGCATCGGTGAGCGATCTGCTCGCTGCGAGATGGAGGTAAGTGAAAAGAATCTGACCTTTGCGCATCAAGCCGTATTCGGCTTTGAGCGGTTCCTTCACTTTCACGATCATTTCGCCCTGCGCCCAAACGTCCGCCGCTTTGTCGATGATCTTTGCGCCTACCGCCTCGTATTCGGAATCCAAATAACCCGCGCCCACGCCGGCATTTTTTTCCACGAGCACGGAATGCCCGCGTTTGGTTAATTGGTGCGCGCCGGAAGGCAGTAGCCCGACGCGATTCTCCTGTTCTTTAGTTTCTTTTGGAACGCCGATGATCATTGAAGTTTTAAGCGGTTAGCGACTTAGCGTTTACCGATTAAAGCCTAATGCTTCAACGATTATTAATTTAACGACGGATCGTCCGGCGCAGCGGCCAGCATTTTATACCACGGTCCCAAACCGCGCATAATGTCGAACCAAAGATTGCGCAATCGCTCCGGTTTTAGCGCGGCGGGATTCGGCTTTTGCAAGAGCCAAACATTTTGTTTCATCTCCGCTTCAAGTTGGCCTGCGCCCCATCCTGCGTAACCAACGAACGCGCGGATGGAAGCCGGATCATCATCGATACGCGTGCTCGCTTCTTCCAACCCAACGCTGTGATTGATCTTTAATCCCTGGCCGTCCTGCCATTCAAACGCTGCGAACATCAATTGATTTTTTCCCACTGGACCGCCGAGAAACACTGGCACATCCGCCAGGCCGTGCGGCGGCGGCTCGTTCACTAAATCGACCACGTGCTTATCAAGTGGACGATTAATGATCACTCCAAGCGCGCCATCTTCGGGATCATGCGCGGAAATAAATAACACGCTCCTGCGAAAATTGGGATCGAGCATGTTGGGATGCGCGACCAGCAATGAGCCGGTCAAATTTTTCTGCGGAAGACTGCCGAGATTTCGCATTTTTCGAATCAATTCGTTGCCAACTCATTGACGCAATACGCGTGGTTGGTCTTCACGGTTTCATTAAAACACTTTTGCCGGATAAATGGAAGAGGGGTCCTTCCAGAGGGACTTCGCACCACTGCATACTCGTGGCCGTGACGAGTTTCTGCGAGGCCGGTAAATGAGCCATAAGTGCATTGCGTCGTGCAGGATCGAGTTCCCCGAAAATGTCGTCCAGGAGCAGGAGCGGCGGCGTGCCGGTTTCAACCGCCAGGACCTCAGCCTGCGCGATTTTAAGCGCAAGCGCGACCGTTCTTTGTTGTCCCTCGGAAGCGTACTGCTGCGCGGCAATGCCCTGCACTGAAATTTGCAAATCGTCGCGATGCGGTCCGATGATCGTTTGGCGCAAGCGAATCTCTTCGGCGCGCGAACGAGCCAGTTCTTCGGCGAATTCTCCGACCAGACCCGGCGCGAATTTTATTTCGAGCACCTCATCTTTTCCGCTGATTTGGCGATGGGCTTGCGTTGCAAAAGGCGCCAGCCTTTCCACCAAAACCGCGCGCATCGCAAGCAATCGCGTCCCGTTCTCGATCAACGGCGGATCGTAAGCGGCAATTTCGCGCGTGCGCGGTTGCGGCGACTTCAACAGAAAATTGCGGGCGCGCAGCACGCGTTCGTACGCACGCAACGTCGGCCGATACCGCGGATTGATTTGGGCGCCGATGAAATCGATGTAGCGACGACGCGATTCCGATGGCCCTCGCGTCAATTCAATGTCGGTATTCGCAAAAGAAACGACAGATGCCAGGCGAAGATAATCGCCACCTTTGCGCTGTTCCACGCGATCGAACGCCACTTTGCGGCGAAGCACAGAGTATCGAAATTCGAGCAGATGATCGTCGAAACGCCCGGCCAGCGCGAACGATTTTTGTCCTAGCCTAACGAGTGGTGCGAGCGATGCGCTTCGCTGCGATTGTAATCGCAGAAGAGCACAGACCGCTTCGAGAATAGTCGTCTTCCCCTCCCCATTCGCGCCGATAAAAAAATTGAAACCGGGCCCAAACTCCAGGCGCAAAGCTTCGAAACAGCGAAAATCACGGAGCTGCAAATCTGTCAGCATGCGTCAATCAGCGAGAAAAACCTTCGGCTACAAATTGAGCAGCTCGAGCCGGCTCGTCATGCTCGACGGAATCTGTGCTTTGTGAAAATACGCGCCGCTGATCGGCGTGATGTCGGCCGGAGTCAGCCCGACTGCCGCGGTGATAAAATTGTGATTACAAAAAATTCCATTGGTCGGGTCCAGACCGACCCAACCGGCTCCCGGCAAAAAGACTTCGGTCCATGCGTGCAAGGAACCTTCAGCGCGACGTTTCTCCGAATCGGCTTCGCGCAAATATCCACTCGCGAGCCGAGCCGCCAATCCCATGTCGCGCAGCATTTCCGCGAGCAACACCGCAACATCACGGCATGCGCCACGGCCAATCCGCAAAGTTTCAGACGGATCACGCGCCACTCCTTCTTCACGCCGCTCGTAGCCGATGCATTCGTGAATCGTTTGGTTCAACGCGACCAGCGCCGAGACCGTGGAGCGCGGTTCGTTTTTGCCCGGAGCTTTCCACGTTCCGATTTCCAATGCGCCGCTCGTTCGCCGCTCGCGATATGGTGCAAGCACGGGCCCGAGCAACGGTTCGTACGAGAACGGTAACTCAGCCGCATAATTCTCGAGCAAAAAATGGAATGGATCGCGTTCCTCCAATTCCAGGTCGACGTTCAACTGCAAATGTAAGAGCGGAGATTTTTCAGGAAAATAACAGGAGGCCACGGTGTTATCGAAAACGTCCTGGGAAAATCGCACGGTCGCGTCCGGTTTTGCTTTGAAGTCAAGATTCGTTACGTGGGCAAAGCGCCCCGTCCTGGGAAACAAACGCACATCGTGCGGCGAAAAGCCGACCGGCTCGTCGTAGCGGTATTCGGTTTCGTAGCGAATGCCCAGCTTCACGGCGCGAACATAATTCATGAGTTCATTTTCCGAAAAGTTTACGTAAAAAAATTGTTGCGACGACCTGCAAGCTCGTTTACTAGCTCCACAGTTTTGAAAAATGTTCTGGGGGGAACAGCCGCCCTTCATGTCCATCGGGCATGGGGGGCGGTATTTTTTTGGGGATTTTTTCTTTGCGCATGACTGACGTTTCTCCAGCTCATCGACGGAGATCGGCCTGGCCCATCGCATTCATTCTCGTCGCGCTCATAACCGCCACGGCTGCCATCGCGATCTTCATTCGCATCGAAACCTGGCCCGCCCGGACCGTGCGCGATTTGCGCGCTGCGTTCATCGACGTGGCGCACCTCCAGCCGAAGATCACGATCAAGAACCGCGTCTACCTCGAGCAAACAGCGCCTATGGCAGAGCTGGCCACGGTCGTGCGGCGAACCGAAGTGGAACATGAATTCTTACACACGTGGGCCGGCAGCACGAAACGTCTGCGATTGCACGGCACGTTCCTGGTGAAAGCCGGATTTGATTTGCACAAAAATTTTTCGGTCGATGTGCGCGACAGCGAGATCGATGTGCAGCTTCCACGTGCGCAAATTCTCGATGTCGAAGAGCAAAAAATGGAAGTGCTCGCCTATGAGAACGGATTTTGGAATCTGATTTCGGCCGAGGATATTGAAAATGAATTGCGCACCATGCCGCAGCTGGCGCGCGAACGGGCGGCGCAGGCCGGTTTGACCGCTGAAGCGGAGCGAACCCTCAAAGAACAACTCGAGCAGAAAATTAAGATGAAGCAGCGGGTGAAAGTGAACTTCGCGGCTGACATGCCAATCACGTCGCCACCACCGAGTCGTTAGGCCAGTCTTGTTTCCGAAATGCGAGTCGGTATGATGCAAAGCCGACATGAATACGGGATCGCGCGAAAGAACCCGCAATGATTGTTTTCAGCTCGCGATTGCGCGGACAGCAATAGCAGAGTTGCTTTGCCGCCAGCATTAGCTGCCAATGTCTTTTGCGAAACGCCTGTCTCTCTTCGCTCTCGTTCTCACGCTCGCGAGCGTCATAATAATTTGCCTGTCGCCATTCCTCGTTGCGAACGGATTTCGCCTTTTCCTGTGGTGGAAAGCTCGCGAACAAGGCGTCAAAATCGAGTTTCAAACAATCGATGCGCCATTTCTCAAACCCGTCATCATTCACGCTCTGCGCGTGACGAGCGCGCGCCCGTGCCTTTTTCGTGTCGATCTGACGGCGCGTCAGGCGACGTTCGATCTCAACCTGCGCAGCATCTTCACGCGCTCGAATGCTCGCATTCTTCACAGCGCTATTGTTGATGACTTGCACTGTGAAATTCAACGCAATCCACAGCAGAGAACCGAGTGCAATTTCGATTGGCACTTCCTGCACAGTTTGCTCGCCGACCAGGTCAAGCTCACGCACGTTGATTTGCGAGTGATTAACGGCAGCACCGATTTCGATCTGCGCGGTGCAGAATGGAGCGCGAGCGAAATTGAATCAGGCAGATTTGCGGCGCAGGAAGTCAGAATCGCGACCCCGTTTTTTCATCAGACTTTTTCGAATTTACAGGGCGCGACGAAATGGGAAAACGATCGACTTACGCTCGGCGCGCTCTCGCTCGCGCGCGGGCTCGATATCGAAACGATTACAGCCGATTTTTCCGGACTGGAAAAAAAGCGGATCGGGATGGAAGTGAATCTCGACGCGTTCGGCGGAAAATTGCGCGCCAGCGTTGCGAGCGAAAATCGCGGGAAAGGAATCATCTGGAATGTAGCCGGCACCGCTTCCGCTATTTCCCTCGTGCAAATGTCGATCGCGCTTGGGCTGCCAGAACCGGCAGGTGGTTCGGTGCGCGCATCTAAATTTACCTTTCGCGGCGATCTACAAAACCTCACGCACGCCACCGCTTCGGTGTGGATGGAAATGAGCGGCTTTACCTGGAAAGACCGCGTCGCGGAGACCGTGATGGTCGGAGCGTCGCTCTACAACCGGGAGATCGATGTCGGGCAGATTTACGTCAAACAACGCAACAATCAGTTTACGCTCAGCGGCGAATACGCGCTGCCGAACAAAACATCGGATTGGATCAATCCGAATTTCCGCGCGGATATTTCCGCATCGATCAATGATCTGGGTGAGTTCGCCAGACTTTTCGGCGGCAGCAAAAACAATTTTTCCGGCTCGCTCAATATTTCCGGGACGATCAACGGCCGCGAAAGCAACCTTGGCGGACAGATTATCCTCGACGGAATGGCTCTTCAACTTTGGGCGGCCCCGCTCGATTCCTTGCACGCCAAACTCGGCTTGAAAGGTTCGGAACTCGGTCTCGAATCGTTACAAGCGCGGCACGCGGATGATTTTTTTAACGCAACCGGCCAGGTGAATCTCCTGCGCAATCATCGTTACTCGATAAAGGTAAATGGCGCGATCGCGAACCTCGCCGATTACTCCTCGCTGCTCCCAAATCGCTGGCAGGATTTGAAGCCGGCGGGGCGCGCCTCCATCGGCTGGGACGGACAGGGAACGGCCGACGCGCACTCAGGCGATTTTCGTATCCTGGCAGAAAACGTCAGCCTAACGACTGATCTTGGCTTGCGGCCATTCGACGCGAAGCTCGAGGGCGCTTATTCGCCCCAAAATATTTTCTTTCGTGAGTTCCAACTTTCCAATCCACAAGTGCAGTTCAACGCCTTCGTCACGCTGGCTTCGACCTATCTGCAATTTCAAACCATCCATCTCGATCTCAACGGGAAATCAAAATTACAGGGCAACGTTTTCGTGCCGGTTACATTCGAAAGTTGGTGGCGCAGTCGCCCGTTCATCGCCCTCGACGACAAGCAAAACTTCGATGTGGATCTCATGCTCGATACGATCGATCTCGGCGAATTGCAGCGCGCGGTCAGCGTTCGCGGCGGCATGTCTGGAAATCTAAGCGGAAGACTCGCGACGTATGGAATTTTGCGAGCCTTGCAGGGAAAGTTCGAGGCGCAGCTCCGCGATTTCACGCTGAACGATCCGCGGCCCCTTTCCGCTGACCTGCGCGGCGAAACCAGCGGTAATTCGATCAGTCTTCATTTGCTGACCACGATCCCGAATTCCGCCCCGTTCACGGTGGAAGCCAAATTGCCGTTGCCATTTGCAGAACCGAGCCGAAGCATTTTTTCGCGAGATCAACCTATCTCGGCCAAGGCAGATTTTCCCGCGATCCTCCTGGCGAAAGTTCCGCGGTATTTGACCGGAAAACCTTTTCGAGATGGAATTGTGAGTGGAAATCTCACCGCTTCCGGGACGCTGCGAAATCCAAAACTAAATGGCGAGGTCGCGTTGCTTAATGGTCGATTCGCCAAAGCGCCCGGACCAATCGAAGGGATGAACGTTCACGCCGCGTTTCACGGCACGACTGCAACGCTCGCTCCAGCCGAACTTCAACTACCCGATGCGAAACTCCCATTCGATGCCGCGATAGAATTCGCCGATACCTCAAATATTTCCTTGAAACTGAATCCGCATCTTCCGGTTTACGAATTCAGCCAAATTGCATCCTCGGATTGCGTAAGCGGGATAAATATTTTCGGCACCCGCCGATCCGAAAATGAACAGACTGGATTTGCCATCGTTCAGGAACTCGATCTCCGCGGCGGGATTGGTTCCGATCGATGGACGATGACGTTGAACGAATATGGCCGCGCTCAGCCGCTCGGTTTCAAAAATCTTTTCTCTAAAAACCTGCCACTCTGCCAATCGGACGGTGAAACCCTGCAGCTCGTCGTTCCATCAGCGCAAAAGATCGAGTTTGGCCGCGATGCTTCGAGCATTCTTCGAGGTCGCCAAACACCGCCAGCAGTGCCTAACCAACTGCAACTGCGCTAACGTCGACCAGTGATTGGCTCGGCTCTAGCCATGGCGTTAGCTGCGCTTTAAGAACGGGCGTTAGTTCTACACAAAGTTCGTTACCGACATCCACTCGCAACGGAGGAGCGCTCGCGCGTTCAAAAACGAGCTGCACGCGTTGTCTTCCCGGACTGGCCGCGAGAAGTTCGCGGACGCCGCGTAATTCCTCCGCGGTCACTTCGGGCGAAAACCGCAGCGTGAGATCCGGTTCCGTTGACTCGTTAGGCGATCCGATGACTGGTTCGTCCGGCTGAAGCAATTTCACATTCATGGCGGTGGCGCGCACGCCGTCATCCCGTTTGTCCAAGGTTCCGCGAATGGCGATCACGCGCCCCGGAACCAGATGTTCCGTCACCTTGACGAAAACCTCATTCCAGACAACGACTTCGAGCGTTCCAGATAAATCCTCGAGCCAGACAACCGCGAATGGTTTCCCTTCCCTTTTTGTGAACTTTTTGTCGACCTGCGCGATTGCACCCGCGATGCGGAACGTCGCGCGATCCGCCAGTTCGCCTAACGAAAGGATGGTTTGATATTTTCCATCAACGAACGCTTTCGCATAATCGTCCAGCGGATGGCCCGTGACATAAAAACCGAGCAGCTCCTTTTCGTACGACATTTTTTCCCGCTCCGGCCAGGGCGCGACCAGCTTGGAGGTTCGAGGCTTCGTGGGTGCCGGCATTTCATCGAAGAGCGACGCCTGACCGCTCGCGCGATCCCGATGTGAAGCCGAAGCCGCAGCGAGCGATTCCTCGATGCAGGCAAAAAGTTCCGCTCGCTCGCGCCCGAGAAAATCGAATGCACCGGATTTTACAAGGCTTTCGAGCATCTTGCGGTTGGCAATGCGCGAATCAAGTCGACGGCAAAAATCTTCCAACGATGTGAATTCTCCATTTTCCTCTCGCTCGCGAATCGCTGCTTCCATCGCCGCTTCACCGACATTCTTGATTGCGGCCAATCCGTACCGAATCGCTGTGAAAGTGGGAGCGGCCTCAGTGCCGTGATTGTCAGGTCCCTGAGGTCCCTCCCACATTTCCGGCGCGAACTTCAACTGACTGCGATTCACATCCGGCGGCAGGATCACAATTCCCATCCGCTTACATTCGCCGACAAAAATCGAAATCTTGTCTGTGTTGTTGATTTCGTTACTGAGCAATCCGGCCATGAACTCGACCGCATAATTCGCCTTCAGATACGCCGTCTGATAACTGATCAACCCATAAGCGGCGCTATGACTTTTGTTGAATCCGTAACCGGCAAATTTTTCCAACAAATCGAAAATCGCGTTCGCTTTTTTTTCCGCGATTTTGTTCGTCTCCGCGCAACCCTTGATAAAGTTATCGCGTTCCTTCGCCATTTTTGCGCGATCCTTCTTGCCCATGGCGCGGCGCAACAAATCGGCCTGGCCTAACGAGTATCCGGCCAGTCGACTCGCCGCCGCCATGACCTGTTCCTGGTAGATCATCACGCCGTAGGTGTCGGCGCAGATTTCCTCGAGCAACGGATGTTCGTAGCGAATCTTCGTCAGGCCTTTTTTGCGTTTAATGTAATCGCCGATCAGCTCCATCGGACCGGGCCGATAAAGCGCGATCAACGCGATGATGTCGTCGATTTTCTGGACGTCGAATTGCTTCGCCGTGCCAGTCATGCCGCCCGACTCCATTTGGAAAAGTCCGATTGTTTCGCCGCGATTGTAGAGAGCGAAGCTCGCCGCATCGTCGAGCGGAATCGACTCGAGGGAAAAATCCGGCACGCGTTTTCTGATTAACGTCAGCGCATCTTCAATTACGGTGAGCGTTTTCAGTCCGAGAAAATCCATCTTCAGCAGGCCGAGATCGTTCAGCGGTCCCATCGAATATTGACTGATGACATCGTTACCTTTTGTGTCGCGACAGAGCGGGACGTATTCGGACAAATCGCGATCCGCGATGACGACGCCCGCGGCGTGCACACCGGCGTTGCGCGACAAGCCCTCCAGCACTTTCGCGTAATCCCAGAGCTGCCGCGTTGACGCTTCGGTTTCGATCGCTCGCTTCAAGTCCGGCGTTTTTTCCGCGGCAGACGCGAGCGTGATATTCAACTCGTTAGGGATCATTTTTGCGATGCGATCCGCCTCGCTGTAACTGAGGCCGATGACGCGACCGACGTCGCGCACCACGCTTTTCGCTTTCAGTTTTCCGAAAGTGATGATCTGAGAGACGCGACGCTCGCCGTATTTTTGGCGGACGTACTCGAGCACTTCGCCACGCCGCGCTTCACAAAAATCCACGTCGATGTCCGGCGGGGAAACGCGCTCGGGATTCAGAAAGCGCTCGAAAAGTAAACCGTACTTGAGCGGATCGACGTCGGTGATTCCAAGCACGTAGGCCACGATCGAACCGGCAGCGGAACCGCGTCCCGGACCGACTGGAATTTTTCGGCCCTTCGCGAAATGAATGAAATCCCAGACGATCAGGATGTAACTGACGAACCCGGTTTTTTCCAAAACATCGACTTCGTAGTCGAGTCGCTTGATCAAATCGGAATCTGTCCCGGCACGCTCGCCGTAGCGCTTGTGCAACCCTTCGTAACAAAGTTCGCGCAAATAAGCCTCACGCGTTTTGTCCTCGGGCGCGGGATACTCAGGATATTTTTGGTGACCGAATTCGAGTTTCAAATCACAACGCTCGGCGATGGCCAATGTGTTCGTGATCGCTTCCGGAAAATCTGGAAAGATCGCGCGCATGTCCTCGGGCGATTTGAAATATAATTCCGGCAGATAATGCATGCGGCGCTCGTCCGCGACGAGTTTGCCGGTGCCGATGCAAATCATGACGTCGTGCGCTTCGTGATGACTGCGCTCGAGAAAATGCACGTCGTTCACCGCCACCAGACCAACACCGAATTCTTTGGCCAGCTGCGGCAGCACCGCATTGCATTTATGCTGCGCTTCGATGCCGTGATCGTGCATTTCGAGGAAGAAATTCTCCGCGCCGAAAAGATCGCGAAATTCGGCGGTGCTCTTGCGCGCCTTTGCCAGATCGTTCGCCTGAATCGCCATGTTGATCTCGCCTTTCAGACAAGCGCTCATTCCGATCAACCCCTCGGAATGCCTGGCGAGAAGCTCTTTGTCGATGCGCGGGCGATAGTGAAATCCGTCGAGATGCGCCGCGGAAATTAGCTTCACTAGATTGCGATAACCGGTCTCATTCTTCGCTAATAACGTGAAGTGATACGCAGCGTCACGCATTGTGTTCGGCCGATCGCTCATCAAGCCCGGCGCCATGTATGCTTCGCAGCCAATGATTGGCTTGATCCCCGCGCTGGTCGCCTCCTGGTAGAATTCGATCGCGCCAAAAAGATTTCCGTGATCCGTGATGGCCACGGCCGGCATCTCGAATTCCGCCGCTTTGCGCATTAACTCCTTCATTCGCACGGCACCGTCGAGGAGCGAGTACTCCGTGTGGAGGTGGAGGTGAACAAAAGAATCGCGAGACATCTTTTTCAGTATAAACGTCAGCGGCGATTCGTAAAATCTTCCGCCGAGAAAACGAAAAAATTTTGCGATTGCATACTCGCCGTGCCGTTGTTAAGGAAGCGCGTGCCGCGTTTAGCTTTCGGATCGAAAGACAGCTGGCGGTTCGAGATTTAATTCAAATGAAAAAACTGGAGGCGATCATCAAGCCGTTCAAACTCGAGGAAGTCAAAGAGGCCCTCGCGGAACTCGGCATCGAAGGGATGACCGTGACGGAAGTAAAAGGCTTTGGACGGCAGAAGGGCCACACCGAAATTTATCGCGGCAGCGAATACACGGTCGATTTTCTTCCTAAGGTGAAAGTGGAAGTCGTGCTCGCTGACGACATGGTCGATCGCGCGGTCACTGTGGTGGTGGCAGCGGCGAAGACCGGCAAGATTGGCGACGGCAAAGTTTTTGTTCTGCCTGTAGAACATGCGGTGCGCATTCGCACCGAAGAAATCGGCGAAAAAGCGGTTTAACTTTTGTTCCCCTCACCCATCTCCGCCCATTCGACGGTGGTGGAGTCTCGCGGTGTAATTCGCGATTTAACAAAGCAGCGCATGATCGATTTTCTTTCTTAACTCCAAAGCAGCTCAACTACCCAACATGGCCAAAGAAAAAACCGCATCCGACGTCAGCAAAATGATCAAGGACCACGAAGTGAAACTCGTGGATTTCAAATTCACCGATCTGCCGGGTTCCTGGCAGCATTTCACCACCACGCTCACCGAGTACAACGAAGAAATCTTCACTGAGGGTCTCGGTTTTGACGGTTCGAGCATTCGCGGCTGGCGCGCGATCAATGCCAGCGACATGCTCGTCATTCCCGATCCGACCACAGCATGGATCGATATTTTTAACAGCGAACCGACGCTTAGTCTCATCTGCACGATTGTAGATCCGATCACGCGCGAGCCGTACGATCGCGATCCGCGCGGCGTGGCGGAAAAGGCGGAAGCTTATCTCAATAGCACCGGCATCGCCGACACGGCTTACTTCGGGCCGGAAGCGGAGTTCTTTATTTTCGATGAAGTCCGCTACAGCTGCTCGGCTAATTCGTCCTTTCATCTGGTCGATAGCGCGGAAGCTCATTGGAACAGCGCGCGTGAAGAATTCCCCAATCTCGGCAACAAGATTCGCGCGAAGGAAGGCTACTTCCCGGTATCACCGGCGGACACGTTGCAGGACATTCGCAACGAAATGTGTCTCGAAATGGAGAAGGCCGGTATTCCAATCGAACGCCAGCACCACGAAGTCGCGACGGCCGGGCAAGCTGAGATCGATATTCGTTACGCGCCGCTCAAAATCATGGGCGATTCGATGCAGTATTATAAATACATCGTTCGCAACGTCGCGAAGAGGCACAACAAGACTGTCACGTTTATGCCCAAGCCTGTTTTTGGCGATAATGGCAGCGGCATGCACACACACATGTCGCTCTGGAAAGACGGCAAACCGCTTTTCGCCGGCAATGGTTACTCCGGCCTGAGTGAGATGGCGCTTTTTTTTATCGGCGGCATTTTGAAACATGCGCCCGCGCTTACATGCATCACGAACCCCACGACTAACAGTTACAAGCGCCTCGTGCCGGGATTCGAAGCGCCGGTAAATCTCGCGTACTCCGCGCGCAATCGTTCCGCGGCTATTCGCATTCCGACATACTCGGCGAACCCGAAAACGAAGCGGATCGAGTTCCGCACGCCGGACGCTGCTGCTAATCCTTACATCGCGTTCTCCGCGCTGTTGCTTGCCGGACTCGATGGAATTCAAAACCGCATTGATCCGGGCGATCCGCTCGATAAGAATCTGTACGAACTGCCGCCGGAAGAATTGGCGAATGTGCCGAGTGTCCCCGATTCTTTGCGCGGCGCCATCGAAGCATTGGAAGCCGATCATTCCTTCCTTCTCAAAGGCGATGTCTTTAACGCCGACTTCATCGCGAACTGGCTGGAGATGAAACAAAAGGAATATGACGCCCTCCGTCTGCGTCCTCATCCCTACGAGTTCACGATGTATTACGACGTGTAGCCGGAGCCGTAGCCTTTCCCCCATCGCCTGAGAGGCAGCGCCCCTCGCTGGCTAGGGTTATGCTTTTATGCAGGTCCTGACTGGCAACGCATTCGCCTTTTCAGGAATAATGATCAGCAATTGCCCGGCGACAAAAAAGGTACGCATTCTTCTGGCGGACGATCACAAGATCGTGCGGGAGGGATTGCGTGGATTGCTCGAAACCGAGCCCGGTTGGAGCGTTGTGGGCGAAGCGGACAACGGTCGTGATGCGGTGGCACTAAGCGCCAAATTAAAACCGGATGTGGCGATCCTGGACATCGGGATGCCCGGTTTAAACGGTCTCGACGTGACCCGTCAGATAAAAAAAATCCTACCGCAAACCGAAGTGCTGATCTTTACCGGACAGGAAACCGAAGAACTGGTGCATGAGTTTTTCGCTTCCGGAGCGCGCAGCTACATCATGAAGACGGATGCAACCGCGCAGTTGATTGAAGCCGTGAAGGCCCTTTCCCAACACAAACATTATCTGACCACTCGCGTATCGGAGATCGTCTTTGCCCGGTATATGGAGAGCGAAGAAGTGCGCCGGGCAACGCCGGAGAAAAGTCGCGTGACAGATCGTGAACGCGAAATTCTGCAGCTTCTTGTCGAAGGCAGGAGCAACAAAGAAGTTGCGAGCACGCTCGGTATCGGCGTCAAAACCGCAGAGACCCATCGCGCCACGATCATGCGAAAACTCAACCTGAATTCCATCGGCGAAATGGTTCGTTACGCTATCCGGAACAAAATAATCGAAGCCTAAAAACGGAGACGCGGATCCTTTTGGCCGCACTCGATCACGAGTATGGAGGCCGTCTAAAGGAAAACCGCTGGCCGATTTACACAGAGTCCGCTGCAGGGCGCGGCACCTTCATCGCTTGAACAGGATGGGTGATTTTAAACGGCCCATTATCTCGTCCGCCTCGCTCCACACTCACCCGAGGCGCGGGTCGGGCCCAAACCCTCGGAGGCCTCTTCGGCGCGTGGCTGATCCTGCTTCTCACATCGCAATTATGCGACGCATCCGCCCAATCGCGACACTCACCGTCTCGCGTCATCGAAGCCCGGACCGCAGACTTCCACAGTTTAATCCAACCGACATTTACGACGTGCGGACAAACCAGCATCGCCATGATCACCGGTGTGGACGTGAAGTCCGTTATTAACGTGATGGGCACAAAAGGCCAAACCCATACGTGCCAGCTGATCGCGGCTCTTCATAAATTGAAGCCACAATCCTCTCCAAAAGTCGTCCAACTCCATGGAAATAATCCGACCTCGAACGGCATCGTCTTTTTGATGGACAATTCCTTTGGAGGCGGCCACTGGACGGTCTTCCACAACGGCGCCTACTACGATCCGATCTTTGGAAAACTCGACAGCTATCCCCCGTGGATAAACAAGCAGTTTGCGATCAGCGTAAACTTGTAGCCATCATCCGAGCAGCAGAGCGCGGCGACGGCTAGTGTAGATTGTAAACTTCTATCAGAGCTACGCCGGTTGTACCGTTCCTGCCACGCACAATAGCAGTGTAGTTACCAAGTGCGGGTTTCACTACCATCGCGGATTCCAAATCATTAGTAGGCGGCGCTCCCGTGGCTTGGATTGCGGCTTGCTGCGTACTCTTCCAATCGTTATTCGAAGCTATTAAGACACCATTCTTGTTGTGTAACTCAAGGGTGGGATCGAGAAGCGGATTAGATATTCCTGAACTTGCAAGCGACGGACCGATTGCACGGATCAACAACTTACTGCTGAGCGATCCTGTCGGACCGACGATAATGCCTCCAATCAAGACATTGTCGCCGGTATCGACGAAACTGCGGCTACTGATATTAATCAGCTGACTAGAAGCTGCGGCATTGAGGTCGTAGACTTCTACCAAGCCAATCCCACTTCCGTTGTTTTTTCCTCGCAAGATTGCTGTGTACTTGCCTGGAGTAAGGGTAGCTACGATAGCTGATTCCAAGTTATTCGTTGGCGGTATGCCTGTAGCCTCAATTTCCGCGCTCTGCGCCGTTCTCCAATCGTCGTTAGTTACTACGGCGCCGCCGGGCTTATGTAGCTCTAACACGGGATTGGCCAAAACGCCTTGGATCCCAGCGCTTGAAAGAGATGGTCCGAGACCACGAAGGATCACTTTCTTGGAACCGGACCCATTGATGATAAAGCCACCGATCAAGACGTTGTCGCCCATCTGAACACGCGAACGAGCGGAAACGTTAAGTAAGCGCGCAGAAACGGAAGGTTGTGAGACAACGGTATAAATCGTGCCGGCGTTGTTCATTAAAGTTGCGGCGCCTGCAGTCAACGCGTAGTCGGTGGCGTCATTGTTATTCTGGCCCGAGGCTAAGCCTTGGTAACGGAGCGCCTGCAAAGTGTCTTTGGGCAGTGCCGATCCAAATTTTCCAGGATCAGGAACCCCATTGGTCGTTTCCCCATTGGTTGGGCCCGTATAATTGGCTCCGCCAAATGCCAGAGACCACAAAATGTTGCCAACGGAATCCTCGTAAACCAGGCGGCCCGCCGCAAGGTATGATGCGGGAATGGCATTGGTGAAAGTAAAGTCGCCATGGAAAGCGGCAGGATTCGTGGTGTGGTTCTTGAAGTTCGCCGTGGTAATCAGCACCGTGCTGCCGACGTTGCCCACGGCCACGTCACTCCCGAATGTAATCAACGTTATTGGATTGGAACCGGTGGCATCCACCACGATTAGCTTGGGAGCATTTGAAAGAAAATTTTGCCCAGGTGCACGCATGCGTAATTCGATTGCCTGCGCGGAGGTATCGCCGTTCACGCCACCAATAATCTGCGAAATTTGCATCAAGTGAAACGATGCCGCGGCTGTCGCAGTCCAAACGCTGAGTTGAATTGCTGCGAGAAAAATCGACAGCAAAGGCGCCTTCTTGAACGAACAGAATTGTCCGATGGAAATGCCGAAGCTTCTTCGGGATAATGGAGTATTCATGGTATGGGGTGACTTACGTCGCTATTCTTTCAAATCTGATCGACAAGGTAAAGACTGAATCATTGATTATTGAGAGACTGAAATTTTGACGGCGGATGCAAGTTACAATGCAAAGCAATGACTCAGTGAGTATCGATGCTGTTCTCGCTAAGGCGGATCAACTGTTGCCGGAGTTTCGTGACGTAATCGACGCCATGCCGGCACAAGAACGAGGTCCGGGAATTTTCATCAGCGAGATGTTTTTCTTCTACTGCGTCGTGCGGCCGCTAAATCCACGACGGATTCTTGAATCGGGCCGAGACTTGGGAGGCGCAACACTGATGCTAACGCATTGCTTCCCGAATGCGCGAATCGCGAGCGTTGAATTTGAAGCAACTTCTCCACGCGCAGCAATCGCACTAAAGAAACTTGCTCCCTATCCAAATGTGGAATGTCTCTTTGGCGATTCCCGCGAAGTTTTACCTAAGCTTCTAGAAGCTAACGATCCCGTGTTAATCGATGGCCCGAAAGAATTTCGCGCACTTAAACTCGCATTGCATCTCTTACAGACGCGTAAACCGAGCGTTGTTTTCATGCATGATTTTGGTGCCGGCACACCGTGGCGCCGGTTCCTTGATCGCCATTGGCCGACCGCATTCTTCAGCGATCATCCGGAGTTTCTTCGTCGATACGGTTCGCTCGACTCGATTGGCGATGCCGAACGTCCAACAACTTTCGCCTGTTTGCCCGCAAATCTCCCGGGACCTTATCGTGTACTATTGGCCAAAATTGTTTTATCGCGCGCGGCGTCGCTTGCACCAGCCAAGGCGAAAAAGCTTTTTGGAAAACTCTCTCGCCACAGTTAATGGCTGCGCAAAACCCCATCGATGTGGCGACTCGCGAGACAGTAAACTTCCTTATCACTCACCTTCCCGCAGGAGCGAGTCTTCTCGAAGTTGGCAGCGGAGATGGCGAAGTCGCAGCTGAGCTTTCCCACCAGGGCTTTGATGTGACAGCATTGGATGCAGAGCCCGAGCGCGTGGCGAAAGCGCAGAAGCTCGGCGTCCGCGCATCAGTAGCCTCATGGCCGGAGTACGATAGTGGGCCTTTTGATGCGATTACCTTCACGCGATCGCTGCATCACATCGATCCACTGAATGGAGCGGTCGAGAAAGCAAAAGCACTTCTAGATCCGCCAGGGAAGTTATTGATTGAAGACTTCGCCTTTGGCGAGACCGATTCCGCTACCGTGCACTGGTTCGTTGAATTTATTCGCAATCAAGCCCGGCCGTTTGTCCTGCCAGTCAAAGACCAATTAGTAACTAACCTCTTATCGAGCGCTGACCCGATGCAGGTGTGGCAAAACAGTCACGACCACAATTTACATTCTTTCACCGCAATAAGCGATGCAGTAGCGAAGCATTTCATTATCAATGAAACGAACGTCCTGCCCTACTTGTATCGTTACCTTATCCCTGTTCTCCCAGAGACCACGGTTGCGGCGGAACTAGTTCAACGAGTGTTTCACGAAGAAGAGCGTTTTGGTAAAGAAAAAAGAAGCAAGCTTATGGGACGACGAATTGTCGCTAGCTTGAAGTAACTGAGACAAATTCGTCGATAGCCGCAGCGATTCGGCGGTCTACATCTTCTTGCGTTTCACCAACAGTTGTTAGTTGTCGCTTCGAAACTAATAACGAATGATCTCCTCCTTCAACAATGTGGAGCTTGTTAGGCGCTAACATATCGGCCCGCACCTGATCGAGAAGTTCCAAGGGACAAAGCGAATCGCGCGTGCCTTGCACAAACAGGATCGGTGTGCGCAAGTCGCGCAGAACACGATCGCGAAGCTTCGATGGGTCACCACCTCCGCATAGCGGATAACTAAGACACACCACGCCGCTTACTTTTTCTTCCAAAGCTACGTGACAGCCGATCCGCCCGCCCATGCTCTTGCCGATAAGAATAGTCGGTCCGTCGGCTTGCTGTTGGGCTTGAACAAAAGCCTGCCGGTGTGCCGCTATCAGCAATGGAAGCGAATCAGGCCGCCTTCGACCTTCACGCATATAATCGTAATCAAAGGTCTCGACCCGTCCAAGTTTGCTCAATTGTGCTTTCCATTTTTGCATCCAAGGATGGGAAGAAGAGGCACCGGCGCCGGGCACGAAAATAAACAACGGTTTCATTATGAGCTATCGCGTTCGGTTTGTTCAAGAATAGTGACTAACCGGTCGAGGAAGAATACCTGCGCGATGTTCATCTTCCGCTTTGCTTCATCGACGGGAAAGAAAGCTGCCTTGTCCGCTTCCGGAAAAGTTTGCATCTTACCGGAACGCGGAGGCCACTCTAGATCGAAGGTGTTTGATTTCAGTTCGAAGTCGCGCGGTAAATCACCTTCAAAGGCCCAGGCGTGCACCGTTTTGCCCCCTTTTTGCTTAACGGTTCCTAATTCGATGGTGCTGTCAGACGGAACGAATCCAAGTTCTTCTTTAAACTCGATCCTTGCCCGGGTGAGTAAATCTTCGCCGTCACCTGCTTCGCCCTTGGGAATGCTCCAGGCTCCGTCATCCTTCTTCTGAAAGTACGGTCCACCCGGATGAACGAGCAAAATTTCCACCGTGGCCCCGTTCTTTCGAAACATCAGCAAGCCGGCGCTTATCTTCGATCGCATCGCCGAAAATTGCTGCAGACGCGGCGCCCTGTCGAGGCGATCAAAGCCAAGCGTGATTTTCTTGTAATTTCAACCGAAGTCGGAGAGGCTCTTCCCTTGGTTGGAAATGAACTCGCTATCAAGAGGCGAGCATTTCCAACTTTTCGTAAATCAGGGGGTTAACATTCTATGGATCTCGTTCAGGAAATTCTCGACATCGTTCATAAACGAAACCCGCATGAGCCGGAATTCCTCCAGGCCGTAACCGAAGTCATTGAGTCGATCGAACCGGTCGTGCAGCGAAACAAAAAGTATCGCGACGGTAAAATCCTGGAGCGCATTGTCGAACCGGAGCGCCTGATTCAATTTCGAGTTCCGTGGATCGATAACAAAGGCGGCATTCAGGTAAACCGCGGCTTCCGCGTGCAGATGAACAGCGCGATCGGACCTTACAAAGGCGGCCTGCGTTTTCACCCGACGGTGAACGCAAGCATCTTGAAATTTCTCGCTTTCGAACAAGTGTTCAAGAACTCGTTAACAACGTTGCCGATGGGCGGTGGCAAAGGCGGCGCGGACTTCGATCCCAAAGGGAAATCGGACAATGAAGTGATGAGTTTTTGCCAGTCTTTCATGACCGAGCTCTTCCGCCATGTCGGACCCGACACCGATGTTCCGGCCGGCGATATTGGAGTCGGTGGTCGCGAGATTGGTTTTTTGTTTGGCCAATACAAACGTCTTGCTAACGAATTCACCGGCGTGTTGACCGGCAAATCGCTCAACTGGGGCGGCTCGCTCATTCGACCGCAAGCGACTGGTTATGGCGCGGTCTACTTTGCGCAAGAGATGCTGAAGACTCGCGGTCAAACTCTTGAAGGCAAAATCTGCACCGTGTCCGGTTCCGGAAACGCTGCGCAATACACGGTCGAAAAATTAAACCAGGTCGGCGCCAAAGTTGTGACTATGTCCGATTCGGGCGGATTCATCTACGACAAACATGGCATTACTCCGGATAAGCTTTCATGGGTCATGCATCTTAAGAATGTGCGCCGCCATCGAATCAAGGAGTACGCCGCACACTTCAAAGCGAAATATGTCCAGGGGCAACGGCCTTGGAGCATTGCATGCGATTGCGCCTTTCCATGCGCAACTCATAACGAAATCAGCAAAGACGATGCGAGGAAGCTTCTGGATAACGGGTGCTATTTGGTTTCTGAAGCTGCCAATATGCCGACGGCACCGGCAGGCGTCGATATGTTTCTGGCCAAAAAAATACTTTATGGCCCTGGCAAGGCGGCTAATGCCGGCGGAGTCGCCACTTCAGGATTGGAGATGTGTCAAAACTCGATGCGCCTTCCGTGGCCCAGTGAAGAGGTCGATCAACGATTACGCCAGATCATGACGACGATACATAAGAACGCATGGGAGACAGCAGCGGAGTATGGTCATCCAGGGAATCTTGTTGTCGGTGCAAATATCGCGGGCTTCGTTAAAGTAGCTGACGCAATGCTCGATCAAGGTGTGGTGTAGTTTGAAAGATATGCGAACACTTGATTGTATCCTATTGGCGGCGTTCTTCTCCGTCGCTAATACGTTCGCGACGCTGGTGGACCCGGTCAATTTTTCCGAGACGATTTTCCTCTCAAGCGCAACCTTAAATCAGACCACAGGCATAGCTTGGGCGCCCGATGGATCGGGTCGACTCTTTGTTACTCAGAAAGGCGGCGCCTGTTACATTGTGCAGCACGGATTCCAGGCTGGCACACCTAGTGGAACGCTTCTCGGAACGCCGTTCATCACCGAAACAGTTTACACGAACAGCGAGTGCGGTTTGCTCGGAGTTGCTTTCGATTCTGGCTACCTTTCCAATCATTACGTCTACTTTTTCCTCACTAAATCGTCGAACGAACAGCAGATCATCCGCTACACCGATAGCGCGAACGTCGGAACTAGCAGAACCGTGATTGTCTCCGGCCTGCCTACTCTCGGTCAGAATCACGATGGCGGCGGAATAGGTTTCGGCGCGGATGGAAAACTGTATTGGTCAATCGGAGACAATGGCAACAAGACCGGGGTCGGCACCGATCTCATGTCGCTTTGCGCGAAAGTCGGGCGCGCCAATCGCGACGGTTCTGTCCCGAATGACAATCCATTCTTCGACGGAGCAGGACCGAACAATGACTACATCTGGGGACGCGGTTTTCGCAATCCGTTCACTCTTACCTTTCAACCGGGAACCGGATTGTTATGGTTAAACGTTGTCGGAAGTACGCCCACCGGCCAGACGCCTAACGGGCCCGGTTACGAACAAGTTTTCATTGTGCACCGCGGTGAGCACGGTGGCTATGACGATTGGGAGAATAATCAGCCTGCCACTTTCATTATTCCTGCGATTGCCTATACGACGGCGCCGCCGACCGGGCTCACCATTTCCAGCGCGGCAAACGGACTCGCTCGTTCTAGCGGTGTTGTCACAGTTACAACGACAAACACGGACCCACACGTGCATCCCTTCCGCCGCGGCGGCCGGGTCGTGATTGCAGGCGCTTCGGATTCGAGTTTCAACGGCGCCTTTTACGTTTCCGAGGACGTTAGTCAACAGGTCTTTCGCTTCGTTCAGGCTGGTGCGGACGCGACATCCGGCGGAGGCACGGCGACTTCTACTACTTATGGTAATGGCTCTTCCGGAGCGGCGATCTCGGGCGGCTCATTTTATGACAGCACCGCTTTTCCCGCCGCTTACCGCGGTAATTTTTTCTTCGGTGATTACGTTTCGGGACAGATGGCGCGAGCAACTCTCGATGCCACTAACGACATTACGAGCGTCGATTTATTCGCGACAAATCTTTCGGGACAAGTCGACATCGCTACCGGACCGGATGGTGCCATGTATTACCAAGGCATTGGGAGCGGAGTTATCAGACGTCTTGCCACCACCAGCACCGCGCAAAATCTTATCGTTCAGCCTACCGCCTTTAACATCATGGAGGGTTCTTCAGCCCTATTTGCCGTCCGCCTGGCCAATGCTCCTGTCGGTAACGTAACCGTAACAACCTCTCGGCTAAGTGGTGACACCGATCTTAGCATCAGCAGCGGAGCAACTCTCACTTTCACGCCTTCTAACTACTACGTACCTCAGTTGGTAACTATTAGCGCGGCCGAGGATTCCGATGTCGATAACGATGGCGCAACATTCCGCGTCCTGGCCCCCGGCATCGCGACCTATGACCTGAACGTGAACGGTGTCGATAACGACGATCCTCAGCTTGTGGTTTCGACTTCGAGCCTTACTCTGAACGAGGGCGGATTTAATACCTTTACGGTTAGACTCGCTAGCATGCCGGCGACCGACGTCGCGGTTTCAGTCGCGCGCACAGCTGGCGATAGCGATATTGGCGTAAGTAGCGGCGCCGCGCTTACGTTTACAACCGCCAATTATGCCACTCCACAAACGGTCACCATTGCGGCGGCCGAAGACGCTGATAACACGAACGACACTGCCACCATCACGGTTTCGATGGCGGGCCAGCCCTCGCGGACCGTCGCTGTCACAGCGATCGACAACGATCCGCTGGCGCCGGCATTCACGAGCAATCCGATATTAACCGGCGTGCAGGATGCAGCCTACACCTACGATGCAAATGCCAACGGCAACCCCACCGTAGCTTTTGCCCTAACGACCGCTCCCGCCGGAATGAGTATTGATTCCGCGACCGGGATTATTAACTGGACACCTACCAATACCGGGAGTTTCCCTGTTGCGATTCAGGCTTCGAATGGTGTTCTCCCGAACGCATCTCAGTCATTTACAATCGTGGTAAATGTCGATATGCCGCCAATTGCCCTTCTTACACGGCCAGCTGAAGGCGAAGTGGTTTCCGGCACCCACGCCGAGTTCTTCGGCGATGGCGTAGATGATGTGAGCACCGTCAAAGCGGAGTTCTTTGTTGATAGCGTGTTGCGTTATACCGATGTGAATAATGAAAATCATTTTCACTATGGTGGAGCGCACATGTTGTTTGATACGACGCAGTTCACCTACGGTTCCCACATCGTGGGCATGCGTGTAACGGATACGAAAGGTCAGACTAACGAAAAGGATGTGCGGATTATAATAGGCAGCGGAGGCACATCGCCGCCGCCAATCCAAAGTGCTGTCTCCCGGAAAGTGCACGGCAGCGCCGGGACCTTGGATATTAACCTGCCGCTTGCCGGGACGCCGGGAGTAGAGTGTCGCTCCGGTGGCGATACCGGCGACTATCAGGTTGTTATCAATTTCGCCAGTGCAGTAACAGTGAACGGCAATTTTCAAGCTGATGTAACTTCGGGAACTGGCGCCGTGGGAGTAAATGGCGCTTCGAATGGCGGCGTTGTGAGCGTCAACGGAGCCACAGTCACCGTCTCGCTAACAAACATTGCGAACGCGCAGACGATCGGCCTTACCCTTTTCGACGTGCACCAAGGCGCCAATGCCGGAGATGTTACCGTGCCCATGAGCATCTTAATCGGGGATACGACTGGTAATGGATCGGTAAATAGCTCCGACGTTAGCGAGACCAAAGGAGCGAGCGGCACTGTAGGAGCTACTCGTGATGACGTTACGGTTAACGGTGTAATCAATAGCTCGGATGTTTCGCTGGTTAAGTCGCAATCCGGCACGGCATTAGGGCCCCAAGCTTCCTCGTCACACACGTCGATTAAGTAGTGCTAAGTCGTCTACTTAATACCTTCCATGTAAAGCGATGGCTCTAAAGGGTAGTCGCCAAATGCTGACTGGTCAAAGTTGTAACGGCTCCAATCAGGAATGCTTGATCTGCGATGATCGGTTGGATCGATAGTTCGAAATCCCGACTTTGAAAAAAGTTGGTGCAATGAGACTCGGTCAAAGAGCCAAAGATTCCTCTCATGTGTAAGCTCTAAATAGGATCTCTGGGTCCGACCCGGTCGCAGTCTATTGCGGAGAGCGTTTGCAACCTTACGACAAAAGTTGGAAATGTTTCCTACAACATTCACGATTTTTCGCTCGGAAAGTAACTCTGGTCCGTTTGTCTGGGCCGGAAAGAGGTAAAGAAATAAATCTCCATTCATGTGCTTTACGTGTTCGGAGAGATACTCACCCCGTCGGATTACTTCCAACATCTCGCCGCCTGACTCCTCGCGTGCGCATTGATCGATCAGATTACAAACTGCCCACCGATAACGTGCGTAATTTTCCGGCGAGGCCAACGTCAATTGTTCATGCAAACACTTGAGGTACTCGGCCGCCAAAAACTCAAGGTCAGGGGTGGAAACGCGGTACACTCCCCGCGGCTTGAGCAAACGGTGAACATCCCCGATGAAGCGTTCATTGGAGCGTGGGTTTAGATGCTCCACGACATGAAAGCTGTAAATCGCATCGAACGACTCACTCGCGAACGGAAGCGGTCGGTCCAATCGGTGGTTGATCAAGTTCGGTTCTTCGGGAAAAACCGCCGAGGCAAGACGCACCTGATTCCACTCCGCGGCAAGCTGGCGGCGTTCGGGCGTATAAAATAAGAATTCTGTTCGCCAGATCAATAACAAGCGGTTACCGGAAGGAGCAGTTACCATGTTCATGTCAGCGGGTTGCGGATTCCACGACATCACGACAAATACTGACAAATTGCCGCGCAAATTCGCGAATGCGAATCTGATACTGCTCTTCAGCTATTGCTTCAAAGTCCAGATCCGGACCCGCTTTTAGGTCCGGCCAAAATTTACCAAGTAAATCGGCGAGCCCCTCTGCTGACGTCGCCGTGAAAAGGTGCACACGCTCCGTCTGCTGCTCGCGATGCATGGGGATGTCCGATGCGAAAATCATCTTTCCGAGCGATCGGCCTTCCTCAACCACCGCGCTCCATCCTTCGAAGAGCGAAGGTTGGACGATCGCCGCCGCGGCGCGCATCAGCTGCACCTGGTCGTGACGAGGAAGCAGTCCCAGCATCTGGACGGTGGCCTTAAGTCTGTGTGCGCCTAGAAACTCCTCAAGCTCTGTTGCGTAATTTGGAAATCGGGAGTCGTGCTCAAAACCGGTGCACACCAGGAAGGCGTCATCAACTCCGCCTGCGTGCAATAGTTCGATGGCGCGAAAAACAGTGACGTGGTTCTTGTGCTTCCAAAGTTGGCTTGGGAAGAGTATAAATTTCCTTGGCAAATCGTACTTGCGCACCACTTCCGCGGCGTCAGCTCTCCGCCAATCAAGGCCGAGATACATGGTAAAGGGCAACACCGCTACCTTATGTCGAGTCTCCGGATAAAGCCGAACTGCGTCGGCGTAGCTGCACTGATTGCTTACAACCACGCGATCCGCCTCCGCCATAATCCGGGCAAAATGCTGATCCCGGTGCTGCCGCTCCTCGAGGGAAAAGAAGTCCGGTCGGTAAATGTGCTGAAAGTCGGGTATCCAGCATATTTGCGGAATGCCCATGTCCGGCTCGATGACGTGCCCGGCGAACAGGACATCGGTGCGGTTCTTGCGAAGCAATCGAGGCAGATCCAGTCTCGGCAGCAGCGGGCGGCGGCGCTGTCGCACAGCAATTCCCACAACCCGGCGCAGTTTGCGGTAAAGACGGTGCGCAGATGCCGGAGAAAAATCGGTTACATGCACACCCGATGAAAACATGCCCACCTCCCGGTAATCAGAAGGCCGATGGCGGGAAAAATCCAGATAAACACGCAGGTAACATCGCTCTTCCGGTGGCAATAGACTATTTCCATAGAGCAAGCTGTGAAGGTATTGCACACCGGCGATCCAATCGGATCCTCCCATTGCCCTAAGACCCACGCGCAACATCACGTGACTAGATGCGGCGCTAGAGTGCAGATATCCATATCTTCAGATAACAAATCGGTAGCGGATAGAAGGTCCAGTCGGCGAAACAGTGAGCATCTTCAAGGATCTGGCGTATTTTTTAGTATTTTATTTTGGCTGCTTCAATCGGCGATAGCTGAATCGGTCGGCAGGTGGAATCTTATCAGACCGCGTTGAAAGGATGAAGAAAAGCGTGCTCAAGAAAATCGCTCGTCAAATACTCCCAGCGCGGGTCACGGCGCAGCTGCGCGAACAGATGGAATTCAATCGCCTGCGTCGCAAGCCCCCGGAATTGATATGGAAAATTTGCGCGCGCTGTCCAGAAAGGAGAGCTGAAGCCACAGCTGGAAAGATTGGCCAAGAGCTTTTTGTCATCGGAGGCTATCAAACCATCGATCGGGTTCTAAGCGTGGTCGATGTGTTCGATTTGAACAAGAGAAGATGGACGGATCGGATCACGATGCCGATCAATATGCCGCAAACTCACATGGGTATAGCGTGTAGCGAAGACTTTATTTATTTGGTGGGTGGGCAGTTCGGGGCACGGTGTTCTCCTGCCGTTTCCGATTGTTTTGTCTTGGACGTTCGAACTAAGTCGTGGGGCAGACTGCCATCTTTGCCGGAGGCGCGCTACGGTGCGACAGTGCAACTGTGGAACCGAAGGCTCCATGCCATCTCAGGCGCCATGCCGGACCGTTGGACCTCAGCTTGTGATCATTGGAGCATCGCGGTGATCGGAGGAAAGGCGCTCGAGAGTCAATGGCGAGAGGAGGTGCCCATCCCGAGAGGAGGCCCGCATCGTACGAGTGCCGTCTTGGACGATAAGCTCTATGTGTTTGGTGGTCAGGATGGAGATGTCAAGCCTCTCGCGGCCGATCCTCGGTACACGTGTGATTCGAACACTCCGTTAGAAACTGTCTATGGTGATTCATTCATGAAGGAACTCGGAACCGAGGACTGGAAAACGGTGTCCCCAATGCCCGAGCCCCGCACTCATACAGAACGGTCAGCCATAATCGATCATTACGCTATTCTGGTCGGAGGCAACGAAGCACGTCATTGCTTGTCCGATCTGATCCAAGTGTATAACTCGCGAACAGATCGCTGGAGGACCGCCGGTTGGCTGCCGTACTGTATGAAAACGACCGCGGTCTATCACGATGGCTGGCTTTACGCGGTGACTGGGCAGCGAAGTGTAAGCCGAGCCAATCTAGCACCCGGCGAAGTTCTAAACACCGTATGGCGGGCGAAGCTCGATCCCGCCGCAGGCTGGACGAGCGCGTAATGAAAAAAGGGTCGCTTCAATATTTAGGCTCGTCGGCCAATGACGCCGCGACTAAACCTCTTCGCACAATTCCCACCGCAGAACAGGTGCAAGCAACCCAGGACGGTTCGAGACGCGAAAGGGCGACTTACTTAAACTGCCGCCTTGAAACCGCAACAAAACGGATGGGGTAGCTCCTCTTGGTTCAAAAATCCACTGCCTAAAATGGAGCGCAGCAATAAGATCAAGGCGATAGGTGCCTTCGTTAAAGATACCCGCCGGTATTCTTCCCCGTAGTAACGCTCTGCCCAGCCGCACGCGAGGCCACTCCTCTTCTGGCGCATCTACGTGATACGTCCGATAAAGAAGGTCGCCCGATTCCGCATAGATGGCATAACCAATCGTGAAGGCGGGGTCGAGGGTCCTAAAATCTGCGTCGATATACAACCAAATCTCGGAGTCGGTCGGCGCCGGCATTTGAATTGGCGCGCCGCAGCCATCTGCTAAAAACATCCGATGGGGTTGAAGCAGCGGATTGTTAAATTCATTTCCCGGATTAATCCACGTTCCACGCGCAGAGCTATCCTTTCCGCCCGACATATAAAAGCGGATAACTGAACGGACATCCGCGCTTTCCATTTTCAGTTCGCCGCGGTCGATCAGCAAAACACGCGCGCAAAGTCGCTCGATCGCATTCATTTGATGACTAACGAGTAAAACCGTCCGGCCTTCGCGTTGCGATACCTCATTCATCTTGCCCAGACATTTCTTCTGAAACTCGGCATCGCCAACGGCCAGGACCTCATCGACCACAAGTATCTCAGGTTCAAGGTTGGCGGCCACGGCAAATGCGAGGCGGACATACATTCCGCTCGAGTAACGTTTGACGGGCGTTTCAAGAAATTGTTCTACCTCAGCGAACGCGACTATTTCATCGAATTTTTTCTGAATCTCGGCGCGAGTCATTCCCAGAATCGCTCCGTTTAAATAAATATTCTCGCGGCCGGTTAACTCGGGGTGAAATCCAGTGCCGACTTCCAGAAGACTGGCGACTCGGCCCTTAATGTGCACCTTGCCGACAGTCGGATCCGTTATGCGACTTAGAATCTTTAATAGAGTGCTCTTACCGGCACCGTTGCGTCCGATGATTCCAATGACTTCGCCTCGCTTGACTTCAAAGCTCACGTCGCGAAGTGCCCATAATTCCTCAGTTTTGCGACTGAGCAGCTCTCTGCGACGAAATAACGATTGCGCTCCGTCCGTCAAGGCTTCGCGAAAACTCGGAGAGGCGTAGCTTCTACCGTTTCGAAACGCGGACGTGAGCTGGTACCTCTTTCCTAGGTTTTCAGCTCGAATGACGGTGTCCGACATGGCGCGAATAGCTAACTGATTGCACTGGCTTACGCAATCATATCGCGTGCCATGGGTATGATATCCGCTTATTCAATCCGGCTTTCGTGAAGAGAAAACGTATCACTGTAACGGGTGGCAGCGGATTTGTCGGACAAATGTTACGGCACGGTCTGGAGCTGCGCGGTTACGAGACCGATGTGTTCGACCAGTATCGCGGCGTGCTGGTGGATTCCGTTCGCCGCTATTATCTCGCCACTTCAAATTCTCCCGTTAGCTTAAAGCTCGCGCGTCGAATTAAGAAAGCGTTGAGGCAGACTGAGCGAATGTTGGTTCGTAGCGGGATTGTTCGGGCGAGTTCCGACAATATTCTCGATGAACGAGACCAGCTAATTGAGCGCTTCCGAGGAAGTGATGTCCTGATACATCTGGCCGGCTTGCCACACGAACACGTCAAAGGAGCGACGCCCGCCGACTTTCATCGGATAAATTACGAAGGCTCGATCAATGTTTTTGAGGCGGCGCGCGCGGCTGGCGTTCCCAAATTCATTTTTGCCTCATCCGCGCAAGTTTACAAAATCAACGAACCGATGCAGATCGCTCAATTTCCCATTCTCGAAGACAATTACTGTCCCAATCACGAGGAAGGACAAAGTCTTTACGGTTGGCTTAAACTGCGAGTCGAACAGTACCTCGCCAAAGAATCTCGCGATGGCTCGACTGAGAGCATTGCCTTACGATTGGAAATGCCGGGAACTCGTTCCCATTTTCCCTACAACTTCTACATTAGCACTTCGATTGAAAACCTGGTTTCAGGTTTTGTGGGTGCGATTGAATCGAAACTGAATTCGAGGTTCGAGGCCTTCAATCTCGCCGACGCCGTGGTGGATGAACGAATCGCGAACATCCAGGACTTCCTGGCCGCCAAATGGCCGCACGTTCCCAACCACACCAAAGGCAACCAATGCTTGTTAGGCACCGAAAAGGCGCGCGAGTTGCTCAACTATCAGCCCTGCTTGGGAGGCACCTATTACGACGCGTCCGTCATCTGGGGCTGATTGGGATGAAAATGACGATATTCCCGATGGAGTATCGGTTATCGTCTGTACCTACAATGGAGCCGCTCGCATAGGCGAAACTCTTCGCCATCTGGCGCGGCAAGAAAAAATGACCGTGCCATGGGAGGTTATCGTTGTCGATAATGCTTCGAGCGACGGAACTGCCGCGGTCGCACTGCGTGAATGGCCCCACGATGCATCGGCGCCACTGCGGGTTCTTAAAGAACCCATCCCTGGGTACAATCATGCGGCCGACCTTGCTATCGCTAATGCTCGCTACAGCATCCTCGCGCACGTGCACGATGACATTTGGCTAGAGAAAGACTGGCTTGCGCGCGCGGTTACGATTCTCGCGAATAATCCCGAAGTTGGCGCCTGCGGTGGGCACAACAGAGCGCGCTTTGAGTGCAGTCCACCGAAGTGGTTCACTCAATTTAAAGAATATTATGCTGTCGGGCAGCAGTCAGACCGCACAGGAGATATCACTTCTACTCGGGGCTACCTTTGGGGCGCGGGATTATGTATCCGGACCAAAGCATGGAGGGAGTTGAAAAACGGCGGCTTTGTCTCTTTAAGTACGGGACGAACGCCCGGCCGCAAATTAATCGCCGGCGAGGACTCGGAAATCTGTTACGTGCTGCGTCTCGCCGGATGGAGACTCTGGTACTCTGACGAGCTACGCTTAACGCATTTCATCCATTCAAAGCGCTTAACTTGGCGATACCTGCGACGCCTGTCGCGCAGCTATGGTGAGGCGTCGGCGTTACACGATTGTTACCTGTCTCCTTTTACACGTTGCAGCCTTGTCCCCAATCCCTGGTCAAAAGCACTGAAGCAATCAATCAGCAACATGCTAGGCAGCCGCCTGGGCTTACTCGCGTTGTTGATAGGATTGGAAGGTAACTCGCACGCGCTCCAGCTCGAGCGAGAAATAGGTCGCACCATCGAACTAATACTAATACGCAGACATTACGAGGGAAATCACCATCGCGTCTTAAACGCTAAATGGCGGAAACCAAGACAAGAGTTACGAGATGTGTCGCAAGCAGTTGCCTTGTAGCGCTCCCTCACTCCTCACCATCGTAGTACTCAAGAGATTCTCCCCGAATAAGTCTGCGTTCGGGTGAACGCACAAGCCACTTTTTACTGTCGGGATAATAACATGATTCGCCAATCGGATTGTCAGCTACGACGTAAATGATCAGGTCTTCGGAGCCGCTATTGGTCAGCTGATGCGGTTCATCGGGCGCGAAAATAAACGCATCTCCTGTCTCAATCGGAGTCATCCCATCTTTGTGCCGGACCATTCCCGTTCCGGAAATCACATGATAGAACTCCCATTGCGCAGCATGCGAGTGATAAGGATACGGGGCGTGACCGGGAACAACGCGCAGTATTTCCACATCAAACGGATGCCTTTCCTTCGCATTTGCCGAAGACGCGTCACGCCCCAAAGCGATAGAAAGTTCTCTCGCCACTCCATGAAACTTTCCTTTGGGAGATGACCAAGACTCCTCCGCCATGTTTTTGCTGTTAACTTTGCGCATGTCCATCTCCTGCTGGAAGAATAAAGGCAATCGGAGCTCGTCAAGCGAGCAAATAGATCGCAATCAACGTGACAAGAAAATAAGGAACGAGGACTGCCGCGCCTGCGTAATCCTTAGCCAATCGTTGCCCGAAGAAGAGTGCCAGGATCGAGATGGCGGAAATAATGGCCCCATAAAATGCCACGACGGAATCGTGCTTGATGATTAAAAGCAAACATCCAATCGCGCTCAACGTCCCGGCCGCAATTTCCAGGATAGTGATCACGCTCACCATCAGTGGCACCATGCTGGCAAAAGGGCTTTTGGCAAAGTGCCCCTTTAACCATTCAAGATTTCCCCGCCGATCGACAATTTTGTCGACGCCCGATTGCAAAAATAAGATCGCGAGAAATGCTGAGACTAGAAGCTGCAAAACGAATATCGCCACATTCATGTTTCAAAATTTTTGCCGTTGCGGTTCTACCAGCAACGCAACATAACTGCAAGTTCCGGCTAAATACCGCTGCCGCTTTTAGATTTGGCGAATGCGACGTCGGAACTGTTGATCGAACCGTCTCTGGTCACATCGCTCCGAAAGTTTGACGGCGATACAGCCTGTCCAACGTTTGATTTGATCTGGGCCACATCGCCGGGCGTCGGACCGGCCGTTTGACCTGTGATCATAACCGAGGCTGCTTCGGTTTTGGCTGAAAGAACCCAAAAACCTGAGAAAAATATCGTAAACAAAATGCGCTTCAAAACTTTTTAAATCCGTCTCATTCGCGAATCACCCGGTCGCCGGCTTCGCGCGATACTCCGTTGCTCGCCACTGTAATCCCTGTCCCTGACTTCGACTTCACCAACGCAACATCAGAGCTATTGATTAAGCCATTGACCGCCGCGTCCTGTCGGAAATTTGAAGTTCCCACAGGCTGACCGCTCTGCGATTTC